>NZ_JBXWML010000013.1:0-107772 GCF_059609845.1 Ruegeria sp. YTSC002
TGGCTCCGGCGGTAGGGATCGAACCTACGACCAATTGATTAACAGTCAACTGCTCTACCGCTGAGCTACGCCGGAACTGAGGCGCATATAGCAACCCCGATTCCGGACGTCCAGTGGTTAAGTACGAGAACCATCAAAATTTTTTGCTGTTTTAGCAAACCCGTCGAAAAACAGATGAAACTGACAGTGGGCCAATGGGCGCCACTTTGTTTTTTCCTGTCAGATCAACGAGATGAGCGAAAACATTCCGCTCGGCCGCAGGCAGCAATGCCGATGGCGTATCCGTATAGATGCGCTCAGCCAGATGCCGTGCCGTGCCGTCTGCATCTTCCAGTGCGCTCAGGATCTGGGCCTCGCGGGTCTGGCGATGTGCAATCAGCCAGTCCAAACGTTCTGCAGGGCTGGTGATCGGTGCGCCATGGCCGGCGTGGAAAACCGACCAGTCGCGCGCGCGCAGCCGATGGCAGGCAGCCATGAAGTCGGTCAGATCACCATCCGGAGGAGACACCAACGAGCTGGCCCAACCCATGACATGATCCGCAGTGAAACAGATGTTCTGCCAGGCCAGAGCAATGTGATTGCCCAGATGGCCCGGAGTGTGAATGACCTCAAGCTGCCACCCGTCGCCATTGATAAACTCACCATCCGCCACTTCGACATCAGGGCGAAACGTGGTGTCGATGCCTTCGCCGCCGCCGGTCAGCCCCTGCGCGGCAAGATCGGTCATGACGGCGCTGCGCCCCGCCTCAGGCCCACCATAAGCATAAATCGTCGCCCCTGTGCGCGCCGCCAGCGGAGCGGCCAAAGGTGAATGGTCCACATGCGTATGCGTGACAATGATATGGCTGATCCTTTGATCTGGCGCCAACGACTCCAGAATTGCGTTCAGATGTGCCTCGCTTGCGGGGCCTGGATCGATGACGGCAAGGTCGCGATCACCCAGCAGGTACGTGTTGGTGCCACGATAGGTCATCGGAGAGGGATTCGGAGCCAGAATACGCCGCAAACCCGGATGCAGTTCCTCTGGTTTGCCGACGGGCGGATCGAAATCATCTGATGCCTGCATTCTGTGCTCTTTCTCTTGTCCGGGCAGCCCGTTAGGTTTAGCGCATGTCTTCGCACTGGCTCAAACCTTATATGCCTCGCAGTCTCTACGCCCGGGCAGCGCTGATCCTGGTTTTACCTGTGATCGTGCTGTTGCTGGTCGTGGGAAACGCTTTCCTTCAAAGGCATCTTGAGGATGTCACCGGCCAGATGACGCGCGCGGCATCCCGCGAGGTGATGCTGATCACGACAATGATCGAGGACGCGGAAACGCAACAACAGGCGCTGGCGTCGATTCGCCCGGATTTGCAGGCCCTTGAAATAAAGGCCAGGTTTCTGGGCGTCAACGAACAGCCCGAGATCGGCGCGCGGCGATGGTATGATTTCATCGCACCGCAGGTCGAATCCGAACTGTATGCCAGATTGCCCAATCTTGACGCCGTGGCTTTGCCCAGCAGCAAAGAGGCGCGGGTCTATCTGAAGACGCATCTGGGGCTGCTGCAATTGACGTTCGATCGGCGCAGGTTGTCGCCCGCGGCCCCGCATCAATTGATTGTCACCATGGTGTTCTTTGCGGTCATCATGACGACGATCTCGTTTCTTTACATGCGGAATCAATTGCGCCCCATCACGCGCCTTGCTGATGCGGCCCAGGCATTCGGGCGGGGACGAATCGTTCCGTATTCACCCGGTGGAGCCATCGAGGTGCGCGCGGCGGGAAATGCGTTTCTGGACATGCGGTCCCGGATCGAACGCCAGATCGAGCAGCGGACGTTGATGCTGTCGGGTGTCAGCCACGATCTGCGCACCCCACTGACGCGTCTGAAGCTTGGGCTGTCGATGTTGCCGGAAGACGAGGCCGCACCGTTGCAAAAGGATGTCACGGAAATGCAGTCCTTGCTGGATGCGTTTCTGGATTTTTCGCGTGGGGCTGCCGAAGGATCGGCGGAAGAGGTCCAGCCGGATGAATTTCTCCGCCAGATCGTGGATGACGCAAAACGGGCCGGTCATCAGGCAGAGCTGATCGCGGTCGAGGGGCAGGGGACGGTCATGATACGCCCCATGGCTGTACGCCGGGCGGTGGAAAACCTGATTGGTAATGCCATGCGCTATGGCAGCCGGGCCGAGCTGAGCCTGTTTCTGAACGCGAAATCGATGCGCATCCGCGTTGAGGATGACGGCCCCGGAATACCTGCCGACCAACGCGCCGAGGCGGTAAAGCCTTTCACGCGACTCGACCCGGCACGCAATCAGAACAAGGGCAGTGGCGTGGGCTTGGGCCTTGCGATCGTGGCGGATGTCGCGCGCGCGCATGGCGGTACTTTGCGTCTGGGCAAAAGCGAACGTCTCGGCGGGCTCTGCGCGGACATTATTATCGGACGATAGACCCCCTGTTATGTCTTCGCATTGGGTTCAATTTTGTTAATTTGTCTGGCCATGGCATCCTGTCCCCATAGTTTTTTGCTTTTTGGGGGGCGCATAGGATGGTTATCGCAGGATTCGTGAAATTGGCCGAAAGGGGGTTTGTCGGGTGCGCGACACTTGCGGCCCTGCTGCCTCTTTGGCAGTGGTATGACGAAACCGATGAAAGACGGGTGGAGCGTCTGACCGGTTTTATCGGGGCAGGCGATACATGTCTGAAATGGTTGCGGTCCGACCTGATCGAGTCGTTGGCATCCGAGTTGTGGCATGCGTCGCAGCAAGACGTGGTGGATGGCGACGAGGATCTGGCACCTCTTCCGGTTCAGGTGCGTGCCAATATGGCGATATTTTGCGCTGAAATGCTGGACTATTTGCAGAATGATTTCGGCAAGTTCGATGAGCCTCTCGCCTATGATTATTACATGATGATCATGGATGCTTCGTTCTGGGTCGATCCTGCTGAATTCGAGACGTATTTGGAGGCGGTGCATCAAGATCCGGGCCTGTCCGGCAGTTACGAGGATTACAGCTTTGGTGGGCGCGACGGCTATTCCTATGAATGGCAAGTAACCCAAGAGGAGCTCGACGCCTATTTTGGGTTGGAAGATTCGGACGGATAAGCCAGCGCATCAACGTCCAGACGGCAACAACCCTCCCGGATGTTTCGGCGAAATGGTAGGCCCGGAGGGACTCGAACCCCCAACCAAAGCGTTATGAGCGCTCTGCTCTAACCAATTGAGCTACAGGCCCGCCTCGGCGCCTTGGGTATCACGGTGAACAGCCGCGTCAAGCCTGACCGTTGCAACAAACGCCACAATCGACTAACCCCGCCCGCAAAGCTTTCTTGAGGGACCGAACATGACAGCGGGTAAAAACGGAATCACCTATGCCGATGCAGGTGTGGATATCGACGCGGGCAACGCCCTGGTCGATCGGATCAAACCCGCCGCCAAGCGGACCAACCGCCCCGGTGTGATGAGTGGCCTGGGTGGATTCGGCGCGCTGTTCGATCTGAAGGCTGCCGGGTACCAGGACCCGATCCTGGTCGGTGCGACGGATGGTGTGGGCACCAAGCTGCGGATCGCGATTGATACCGGTGTCGTGGACGGGGTCGGGGTCGATCTGGTGGCCATGTGCGTCAATGACCTGATCTGCCAGGGGGCCGAGCCGCTGTTCTTCCTCGACTATTTCGCGACCGGCAGGCTGGATACCGATACGGCGGCACGGATCATCGAAGGGATTGCCGAAGGCTGTGCGCAGTCTGGCTGCGCCCTGATCGGTGGTGAAACCGCCGAGATGCCGGGAATGTATCCCGATGGCGATTTTGATCTGGCCGGTTTTGCGGTTGGTGCGATGGAACGCGGCGCAGAACTGCCCGCGGGCGTTCAAGCCGGCGACGTCCTTTTGGGTCTGGCCTCGAACGGGGTGCATTCCAACGGCTATTCGCTTGTGCGCAAGCTGGTCGAACTGTCCGGTCTGGGCTGGGACGCGCCATCACCCTTTGGTGAGGGCAACCTGGGTGAGGCGTTGCTGACGCCCACACGCCTCTACGTGAAACCGGCTTTGGCAGCGGTTCGTGCGGGTGGTGTGCACGCGCTGGCGCATATCACCGGTGGTGGGTTGACCGAAAATCTTCCGCGCGTGCTGCCCCAAGGGCTGGGGGCCCGGATCGATCTGGACAGCTGGAATCTGCCCCCTGTCTTTGGCTGGATGGCGAAGACCGGCAGTATCGTTGAGGCGGAAATGCTCAAGACCTTCAATTGCGGAATCGGCCTTATCGTCGTGTGCGCCGCAGACAAGGCGGATGACCTGTCGGCCCTGCTGGCGGATGCCGGTGAAACCGTCGCTCGGATCGGTACCGTCACGGAAACGCCCGGCGTTGCTTATTCGGGCAAACTGCTGTGAGTCACAAGCGCGTCGCGATCCTGATCTCCGGGGGCGGATCGAACATGGTGTCGCTGGTTGACAGCATGACCAAAGATCATCCGGCGCGGCCCTGTTTGGTGCTGTCCAATGATGCGCAGGCAGGCGGGCTGAAAAAAGCTGCGGACCGTGGCATTCCGACCGCAGTGGTTGATCATCGCCCCTTCAAGGGGGACCGTGCCGCCTTTGAGGTCGAGCTTTTGAAGCCCCTGCAAGAGGCGCAACCCGACATTGTCTGCCTGGCTGGCTTCATGCGGGTGCTGACAGCGGATTTCGTGTCTCGGTTTCAAGGGCGGATGCTGAATATCCACCCTTCATTATTGCCAAAATACAAAGGGTTACACACTCATGCGCGCGCGATTGAGGCCGGAGATTCCGAACACGGCTGCTCGGTGCACGAAGTGACGGCGGAACTGGATGATGGTCCGATTCTGGGCCAGGCACGGGTTCCGATCCAAGCCGATGATACACCGGAATCGCTGGCTGCGCGGGAGCTGGTGTGGGAACACAAACTCTACCCCGAGGTGCTGCGGCGCTTTGCAGAAGGCAACAGGTCGCCCGTCCTGTTGCCGTGAACGCTCGGTGGGTGATTTACACCCGTGCAATAATCGGCCTATGGTCGTCGACAACGCTCGGGACGAGGACAAAAACGGGCAGGCACAAAAACAAGAGCGATACTAGTACGGCGCATGAAAACCCTGACGACGACGCAAGAGCTGGCCGATTTCTGCAAGGCCGCCGAAGGCTATCCCTATATTACGGTCGACACCGAATTCCTGCGCGAGCGGACGTATTACTCCAAGCTGTGCCTGGTGCAGCTGGCGGTTCCGTCCGAGGATGAAGACAGCGCTGTTCTGGTTGATCCGCTTGCCGATGGCTTGTCGCTTGACCCGCTTTACGATCTTTTCCGGAACGAAAGCGTGGTCAAGGTGTTCCATGCCGCCCGCCAGGACCTTGAGATTTTCTGGGTCGAGGCCGGCGTCTTTCCCAAGCCGCTGTTTGACACACAGGTCGCAGCGATGGTGTGCGGGTTCGGCGAACAGGTTGGCTATGAAACTCTGGTCCGGAAAATCTGCAAACAAGGCGTTGATAAGACTTCTCGGTTCACCGACTGGTCCCGTCGTCCTCTCACCGATGCTCAAAAAAACTATGCTCTGGCAGACGTGACGCATCTGCGCGGGATCTATGAATACTTGGCCGCAGAACTTGAAAAGACGCAGCGCAGCCATTGGGTTGCCGAAGAATTGCGGACGCTGACACAGCCTGCCACATATGACATCCGCCCTGAGGACGCATGGAAGCGGGTAAAGACGCGTACGAACTCGGCCAAGTTTCTGGCCGTAGTGCGGGAATTGGCGCAGTTTCGCGAAGCCTATGCGCAGGAAAACAACGTGCCCCGGAACCGCGTATTCAAAGACGACGCGCTGATCGAGCTGGCATCGACCAAACCCAAAACACATTCGGATTTGGGCGGATCCCGCCTGTTGCTGCGCGAAGCCCGCAAAGGGGCGATCGCCGAAGGTATTCTGGCCGCAGTCCAGCGTGGCGCGAATTGCCCGCCCGACAAATTGCCCAAGGTCGACACTTCGCGTGACAAGCTCAAGGTCAATCCGGCGCTGGCTGACCTGCTGAGGGTTCTGCTGAAGTCCAAGACCGAAAGTTCAGGTGTGGCGGCGAAATTGATCGCCACAAGTTCGGACCTGGATCAGATTGCGGCCGGCGAGCGGGATGTTCCAGCCTTGTCGGGATGGCGGTTCGAGGTCTTTGGCGAGGATGCTCTCAAACTGTGCGAAGGCAAGATTGCCCTGGCGGCCAAAGGACAGTCGGTCAAGGTCGTGTCCCTGTAACGGCGCTTACCGGCGCCGTGATTCCAGTGCGTTCTGCTGTCCGACCACGCGGACCAGCCGAATACCTTGCAGTTCCTGATTCGAGATATTGATGGCGTCCGATACCATCCGAGTACGTTCCGACCCTTGCGGTGTCTCATAGCTGGGGTAGTTCACGCGGAACACAAATTCCAAAGTTCCGTTCTTCTGGTTTTCTTCCTTTTCAACAGGAACCAGACGCGCATTGTACGCCCCCTGTCGGACAGCCGTGCCGGACGCATAGATGATCGCGCCGGAGGGGGTCGGGTCGATGCGCAATTCGTCGATCTGACCAATTGGAATGCTGGTGTCTTCGGCATCGGGGCGTGAAAACAGACCGGTACCTTCGCTTTGCTTCGGAACCAGCGCGTCGGCGGCATTTGGGTCGGGCGGTGTTTCGGCTTCGACAGATCTGCTGGATCCGAACCAGTTTGACGGGTTCACCCGAGAGTCACGCCAGCTGCTGCATGCAGTCAGGGTCAGCGTGGCGATGATGAGAACGGACAGAGGTTTTTGCATGGACCCACAGACTTTCATACGAGTTCAGGCAATGGGTTAGCGCAATTTCTTCGCGTTGAAAAGCCACCGCGGGGGCTGGACAGTGGCCAGCGACCGGCTTAGGTCACAATTGTGAATGCAACCAAAGGATCACCGCATCATGGCCACGCCCGCCTTTGAAGAGATTGTCGAGGATTTCGAGTTTCTCGAGGATTGGGAAGATCGGTATCGCCATGTCATCGAGCAGGGCAAGGCGATGGAGCCGCTGGACGACGCATTCAAGGTTCCGGCGACAAAAGTGCATGGATGCGCCAGTCAGGTCTGGCTGCATCCGATGATCGATTCCGGCGTCTTCAAGTTCGATGGTGACAGCGATGCACTGATCGTGCGTGGCCTGATCGCTGTTCTTCGGTCCTTGTACAACGGTTTGCCCGTGGCCGAAGTTCCCAAAGTCGATGCGGGGGCTGAACTGGCACGCCTTGGGCTGAACGATCACCTGTCCGCTCAGCGCTCAAACGGCCTGCGGTCGATGATCGAACGCATCCGACAGGTCGCACAGGAAAACGCCTGACCTCATTTTGGGCGGTTTGCCCAGTCCGACAGCGTGTTTTCCAGATCGCCGTAACCGGTGAACCGGCGTTCGAATTCAAGCCCCATCCGGTCTGCACACTCGCGCGCGCGTTCCGTCAGCTCTGGGCTGTCGATCTGGGCCTGATAGACAAGTTTGGTGTAATTGCCGAAATACATGTCACGCAGTTCCGGGTGGCGGTCCAGGCCAAGAGGCTTCCAGACAAAAGCGTCGAATTGCCGGGCCAGGAAATCTGTCAGATAGAACGCGGTTGTTTCGTCTTCTCTGCGGTCCTCAAAGGCCTGGTTTCCTTCGAAGAAGGAATAGCAATGGGGGCCCTTCACCATTTCGACCCCAAGTTTTTCGCAGGCGGCCTGAAGCAGCCCCCCGGTCCCGCAATCGGCGTAAACGATGTAGATCTTGTCAAAATTGCCCTGATGCCTGGCCACTGCGTCTTCCACGGCCTGGGTGATCCGTTCCGGGTGAACGTGCAGGATCGCCGGCAGGCAGGTCAGAGCCATGTGATCCCAGCCATTCCGTGTTTTGATATCCAGTATTTCGCGCGCAAGAGCGCCGCAGGCAATCAACAGGATGCTTCCCTTGCCTGTATCGTCATAACCTTTCGTGGTCAGGCTTGCATCATCTGGCAGGGATTCGTTTGACATCACTTGGTATCCTACGGGGCTGTTCCCATAGGAGGATGATTGCGGCCATTGGGCAAGCCCCGATCCGACATCTCATGTCAGGCTGCCGACGCATGCGCTTCGAACACGGTCAACAGGGGCCGGGCCAGCGGGCCGTACGCGGCAAGCCCATTCAACGTCAGTTCCGGAAACAGCGACTGGATTTCCTGCCGTGCGGCGGAACCGAGACTGTCCCAGATTTGCGCGCCGGGATGAAAGCTCTCGCTCAGGCAATCTTCGGCCCAGAGCAGCTCGTGGCGGTCGAACAGCAGGTGGATGTAGGTCACCACCCCTCCGGGCCGCAGCATGATGTCGGACCCGTTCACGAGATGTTTGGCAGGCGCCAGGGCTTCGCTATGTCCGGTGTGCAGCTCGAGACGCCAATCCCCAATCAGCATGCGGTGCTGTTGTGACACCATAAGGTCGCGCGTGTTTCCGATGGCGCCCGCTTTGAAAAGAACAGGCGCATGCGGACCCGTTGCCTTGACGGTTCGCCGCCCCATCCAACGCAGGGTTTGCAGCCCATGATCATGGGTTTCGATCCGGTCGCCGACGGACAGGGTTTCAATCGGTCGTGCGCCTTGCTCGGTGCGGATTATCGTTCCGGGGGTAAAGCAGGGAACCAGATCCCAATCCTCACGGCGGGATGTCAGGCCTGAATACCGGTTTCCGGCAAGGCTGTTGAGTGTGATCGAGCGGACAGGGCCAGCCTCCAAAGCGGCTTGGTCCGAATTGTCCGAGAATTCCGGCATCAGATAGGTGTTGCCATCCACATCCTGCGCCACAACTGCGGTAATCCTGGCAGTTGATCCGTCAAAATAGGTGATCGTGGCGTTGTAGACCGAAGTGCCATCGAATGTCTGAGGCGGCCCGCCATCGATCGAAAACCGATCATTGGCCGACATGTTGTTCATGTTGTAGTACGAACCCGGATTGCCGACTGCGCTCCAGGTGACGCTGTTGTGAGCCAGCGGATCGTCGGACCCGCCAAAGGTTTTCCCCACAAGCGCCGAAGCGTTTTCAGCTGTGTTGTTGCCTTCGAAACTGTCGATATCGGCAAGCTTGCCGAGCGAGATGGCTGTGAACGTAGTCGGCACGAGACCCCCTTGCGATGTGGATGCCTCGTTCTTTTAGACCTGCTTTGGTTTACAATTGGATAATCCGGATCTTCCGGTGACAAAGCGCTTCAGAATCGAAAAGGCCGCCCGGATTGGACGGCCTTTCTATCAGTATTTTCCGGGTCTTAGCCAGCCAGTTGATTGTGCTTGCGGCCCACGAATTCCTTGGCGGTTTCCACTGCAACAGCTGCGTCGCGGCAATAAGCATCCGCGCCGATGGCCTTGCCGAACTCTTCATTCAGGGGCGCGCCGCCGACCAGAACGATGTAATCGTCGCGGACGCCCTGTTCGACCATCGTGTCGATGACCACTTTCATGTAAGGCATCGTAGTGGTCAGCAGGGCCGACATGCCCAGAATGTCGGGTTGTTCGTTTTCCAGCGCTTCCAGGTAGTTTTCGACCGGGTTGTTGATGCCCAGATCGACAACTTCGAAGCCAGCGCCTTCCATCATCATAGAAACAAGGTTCTTGCCGATGTCGTGGATGTCGCCCTTCACGGTGCCGATGACCATCTTGCCGACGCGCGGTGCACCGGTTTCGGCCAGCAGCGGCTTGAGAATGGACATGCCGCCCTTCATCGCGTTTGCGGCCAGCAGAACTTCGGGGACGAACAGGATGCCGTCGCGGAAGTCATGGCCCACGATGGTCATACCGCCAACCAGAGCCTTGGTCAGGATGTCATAAGGTGTCCATCCGCGTTCCAGCAGGATGTTGGTGCCTTCTTCGATCTCTTCCTTCAGGCCATCGTAGAGATCGTCGAACATCTGCTCGACCAGTTCGTCATCATTCAGTTCGGACAGGACGATGTCTTCTTCGTCGGACATGGGGTGTTCCCTGTGCTGGGCGGGCAATCGGCCCGTGGTGGCATTTTTTCCGTTTTGGCCAAAACGTCGCATCCTGACTGTGACGATTGCGACGTCGGTCGTTTCGGGACCGACCTATAAGACAAAAAAAGCGGGGGCTCGATAGAAAAGTCTGCAAGATCATCCTGCGGAGTTTTCAACTCGGTTCAATCCGTTGGTGATTTGGCGGGGCTTGCGCCAAATTGGCGCCCCCTCTATGTTCGGGGAGGAACAAAAGAAGAACAAGCTGACATGAACATCGCGCGGACGATCAAGGCAAGAGGAACAACGACGAACGAAGCTGGTCGGTTTGAACGTTTTGTCACCACGGCAACCGAAGACGGGTGGGACATTGAAGAAGAATTGCCGCCGCTGCGTACCGAGACACGTGAAGAGGTTGCGCGCAGCGCTATTGCTTACAACCGATCCCCTGACTTGCCCTTCGATCGGTCGATCAACCCGTACCGGGGATGTGAACATGGCTGCGTTTACTGTTTTGCGCGGCCCAGCCACGCGTATCTTGGGTTATCGGCAGGGTTGGATTTCGAAACCCGCCTGATCGCACGACCCAACATGGGACATGTTCTGCGCAAGGAATTGTCCGCCAGATCCTACAAAGTCGCGCCGATTGCAATGGGTACGAATACGGACCCGTATCAGCCGATTGAGAAAAAGCACATGATTACAAAGTCATGCCTTGAGGTTTTGAGTGCGTTCAATCACCCGGTCGCAATCGTCACCAAGGGTACTCTGATAGAGCGGGATCTGGAGTTGCTTGCAGACATGGCAGGCCGGGGGCTGGTACGTGTTGGCATTTCGCTGACCACGCTGGATGCGGATTTGTCCCGCCGGATGGAACCAAGGGCACCGTCGCCACTTCGGCGGCTGCGCGTGATCCGAGCGTTGACGGAAGCGGGCATTCCGGTGCGCGTTATGACGTCACCCATCGTGCCGGGGCTGACGGATCATGAACTTGAAAGCCTGCTGGAAGCCGGGAAAGAGGCTGGCGCGGATGCCGCTAGCTGGATCATGTTGCGCCTGCCGCGCGAGGTTTCGCAGCTTTGGCAGGGCTGGCTTGCCGATCATGAGCCTTCGCGGGCGGAAAAGGTCATGTCCAAACTGCGGGAAATGCATGGGGGGCGGGATTACGATCCGCGTTGGGGGCACAGAATGCGGGGCGAGGGTGAGTATGCCGGGATCATCGCTCAAAGGTTTTTGAAGTCCTGCAAACGTCTGGGGCTGTCCGTAAGATCGGCCCCGTTGCGTTGCGACTTGTTTGCGGTGCCGCCGCAGCCCGGAGACCAACTGAGCCTGTTCTGAGGTCATGCGCCCCGGCATGTCCGCTGCTGTCTTGCGCGGGAAAATACCGGGTCTTCGCGCTCTCATTGCTTCAACCCAAAACAAAAAGACCCCGGCAGTACCGGGGCCTTCGGAACAGATCTTCGTGAGGCGCGTATCAGCGATTTTCGATGTCCACGTAATCGCGCAGCGTTTCGCCCAGGTACAGCTGACGCGGGCGGCCGATTTTGTTTTGCGGATCGGCGATCATCTCTTTCCACTGGCTGACCCAGCCAACAGTGCGTGACAGGGCGAAGATCGGCGTGAACATCGAGGTCGGGAAACCCATCGCTTCGAGGATGATGCCCGAGTAGAAGTCGACATTCGGGAACAGCTTTTTATCGGCGAAGTACGGGTCTTCCAGCGCTTCGCGTTCCAGTTCCTTGGCAACCTGCAATTTCGGGTTGTCTTCAACGCCCAGCAGATCAAGAACCTCGTCTGCCGATTGCTTCATCACTTTGGCGCGCGGGTCGAAATTCTTGTAAACGCGGTGACCAAAGCCCATCAGGCGGAACGGATCGTTCTTGTCTTTGGCGCGGGCAATGAACTCGGGAATGCGATCAACGGTGCCGATTTCTTCCAGCATTTCCAGGCAGGCCTGATTTGCGCCGCCATGAGCCGGACCCCAAAGGCAGGCGATGCCGGCGGCGATACAGGCAAACGGGTTTGCCCCCGAGGACGACGCCAGACGCACGGTCGATGTCGAGGCATTCTGTTCGTGATCCGCATGCAGCGTAAAGATACGGTCCATGGCGCGGCTGAGGATCGGGTTGACCTCATATTCCTCGGCAGGGACGCTGAAACACATGCGCAGGAAGTTCGACGCATAGTCCAGATCGTTGCGCGGATA
Organism: Ruegeria sp. YTSC002; assembly: GCF_059609845.1. Taxonomy (NCBI): domain Bacteria; kingdom Pseudomonadati; phylum Pseudomonadota; class Alphaproteobacteria; order Rhodobacterales; family Roseobacteraceae; genus Ruegeria; species Ruegeria sp. YTSC002. Next base: position 12,152 of record NZ_JBXWML010000013.1, read on the forward strand.
CACGAAAGGCTGACCGGTGTGGTACTTGTAGGCCCATGCAGCAATTGTCGGCATCTTGGCGATCAGGCGATGCGATGCGATTTCACGCTGCTGCGGGTCCGAGATATCCGTTGAATCGTGATAGAAGGCCGACATCGCGCCGACAACGCCGACCATGATGGCCATCGGGTGCGCGTCACGGCGGAAACCGCGATAGAAATACTGCATCTGCTCGTGCAGCATGGTGTGGCGTGTGATCGTGGTCTCGAACTTCTCAAGATCCTTTGCCGCCGGCAGTTCTCCGTACAGCAGAAGATAGCAAACCTCGAGGAAATGCGATTTCTCGGCCAGTTGGTCGATCGGATAGCCCCGGTGCAGCAGCTCGCCTTTTTCGCCGTCGATATAGGTGATGGTGCTGTCGCAGCTTGCGGTCGAAGTGAATCCGGGATCGTAGGTGAAGACGCCGGCCTGACCATAAAGCTTGCGGATATCAATGACATCCGGACCAGCGGTCGGAGAATGAACAGGCAACTCGTACTCTTTGCCGTGAACGGTCAGAGTGGCAGTTTTGTTGCTTTCAGTCATGGTTGTCCCTTCTTCATTCATGCGCACGCCAGAGATACCTCCGGTGATACGGGCAATGACTGCGCGTGAACGCGCAGTCCGGGTGTTAGCGGAGCAGCGTTACCCGTTTATGAAGCTTGGGTTATTTCGCTGCTTCAGAAAGCCGCGCCAGGGTTTCTTCCCGTCCCAGCACAAGCATCATGTCAAAAACCGAAGGCGTAACGGCACGACCCGCCAGAGCGGCCCTCAGCGGACCGGCCAGCTTGCCGAACTTGAGCTCCTTTGACTCGGCAAAGGAATTCAGTGCCTCCTCCAGTTCGTTCCGCGACCAGCTAACATTTTGCAGATGCGGCGTCAATTCCGTCAGTATACCATCGGATACAGTTGCCAGCGCCTTTGCGGCTTTTTCATCCGGAGCGATCGGGCGGCTTGTCAGTGCAAAATGAGCCTTTTCAAGCAGTTCAGGGAAGGTGCGCGCCCGGTCCTTGAGGCAATACATCGCACGTTCCAGATCACTGGATTGTGTCTCAGTAAGGGGCAGAAGGTCTGCTGCGGCCAGATATGCTTCGATCTCTTGCCGCAATGCAGCATCGTCCGAGATTGCGATATGTTGTCCACACAGGTTTTCAAGCTTTTTCAGATCGAACCGTGCAGGGCTTTTGCCGATCCCATCCAGATCGAACCAGTCCTTTGCCTGCGCGTCCGTGAAAAACTCATCGTCGCCATGGCTCCAGCCCAGCCGGGCCAGGTAATTGCGCATCCCGGCTGCGGGATAGCCCATGGCCTGATACTCCTGCGCTCCAAGCGCACCATGGCGTTTGGACAGCTTCTTGCCATCAGGCCCGTGAATCAGCGGGATATGCGCCCAGACCGGAACGTCCCACCCCATGGCTTCGTAGATCATCATTTGCCGCGCGGCATTGTTGAGGTGATCGTCGCCGCGGATGACATGGGTGACGCCCATGTCGTGATCGTCGACGACGACTGCCAGCATGTAGACGGGTGTTCCGTCCGAGCGCAGAAGAATCATGTCGTCCAACTGGTCGTTGCGGATGCTCACATCGCCCTGAACCTGATCGTGGATCACGGTCACCCCGTCCTGAGGTGCCTTGATGCGTATGGCAAAAGGTGTGTCCGGATGTGTCGAGGGATCGGCGTCCCGCCATGGGCTGCGGAACAGGGTTGATTTCCCTTCGCTGCGCGCTTGGTCCCGGAAAGCCGCGATTTCTTCCTGAGACGAGAAACATTTGTATGCTTTGCCCTCGGCCAGCAACTGATGCGCGACTTCGGCGTGACGGGCGGCCCCTTCGAACTGGCTGATCACATCACCGTCGTGATCAAGGCCAAGCCAGGCCATGCCCTGAAGGATCGCGGCGGTCGCCTCGGGTGTCGAACGTTCGCGATCGGTGTCTTCGATCCGCAGCAGGAATTTGCCACCCCGACCACGCGCATACAGCCAATTGAACAATGCAGTGCGCGCGCCGCCGATATGCAGGAAACCGGTGGGCGAGGGGGCAAAACGAGTGACGACCTGTTCAGTCATGGTGAGGATTAACCTTTTGGTAACCGTATCTGGCATAGTTTGACGCCTGTCTAACGAGCCCGAAGGACGGGGGCAACCATGCGTGTTCTTGCACGGGTCGAGGCCGCGCTGCTGCACCAGACAGGCTACCTTTTCCCCTGGACGCCGGTTTTGCTGGCGACGGGGATTGGTCTTTATTTCGGCGTCCGCGTCGAGCCGGATCGGTCAGTTTATGCCGGTCTTGTCTGTCTTGGAATTGCTCTAGTCGCCTTGCGCCGCCGGCTGCCACCGGGGGTGGGAACGTTGGCAATCGGGGGGGCGCTGATCGCTGCCGGTTTCATTCTGGCAGGCGTTCGCGCCCATATGGTGGCGGAACCGGTTCTGTCGTGGCGATATTATGGCCCTGTCGAGGGGAGGGTCGTCGCCATGGATCGGTCTGCCTCGGATGCGTTGCGGTTGACGCTTGATCAGGTACGCATAGGGGATGTGCCTCAGGAGCGCAGGCCGCAGCGCATCCGTCTTTCCGTTCATGGTCCGGCGGGCACTATCGCACCGGGGCAGCGCATTATGACCACCGGTCATCTTTCGCCGCCGCAAGGCCCGGTCGAGCCCGGAGGGTTCGACTTTCGCCGCCATGCCTGGTTTCAACGATTGGGCGCGGTCGGCTATACCCGCGTCCCGGTCATGACCATCGCACCCGCGACAGAGGGGATCGCCGGCATTCGGGTCACTGCGATCCGCATGGCCATTTCGCAGCGGGTCAGGCAGATCCTGCCCGGAGAAATCGGTGGATTTGCCGCGGCCGTCACCACCGGAGATCGCAGCGGGATGGGGCAGGAGACGCTTTCATCCTTGCGGGCGTCCAACCTTGCGCATCTGTTGGCCATTTCCGGGCTTCACATGGGGCTTCTGACCGGTTTCGTGTTCGTGGCTTGCCGATTGGGTCTGTCGCTGTGCCCTCCTGTGGCGTTGCGACTTCCGGTTCGGAAAGTGGCCGCTGTGCTCGCGCTTTGTGCCGCAACCCTTTATCTGTTGTTGTCCGGGGGGAACGTTGCAACCGAACGGGCCTTTGTCATGGTCAGCGTCATGCTGGGGGCCGTGTTGATCGACCGACGCGCGATTTCGCTGCGTGCGGTTGCTGTTGCCGCCGTGATCGTTCTGGTTCTTCGACCCGAGTCGCTGCTGAGCCCCGGATTTCAAATGTCGTTCGCCGCAACCACAGCCTTGGTCGCCGTCTTCGGAGCGTTGCGAGAGGTAGGCCCGTTACCCGGCCCAAACTGGTTGAAACCGGTCGTTGGCGTGGTGATGTCATCCGCAATTGCAGGTCTTGCGACAGCCCCCATTGGTGCGGCGCATTTCAATACGATGTCCCATTACGGTCTGCTGGCAAACCTGCTTTCCGTTCCCGTCATGGGGCTTCTCGTCGTACCCTCTGCCGTCGTCGCTGCATTTCTGGCCCCGTTTGGACTGGAGGCACTTGCCCTGACCGTCATGGGGTGGGCATTGCATTGGATCCTTACGGTTTCCGACTGGGTGTCGCACCTTGAGGGGGCGCAGGGTTTTGTGGTCAGCCCGCCATGGTACATCCTGCCACTGGTCGCATTCGGCGCCTTGTGGATGGCCTTGTGGCAGGGACAAGCACGATGGGCCGGAGCAGTACCTGTTGCCCTGGCATTTATGCTTTGGAACTCGGGTCACAGACCGGATGTTCTGATCGCTGAAAACGGCGGGTTGGTCGGCGTGATGACCGACAAGGGCAGGGCTCTCAGCAAAAGCAAAGGCAGTGGGTTTGTCGCCGGTGTCTGGCTTGAAAATGACGGAGACGGCGTTGATCAGATCGAGGCGGCGCTCAGATGGCCGGACGGCAGCATCGTTCAACGTTACCCGCTGAAGGACTATGAGATCATCCATATCACCGGAAAAAGGGCGGCGCGCGCGTTTGACGAATGTCGGGACAACCAGATCATCATCTCGGCTGTTGCGCTTGCCCTGCAAGGTCCGTGCGGGGTGTTCGATCCGGAACGGTTGTACGAAACCGGCAGCCTGTCGGTTTCGAACGGAAAGCTGACCTCAAGCGCAGACATGACCGGCCATCGGCTTTGGTCCCCGAAACCTGCCGGGGACCGTCATTCCAAGCAGGCTCAATAGGTGCGGATCAGTCCGACCAACCGGCCCTGAACCTTGACCTTCTCTTCGGGCAGGACGCGCGTTTCATAGGCCGGGTTTGCAGCCTCCAGCGCGATTGCATTGCCGCGGCGGAAGTACCGCTTGAGGGTCGCTTCCTGATCTTCGACCAGAGCAACCACGATGTCGCCGTTATCCGCGGTCGAGGTTTCCCGGATGACGACCACATCACCGTCATTGATGCCGGCATCGATCATCGAGTCACCGCGAACTTCCAATGCATAATGCTGACCCTGTCCCGAAACCATGGGGCCGGGGACGGCCACGTGATGCGAAACATGGCTGATTGCTTCGATGGGAACACCGGCTGCGATCCGGCCCATGACTGGCAGCTCCAGCGCGTCCACCGATACAGGCTCCACGTTCGCAGGGCGGGGACCCTTGGGCCTGTCACCTTCGATAACGCGGGGTGTAAAGCCGGCCGTTGGCTCGCCGCCAAGGCTTTCGGGCAGTTTCACAATCTCAATGGCCCGAGCGCGATGGGCAAGGCGGCGGATAAACCCGCGTTCCTCCAATGCGGTGATCAACCTGTGAATGCCGGATTTCGACCGCAGGTCGAGAGCAGCCTTCATTTCATCAAAACTGGGCGGAACACCGTCCGCCTGCACGCGTTTGTGGATGAATTCCAGCAAATCCAATTGCTTCTTGGTCAGCATCGCTCACACCTCGTCGCTCATGCGTTTTCTTTTGTTCTACGCATGTTCACGTTTTGTGTCAACGAATTTGAGGGCAGGTCAGATCGGCAGGTATTCGACCATTTCCCCGATGTCGCGCGCCGGATCGTGTGGGGCGCGGACCAACAGCGCGTTGGACTGGGCCAGTACACTGAGAAGCGAACTGTCCTGATCTGCGCAAGCCTCGATACCGGCATCCGTCACCACGGCGCGCATATAATGCTCACGCGGGCCATTCTCGGGCAAAGGACCACTCAGCCGGGCCGTGCGGAAGGGGGGCAGCACCTGTTCAAGCCCCAGCATCCGGCGCACCATCGGAGCCAGAAACAGATAGCCGCAGACCATGGCGCTGACCGGATTGCCCGGTAACCCGACCATCGCCGCGTTGCCGATACGACCGGCCATCAGGGGTTTTCCGGGGCGCATTCGGATCTTGTAGAAGGATTGCTTCATTCCCAACCCCTGCGAGACGTCCGACACGAGGTCATAATCGCCAACCGACGCCCCGCCGATCGTCACAACCAGATCCGCCCCCTGCGCAAGGCCAAAGGCCGTTTCGAGCGACGAAACAGTGTCCCGCGCGATCGGAAGCACGCGCACCACAGCCCCCAATCCTTCGAGCATTGCCTTCAGGCCAAACGTGTTCGAGGCAATGATCTGATCCGGGCCGGGTTCTTCCCCGGGCATGACCAACTCGTCTCCTGTCGAGATGAGGGCGATCACGGGTTTGCGCGAAACCGGGACGCGGGGGATGTTCATAGCGGCCATCAAGGCCACATCTTCCGCGCGGATCAAACGCGGGGCCGATATGGACGTGCCAGCCTTGAAATCCACGCCAGCGGGCCGAATGTTGGTTTTGGCGCCGGGTGTGTCCGTGATTGTCAGAAGATCGCCGCGGCGGTCCGTATCTTCTTGAATCACAACGAAATCCGCACCCTCGGGTACAGGGGCGCCGGTATAGATGCGAACGGCCTGCCCGGGGCCTACAGCGCCCTCAAAACGACGCCCGGCCGCTGACTCGCCCACGATTTTGAACATGGCGTGCAGTTCGACCTCGTCAGATTTGACCGCATAGCCATCCATGGAAGAGGCGGCAAAAGGCGGTTGATCCCGCGTGGCCGTGACGTCCCGCGACAGAACACGCCCCGCAGACTGGGCCAGTGGAACCTCTTCCGCCGGCAATGGCCCCAAAAGATCGAACAACAGGGCGCGCGCCTCTTCGACAGTAATCATTTCGCCTCGTAACGCCCTGATTTGCCGCCATCTTTAAGCAGAACGCGAATGCCGCCTATCTCCATCGCCTTATCTACGGCCTTGGTCATGTCGTATACCGTCAACGCGGCTGTCGATACGGCGGTCAGCGCTTCCATCTCGACCCCGGTCTGGCCCGAGGTCTTGACGGTGGCCTGGATCCGAACACCCGGCAGGTCCGGGTCAAGTGTAAGCTCGACCGCCACTTTGGTCACCGGCAAAGGATGACACAGCGGAATGAGGTCCGGCGTTTTCTTTGCACCCATGATGCCGGCCAAACGGGCAATGCCCAGAACATCGCCTTTTTTAGCGCGGCCTTCCGAAATGATTTCAAAGGTTTCTGACGCCATCTTGATGTGACCTGCGGCGACGGCGACACGATCTGTCACGTCCTTGTCCGAGACATCGACCATATGCGCCTGACCTTGGGCATCGAAATGGGTCAGCGGCATCACATCACTCCGGGGATCAGCGGGTTGGACAGGATATGGCGCGTTGCGGCTTCGACATCGTCCTGGCGCATCAGGCTTTCTCCGATCAAGAAGCAGCGGGCCCCATACCGCGCTATGTCCCTCAGATCGTCTGGCGTGCCCAATCCGCTTTCGCAAACGATGGTGCGATCGGCGGGCACCAGCTTGGACAGGCGGCGCGTCGTGTCGAGCGTTGTCTCGAAGGTCTTCAGATTGCGGTTGTTGATACCGATCAACGGGCTTTTCAGCTGTGCCGCGCGTTCAAGCTCTGCTTCGTCGTGGACTTCGATCAGAACGTCCATCTCCCAATCGAATGCAGTGTTTTCCAGTTCAGCCGCCTGATCATCACTGACCGAGGCCATGATGATCAGAATACAGTCCGCCCCCAGGGCGCGAGCTTCGACCACCTGGTACGGGTCGTACATGAAATCCTTGCGCAAAGCGGGCAGGGATGTCGCCTCGCGTGCTTGCGTCAAATACTCTTTCTTGCCCTGAAAACTGGGGGTGTCGGTCAGGACGGACAAACATGTCGCGCCACCATCTTCATAAGCCTTTGCAAGAACGGGCGGGTCGAAATCCGGCCGGATCAGCCCCTTGGACGGGCTGGCTTTCTTGATCTCGGCGATCAGGCCATAGCCTTGCCGCGAGGCGTGTTGCAGCGCATTGGCAAAGCCACGGGGCTCCGAGGCGGCCCGTGCCTCACCTTCCAGTGTTTCCAAAGATTTCCGGGCCTTGTCCGCCGCGACCTCTTCCAGTTTGTAGGCTTTGATTCTGTCCAGAACGGTTTCGGTCATGCGGCTTCCTGTGTCTTGGCGGCCAAGGCCGTGATTTTGTTTTTGGCATTGCCACTGTCGATGCTTTCAGCAGCCATGGCCACGCCTTCGCGCAGATCATTTGCCGCTTCGGCGACGACCAGAGCGGCGGCCGAATTCAGCAGCACCGCGTCACGATACGCTGACGGGGCACCGTCCAGCAAAGCCCGGAACGCAACGGCGTTTTCCTCGGGCGTGCCTCCGATGATGTCCTCGAAAGGATGCACGGGAAGACCAGCGTCTTCGGGGTGCAGTTCGACCTCTTTCACCATCTCGTCTTCCAGAGCGGCGACCCAGCTGATGCCGGTAATCGTGAGCTCGTCCGTCCCGTCCGAGCCATGCACCAGCCAGGCCCGGTCCGAGCCCAGCAGGCCAAGCGTTTCGGCCATCGGGCGGATCAGGTCGCGGCTGAAGGCACCGGTCAATTGCCGTTTGACGCCAGCTGGGTTGGTCAGGGGGCCGAGAATATTGAAGATCGTGCGCGTTCCCAGTTCTTGCCGGGACGGCATCACATGGGCGATGGCAGGGTGGTGCATTGGCGCCATCATGAAGCCGATTCCAACGTCTTTCAGAGCATTTTCAACGACTTGCGGGCCAACCATGACGTTGATTCCCATCTGGCCCAATGCATCCGCCGCGCCGGATTTGGAGCTCAGGTTGCGATTGCCGTGTTTCGCGACCGTGACTCCGGCACCGGCCACGACAAAAGCGGTCGCGGTCGAAATATTCAGGGTGCCTTTGCCATCGCCACCGGTGCCGACGATATCCATCGCCCCCTCGGGTGCGTTCACGGCATTGCATTTCGCGCGCATCACGGCCGCCGCCGCGGCGTATTCATCGACCGTCTCGCCGCGTGTCCGCATGGCCATGAGCAAACCGCCGATCTGGCTGGGCGTGGCTTCACCATCGAACAATATGGCAAAGGCCTTTTCGGCCTCGGCACGTGTCAAAGGACGATCGGCTGCGGCTCCGATCAGCGGTTTAAGCGCGTCGCTCATGCCGGGACTTTCAGTTCTTGCAGGAAGTTCTTGAGAAGGGCGTGGCCGTGCTCGGATGCGATGGATTCCGGATGGAACTGCACACCGTGGATCGGCAATTCCTTGTGTTGCAGCCCCATGATGGTGCCGTCGTCCAGCTCGGCCGTGATCTCGAGGCAATCGGGCAGGGTCTCGCGCTCGACCACCAGCGAATGGTATCGGGTTGCTTCAAAGGGTGAGGGCAGTCCGGCAAACAGGCCTTTGCCGGTGTGCTTCACCGTGCCCATCTTGCCATGAACGATCTCATGGCATCGAACCACCTTGCCGCCAAACACCTGACCTATGGTCTGATGGCCCAGGCAAACCCCCAAAAGCGGCGTTTTGGTTTCGGCCGCAGCTTGTGTCAGTGCCAGGCAAATCCCCGCCTGATCCGGATCGCAGGGGCCAGGGCTCAGTAGGATGCCGGCAGGGTTCATGGCAATCGCTTCCTGCACATCCAGCGCATCATTTCGGCGAATGACCATTTCGGCACCAAGTTCGCCTAAATAATGTACCAAATTGTAGGTAAACGAGTCGTAGTTGTCGATCAGCAGCAGCATTTGGGCACTTATCTTCGCTTGGGCATTTCGGGCTGGCGATGCAGCCCCGGGCCACGGTATAATGTCCGCACATACATGCTCAGGCTTGAGCGGCAGCGTCAAGAGGACATACCGTTTCTGACGCGTTCAATTGGCCGAGCGCCACACCAGATGGCGCAGAGCTGGACGAGGCAGAGGAAAGAGGCGAAAGGCAGGAAAATGGGCGGATTTTTCGGAGGAATGGTCGCGGGCGCGATCGTTGTTTTGATCTTGGGCGCGGTCGTGTCTCTCAAGACGCCGATGGTGAATACCCCGGTTGTCGCAACCGAAGCACCGGCACCGACGATTTCTGAAACGCCCGAAGCTCCGGCTGAAGTGGCTGAGGCCGGTTCTGACGCCGATCTGGTGGAACTGGCCCCGCGTGCGCCAGAAGCCGCCGATGACGCCAGCGAGGATCTTGCCGATCTGTCGAGTCTGGAAACATCAGTCGATTCCCAGCCAGTTGTCGGCGCCGCAACGGACGAATTGATCCAACCGGAATCAGCAGATGCAAATGAAGTGTCATTCGTGATCGAAGCACCCGCCGCCCTGCCAGAGCCAAGTCAGGTTCCCGCGATTCAGCCAGACGATGTGCTGCCTGCGGTCATTGATGAAACACCGGCCCCGCCAGCAGAGCCCGAAAACACCGAGATGGCCGCGCTTGCGCCCGAACCGGATCCTCTGCCACAGGCAGCGCCAGAACCGAAGGCAGAGTCGACAGAGGCCGAAGAACAGAACCCCTTTGAAAACAGCCCGATTGCCGTGGAAGGCGATGAAGACACCATGCCACGTGAACTGCCGCGCATCGCTGCGCTGCCCCAGATCGGGGGTGAGCAGAAAGCAAGTGCCAGCTCGATCATCGGGAAACGCGTCGTACCGTTGACGGAACGCGATGATGAACCCGTCGTGGAACAGGCCTCGGCAGAACAGCCGAAATCGGCCAAGCCGATCGAGCGTTTTGCGGCAAAGTTCGAAAACCCCGAATCCAAACCGCTGATGTCGATCATTCTGATTGATGACGAGGGTTCATTCGGGTCCGAGGCGTTGCAGGACTTTCCGTATCCGATCAGCTTCGCCGTGAACCCATCGGACCCTGATGCGGCAGAAAAGATGGCACGTCATCGCAAGGCCGGGTTCGAGGTGCTGGCACTGGCGGATCTGCCCGAGGCGGCAAGTGCACAGGACGCCGAGGTGTCGCTGTCGGTTTGGCTGGATACCCTGCCGGAAACGGTTGGTATTCTGGAAGGTGTGAACAGCGGGATTCAGGGCAATCGCAAACTGGCCGATCAGGTCGCCGCGATTGCTGCGGGAACCGGTCGTGGGCTGATTACGCAGGACAATGGGCTCAACACCGTGCAGAAACTGGCGGCGCGAAACGGAATTCCGTCCAGTGTCGTTTTCCGCGATATCGACGGCGCACGGCAGGACCCCAAAATCATGCGCAGGTTCCTGGATCAGGCCGCTTTCCGTGCCGGTCAGGAAGGGACAGTGGTCATGCTGGGGCGCGTGCGTCCCGAGACGATTTCAGCCCTGTTGCTGTGGGGGCTGGAAGATCGGGGCAACCGCGTGGCAATGGCTCCGATCTCGGCAGTCATGATGAAAAACGTGCAGTGACCAGTGCAGAAAGCAACGAAAAGGGGCGGTGATCATCTGATCGGCCGCCCCTGTTTTTTTTTAGCCGTTTCCGTTCCCGGTGAACCGGGCGGCGTCAGCTGCTGCGCGCCGTATGGCGTTGGATTTATGAACGGTTTCCATAAACTCGGCTTCGGGATCGCTGTCGTAAACGACGCCACCGCCGGCTTGGATATAGAGTTTCTGATCTTTCACGATGGCCGTGCGCAGGGCGATGCACATGTCCATGTCGCCGCCCGCGCTGAAATAGCCGACGCCGCCGCCATAAACGCCGCGTTTTTCAGGCTCCAGCTCGTCGATGATCTCCATCGCGCGCACTTTGGGCGCGCCCGAGACGGTGCCCGCAGGCATCCCGGCAAAGAAAGCGTCCAGCGCGTCTTTGTCTTCGGCCAGTTCGCCCACCACGTTCGACACAATGTGCATCACGTGGCTGTAGCGTTCGATGATGAACTCTTCGGTCGGGCGTACTGTTCCGATCTTTGATACGCGACCGGTATCGTTGCGACCCAGATCCAGCAGCATCAGATGCTCGGCCAGTTCTTTCTTGTCGGCCAGCAGATCAAGCTCATTCGCCTTGTCTTCTTCTGGCGTCGCGCCTCGGGGGCGGGTGCCTGCGATGGGGCGAATGGTGACTTCATTGCCGAACACACGCACCAAAATCTCGGGGCTTGCGCCCACGACCTGGAAACCGCCGAAGTTGAAATAGAACATGAAGGGTGACGGATTCGTGCGCCGCAAGGACCGGTAGAGAGCAAATGGCGGCAGCGGAAAATCCTGCGTCCAGCGCTGAGCCGGAACAACTTGGAAAATGTCACCCGCGCGGATGTATTCCTTGGCCTTTTCAACCGCCTTCATATAGCCGGACTTGGTGAAGTTCGACACCGGTGGGGCGACTTCGCGTGCGTCACCCAGATCGCGGGTTTCTGCGGGCATGGCACGTTCCAGATCGCGGACCGCATCCATTACACGCTCAGCCGCCTGCGCATACGCAGCTTTGGCCGATTGACCGTCACTGGCCCAGGCGGGTGACACCACTGTTACCTCACCCTTGACCCCATCCAGCACCGCGATGACAGACGGGCGCAGCATGATTGCATCGGGCAGACCCAGGGGATCGGGGTTCACATTCGGAAGGTGTTCCACCAGCCGAACCATGTCATATCCCAGATACCCGAACAGCCCGGCAGCGGCCTGCGGCAAGTCATCGGGCAATTCTATACGGCTTTCGGCCAGAAGCGCCCGCAGGTTGTCCATCGGGTTACCATCCTGAGGCGAGAACGCCTCGGAATCGAAACGGGCCGAGCGGTTCAGCTCAGATGTTTCGCCGCGACAGCGCCAGACCAGATCAGGTTTCATACCGATGATCGAATAGCGGCCACGCACCTCACCGCCTGTCACCGATTCCAGCATGAACGCGTCTTTCTGCGCGCCCGTCAGCTTGAGCATCAGTGACACAGGTGTGTCCAGATCGGCGGCCAGACGGGTGTAAACAACCTGGTTTTCGCCCGCTTCATAGGCGCGCGCGAAGGTTTCGAAATCGGGTGTCAGGGCCATATCGGTCTCGTTTAAAAGCTCGCCTGCACGGCGTTCAGAGCCTGCTGATCCACGACGGGGCGCGCCCGGGTCTGGGCATCACGTACGTAGGCGTTGAAAATATTCTGTGCCAGAGCCTGATCCATCTGTGTGCTCAGGGCATCATGCAACTGGCGCAGTTCATCCGTATCCGCCGGCGGCAGGATTTCGTCCAGACGCACAATCCAGGCCGCACCGTTGCCGCCAATAACGCGCAACTCGCCCGGTTCCATGGCGAATACTTCGGTCATGAAATCGGCGGGAACGTCATCCAGAAACGCGGTGCGGGTCAGGGCGTTTTCGACGCGGAAGGGCAGACCGGTCGCGGCAAAATCACCGTCAGTTGCCAGTTGGTTCAGAATGGCATCCGCCTTTTCCCGCAGGGCTTTGTTGGTCTCGGCCTGTTGCCAGGCCGCGGCGACACGGTCGCGCGCGCTCTCCAGCGGTTCCGGGCGGCGCGGCAGAACCTCGTCCAGGCGCAGGGCAAAAATTGACCCGTCTTCGAGGAAGGCAATTTCAGGGAAATCCCCTTCCTGCACGGCTTCTGCGGCCGCTCGGAACCCGTCATAGGCCGCAACGCCTTCGTCGCTGTCACGGGTCCAGTCGATCTGACCCAGTTCCATTTCGGTTTCTTCCGCCAGTTCTTCCAGAGTGGCACCGCCCGCCAGCATGTCGTTGATATCTTCGGATTGCGCCTCGATCAGACGGCGGGCGCGTTCAGTCGCCAACTCTTCCCGAAGTGCCGGCTCGGCCTCGTCATATGGAACACTGTTCGCGGCCAGTGATCCGTTGACACGGAACAGGGCCGGACCGAACACCGAAGGCAACGGGCCCACGACAGCGTCAAGCTCGGCCGCAAAAACGGCGTCCGCAGCTTCGCCCAGATCCTCACGCGTCACGTCGCCCAGATCGATGTCGTTCAGTTCCAGATCGCGATCCCGAACCAACTGTTCAAAGGTCGTGCCGCCAACCTCGAGCTGCGCCAAAGCGTCCTTGGCGGCCTGTTCGCTTGGGAAGTTCAGACGTTCAACCAGACGGCGTTCGGGTTGGTTGTATTCGTCGGACCGTTCTTCATAAAGCTTCCGCAACGCGTCTTCGTCGATTTCGACCGTGTCCACCAACATTGCAGGCGACAGAATCGCATAAGTCAGCTGCTTGGTGCGGGGCAGGGTAAACTGATCTCCGTTGTCATCGTAGAATGCCTGGATCTGCGCGTCCGTTGGTTCGGCCACAGGTGTGTCCAGTGCTTCCGCCCCGACAGTTGCGACCGTAAAGCTGCGCCGCGCGCCGATGTAGTCGACCATCGTGTCCGTCATCGTTGCGGGCATTTTCACGCCGCCCATGATAGCGCCCTGCACGATGGTTCGGGCGGATTCCTTGCGCAGATCGGATTCGAATTCGGAATCGGTCATGCCGACCTGTTCCAGCTGAAATCGATAGGATTCACGGTCAAAAGTTCCGTTGACACCCTGAAACGCCGGGATCGAGATGATCTCTTGCTGAAGGTTCTCATCGCCGATGGAAATCCCAAGCTGACGGACCTCGTTGTCCAGCGCTGCCAAAGCGGTCAGGCGGGCAAGGGCGTTTCGATCCAGACCCAGCTCGCGCGCTTGCGACATCTGCAAAGGCTGCCCGGATTGTGCTTCGACCGCTCGGATTTCGCGCTGCAATTCGCGCACATAGTCATCGACCGAGATGCTTTCGTCGCCGACTTGCGCAACTGTGCGGATCGTCCCGCTGAGGTTGACCGCGCCAAATCCCGCAAGGCCCAGCATCAGCAGGCCCATCAGAATCCAGACAAAGGTTTTCGAAAGACTTTTAGCGCCTGCGGCCATGATGCCCTCTTGTTTTTTTGGCAGAGTTCTGCCCTGTCGGTTGCGGCCCTGAATACGACGCACACCGCCGAGGGGCAAGCTTAGAAGGACAGGTCCTGCAACCGGTCGAACAATTGGCCCAGCCCGGCCCGATCCAGATTGGCAAAAGCAATGCGTACCTGCCGTTTTCCAGCCGGGTCATGATCGGGCATGAACATGGTTCCGGGCAACAGCAGCACACCGGCTTCGCTGACCAGACGGCGCGCAAGCTCGTCTGACGACAGGTCGAACGGATGTTCGAGATAGGCAAAATAGGCGCCAAGTCCCAAAAGCCGCCAACCCCGGGTTTCAAGCGCCGGCATCCCTTCTGCAATGGCTGCGCGGCGGTCAAGAATTTCATCGCGCTCGCCGGCCAGCCATTGCGACAGGTTTTGCATACCCCACAACGCAGCGAACTGGCCGATCTGGCCGGGGCAAATGGCGACAGTATCCAAAAATTTCTCGACCTCGGACAACAGCTCCGGGCTTGTCGCGATGGCGCCAACCCTGTGGCCCGTCAGACGATAAGCCTTGGAAAAAGAGTACAGGTGGACAAGCGTTTCGTCCCATCCGGGTTGTTGAAACAGATCATGCGGAGGGCCGCTGCGGCTGTCGAAATCGCGATAGGTTTCATCGACGATCAGGCGAATCCCGGTTTCACGGGCCAGGTTGTAAAAGGCCCTGACAAGTTCGGCAGGGTATTCGATGCCGCCCGGATTGTTGGGCGTGACCAGTGCAATGGCGCGGGTCTTTTCCGTAATCAAACCGCGCGCACGCTCTGGATCGGGTAGAAGGTCATCGCCGGTCGGCAGGTCCACGGCTTGTACTCCTGCCATGTCCAGCCACATTTTATGGTTGAAATACCATGGGGTTGGCAGAATGACCTCATCGGCTTCGCCGGTGATCGCCGATATCACGGCCGAAAACGCCTGATTGCAGCCTGATGTGATGGCGATCCGGGGTGAATCTACCTGCGCTGCATAGTGAGAACTGATCTGCGCCGCCAGTTCAGCGCGCAGATCGTCATTGCCCAAAACCGGGCCATAAAGATGCGCGCTGTCTTCCCGAACGGCGAACTCGGCCATGGCCTGCCGCAAGGCCAGCGGCGGCGGATCGACCGGGGCCGCCTGGCTTACGTTGATCAACGGGCGGTCGGATGGGAAGGAAACGCCCTCGACCCATCGGCGCGCCTCCATCACCGGAGGTGCGAACGTTGCGGCGGTACGGCTGAGCGTCATGTGCGGTCTACTGTTCTGGAATCAATCGGTGCCGCGATACGGCTCGACATATTGAAGGGCCATATCCCATGGGAAGAAGATCCATGTGTCCTGGCTGACCTCGGTGATGAAGGTATCCACCATCGGACGGCCCTTGGGTTTGGCGTAAACCGTTGCGAAATGCGCGTTCGGGTACATTTCCCGCACCAGTTCCAGCGTCTTTCCACTGTCGACCAGATCGTCGATGATCAGAATACCGGTTCCGTCGCCCATCAGGTCGGCGTCCGGAGATTTCAACACCTCTGCTTCACCCTGTTCCTGATGGTGGTACGAACGCACACTGATCGTATCCACCGTACGGATGTCCAGTTCGCGGCTGACGATCATCGCAGGCGCCATGCCGCCGCGGGTGATCGCGACAACACCCCGCCAGTTGCCATCATCGGGCCCTTGCCCGTCAAGACGCCAGGCCAGTGCACGCGAATCGCGATGAATCTGGTCCCAGCTGATGTGAAAGCCTTTTTCGTGGGGCAGGCGGTCCTTGGCGCTCATGTTCTTAACCTTTTTCCATGTCCGGGGCGTCAACGGCCTTCATGCCGACGATGTGATACCCGGAATCCACATGCAGGTTTTCACCGGTTACGCCGCTGGACAGATCCGACAGAAGATACAGCGCCGAGTTTCCGACATCGTCAATGGTCACGTTCCGACGCAAGGGAGAGTTATATTCGTTCCACTTCATGATATAGCGGAAATCGCCGATGCCGCTGGCGGCCAGGGTTTTGATCGGACCGGCCGAGATCGAGTTCACGCGGATGCCATCCTTGCCCAGATCCTCAGCCAGGTATTTGACCGAGGCCTCGAGCGCGGCCTTGGCGACGCCCATGACATTGTAATGCGGCATGACCTGTTCAGCGCCGTAATAGGTCAGGGTCACAGCGCTGCCGCCCTCGGACATCATCTTTTCAGCACGCTGCATCACGGCCGTGAAAGAATAGACCGACACATCCATCGTCAGTTTGAAATTCGCGCGACTGGTGTCGACATAGCGACCGCGCAGCTCGTTCTTGTCGGAAAAGCCAATGGCGTGGACGATGAAGTCCAGCTTGCCCCATTTCTCTTCCAGCGCTGCAAAGAGCGCGTCGATGGATGCTTCGTCACTGACGTCGCAGGGCAGAACGATTTCGCTGCCCAATTGCGCCGCCAGCGGGTCGACACGCTTTTTCAAAGCCTCGCCCTGATAGGAAAAGGCCAGCTCGGCCCCGGCATTCGACAAGGCGCGGGCGATTCCCCATGCGATTGATTTGTCATTGGCCAGTCCCATGATGAGGCCGCGTTTGCCGGCCATCAACTGATTTGACATGTTCGGTTCTCCGCCTGTCTTCGCGTTATGTTGAGTTGGTTTATGCCATTGGTTGCGTTGCATCAAGGCCGTGCGCTCTTGCCCGCAGCGGGTTCTCGCCTTAGGTTCGTCGTTAATACTTTCCAGGGGATGGAAATGACCGAGCGTGATGGCATCTTTGCTGGCTCCGATCCGTTTGAAATAGCGGCCCGGTGGTTGGCTGAGGCTGAAGAAACCGAAATGAACGACCCGAATGCGATTGCGCTTGCAACCGTTGACCCGGATGGCTTGCCCAATGCACGCATGGTGTTGCTAAAGGAAATCGAAGCGGACTCGTTTGTTTTCTATACAAACTACGAAAGCGCCAAGGCCAGGGAACTGGACACCGCCGGAAAAGCTGCATTTGTGATGCATTGGAAATCTTTGCGGCGTCAACTTCGCGTTCGTGGTACAATAAGTCGTGAAAACGGGCCCCAGGCAGATGAGTATTATGCATCAAGGTCATTGAAAAGCCGGCTGGGCGCGTGGGCTTCAAAGCAGTCGCAACCGCTTTCGAGCCGGACAGCTTTGATGGCAGAAGTCGCGAAAGTGACGGCGAAACTAGGGCCAAATCCGCCGCGTCCGCCATTTTGGGGCGGGTACAGATTGACGCCCACCGAGATTGAGTTCTGGGCCGATGGAGCGTTCCGCTTGCATGATCGGTTCAGATGGCAACGAATTGAGCCGGGATCGGCATGGCATGTTGAAAGGTTGAATCCATGACGTTCACGTGTCGTGAAATGCAACAAGCAGAAAACAAACGATTTTTTCAGCTTGAATTTGCCTGCCATTCCCCTAAACAACAAACCCTTAACGAACTGTTGATATTCGCGATGGGAAAACCGTGCCAGAAGACCTGAACAACATGTACCGCGTCCGTGGACACGTAAAATGGTTCGACCCTGCCAAGGGGTATGGCTTTGTTGTGTCCGAAGAGGGCGGCCCGGATATTCTGTTGCACGTGAATGTTCTGCGCAACTACGGCCAGAGCTCGGTCGCAGACGGTGCCAGCATTGAAATCATGACACATCGCACGGACCGGGGGGTTCAGGCGGTCGAGGTCATCGCGATTGATCCGCCGGCGCGGACCGACTCGATGATGCTTGCTGATTTCGCCGAGCTGGATCCGGAGGTCATCGCAGAAGCGCCGCTGGAAGCCGCACGGGTAAAATGGTTCGACAAGGGCAAAGGTTTCGGATTTGCAAATGTCTTCGGGCGCGGCGAAGACGTATTCCTTCATATCGAGGTGTTGCGCCGTTCGGGGCTTGCCGATCTGCAACCAGGTGAAGCACTGGCCATGAGGGTGATCGACGGCAAGCGGGGTCGGATGGCCGCGCAGGTTCTGGCCTGGGAAGCGGCTTTGGACAGCTGAACCGGATGAAACGGCTTCGGATACTCTTGACCATATTCTTAACGTTGTGGGCAGGAGTTGCCGCTGCCGCATGCAGATCCGACCGTGTCACGCTCAGAAATGACAGTGCGACGGTGCAATTTGACGTGGAAATCGCCGTTACACCGCAAGAGCGATCCCGCGGTTTGATGTTTCGCGAATCGTTGCCGGCTCGATCCGGAATGTTGTTCGTCTTTGACCCGCCGCAGCCTGTTGCCTTCTGGATGAAGAACACCCTGATCCCGCTGGATATGATTTTTCTGGATCGCACCGGTTTGGTGACTCGTGTGCATGAAGGGGCGATTCCGGGTGATCTTACGCCGATTGAAGGGGGCGATTCCGTATTTGCGGTGCTGGAAATCAATGCAGGATTGTCCGCGCGCTACTCCATCGGGCCCGGGACACAGATGAAGCACGAAATTTTTTCGCAAGGACCTGCAATTTGGCCCTGTTAGGGCTTTTCAAATCAGAACGGCATCGTTAGGAAGGCGCACGGTCCGGGGCGTGGCGCAGTCTGGTAGCGCACCTGTTTTGGGTACAGGGGGTCGTAGGTTCGAATCCTGCCGCCCCGACCATTTCCATCAAGCTAATTCGGCGAGCCACCCATTGACTGGTAGAGCTCGCTGATGGCTTGGTTCAGAACCTTGCTTTCAACCGGAACTTCGACCGCCGCACCGGATTTTTGCGGGACGTGAAAGAAAACACGCGCGTCCACGCGATACCCTGCGCTTGTCTTCGTCGACGTCAGGCGCATGACGCTTTGGGGCAGGTCCTGCGGATGACCGTCATAGTTCAGAATCAAATAAGCTGTGGCCTTTGGGGGCAGGAACTCACTGCATTCAAAGATTTGGTTCCCGGTTTTACTGAAAGACTCGCCTGGGCCCGAGCAACTGGTTTCGAACGTATCGAACAGTCGTTGAGGGAAGGAGTCGAACTGTGCGCTGCGTGATGGGATGGGCACATCCTGTGGTGCGCACGCCACGATGCAGGCTGTGGCCGGGATAAAATGAAACAACTTCATTCGCTTGAACTCCCTCGCTCGTGGGTAGACCGTTCGGCACACGGTGCGGGACAGTTTGCCTGGGCGGTATTGATTCCCCTTCAGGGTAACCAGCATGTCATTGGTTGATCAAATACCGATAACTATGCTGGTAAAAACGGGAATTCATTTTGAGAATTCAAAACATCGGCGGAAATACGCCGTGGATGAAGCTGTGGAGGAATCGCGGCCTGCGCGCAGAAGACTTTACGCAACCATCAGGTCAACAAAAAAGATTTGGAAAATGACCGAAAAAGGGCGTTGACCTTCTATGGGAACATACGTCAAATTGTATGGGCCAACGAGATTGCCACAATATCTGGTGTATAATCCGGAAAAGGCAGCGGGCGAGGGTCGGAAAAGCACAATCGTTTTACGTGCGGTCGCATTTGCGGCTTTGCGCTGTCTCAGACAGCGAACAGTACCTTTTTGCGTGCGTCTCAGGGCGTTGTGGGCGACACCCCGCAACACAAGATTTGGTGTCGGGAATCGGAAATTGAGCTGTATTAACCAGGGCTGCGGACATGAAGATTGAAAGAAAATTCACCAAACCGGATCAGGACGCCTATGCGGAACTGAATTTTGTGTCTGCAACGTCTGAAATCAGAAATCCGGACGGCACAATCGTTTTTCGTCTGGATGACATCGAAGTCCCCTCCAGCTGGTCGCAGGTCGCAAGTGATGTGATTGCGCAGAAATACTTTCGCAAGGCGGGCGTGCCCACCAAGCTCAAGAAAGTGAAGGAAAAAGATGTTCCCGAGTTTCTGTGGCGCTCGGTTCCCGCTGAAGGCGCCGAGTTCGTAGGAGAAACTTCCTCGAAGCAAGTGTTCGACCGTCTGGCCGGAGCCTGGGCCTATTGGGGCTGGAAGGGCGGCTATTTCTCGACCGAGGAAGACGCGCGCGCCTATTTCGACGAGATGCGCTTTATGCTGGCGACCCAGCGCGCGGCGCCGAACTCACCGCAGTGGTTCAACACGGGCCTGCACTGGGCTTACGGGATCGATGGCCCGGCGCAGGGGCACCATTATGTCGATTACAAGACCGGCAAACTGACCAAATCCAAATCGGCCTACGAACATCCGCAGCCGCACGCGTGCTTCATCCAGTCGGTCGATGATGATCTGGTGAACGAAGGCGGCATCATGGATCTGTGGGTGCGCGAGGCGCGCCTGTTCAAATACGGCTCGGGAACCGGGACCAATTTCAGCCATCTGCGCGCAGAGGGCGAGGCGCTGTCGGGCGGCGGCAAGTCCTCGGGCCTCATGGGCTTTCTCAAGATCGGCGACCGCGCCGCCGGCGCGATCAAATCAGGCGGAACGACCCGTCGGGCAGCAAAGATGGTCATCGTCGATGCGGATCACCCGGACATCGAGCAATTCATCCAATGGAAGGTGATCGAAGAACAGAAGGTGGCCTCGATCGTTGCCGGATCGAAGATGCACAAGAAGATGCTGAACGGCATTTTCGAGGCCATCCGATCTTGGGATGGATCTGCCGATGACGCCTATGATCCGAACAAGAACGACGCGCTGAAGAAGGCGGTTCGTGGAGCGAAAAAGGTCGCGATCCCAGAAACTTACATCAAGCGCGTCTTGGATTATGCCAAGCAGGGCCACGACAGCATCGAGTTCCCGACCTATGATACAGACTGGGATTCAGAGGCGTACAGCTCGGTTTCGGGCCAGAACTCGAACAACTCGATCCGCGTGACCAATGCGTTCCTCAAGGCGGTTGAAAAGGATGCCGATTGGGAGTTGATCAACCGCACCGACGGCAAGGTGGCCAAGGTGGTCAAGGCGCGTGATCTGTGGGAAAAGGTCGGTCATGCGGCATGGGCCTGCGCCGATCCGGGCATCCAGTTCCATGATACGGTCAACGAGTGGCACACATGCCCCGAAGATGGCGAGATCCGCGGCTCGAACCCGTGCTCGGAATACATGTTCCTGGATGACACGGCCTGTAACCTGGCCTCGATGAACCTGCTGACCTTCCTCAAGGATGGTGAGTTCCAGGCGGCGGATTACATGCATGCCTCGCGCCTGTGGACCCTGACGCTGGAAATCTCGGTAACGATGGCGCAATTCCCATCGAAGGAAATCGCGCAGTTGTCCTATGACTTCCGCACCCTGGGACTGGGTTATGCCAATATCGGCGGTCTGCTGATGAACATGGGATACAGCTATGACTCGGACGAAGGCCGGGCGATCTGTGGCGCGCTGACCGCGATCATGACCGGCGTGGCCTATGCGACATCGGCTGAGATTGCCGGAGAGCTTGGCCCGTTCAAAGGCTATGAACGCAACGCCGAGCATATGCTGCGCGTCATCCGCAACCACCGCCGTGCGGCGCAGGGCGTGACAGACGGATACGAGAAACTGGCGGTCAAGCCGGTGCCGCTGGATCACGGCAACTGCCCGGACAAGCGTCTGGTCGATCTGGCCATGTCAGCCTGGGATGAGGCGCTGAGCCTTGGTGAGAAAAACGGCTATCGCAACGCGCAGGCCACCGTGATCGCGCCAACCGGCACCATTGGTCTGGTGATGGATTGCGACACCACCGGGATCGAGCCTGACTTTGCGCTGGTAAAGTTCAAGAAGCTGGCCGGTGGCGGTTACTTCAAGATCATCAACCGCTCGGTGCCTTCGGCGCTGGAAAAGCTGGGCTATTCCTCGTCGCAGATCGAAGAGATCGTGTCCTATGCCGTTGGTCACGGCACAATCGGCAACGCGCCGGGGATCAACCACACCTCGCTGACCGGTCACGGCTTTGGCCCGAATGAACTGGCAAAGGTGGACGCGGCGCTGGAAAGCGCCTTCGATATCCGGTTCGTCTTCAACCAGTGGACGCTGGGCGAGGATTTCTGCACCGGCGTTCTTGGCATCCCGGCGACCAAGCTGAACGATCCGACATTCGACCTGCTGCGCCATCTGGGCTTTACCAAGGCGGATATCGACGCGGCCAACGATCACGTCTGCGGAACCATGACACTGGAAGGTGCGCCGCATCTGAAGGAAGAACACTACGCAATCTTCGATTGTGCCAACCCGTGCGGAAAAAAAGGCAAGCGTTTCCTTGGTGTTGACAGCCATATCACCATGATGGCGGCGGCACAGAGCTTCATTTCGGGTGCGATCTCGAAGACGATCAACATGCCGAATGACGCGACCATCGAAGACTGTCAGAAAGCCTATGAACTCAGCTGGTCGCTGGGTGTGAAGGCCAACGCGCTTTATCGTGACGGCTCGAAACTGTCGCAACCGCTGGCGGCAGCACTGGTCGAGGATGACGACGAGGCGGCAGAGGTGCTGGAAAGCGGCTCGGCGCAGGAAAAGGCCGTCGTTCTGGCCGAGAAGGTGATCGAGAAGGTTGTGGTCAAGGAAATCATCCGCAGCCATCGCGAGAAACTGCCGCATCGCCGCAAGGGCTATACCCAGAAGGCAATCGTCGGTGGCCACAAGGTCTATCTGCGCACCGGTGAGTTCGAAGACGGCCAGTTGGGCGAGATTTTCATCGACATGCACAAGGAAGGCGCTGGCTTCCGGGCGATGATGAACAACTTTGCCATCGCCGTGTCGGTTGGTCTGCAATACGGCGTGCCGCTGGAAGAATTCGTGGACGCCTTCACCTTCACCAAGTTCGAACCCGCGGGGATGGTGCAGGGCAACGACTCGATCAAGAACGCGACGTCGATCCTGGATTACATCTTCCGCGAATTGGCCGTGTCTTATCTGGATCGTACCGATCTGGCCCATGTGAAACCCGAAGGCGCAACCTTCGATGATCTGGGCCGGGGCGAAGACGAGGGTGTCTCGAACGTTTCGGAAATCAGCGAAACAGCCGCGTCTAAGTCGTTGGAAGTGCTGAAACAAATCAGCTCCACCGGCTATCTGCGCAAGCGCTTGCCGCAAGATCTGGCGGTGTTCAACTCCGGTCAGGTCGAGGTGAACGGCATGGCTGAACCGGCAGCTTCCTTCGAAGCACCGGCAGCCGAAACGGCGGTGGCCACCGGCATGGACGCCCGCACGAAGGCCAAGATGCAGGGGTACGAGGGCGATCCCTGCGGCGAATGCGGAAACTACACGCTGGTGCGCAACGGCACCTGCATGAAATGCAACACCTGTGGCGCGACAAGCGGGTGTAGCTAAGGACAGCGCCCCGGCACCCCGGGGCGTAGGGGTCGGACGCTGCCCTAGGTAACCGACCCCGACGAATACGAAGAAAGGGCACAAGACTTACCGGATGTCCTTTCTTCACTCGGCCGACATGCCCGTGTTGGCCGGGAACAGGGTGGGGCGGAATATTTGCTCCCTCCCACTCTTTCACGGAACGGGTGCGCTCGTTCCATGCGACGTCCAGGCCGCAGGCAAAAAAACACCGGGCGGTCAACGAAATGAGCCTGGATGGCGAAACTGACAGGGGGCTTCGGCCCCCTTTCTTTTTTTGCGTGGTTGCCCGGATAAGCGCAGTCTTGCCGGATCAGACAAGGCCTTTCGGGCATGTCCCGCCGAAATGGGTCTGGCAAGGTTTTGCCCGGCGGTGCTTCGCGACTCCGACTCGGTCAAACACGCAAGGATTGGCGCGATTTCCTCCCGATCGCGCAAAACGGGTGACGCCTGCGGCTGTTGCGGTGTTTCTGGGGCCTGTCCGGACGAAGACATAATCAATCTATCCAGGAGGCACCAAAATGAAACCGCAGTACTTGATTGGGATTTCCATCGCTGCTCTGACCCTGCCGGGAGTGCTCTCGGCGCAGTCCTCAACCGATGCCAATGGCGATGGCGTTCTGACCATCGAAGAAATCCAGGCCGTGTTGCCCGACGTCGACGCCGACACTTTCTCGGCGATGGACGCAAACGGCGACGGGGCGCTGGATGCTGATGAAGTGGCCGTTGCGCAAGAGGCAGGTTTGCTTCCACCCAGCAACGGGTAAACAAGAAAGGGCGGCCCGACACTCATCGGGCCGCTTTTTCAGATGCTATAACGGCAAGTGAATGTTGAATTTTTCCCGAATCTCTGCGTCCAGAAGCGGGTCGAACCGGGCCGCCGACGGGGTGGACAGGATTTCATTCTTTCGGGCCACTGCCTTTTCAACCAGATCCGGTTTGCCAAGCTCCACCCACTCCTTGGGGGACGAGCGGTCACCAAAGGTCGGATAGACATAGTCGGCCTGCATCCGGCTGAGGGTCGCATCGGTGCCCAGATAATGACCGGGGCCGCCCATGCACACGGATGCGATCTGATCCAAAGCCAGGGTTTCATCGGTCACTTCGATCCCGCGCACACAGCGCAGTGCCTGACCGATCAGGTCGTCGCTGAGAATGAGGCTTTCAAAGCAGAAACCCAGCAGCGAGGCGTGCATGCCAGCGGCTTCATAAACCATGTTCAACCCGGACAGCCCCGCCATCACGTTCGAGCACATCTGTTCCCACCCGGCCTGCATGTCGGGCAGCTTCGAATCTGATGCACCGGCCGCCGCACCCCCAGGCAAGTCGTAGAAACGGTGCATCTGGGCGCAGCCTGCCGTCAGCAGGGCTTGTTCTCCGGAACCGATGGACATTGCGCCGGTCCGCAGATCAAGACCAAAGGGCCAGGTGCCGAAAACTGCGGGTGCGCAGGGACTTACGGCGTTTACATAAACCAATCCCGCAAAGCATTCCGCCGTGGCTTGGGTGATTGCTCCGGCGATGGTTGATGGCGCGGTGGCACCGGCCATACCGGCTGACAGCAACAGCACCGGCATCCCGGCCTTGATGCACTCCTCCATCACTTCGCAGCTTTCAGTGGCGAATTTCATCGGAGGGACGACGAAGCAGTTCGAGTTCGACACGAAAGGTCGCTCGCGATATTTGTCCTCGCCGCCCGCGATCATGTAGATCATCTCCATCGCGGGGGCGACGTGGCTGGGTTCCGTGAAGGACGTGCCGATATGTTTGAACGTTCCCGAACAACTTGCGTAGATCGTGTTCAGGTCCATTTCCAGGTTGTCGGCGATATCGCGACAGACCATGGGGCGTTGAACAAAGTGAATATTGTCAAGCTGTTGGCAGATGCGTGCGGCATCGTGCAAATCCTGAACGGTTGAATCGCGATACTCGCGACCATGCACGTCGACCATGGAAACGGCGGCACCAGCCGTGCCGTAATGTACTTTGGTACCGGTCAGGTCCAGATCGGTTTTTCCATCGCGGCTGTACAATGTGACCTTGCGGTTCGCTTTTGCGATCGTGTCTTCGACAAGGGCACGGGGAAAGCGGATGCGGCCATCGTCGCCCAGTATGCAGCCTGCACCGACCAGATAGTCGATCCCGCTTTGCGGCGCGTCCGCCAGACCAATGGTTTCCAATGCGGTCAGGGCGGCCTCGTGGATACGTTCGATCTGTGCCTGGGTCAGGACATTCAGGACACCGCCTTCCATACCGGGGCGCACGGGGCGCAGATGTTCAGGCAATGCGGTTGCACGGGCAGCGCGACGCGCAGCGCGACCGCCGCTGCGCGATGTGTTGCGGGATTGGTCGTTCATTTGTCTTTCCGATCTGTGAGAGGTGTTTGGGGAACTGGCAAATGGCCGCTTACGGCCGCCCTCTCGCTGCACGCCCCCGGTCCGCACCAATGGTGCGGCTGATCAGGCTGATTTTCCAGTCGTGGTCAGTCATTCCGCCTCTCAACGTTTGGCGCAAGAGTTCCAAAACACGGCGACGCAATCTGTTCTGTTTGCGACCTCAACGGAATTAACTTCAGCAAATATCTGCCCAACGGTCCACTGACGGAATTCTGAGGCAGATTTTCTCCCGCGGTGACAGAAATCTGTTATACTGCATTCACTTACTCTTGAGCTTTGCGTGCAAGGAATTGAACTCTGACAAAAGCGATCCCAGTTGAATTCAAAGCTAGACATGATCTGAATCCCGAGTGAAATCGCGTTGAAACAGACTTTTGAACTTTTTTCTGTCCTGATTGTCGTGGCTCTGACGGCCAGCGCCAGCCCGGTTATGGCAGAGGATTGGACAGGAGGTTACGTTGGGCTCAGCTTTGGGTACGCGGATGCGGATGGACCGGGTGGATCAAGCGGGGACGACACCGCCTTTGGTGCGCATGTAGGCTATGACCAGGATTTCGGGGCTTTCGTTCTGGGCGGTGAACTTGAATACAACCGCCTGTCCCTGAACCTCAGCCAATCTCAGGGAAGCTTGGACAGCATGACGCGTTTGAAACTGCGTGGCGGGTACGATTTCGGCAGTGCGCTGGGGTATGTCGTCGTTGGCGCGGCACGGGCCGAAACATCCGTCGACAGCGATACCGCCGCCGTTTACGGAATCGGCATCGCTTATCCGATTGGCGAGAATTTTGTCATCAGCGGTGAAGCGCTGCGGCAAGACTTCGATGATGTGACCCGATCCACCGGTGGTCTGGAATCCAACGTCTTCAACCTGCGTACAACGTTCCGTTTCTGACAACAGGCTTATTCAGCTGCGTGCTTCCTCGCAAGTTGCGACGCGAATTTGCACAGCGTTTTCAGCGCATCCGCAAAGCGTTCATCCGCCACGGTCATGGCCACCCGTACGTGCCCGGCAGCGGCCTTGCCGAAGCTTTCGCCGGGCATGACGGCAATTCTGTGTGCGTCCAGCAGCGCGTTGGCAAACGCGTCCCCCGACAACCCGGTCGCGCGGATATCCAGCATCAGATACATGGCACCCTGCGCGGGGACGAGGCCTACGGTGTTTTGCGAGGCCAGAATATCCATTGCCAGGGCACGCCGGCGGCGGAACGGGGCGGCGATTTTTTCTTCCAGTTCAACACCCGCGGTCAGCGCAAAGCTGGAGGCGTCCTGTACGAACCCGGGAACGCCGTAGGTGGTGTGGGTCGCCAGATTGATCAGATGGGCGATGACATCCTCGGGGCCGACGACCCATCCACACCGAGACCCGGTCATGGCATGGGACTTGGACATGGATCCAACCACAAGCGTTCGCTCTGCCATGTCGGGCAGCGCACGCGGCGAAATGTGCTCGCCGTCCCAGACCTGGGTGTCGTACACCTCATCCGAAATCAGCCAAAGATCGCGCCGTTTGCAAACATCAGCGACCGCCTCGAGCGATTGACGGGAATAGACCACGCCGGTCGGATTGTTCGGCGTGTTGATCAACAGCGAAACCGCGCCTTCAGCAGCGGCATCGATCCGCTCGGCTTTGGGCTGGAAAGCGCCTTCAGCGGTGGTTTGAACCGCGCGGGCCACGGCGCCAACGCCCCGAATCGTGCCGGGATAGGTGGCGTAGTAGGGGTCGAGATACAATCCGACATCACCGGGATCGCACACGGCCATATGTGCCGCGAACAGGGCGGCTTGCCCGCCGGGGGTGATCAGAACATTGTTCCGAGAGGTCGGAACACCTGTGCGGGTCTGAACCCGAGCGGCGACCGTGTCGCGCAGCAGTTCCGTGCCGGGCACCATCGCGTAACCTGTGTGGCCGTTGCGGGCCGACAGCTCCATCGCCTGAAGAATCGAAGGGTCGGTTCGGGTGTCATGTTCACCGATCGTCAGTTCTGTTACGGCTTGTCCTTCGCTCTGCATCCGGCGGGCGCGATAAAACACGTCCCAGCCATCGCTGCCGCCGCCGGTGATCTGCGTGATGCGTTCAGACAGTTTCATCCCATCGCCCCTGCTTGCCTTGCGCTGAATGGGGCAGAGCAGTGGCCGTTTGTCAATCAGCTTCGCGGTGGCAGCTTCGCCTGAAGCTTTTTAGTCAACGAAGCGCGAACGAGATCATAGGAAACCGTCAAACGATGGCGCAGCTCCTCGGTCTCGGCATCAAACGGCAGGCGGACCCAGCTGCGGTGAAAATAGGGGGCTTTCACCGCGACACCGGCATCAATCACCATCTGAGCCGTTTCCACGTCGGGTGTTTTGACCGACACGCCGTCATTTGCAGTTCCGATACAGGCAAACATCTTGCCGCCAACCTTCCACGCGTCATGACCGCCGCCCCACGGGTCTGACAGCTCGGCTCCAGGAAATTCCTTGCAGATGGAATTGATGAAGTCTCGATCCATGACTGGCACTCTGCCGGACCGGGTGAGCAAACTCAACGCTTGGCTTGGCGGGGTTCCCGTGCTAACCGAGAGGCATGAACCCGGTGACCTGCATCATTATCTGCTGCATTACCTGCTGATTTATCAAGCGGGCCGGTTTCTTTCGTTTTCATCCCTGAGACAAGTTGCTAAGCCCGCGCCAACGCGCAAGCCTTTGCTGTTTTCTAGGAGCCCGACCGATGACGACGATCAAGCTGCACAACACGCGGACGCGGACGAAGGAAGATTTCGTACCGATCGACCCTGATAACGTGCGGATGTATGTCTGTGGTCCGACGGTCTATGACCGCGCGCATCTGGGCAACGCACGGCCGGTGGTGGTGTTCGATGTGCTGTATCGTCTGTTGCGCCATGTCTATGGCGCAGAGCACGTGACCTATGTGCGCAACTTCACCGACGTAGACGACAAGATCAACGCCACGGCGCTGGCCCGCAAACAGGCGGGTGCGGAAGGTACGCTGGAACAATTGGTGCAGGAACGGTCGGATGAAACCATCGGCTGGTACCTGCATGATATGGGTGCTTTGGGCACGTTGGAGCCGAACGAGATGCCGCGTGCGACCCAGTATATCGCTCAGATGATCGCAATGATCGAGGATCTGATCGCCAAGGGCCATGCCTATGCCGCCGAAGGCCATGTTCTGTTTGCGGTGGACAGCTGGAAAGAGAGCTACGGCAAGCTGTCGGGGCGCTCGGTCGATGACATGATCGCGGGCGCGAGGGTCGAGGTGGCGCCCTACAAGAAGAACCCGATGGATTTCGTCTTGTGGAAACCCTCGGACGATGAACTGCCCGGTTGGGAGTCGCCGTGGGGACGGGGGCGTCCGGGCTGGCATATCGAATGCTCGGCCATGAGCTATGAGTTACTGGGCGAGAGTTTCGACATCCATGGCGGCGGCAACGACCTGATGTTCCCGCATCACGAAAACGAGATCGCCCAGAGCAAATGCGCGCACCCGCAGGGTGAATTCGCGCGGGTCTGGCTGCATAACGAGATGTTGCAGGTCGAAGGCAAGAAGATGTCCAAATCGCTGGGCAATTTCTTTACCGTGCATGATCTGCTGGAACAGGGCGTTCCGGGCGAAGTGATCCGCTTTGTCTTCTTGCAGACGCATTATCGCAAGCCGATGGACTGGACCGAGAAGAAGGCCCGTGAGGCGGAGCGAACCTTGCGCAAATTCTACGCGCAGGCCGCGCAAGGGGTTGGTTATGGCGAGCCGCATCCTCAAATCGTTAACTTTTTGGCCGACGACCTGAACACAGCCGGTGCTATCGCCGAGCTCCACCAGCTATCCATCGCTGACGAAGTCGTGGGGTTGCGACATTCTCTGCAATTTTTGGGCTTGTTGGGCAAAGATGTCCCGTCGTGGGCGGACACGGCGTCCATAGACCTTAGTGCCTATGCAGATCGCTTGGCGAAGGCGCGCGTAGCTGCAATGCAAAACAAGGATTTCTCGGAGGTCGATCGACTCAAGGCTGCGTATGTAGCGGCAGGGCTTGAGGTTCGAATGAGCAAGGAAGGTGTCGAACTGGTGCCGGGCGCGGGGTTTGATGCCGCCAAGCTGGAGGAGGTTTGATGACCAGGGAACGCCTCTACCTCTATGACACCACTCTGCGCGACGGGCAGCAGACGCAGGGCGTGCAGTTCTCGACCGCTGAAAAGGTGCAGATCGCACAGGCGCTGGACGCATTGGGGGTGGATTACATCGAAGGCGGTTGGCCCGGCGCCAACCCCACCGACAGCGCGTTTTTTGACGCCGCCCCAAAGACTGCGGCCCGGTTGACGGCCTTTGGCATGACCAAGCGGGCGGGGCGCTCGGCCGAGAATGACGATGTGCTGGCTGCGGTGATGAATGCGGGAACGCAGGCCGTTTGTCTGGTTGGCAAGTCTCATGACTATCACGTGACCGATGCGCTTGGTATTTCGCTTGAAGAGAACACGGAAAACGTTCGTGCTTCGGTGGCACATATCGTTGCGCAAGGGCGCGAGGCGCTGTTCGATGCGGAACATTTCTTTGACGGGTACAAGGACAACCCGGAATACGCGACCGAAGTTTGCCGTGCGGCACTGGAGGCGGGTGCGAGATGGGTTGTGCTATGCGATACCAACGGTGGCGCGTTGCCGTCCGAGGTCGGGCGGATCGTGTCCGAAGTGATCGCGGCAGGCCTGCCGGGTGAACGGTTGGGTATCCACACCCATAACGACACCGAGAACGCAGTGGCCTGTTCTCTGGCGGCTGTCGAAGCAGGTGCGCGGCAAATTCAGGGAACGCTGAATGGTCTGGGTGAACGTTGTGGCAACGCAAACCTGACGGCGCTGATCCCGACATTGCTGCTGAAAGAACCCTACGCCTCGCAGTTTGCAACAGGCGTCAGCCTTGATGCGTTGGCCGGGCTGACCCGAACCAGCCGCATGTTGGATGATGTTCTGAACCGGGTGCCCAGCAAGCAGGCGGCTTATGTAGGCGCATCGGCCTTCGCGCATAAGGCTGGGTTGCACGCCAGCGCGATCCTCAAGGACCCGTCGACTTATGAACACGTGGACCCGGCGAGCGTTGGCAATGAACGCATCATTCCGATGTCGAACCAGGCTGGCCAGTCGAACTTGCGCAAACGTCTGACCGAAGCAGGGCTGAGCGTTGAATCCGGCGATCCCGCATTGGGCCGCATCCTTGAACGGATCAAGCTCCGTGAAGCTGAAGGGTATTCCTATGACACCGCACAGGCCAGTTTCGAACTGTTGGCGCGGGATGAACTGGGGCAACTGCCAGAATTCTTCGAGGTCAAGCGCTACAAGGTCACTGTTGAGCGTCGGAAGAACAAATACAACAAGATGGTCAGCCTGTCCGAGGCTGTCGTCGTGGTGAAAGTGGACGGTGAAAAGAAACTGTCGGTCAGCGAATCCATGGACGAGTCCGGCAACGACAGGGGGCCTGTGAACGCGCTGGCCAAAGCGTTGGCGAAGGATCTGGGTCAATACTCGCAGGTCCTGTCAGACATGCGCCTTGTCGATTTCAAGGTCCGTATCACCCAGGGCGGGACCGAGGCGGTGACCCGCGTCATCATCGACAGCGAAGACGGTCAGGGGCGGCGCTGGTCGACCGTTGGCGTGAGTGCGAACATAGTTGATGCGTCCTTTGAGGCGCTGCTGGATGCGATCCAGTGGAAACTGGTCCGTGATTGTGATCCGCAAAAGGCAGCGGCCGAGTGAGCGTGGTTTTTGATGACGATGTCAAAGCCTGCGCCGCGCTGGTGCAGCGGGCTGATCCTGACCGATTCCGCGCGACGATGGCGGCTCCGGTGTCGGCTCGGTCGGTGTTGTTTCCGGTCTATGCGCTGAATGTTGAAGTCGCCCGCGCTCCGTGGGTGACGCAAGAACCCATGATTGCCGAAATGCGGCTGCAATGGTGGCGCGACGCGTTGCAGGAGATTGCAGAAGGCGCCCCTGTGCGGCGGCATGAGGTGGTGACGCCTCTGTCTCGGGTCCTGTCGCCGCATCTGGCAGGTATTCTGGATGAATTTGTCGCCGTAAGGCGTTGGGATATATATAAGGACCCGTTTGAGGATCAGGAGCATTTTGACGCCTATATCCAACACAGTTCCGGGTCGCTTTTCGTGGCCTCAGCGCAGGCGTTGGGTGCGGCGGAGGAAAGCGTGCTGCGCGATTTCGGGTACGGAGTCGGTGTGGCAAATTGGTTCCGCGCCATTCCCGAACTGGAAAAGCGGGGTCGTGTACCTTTGCTTGATGGCACGACGGGTGGCGTTCAGCAATTGGCCCAAACCGCTTTGGATCGATTGCGCAACGCACGATCAAACCGAGGCGACATAGCGCCTGAGGCGCGTCCCGCGCTGTATGCGGGCTGGCTGGCGGAACGGGTTCTGAAGCAGGCCATCGCCCAGCCCCAGCGGGTGGCGGCAGGAACGCTTGACCCAAGCGAAATGCGTCAGCGCCTGTCCCTGATGTGGACCGTCGGCAGCGGGCGCTGGTGATCAGACGCTTTCGGGATCGGCCGGGCGCAGAACCAGCCACAGCAATGCGCCACCTGCCAGTGTCAGCAAGGGGATCATGGCAAGGTTAACGGCATTCCACCCCTCGATCGCGGATCCGCCCGAGCAGTTCATCAACCCACCCGAGGCCAGCGATGCAAGTGTCACACCGCCAAACACCAGCAGGTCATTGAGGCCCTGCATCCGACCACGCTCTTGCGGTTCATGAGATGCGGCCAGCATCGTGGTCGCGCCGATGAAGCCGAAATTCCAACCAATGCCCAGAAGGACGAGGGCAACAAAAAAGTTCCCCAATTCAACGCCTTGCAGCGCAACCACTCCTGATGCGGCAAGTATGGCCAGGCCCAGAGCGACGATCTTTTCAACGCCAAACCGGGCGATCAGGTGCCCGGTGAAGAAGCTGGGAACATACATTGCCAGCACGTGACTTGTCACGATATCCGCCGCGTCATTGGCCGAAAACCCACATCCGACAACCGCAAGCGGTGTCGAGGTCATGACAAGATTCATCAGCGCATAAGACACCATGGCGCAGATGATCGCGACGGCAATGCGGGGCGTTTTCAACAGCTCGATCCGTGACCGCCCCTTGGGTTCATCAGCCGCAGGTTTCGCAGGCGTCGGAATGTCGAGAAAGAAGAACAGCACCGAACCCAGAACGTTGATGCCGATTACGGCCATATATGTACCCAGAAAAGGGATGACGTAAGCTTCAGACGTCAGCTTCACGATCTGAGGCCCAATGATGGCGGCCGCCAATCCGCCCGCCATGACATATGAAATCGCCTTGGGGCGGAAATCGTCTGAAGCGGTGTCTGCTGCTGCAAAGCGATAGAACCCGTGTGCGCTCATATAGATGCCGGTCAGCAGGCTGCCGACCAGAAAGATGGGGAAGGAACCAAGGAACAGGCCATAAGCTCCGATCAATCCGCCCAAAGCGCCGGCGGTTGCCCCGACAAGAAACCCCACGCGGCGGCCCCATTTTTGCATGATGGCCGAGATCGGCGTGGCCGCCAGCATCGATCCCAGAACGATCAGGGATATCGGCAGGGTCGCCAAACAGGGGTTCGAAGCCAGCGACTGACCTGCAAGCCCGCCGACGATGAACATCATCGGCATCTGCGCGCCCAGTATGGCTTGGGCAGCCACCAGCACGGCCACATTGCGTTTGGCCCGTCGGTCGTCCGGAAGGGTTGAAATCATGGTCATGGGCGAATGGTTATCGGCTAAGTGTTTGAGGCACAACCGGGTTGCATCTGCGTCACATGCGCCTAACGTGCCCGAGATAGCAGAGCAGGGAGGCCGCATGTCCGCAGGCCGCATCATCGAAACACCGGACTGTGTTGCCGAAGGGGCCGAATGGCTGGCCCAAACCTGTCCACGCATGGCGTATGCGATGGATCAGACCGGCCCCTTGCCGCTGCGCCGCCGCCCCGATGGGTTTGCGCAATTATTGAGTGCAATTGTCAGTCAGCAAGTCAGTGTGGCTTCGGCCAATGCGATCTGGAAACGGCTTCAGGATGCCAGGTTGACCGGTCCGCGCAAGATCCTGTGGGCGACGGATGATGATCTTCGGGCCGTTGGCCTGAGCCGTCAGAAGATCCGATATGCGCGGGCTCTGGCCGAGGCACGTATCGACTATAACGCGTTGCGCGATGCAACTGACGCAGATGTCGTCGCTACTTTGACGCAAGTATCGGGAATCGGTGTCTGGACAGCCGAAATCTATGCCATGTTCTCGCTGGGTCGCGCAGATGTCATCGCACCCGGTGATCTGGCCCTGCAAGAGGCGGCGCGCATCCTCTATGACCTGCCTGAACGTCCGACAGACAAGGAATTGCGCAAAATGGCCGAGGCCTGGTCGCCCTGGCGTTCGGTTGCGGCGCGGGTTCTGTGGGCCTATTACCGGGTTGCAAAGCAAAGAGAAGGGATCAGATGACACGGGTTTTGAATGCGCTCCGGAAAGAGCCTGTTTCGGGCGACACGCGCTCGGTCGTGGTGTTCGTGCATGGCTATGGCGCAAACGGTGCCGATCTGCTGGGCTTGGCCGATCCGCTGGGCGAACACCTGCCTGACACGTTGTTCGTGGCCCCCGACGCCCCCGAGCAGATCCCCGGAATGCCCAACGGGTATCAGTGGTTCCCAATTCCGTGGATCGATGGATCTTCCGAGGAAGAGGCCCGCCGGGGCATGGAAATGGCGGTCGAGGACTTCAACGCCTTTCTGGACGCGCTGATGGTGGACGAAGATGTCCTGCCCGAACAGGTTGTTCTGTTTGGTTTCAGCCAGGGCACGATGATGAGCCTGCATGTCGCACCACGCCGGGAAGATCCCGTGGCCGGGATCGTAGCCTTTTCTGGCCGTTTGCTGGAACCCGATCTGCTGGCGGATGAAACCGTCAGCCGGATGCCTGTCTTGCTGGTGCATGGCGACGCTGATGACGTTGTCCCGCCACAATCCCTGCCGGAAGCGGCCGAAGCCTTGCAAGCTGCCGGTTTCAAAGAGGTCTATGCCCATGTCATGAAAGGCACCGGGCACGGTATCGCCCCGGATGGGCTGAGCGTTGCGCTGGCCTTCATGCGCGACAAGCTGAGTCTTTAGTGTTTGGAACCTGCGGAGCGCCCATGCGTTCCGCACCGGTTCAATCCCACAAGTGACCTTCGGCGAATTCGACCGAGTTTCCGGCCGGGTCGCGCACATACAAAGACCGTGCGCCTGCGGGCCAGTCAAACTCGGCGTCTACCGGAATATTCCAGTCCAGAAGGTGTTTGCGCATCGCCGCGATGTCCTCTCGTGACAGCACAAGACACACATGTCCGGGGCCGCGCGCGCCGTGGGGCGGAACGGGCATGTCGGGGCTGAGGGGCGGTTGTTCGGTCTGGTCGGGATTGAAAATCAGCAGGACCGATCCGCCGATGCGATAGAAAACATGGCGGTCAGCGACTCGTTGTATCCGTTCGAGCCCAAGAACTTCGCCGTAAAACTGTTCTGCCGCGTCCAGGTCATCAACATAGAGCGCCGCTTCCAGAATGGCCGAAGGGGCCGGGATGTCAGGCGTTTTCTTCATGACCCCAGTTTAGCAGATCGGGGCAGGGTCTGTCACCGTCGCGGGCGACGGTCGCGCTTGCGTTGGGGGGACGCGTTCAGTGTCGGCATTGGCAGACTGTCCCAGTGCCCGGGCTCCAGATCATCCAGGGTCCACTCTCCGATGCGGTACCGGATCAGGCGCAGCGTCGGCAGGCCCACGGCAGCAGTCATCCGGCGCACCTGTCGGTTTTTGCCTTCACGTATGGTCAGTTCAAGCCAACTGTCCGGGACTGACTTGCGTTCGCGGATCGGTGGGGTTCGGGGCCAGAGCGCCTCGGGCTCGTCGATCTGGCGGGCCTTGGCGGGGCGGGTCAGACCATCCTTCAATTCGACCCCGTTGCGAAGCGTTTTCAGGGCAGCCTCGTCGGGGGTGCCTTCGACTTGAACCCAATAGGTTTTGGCCATCTTGTGCTTTGGGTCAGAGATCTGGGATTGCAGCTTTCCATGATCCGTCAGCAGCATCAAACCTTCACTGTCACGGTCCAGCCTGCCTGCCGGATAGACGCCGGGCAGATCAATGAAATCAGACAGCGTGCTGCGTGGGCTGTCTGCGTTGGCGCGGTCGGTGAACTGCGGCAGAACATCATAAGGTTTGTTGAAGCGGATGAACCAGGACATGACCTGCGCATAGCCCGAACGGTGCCCCCGGTGCAAGCTGTGGATAACTGTCACATGCCTGTTACCGATTCGCGTTACCCCGTCTGCGACATATTGTGGAAACTCAGGGCTTGTCAGAGTTTTAACACGATATATAGTTATCAAAAGACCGGGGCGGGTGCTCCCCGCTCTGGTGTCACAAACGGGCAGCTGAGAGCGAGGAGCGATTCTGTGATGGACGGAGACTTCAGGACCGAATTTGTAAGGGAGCCGGGTGCGCTCAAACAACACCCGGCCCTGGTTTTGAACGCCGATTATCGCCCCTTGTCCTATTACCCGCTGTCACTGTGGCCCTGGCAAGAAGCGATCAAGGCCGCCTGGCTGGATCGGGTCGATATCGTGGCTGAATATGACGAGGTCGTCCGCAGCCCGAGCACCGAGATCCGAATACCCTCGGTCGTTGTTTTGAAAGACTATGTAAAACCCAGAAAGCGCGTGGCCTTCACGCGCTTTAATTTATTTCTGCGGGATGAATTCCGCTGCCAGTATTGCGGCAGCCGGGACAACCTGACCTTTGATCATGTGGTGCCGCGGGCCGCCGGTGGTGTGACCAGCTGGCAGAACGTGGTGGCCGCGTGCAGCCCGTGCAATTTGCGCAAAGGTTCAAAATCGCTGCGCCAGGCTCGGATGACCTTGCGCAAGCCACCGCGCCAACCCGATGCCGAAGCGTTGCGCAATATCGGTCGGAAATTCCCGCCGAACCACCTGCATGAAAGCTGGATCGATTTCCTGTACTGGGATGCAGAGCTGGATCAGTTCTAAGCCGGGCGGGATCTCCACGCGGCCATCCAGATCAGTACCAGAATGGCAGAAGCAATGGCGTTCCAACCTGCCATCGAGATGCCGAACATCTCCCAGGGGATATCATCGCACCGCACCAAAGGCGCGGACATGATTTGATCGAACAGATCGTCAGCGGACAGACCGCTGATGCTGCCGGATGTGCAGCTGCTTGGGCCTTCCCACCAGCCTTGTTCAACGCCGGCGTGAAATGCACCCAACGCCGATGTCGTCGCGGCCGCCGCTGCGCCCAGCAAAGGAAGAAAGGTCAGCCTTGGCAATGCCAGCGCCGCGGCGCCGATCGCGATGGCCACTGCATGTGGATAGCGCTGCCAGATGCACATCTTGCATGGCGCAAGCCCGCCGAGATGCTGAAAGCCAAAAGCGGCCAGAAGAAGGGCCAGCGATCCTAGACTTGCCACCGCGACAAGTTGCGAACGTCTCGTCATAAGTATTTCACCACCAGGAATCCGCCAAACAGGAGGATGATGAACAAAGTGAACATTAGCCCCAGGCGCTTTTCGATGAAGTCGCGTATTGGCTCACCGAATCCCCAGAGCAGGCCGGCAACCAGGAAGAACCTCAGCGCGCGGGCCAGAATCGAGGTCGCGATGAAAGTTCCAAGCGGCATGCCGGTCCAGCCGGACATAATGGTGATGACCTTGTAGGGGAAGGGGGTCACACCCGCGGCCAGAACGGCCCAGAACCCGAAGTCGTTGAACCGGGTATTGAATTCTTCCATGGCATGGGCTTTCCCCATGGATTCCAGAATGGGCTGTCCGATGCTTTCATAGAAAAACGCGCCGATCGCATAGCCCAGCATGCCACCCAGAACCGACGCCACCAGCGCCACGGTTGCGATCAGCCATGCCCGGGACGGGCGAGCCAGAATCATCGGAATCATCAACACATCCGGGGGAATCGGAAAAAACGAACTCTCGATGAAAGCCACGATGGCCAGCGCCCACAGCGCGTGAGGGTGTTCGGCCAGACGAATAGTCCAGTCATAAAGCGATCGTAACATAAAGCACTCAAATCCAGTTCCCGGTCTGAAGCCAAGCCAAACCATGCGCCTGACGGACCGTCAACAGTCGAGGGCGAAACAAATGGATTATTGGATGGTTTTTGCCTCTGGACCTTCGCTCGGATGGGCGCTAATCCAGTGTTCGTGGCCCAAGTGGCGGAATGGTAGACGCAGGGGATTCAAAATCCCCCGCCTTCACGGGCGTGAGAGTTCGAGTCTCTCCTTGGGCACCACATTCCCGACGAATTCAGAATACCGTCCGTCCTTATGGCGGGGTTCCGTGCTGGTGCCGTGATCAAGGTGCTGACCCGCAACCTTGGTCTTCATGTCTTGTTCGAGGCCTTCTGTAGCGGGCCGCAAATGCCACAACGTTCCGGGCTTGCATCAGCAGTCAGGTCATCAGGTCCCCGGCGGTGTGAATCGTGAACCGGGTTGGTATTGGGGGGCTTTTGTCAGATTCGCCCGAACGCAAAAACGTGACATGCCCTGCGTCCATGTTCGAAAACGCGGATCGCTCTTTTTCGCGCCGACTCGTGCCGGTTCATTGCATCGAGGATGAAACGGAGTGTTGGGCTTCGATTGATCGTGTGACCCCAGACTGTTCGCTGTGAACTGATGGGGAAAGTTCGTGATTTGTGCTCATATATGCGAATTGGCGCAGGTCCGACCGGTGCCGGCCTTGACATTGTGGGTATCTGAATGAAACCTCGAAAGGGTTGGGAGAAATTGGGAAATTCAAAGATTTGTAGCCGTTGCGATGCGGGCCGGTTTGTATTATCGGCACGCTTCCCTGAGCAGGTGATCAAACTTGATTTCCAACTGCCAGACAAAAAAAGTGGGAGTTAACAGATGAAAAACAGCAGCAAACTGAGCGTCGGCGCCTTCGTCACCGCAGCCCTTCTGGCTCCGGCGGCATATGCCGAAGAGTTCATTACAATCGGTACCGGCGGTGTCACCGGCGTTTACTATCCGACCGGCGGCGCGATCTGTCGTCTGGTCAACAAAGGCCGGAAAGAGCACGGCGTGCGCTGCTCGGTCGAATCGACCGGTGGTTCGGTTTACAACATCAACACCATCCGCGAAGGCGAACTGGAGTTTGGTGTGGCCCAGTCCGACTGGCAGTACCACGCCTATAACGGCACCTCGAAATTCGAAGAGGCCGGCCCGTTCGAAGGCCTGCGCGCCGTGTTCTCGGTGCACCCCGAACCCTTCACCGTCGTGGCCCGCGCCGATTCCGGCATCACCAACTTTGAAGACCTGAAGGGCAAGCGCGTCAACATCGGCAACCCCGGTTCCGGTCAGCGCGGCACCATGGAAGTCCTGCTGGGCGAAATGGGCTGGACCACCGACGATTTCGAACTGGCAACCGAGCTGAAAGCGGCTGAACAGTCAGCAGCCTTGTGCGACAACCAGATCGACGCGATGGTATACACCGTTGGCCACCCCTCGGGTTCGATTCAGGAAGCCACTACCGCATGTGACTCGGTTCTGGTGAACGTCAGCGGTGAGGCCGTGGACAAGCTGGTCAACGAAAACTCGTTCTACCGCAAGGCAACCATTCCCGGTGGCATGTACCGTGGATCCGACGAAGACACCGCGACCTTTGGTGTGGGCGCGACCTTCGTGACCTCGGCCGATGTATCGGAAGATGCGGTTTACGCGGTCGTCAGCTCGGTCTTTGAAAACTTCGATGATTTCAAAAAGCTGCACCCGGCATTTGCAAACCTGAAGCCGGAAGAGATGATTGCGGACGGCCTGTCGGCTCCGCTGCATCCGGGTGCCGAGAAGTACTACAAAGAAAAAGGCTGGATTCAGTAAACCAGACCTGACGCAGGGTGCCCAAGGGCGCCCTGCACAAAACCCGTAAGAAACGGGGTTCAGATGGCCGAAAAATGGCCGCGACGGGGAGACATTTGATGAATTCCGACACTCAATCCAATCGTCCGCTTTCCGAAGAAGAGCTTCAGGATCTGGTTGCGTCTTCTGACGCAGGAGGGCGCAATCCGGTCGGGAACGTGGGCGTTTTCCTGGCGGTCGTGGCCGCGATCTGGTCGATATTTCAAGTTGTTCTGGCTTCGCCCCTGGCGAATTATGTCTTGCCCGGAAGCGTCGTGAACAATGCACGGCAATTCCACCTGGCTTTTGCCCTGTTTCTGGCTTTTGCAGCCTATCCCGCGCTGAAATCCAGCCCGCGGGATTTCATCCCGGTTCAGGATTGGATCATGGGATTGGTGGGCGCGTTTGTCGCGCTGTACGGCTATTTCTTCTATGACAAGATCGTCAATGCGGGCGGTTTGGCCGACGACACCGACAAATGGGTTGCGTTGCTTGGCTTGATCCTGCTGTTCGAGGCCGCGCGCCGTGCGCTTGGCCCGGCCATGGCAATCATTGCGACGATATTTTTGGCCTATGTCTTCTTCGGTGCTTCAGAGTGGGTGCCTGAAGTTATCCGCTGGAAGGGCGCGAGCCTGAAAAAGGCGATGAGCCACATGTGGATCACGTCAGAAGGCGTGTTTGGTATCGCACTGGGTGTTTCCACGAAATTCGTCTTCCTGTTCGTGCTGTTCGGCGCATTGCTGGATAAAGCCGGGGCAGGGAACTATTTCATCAAGATGGCCTTTGGGGCGCTTGGCCACCTGCGCGGTGGTCCGGCCAAGGCGGCTGTCGTGGGCTCGGCTGCGACCGGCCTGATCTCGGGCTCGTCGATTGCCAACGTTGTCACCACGGGTACATTCACCATCCCACTGATGAAACGCGTCGGATTCAGCAGCGAACAAGCCGGCTCGGTCGAGGTCGCCAGTTCCGTGAACGGGCAGATCATGCCGCCGGTGATGGGGGCCGCTGCCTTCCTGATGGTGGAATATGTGGGTATTTCTTACGTTGAGGTGATCACCCACGCCTTCCTGCCAGCCGCGATTTCCTACATCGCGCTGGTCTATATTGTGCACCTTGAGGCGGTGAAGCGGAACATGCCCACGCTGGGCGACCGCGATGTGCATCTGGCGCGGACCGTGGTGGGGATGCTTGCATTCTTCCTGGTGTTTGCAGGTCTTTGCTATGGGTCACAATTCCCGGTGGATGCCGTGACAAGCTGGGTGCCGTCGGCGGCCGGTCTGGTGCTGAGCCTGATTATCTGCGCGGTATATGTTGCCCTGCTGTATCTGGCGGCCCAGGTGCCTGATTTGGAACCGGATGACCCGAACGCAAAAGAGGTTACGCTGCCGGTCATCGCCGATATCTACAAGGCAGGTCTGCATTACCTGCTGCCGATCATCGTTCTGGTCTATTTCCTGATGATTGAACAGAAGTCACCGGGCCTGTCCGCGTTCTGGGCGACATCGCTGCTGTTTGTCATCCTGCTGACGCAGAAGCCGCTGAAGGCGATGTTCCGGGGGCAGAGCAACCTGTACAACACTTTCATCGATGGTGTTGCCGACCTGTGGCAAGGGCTGATCGACGGGGCACGCAACATGATCGGCATTGCGCTTGCCACGGCAACCGCGGGCGTGATCGTGGGAACCGTCACGTTGACGGGTGTTGGTCAGGTGATGGCCGATCTGGTCGAGTTCCTGTCGGGCGGCAATCTGATCCTGATGCTGGTCATGGTCGGGCTGCTCAGCCTGATCCTGGGCATGGGCTTGCCGACAACCGCGAACTATATCGTTGTCAGCTCGTTGATGGCCGGGGTGGTTGTTGAACTGGGTGCGCAAAGCGGGCTGATCGTTCCCCTGATCGCCGTCCATCTGTTCGTTTTCTACTTCGGGATCATGGCCGACGTGACACCTCCGGTCGGGCTTGCCAGTTTTGCCGCCGCGGCTGTGTCGGGCGGTGATGCGATCAAAACCGGTTTCACGGCCTTCTTCTACAGCCTGCGCACCGTGGCGCTGCCCTTCGTCTTCATTTTCAACACCGATCTTCTGCTGATCGATGTGACATGGGTCGAAGGGATCACAGTGGCGATTTTCGCGACCATAGCGATCCTTGTCTTCACGGCAGGCACCATGGGGTATTTCCTGACCCGCAGCCGGATCTATGAAAGCATCGCGCTGATCGCCGTGGCATTCGCGCTGTTCAGGCCGGATTTCTTCATGGATCGCATCGCACCTCCATACACTTCGGTCGAGCCTGCGGCGTTTGTCGAAACCATCGGCCAAACTCCACCCGGAACCGAGGTTCGCATGGTGATCAGCGGGCCGGATTTTGATACCGGCAAGATGGTGGACACCACGGTTGTCGTGCCAGTCGGATCAGAAGAGGGCGGTGACGCGCGCGTCGATGCCATGGGGCTGCTGTTGCTCGAAGAGGATGGTCTTGTGAAACTAGATGAGCCGATGTTTGGTTCACCGGTTGCCGATGATCTGGCCAACTTTGACTATTACGGTGACGAGGCTGTGCGCCTGAGCTCGGTCAGCCTGCCGTCCAGCCAGCCTCCGAAGCAACTGGTCTATATCCCGGCGATGATCCTTCTCGGCCTTATCGCTTTCCTGCAACGCGGTCGTGCCGCAAGACAAGGAGTGCCCGCATGACACGCTCTGTTCTGTGTGCCGTTGATATCAGCAACGGCGAGATTGATGCACCGGTTCTGAAAAAAGCAGCCGCGCTGGCGGATATGGAAGGGGCGCAACTTGACGTGGTGACGGTGCTGCCCGATTTCGGGGAAAGCTGGGTGTCGGGGTTTTTTGAATCCGGTTTTCACGACAAGGCGTTGGAGGAAGCGCAGGCCAAGCTGACGGCGCTGTGCGTATCGACCCTGGGGGCCGAGCGCAATGAAACCATCCGCCATGTGGTTGCGACA
Source organism: Ruegeria sp. YTSC002 (assembly GCF_059609845.1). Classification (NCBI taxonomy): domain Bacteria; kingdom Pseudomonadati; phylum Pseudomonadota; class Alphaproteobacteria; order Rhodobacterales; family Roseobacteraceae; genus Ruegeria; species Ruegeria sp. YTSC002. The sequence continues at coordinate 54,724 of NZ_JBXWML010000013.1, forward strand.
GGAACAGCTTATCAGGAGATTTTGAAGACGGCCGAAAGTGCCGGCTCTGATTTGATCGTAATCGGAGCCCACAAGCCGGATTTGAAGGATTACCTGCTGGGCCCGAATGCGGCACGTGTGGTGCGACATTCCAACGTCTCGGTCTACGTGGTGCGCTGACGCGAAAAGCAGATCCAGTACGCAAATGTGTTGAAACGCCGACGGCAGTCCGCTGCCGTCGGATCATTCAGGAAGCATTTGTGCGGCAGCTGTTTCAGTAGCCTGTCATTTCCAGATAACCAACGCCTTCGTGGCTGCCAGTGACTGTAACCGGGCCTTCCCAGTATTCGAAACGCGTCCCCATCCAGGCATCTGGCGTCAGGGCGGATACCTTGACGTCGATGCCTCGGTCCGCAAGCACGACGCGCCATTGCGTCGGGACGTCGCGGCCTGCCACCTGATCGGTCGCAAGCGGCTCTAGCCTGACGGATCCGTCGGGGATGGCATCGGTGCTGCCGTCTGAATTGATCCATGTGGCCGACGTGAAATCGCCGCGACCACCGCGCAGGCGAAAGGCCATCAGTTTGTCTCCGCCTTCGAAGCTGAGCGAAAACCAGTCCCAGCCGGTTTGATCCTCGGCCAGGGGTTGCGATGACCATTCCCGGTCCAGCCAGCCCTGACCAGTGACGCGCATATCGCCGTCCGGCAGGTGCAGTATGCCTTCAACTGAATAGAAGGGTTGTGAATAGTAATAGCTGGCTTGCCCGTCGGCGGATTTGACGGAATAGCCCGCTTGGCCATGAAACACCAACGGGCCTTGTGCGCTCAGCGCAAGATCATACCCGAAATCAGCCCCGTTTGCCGTCAGGGTCAGGGTGTCCATGTCCGGTCCGGCCATGCGCCATTCGTCGATCCAGGCTTCGAACGGTTGTACCGCAACACCTGCCTGTCCGATCCCCCCACGCGACAGGCGTTCGGCAAAATAGTGGGTGTCAGGCGTGGTGACAGCCGCATGGCCCATCCAGATCTGCGGGCTTTGCCATCCATCTGTTTCAAATGGCTTCAGGGCCGACCGGAAAAGGGTCCATTGGATGCCATAGTCACGCCCGTCCTCGCCTTTGAGGTTGGCCGTCAGATACCACCATTCGATCCGATAGGCGGGATGTGGCCCGTGGTCTTTGGGAAAGTCGAACTCGATCCCCGACTGCGGAATCTCGAATCCTTCGGCTGATCCTCCAAGGCCAGCATAGCCCTGCGCCCACAGCGGCGATGGGCACAAAAACACAAGAGCGGCCAAAAGGGCTTTAACGTTCATTGGCGAACACCTTCAGCAGATCGGCAGGGGGCAGACGCACCATGCGCAGCGCGGGCAGGGCCGCGGCAACCAGGGCGGCCAGCAGGGTCAACAGGAACAGCCACAACCAATCCCAGGGAAACACGAACATCGGCAATCGCCAGCCAAAGGCCTGTACGTTGATCACTGCCAACAGAACCCAGGCGAGGATCAGACCAAGCGGCAACGCCAGACACGCGGTCAGAGCCGCGAGCAGCACGCTGCGCAGCAGTTCCAGCCGCGCCAGTTGCGCCCGGTTCAGCCCCAGTGCCCAAACCGGAGCAATCTGAGGCAAGCGCTGGGTCCACAGGGTCAGCAGGCTGGTAAGTATGGCAAATCCCGCCACGCCGAGGGTCAGAACGTTGAGTGCCGAGGTCACGACAAAGGTCTTTTCGAAGATTGCCAATGATTGCGCCTTCATGGCGGCCTGCTGAACCACGGCCTGACGCGGCAGGGCGAACCGCTCGCGCAAGGTTTGCGCCATTTCAGTCGCCTGTTCGGGGTTCAAACGGATGCCAAACCGTCGGGTCTCTGCCCCCGGCGCGATGCGGTCAAGCTGGGCCATCGAGACAATGGCTTGCCCGGTCGGGTTTCCGTAATCCGAATACACCCCGGCTATGGCCAACGCATGATCCGGGGACAGTGTCAGCGTATCTCCGGGCCAGAGGTTCGCGCGCCGTGCCAGTTGTTCGTTGATCAGAACCGCGTCTCCGGCCATGACGTCGTCCCATACGGTCGCGGTTGCCGATATCAACGGCCAGTGTTGCCGATAGACCGGATCGTCAATGACCCCGTACAGAAACAGGGGGCCCGTTTCATGTGGCAGTTCCATGTTGCGAATTGGAAGGATGGCCTTGACCTGTGGCCGCAGCCAATCCGTGATCTCGCGCCCCTGTTCTTCGTCACGGACGGTCAGATAGAGTTCTGAAGTCAGGCGTTGGTCCAGCCAGCCGACAAAGGTCAGCCGGAAACTTGAAACCATCGTGCCCACACCGATATTTGCCGCAAGCGCAAGCAACAGGGCCATCAGGGCAAGCGACAGCCCGGGCAATTGGGCGCGCATGTCGGCCCAGACCCACTGCGCGACGGCACCACGGGACCTGTTGCCAAAGACGGAAAGCGCAAAGGTCAGAAGCGCCGGCAACAAAAGCGCGGCACCGGTCAGCAATCCGGCCAACAGCACGAAACCGGCAACCAGCCCACCGATGCCGAGATAGGCGATGGTACCGCCGAAGATCAGGGCCAAGCCGAGCAAACCGGTCACAAGGCGTGTCCGAGCATTGCCCTGCCAGGCTTGCACTCCGGGCCCCGCCAGCAGAGGCATACGAGACAATCGCCACAGCGCATGGCCACTGGCAAACAAGGTGCCGCAGACAGCCATTGCCATCCCGGCAAACACCCAATGGGGGTGCAATGTCAGCTGTCCGGTCACGGGCGCACCATACAGGCCGCGAAGGGTTGCTGCGACATCGGGCAACAACGCTCCGGCCAGAAAGAACCCAAGAAGCAGACCCATGGTTCCACCGATCAGGGCCAGCCCCGTCAGTTCGGTCAGGATCAGGAAGACCAGCCGCCGCATCGAAACACCCAGCGCTCGCAGGGTACGGATCATGCCTCGGCGTTGGGCAAAAGCCAGCCCGACAGTGCCGTTCACGATGAACAGGCCAACGGCAAAGGACAACAGGCCAAAAGCCGACAGATTCAGGTGAAAACTGTCTGTCAGCCGTGCAGTATCGACTTGCGAGGATGGGCTGGCGCGCTCCAGTTCGGGCGCGATTTCGGCCAGGGGGGGGCGATCACGCGGCTGATCCGGCAAAACAATGAGGCGCGAGATGAAACCGGTTTGGTTCAGCAGGGCTTCGGCTGTGCCGATATCCGTCAGGATAACGTCTGGTGGCAGCGCCGTGGTGAGTGAAAACGGCGGAAGGTTGTCCTGGTCGCGCAACAGCGGCGCGAGTTCTTCCGCGACCAGAAGCCGCCCCGGAGCGGTCAGCATGTCCGCCGGCTCAGTCGGCGCGGTGCTTTGGTCAGCTTCGGTAACGGCTGGCAGGGCCGGGTAGGCGACCATGTCCACACCCATCAGACGCAAAGTGCGGCCTGCGATCCGATAGGGGCCCTCCAGAACGGCCGCCACCTGCCAGCCAGCACGACGCAGATCGACGTAACGCGAGACCGGGATCAGACCGGATGGATCGCGCAACTCGTCGAACTGGCCAAGGGCGAGTTGCGCGTTGGCCCGGGCATAGCTGGCACGTGCTTCGGCATTGATGGCCTGAACCGCGGACCAGAGACCCGTGGCCAACGCGATGCCTGTCAAAAGCGTTGCAAGCTGCAACCAGTGCACCCGCCAATGTGACATCAAAGCCTGAATGACGGCAGCTGTCATTGGATACGACCACCGCAGAGCTGGAGGCTTCGATCCAGTCGGGCCGCAATCTGTTGGGAATGCGTGACCAACAGAAGCGCTGCGCCGGTATCGGCCACAAGTGCCAGCATCAGATCCAGTACTGTTGCACTGGCGGTTTCATCCAGATTGCCCGTGGGCTCATCCGCCAGCAGCAGTTTCGGGCGCGCAGCCATCGCACGGCCAATCGCGACCCGCTGCTGTTGCCCGCCGGACAGGTTTTCGGGAAATCGGTCCAAAAGATCGGACAGGCCCAAGCGTTCGGTCAGATGCGCGGTCCAACCGGAATCCTCGACGCCGGCAAGGCGGGCGTGAAAGGAAAGGTTCTGCGCAACGGTCAGCGAAGGGATCAGATTGAACTGCTGAAACACCAGCGAGACCTGCCTGCGCCGCAACTCGGCCCGCCCGGCATCGTCCAAAGGGGACAGAGGCGTACCGTTCAGAGTGATTTCACCGCCGTCAAAACAATCGAGCGCAGCGGCAAGGTTCAGCAGAGTGCTTTTGCCACTGCCGCTTTCTCCGGTCAGGGTCAGAGTTTGCCCGTGATCAAGGGTCAGCGACACGTCGCGCAGAACCGGGCGCCCGCCGGGATAGGTTTTCTGAACACGGTCGATGGTCAACAGCATGATCTGGCCTTTTTTCTTCCAAGGATGTGCGACGGAATTCCAAACTGTCCAGTGCGGACCGGTACCCGGTTCCATTCGCCGCAGGCTTTTGGCACGATCGCCGGGGTTGTGCCCCGCACCTCAAAGGGCCATTCTGCCCGGACGGTCCACTGTCGTAAATCAGGATGAAAAACATGACGTTGCTGCATCAGATCATATGGGGCAGTACATTTCTGGCGCTCTGCTTCTTGGTCGAGATTCTTTTGTTAACCTGGTGTACCGTTGCGATCATCAAGTGGGATGAAAGATGGTCCGCCAAGGGGGTGTTCTTTGGAACGGCAACACCAATCGCGGTATCTTTGGCGTTTATCGTCGCCACGCATACGATTCAGGTCTGGATCTGGGCCATCGTATGGGTGTTGCTTGAGGTTCTGCCGGATTGGAACTCGGCCATCTATTTCTCACTGGTGACGTTCACGACTCTGGGATACGGCGATATCGTTTTGGGCGAAGGATTGCGTATCTTCGGGTCTTTTGCCGCGGTTGCCGGTCTGCTGGCCTTTGGTCTGTCGACCGCTTATCTGGTGGCGATGATGACGCGCGTCTTTCAAGAGAAATTCTTTTCCTAGAGGATAGGCGCAAACAGCCGCGCCAAGGGGGCGCCAAACCGGATATGCGCGGGTTGCTGGGCCAGACGGCGCGTCAACTCATAGCTCGCCTCGAAATCCGCGCGCAGCATCTGATCAACAGCCAAGGCTGCGCGGGCATCGAAAAACAGGGCCATCGCCTCGAAGTTCAGCCGGAAGGACCGGTTGTCCAGATTGGTCGTGCCGACCGCGGCCAGCGTGTCGTCAACCACCAGCACCTTCTGGTGCATGAATCCATCCGTATATCGGAACACACGCACGCCGCAGTCGCGGATTTCGTCGAAATAGGCAAAAGCGGCCAGCCAGGGTAGCCGATGGTCGATCACATCCGGGACAAGGATGCGCACGTCCACCCCGCGCATCGCTGCATGTTGCAGGGCGGTCATGACGTCGATGTCGGGCACGAAATAGGGCGATGCGATCCACAGTCTTTCTTTCGCCTCGGCGATTGCCGAAAAGAACATCATGGCGCCGGTTTCGGTTTCGTCTCCGGGTCCGGTCGCCACCAATAGGGCATTCATGTCTTGCTCGGCCACGCTGCCTGCCCAGTCGAGATCATCAATCAGGTCTTCATCGCGGGCCCAGTGCCAGTCTTCGGTGAAGATGAGCTGCAATTGCCGGACGATGTGTCCGGTCATCTTGATATGCGTGTCACGCCAATGGCCGAAATGCGGGTCTTCTCCCAGATATTCAACGCCCACGTTGTGACCGCCGATAAAACCTGTTTCACCGTCGATAACGACAGTCTTTCGGTGGTTTCGGTAATTCAGCTGAAACCGGAAATTCGGGCCGCGTTGACGGCGAGGGTCGGCCACGTCAATTCCCGCATCGCGCATCGTGTCCAGGTAGGTGCTTGGCAACCCATAGCTGCCGACAGCATCGATCATGAAACGGACATGCACCCCACGTTTCGCGGCCTCGATCAGCTTGGTCTGAAGCTTGCGGCCCAGCGCGTCGTCTCGGACGATGTAGAACTGGATCAGGATATAGTTTCTGGCCTCGTCCAACGCCTCGAAAATGGCATCAAACGTTGCCTGACCATCAATCAGAAGCTGAGCGCCATTGCCACTGGAGACCGGAAGGTGAGCCAGAAACTCGAATGGTCGTGGATTGATCGACATCGTGGTCGGATCAGGTCTGGAATAGTCGGCAAAGGTCTTGATTCCTTCGACGACCCGTTCGCTTTGCTGGCGCGCGATGCGATAGCCGTGAAACCTGTGGTGCCCCAGAAACAGGTACATCGGCACCGCAAAAACCGGTGCCGATACCAAAAAGACCACCCAGCCAACGGCTCCTTGCGGCGTGCGCGCGGTTTGTGCAGCGCGCACCGAAAACACAATTGCGATTGCATAGAGCAAAAAAACAAAGGTGGAAACCAGCAATGTCCACATGGGCGGTAAGTCTTTCGGGTCGTTCAGTTTCCTCCAGTGTAGACCCGCGACCAGTCTTTCGCCATATCGACGATGACCCAGCCTTTGTCCGGCCCCTGATCCAGACCGTCAACCAACCGTCCGATCGGGCTTTCCCGATCATAGGCCCATTCCCGCTCGGCATCGGTATGGTGGATCAGAACACCCAGCCGTGGCCCATTGCCCGAGGTTGTCCAATCCAGCATGGCGAAATCGCCGTCTGAGTTTCCGGCGGCCAGAATGGGGCGTTTGCCGATTGTGCGTTCGATGTTGATGGGTTTGCCTTCCTTGTCGTCGATGAAGGCAATCCCGGGGGCCTTGATGACGGTCGGAACGCCATCGACATCTTCGAAAGTCGAGTTTCCATAGGTGCCCAGAATCTGTTCCGGCGGAATGCCATAGGCTTGTTCCGCAAAGACCCGCATGAAGTGAATACCGCCACCCGAGACAATATAGGTCTTGAACCCTTCGTCCCGCAGATAGCGCAACAGCTCGACCATGGGCTGATAGGTCATCTGGTCATAAGGCAATCCGGTGTCCGGGTGTCGCGCTTCGGCCAGCCATTCCGCGACTGCGGCCTGAAACGCCTCGACAGTCGTCCCGGAATGTGACGCGTTGACAACTTCGATCAACGCATCGTGACCGCCTTGAAGAACCGTCGCAAGATCACCTTCGGCAGCGGCTTTCAAAGCAGGTGTGGACAGGATCGAAGGATCTTGTTCGGCCAGTTCAGAAAGCCGATCCATGGCGAAAATGAACTGGAAATACACCGGCTGTTCAGCCCAGAGCGTACCGTCATTGTCAAATACCGCGATCCGGGCTGCCGGGGTTACGTAGCTTTTGTTTTCAGGGTCTGTCACCGCCTCGACAAAGTCAACGATATGGTCCCGCGATTCCGTGTCCGCCCATGAGGGCAGCGGATCTGCGGATGCCGTGAAGCTCGCAAGTCCGCTCAGTACAACTGCAACAGCCAAGGCTAGGGGCTCTCTTGTCATGGCCTAATTCCTTCGACGCATGTTTCGGTAAGAAATACCGTGGATAAAACAAAAAACCCGCAGCGCCGATCAGGTGCTGCGGGTTCAGGTGTCGCGATTTTACTTGGAGCCGACCTGACTGAAGATCTTGTCCTTGGCGTCGCCAATCGTAAAGCTGCCCGGCTTCTGACGCGGCGGGAACTCTTCGAATGTTTCCAGGAACTGGCCCACATATTCTGCCGCAGGCAGCAGTAGGTAAACACGGTCGATATACCAATCCCAATAGGTGTTGGAAGTGACATTGGACCGTTCGTACGGATCGCGGCGCAGGTTGAAGAGCAACGGAATACGCAGTTCGGTCCAGGGCTCTGCCCAAGCACGCAAAGTCTGCGGATAGCGGTGCTCAAGAAACACTGCCTTCCAGTCATCGTAACGCAACGCAGTCAGATCACCATCGTCGGAGAAGTAGAAAATCTCGTGACGTGGGCCTTCATCTGTTTCACCCGTCAGGTACGGCAGGAAGTTGTATCCATCCAAATGCACTTTGTAGTCGCGTCCGCCGCCAACTTCGGCCACGGTGATCCCTTCAAGCAGCTGTTCCTTGATGTTCGGATTACCTGCAACCGCCAAATAGGTCGGCAACCAGTCCATGTGATGCATGATCTCGTTGCTGACCGAGCCGGCGTCGATTTTGCCGGGCCAGCGTACCATTGACGGAACACGCCAACCACCTTCGTAGTTTGTGTTCTTTTCCCCTCGGAACGGTGTCATCGCCGCATCCGGCCAAGTGTTCATGTGCGGGCCGTTGTCGGTGGAATAATGAACGATCGTGTTGTCCGCGATCCCCAGTTCATCCAGCAGGGCAAGGAATTGGCCGACATGCATGTCATGCTCGATCATCCCTGCTTGGTATTCATCCATATGCTTGCCGGCGATTTCGTCGGCTTTCGTGCGCATTTCGTCTTTGACATGAGTACGGAAGTGCATTCTGGTGCCGGACCACCAAACAAACCACGGAACACCTTCTTCCGTTTTGCGCGTGATGAAGTCGAGCGCGGCCGCAACCGTTTCGTCATCCACCGTTTCCATGCGCTTTTTGGTCAGTGGGCCGGTGTCTTCGATCATTCCGTCAGCACTGGATTTTATGACCCCGCGCGGACCGAACCGTTCGCGGAATTCCGGGCTTTGCGGGTAGTCTTCGTTTTCAGGCTCTTCCTCGGCGTTCAGGTGGTAGAGATTTCCGAAAAACTCATCAAACCCATGATTGGTCGGCAACATTTCGTCCCGATCGCCCAAGTGGTTCTTTCCAAACTGACCGGTTGCATAGCCTTGAGCTTTTAGTAGGCCGGCAATCGTTGGATCTTCAACTTGCATGCCCTCTTTCGCGCCCGGCAAACCAACTTTGGACAATCCGGTGCGGAACACAGACTGGCCCATGATGAACGAGGACCGACCAGCCGTACAGGATTGTTCACCGTAGTAGTCGGTAAAGATCATGCCTTCCTTGGCAACCCTGTCGATATTGGGGGTTTGATATCCCATCAGGCCCATGGTGTAGGCAGAGATGTTGGATTGACCGATGTCGTCGCCCCATATCACAAGAATATTGGGTTTTTGATCCTGCGCCCAGGCGGGCACGGCAAGGGCGACAGTAACGGTCGCCACGGCGAACCGGCGCAGTGTTCTGCGCCAATTGTCTGCAATCATTCGTGGAGATGACATGAAGTGCTCCTGATCAGTCGGGTCTTAACGACCCGGAAAAGAAAAATAAATTTGAAGCCGCGAGCCTATACTTTGAAGCTGCAAGCAAGTTGTTGATTGCCCGCACAAAAAACAGATACTTGTTCGAGCAGTGAACACAGTTATTTTAAGCGATGAAACGTATCGAAAACTTATCATATGATTATTTTGAAAGATACAAATGTTTGATTCTGATGAGGATATGCGGATTCTGACCCAAACCGAATGGTTTGGCGCGCGCGATTCAAGGTTTCAGAATGATCTAATGACCGTCGCAGTTCACAGAACCTTCGATTCCGGAGAAACCCTTTACCACCACGGCGATCAGGCCAATGGTATTTTCGCGGTGCTTTCAGGCGCGCTTCAGATCACCGCACCTGCCGATGACGGACAGGAATTCGTCTTGCATCAGGATGGATCGGGTTTTTGGATCGGGGATCTTGCGCTTTTCTCCGGGGCGAAACGGCTGGTCAGCGTCGTGACAACGCAAAAGACCCGCACGTTGTTTTTTCCCGGTTCCCGCGTGGCAAGATTGGTTCGGAAAAACCCGGAATACATCCGTGATTTCTATGCGTTGACGCATGAAAACATGAAGACCGCACTGCGCATCATGGCCAACCTTGCGGTTACGGGGTCTGAAAAGCGTCTGGTGCTGCGCCTGTTGCATCTTGATGAAGGCACCTTGAAATCGGATGGGTGGATTGTCGTGTCTCAGGAAGAGCTTGCTGAAATGGTTGCGGTATCTCAGCCGACGTTGCACCGGCATCTGCACCACCTGGCGGATCTGGGCCTCGTGGAATTGGGCTATGGCCGGCTACGGTTGATCGATCGGCGCAAGCTGATCAGCAACTGTCAAAGTTGAAATCTAAGGATTGAGCGGGGGCAAGGACCCGTCCTTGCGTTCTGTTGCGCTTTTCAGTGCACCCAGGTTTTGCATGGCTGCTTGCCAATCTTCCGGGCTGTTGCCAGCCGTCGCTGAATACCGCGCAGCACCGATCTTCATCAGGCTGTTCTCAAGATCCAAAGAACGCTCGGGATGCGCGCTGCGTGATTTCCAAAGATCCAATGCCTGATAAGCCGCGGGCAGATCCCTTGATTGCAAAGCGGATCGCAAGGCATCGACGGCATATCTCTCCGAAGCCAGATACCTGCGGCGCCGTTCCGTTTTCCAGGTTGCATAGCGCGGGCGCAGAAACCTTCCCAATGTCCACAATGCGAATACAGCAATGACAAGGAAAAGAACTGATTTGATGATGGATTGCGCGTCTGGTGGCTGTCGCTTGGGGGGTGTCAGTGAAAGCGTGGTCGCGGGAAGTGATGCCGTTTCGATCTGACCGGTGTCCAGATTGAACCAGTCGATCGAAACGGCCGACAATTGTGTGTCGCCACCATCTTGGGCGATGTACACGGTTTCTTCGACCCGTTGCCCGGACAGGATGCCCCGGTCCTCTGTTTCTGAAAAGCGGGGTTCCTTGGGATAGGCGCGAAGCAGTTGGCTTTGATCCTGTGGCGTCAGCGCCGGGATTGTCAGGGCCGTGGTGCCAGAGATCTGCGCGCTTATCTCACGCGTGATGGAATCGCCGGCCTGCATATCGGTCGGACCGTCCAGCTTCTGATCAAGAGAGAAACCGCTTGCGATGATCAGCGGGTCAAGACCCTGAGCGCCATCCGGGATTTCTGCATTGAGCTGTATGGGGGGAAGCGCCATCGAAACCTGAACCGGATCATTGGACTGCGGATCGGCAAATGTCACGACAACCTCTTGCGCGTCATACGCGACCGGCCCTGGTGCCAACGGATACAGGCGATAACTGCGCTGCACCCCCGACCACGTCTCTCCGTCCACCGTTTCGCTTACCGGACCAGAAGCCCTTTCAGGCAGGCGAATCAGGATGTTTTGTTGCTCCAATGATGGGAATACGGGCGGTTGCGGCATGAAGGTCGGAACCAGAACCTTGATGCGGACGATGGCGGGCTGGCCGACGATGACGGCCTGGTTCGGGATGTCTACTGAAACCTGCGGTTGGTAGGATGAACTGTCCTGTGCGGACAAGGAAACCGGCATCAGCAGAATGAAGACAACAAGGTATCTCATTCTGTTTGCTCCTGATTTTCCAACAGGAAACGGTTTTTCAGAAAATCCTGCATATCGGTGTCAATCATACTGATCCACTGGTCGGCGGACAGTGACTGCGGCCCGTCCTTGGCGGCTTGAACCGTGGTGTCACTGCCGCGTGCTGCGTCGTTGTCAAACACCGTATCATCTGCACCGATGCCAGCCTCTTCGCCGGTATCGGACTGTTCGCGCGTCGTTTCGACATAGTCCAGGATGGCTTTGGATACCTCGAGATTTTGCTGGGCTTCGGGCCAGTCGGGGCGACGTTCCAAGGCGGTTTCGAACGCCGATATGGCTGGGCGATACTCGCGGTTCCTTATTCGGGCCATTCCTTCGGCAAACGCAGCTTCCGGCGTGTCCAGCGTGGAAAAGACGGACGACGCCTTTTCGTATTGACCATCCCTGAGATAGGCATATCCCCTGTGATATGGGTCTTCGAACATCTCGGCCGCGTCGCCAAACCGTTTTTGGTTCATCGCAATCTGGCCCTGTTGGTCAGGGGTGAAAAACCAGTCTCTCCATCCTTCTGCGCGCGCTCCGGATGTGGGCAACACAATCAAAGCCAGAATTGCCCATCGGACCATCCAGCCTTTCCGGAACCATAGCAGGGACAGCAGTGCAGCAGGCCAGGCCAGAATCCAGCCTTTGTCCTGCCAGTCCAGGCGGTCATCGTCATCCAGGGCGGCAATATAGGCTGATTGGATACGGCGCGTCAGTTGAGTGACGTCCCGGTCGTCGTTCGAAAACGCCACCACTGATGCATTCTGGAGGTTGTCCAACTGAGCAATACGACCATCGTCAGGCAGCATGGTGAGAAAGAAAATATCAGTATTCGAAGCGCTTAACCCAGATACCTGAGATGGATCGAGGTCATCCAGCACGAACAACACAGCCCCCGGGCCGTCGCTGTCATCCAGAATGGACAGAGCCAACGCAAGCGCATCGGCTGCGGCATCGCCGTCCTCCGGCATCACCTCGGGCGTCAACCCCTCAAGCAACGGACGAAGTATGTTCGCATCTTCGGTCAAAGGGGCAACGCGATGCGGGGTTCCTGCATAGGCGATCAGGGCGGTTCGAGCACCGGCGCGTTCGTTGATCAGGTCGGAAATCTTGAACCGTGCCCGATCCAGCCGGGATGGCGCAAGGTCCGAGCTTTCCATGCTGTCGGTGACTTTGAGAGCGATCACCAACGGAGCCGTATCCGCGATCAGCGGGTTGGGCGCACGCGACCAAGTCGGGCCCGAGGCCGCCAATGTGACAAGCGCCGCAATGATCATCGCAACGTCAATGGGCTGGATGCGCCGGTTTTCTTCCTTGCCCAGCAGCAAGGCCTCGGCAAGATGCGGGGCGATCCCTGACGGCCGTTTGGTTTCTGCCATCGGTTTGGGTCTGATCCGCCACCACAACGCAAAGATGGGGATGAGAAGCAGCAGGTAATAGCCTCGGATAAAATGGAAATCAGCCAGATCCATCGTCAGACGGCCCCCTGGTATCGCTGTGAGAAATGAAACCCGGCCATGCTGACCAAAATGACGATCAGCGCGAATAGCAACGGAATATGGGCAAGGCTTTGTTTGGGGCGATAGCTTTGTGTTTCCACAATTCTGGGGTTCAGTGAATCAATGCGTTCATAGGTCTGTTCAAGGGCCGTTGCATCGTCGGCAAAGAAATACTCTCCGCCTGTGCGATCGGCTATGTCCTTCAATGCTTGAAGATCGACGCGGTCTTCGCCCGTGGCATTCGGGTCTCCGACACCAATCGTATAGACAACCACGTTCTTTTCCGCAGCAATGGCCGAAGCATTGACCGGTGTCATGCGACTGGACGTATCGGCGCCATCGCTGAGGACAATCATCAGGCGCTGGTCAACCTCGCTGGATTCAAAGGTTCGAATGCCAAGTCCTATGGCATCGCCCAAAGCGGTGTTCGGACCTGCCATGCCAACTTGAGTTTGGTCCAGAAACCCATTCAAACTGTTCAGATCTTGCGTGAAGGGCGCTTGAATGAATGCGCGTGTTCCAAAGATGATCAGCGCCATCCTGTCACCATCTCTTTCAGAGATGAATTGCTTCAGAACCTCTTTGACCGCCTCCAGCCGTTGCATCGGGGCACCGGATCCGGTCTGAAAGTCGCGCTGATCCATCGAGCCGGAAATATCCAGCGCCAAAACCACATCGCGGGCTGATTTTTCCATCACGACGGGATCGCCCAGACGCTCCGGACGCGCCAGCGCCAGAACCAACAGAATCCAGATCAAGGCGGCGCTGGCTGTTTGCAGCCGGGCCCGGGTTCGGATCATTGACCCGGATTGCGGCTCGACACCGGCCGCCTGGGCCACGCGGCGGAAAAACGGAATGCGAATAGACGCGGTTGTTTCCCGCCGGGGCGGAGCAATGGCGTAGACCAGCAGCGGCAGCGGCAGGAGCAAAAACACCCAAGGCGCAGAGAAGGAAAACATCACGGTCCCCGATGCGGTTTATGGGACTTGACCCAATGCCGAGCAAGTTGTGTCAAGGCGCGGTTTGGCGGCAGGTCCTTGTACGGCGCTTCGATCAGTGATTGTCCTGTGTTCGATAAAAATGTGTAATCATCAGATGTTTGCGAAAGGAAGCTCAACCAATCATCCCCGTGAATCCCTGCAACCTGCTTGCGCGGATATGCGACCAACGCGGTGCGGCGAAGGATTTCGGCAACCTTTGCCGACGTGACATCCGGGTCTGCCAGCTCTGCCAGCGCGTGGTGTCGATACGCGTTCGCCCGCCTTCGCCGGACGAAAAGAACACAGACCAGTCCAACAAACCCAAGTAGTATAACGGCCAGCGCCAACCATCCCCATGTCTGTGGAACCATCGAAATAGGCGTGGGTTCCGGTGCCGGCTCGAGCATATTCAGCAGATCAACCAGAGATTTCCCTGTCGTGTCGATGCTCATTTCTGCCCCCTGCAATGCCCGAACAGATACAGCAACTGATCCAGGGCGGGTTCCGCGGTTGTCAAAGGAACAACCGGAAAACCGTATCGCCGGGACCATGTATGCAGGTGGTTCAACCTGTCCTCCATGGACTTGCGAATTTTCCCGGACAATTCGGGGTCGGAGCTGTCGATTTCGATCTGGTCGCTGCCGTCCGAGACCGTGAGTTTCAGATCGGGCGCCAGTCCCTTTGCTGTTTTGTCAGCAATATTGAACACGATCAGATCGTTTGAGACCGCAATGCGGCGCAGCAAGGATTCCGATCTTTCGTCAAGCCCGTCACAATCGGAAAACAGGCAAACCAGCCCGTTGGTTTGGGACATGCGCGCGGCTTCCGCCAACATGTCATTCAAAGCCACGGTGGGTTGCGGGTTCAAGGCAGCATGCAAGGCCGAATTGGCAGCCCCGATGGATGACAGAAACCGCATGAGCGCAGCAGCGCGGCGCTGCGGCCTGTGTTCCGCAACGCTTGTGTCGTTGAAGACCAGACCCCCGACACGATCGCCCTGGCCAAGAACGCGATGCGCGGTGATTGCGGCAGCTTCGGCGGCGATGACCGATTTCATGTAGACCTCCGTTCCGAAAAACATCGAAACGCGTTGATCGACCAGCAACAGGGCAGGGCGGTCTTTTTCCTCGGTATAGACCCTGACATGGGGCTCACCGGTTCGCGCCGTGACTTTCCAGTCAATGGTGCGGATGTCGTCGCCCGGTTGGTAGTTGCGCAATTCTTCGAAGTTCAGGCCGCGTCCGCGCAGGCGTGATGCGTGTGTTCCATTCAGGATTGACCGGGCAGGCTGACGTGGCAAAAAGCTCAGGGCACGAGAATGCAGTTCCAGACGCAACAGGTGATCCGCAGTGACGTGAATGCGGGGATCATCGGGATATGCTGAGGATTGATGCACCCGGCCAACCCGAACCGTCAGGGCAGCGCGACGAGACGCAGGATTTCCGCGATCACGTCATCTGCCGTTTTGGCGTTCCCCTGCGCCTCGAAGCTCAGCGTGATGCGGTGACGGAACACGTCATGTGCTATGGCTCGAATATCCGCAGGGTCCACATAATCACGCTGGTTCATCCACGCATGCGCCCGACCGCATTTGTCCAATGCCAATGAGGCACGCGGGCTGGCGCCGATTTCGATCCAGCTGGCCAGTTCTGCGCTGAGCGCCGCAGGCGTCCGGGTCGCCTGAACCAGATCGGCCATATAGCGGTCCATTGCATCCGAAACATGGATCTGCCCGATTTCCGAACGCGCTGCAAAAACGGCGTCCTGCGGGATCGTCGGTGGTGGCTCGCTTGACGCGCCTTTCCCGGCGGCGATCTCTTCGCCCCGTACCAGCCGGATCACTTCAACCTCGTCTTCGACCGGCGGATAGGTGATCTGAACATGCATCAGGAACCGGTCCATCTGCGCTTCGGGCAGGGGATAGGTGCCTTCTTGTTCAATGGGGTTCTGGGTTGCCATCACGATGAACAATGGTTCCATCTTGTGGGTGGTTCCGGAAACCGTGACCTGCCGTTCTTCCATCGCTTCCAGCAAAGCGGCCTGCACCTTTGCCGGTGCCCTGTTGATCTCGTCAGCGAGGACGATGTTGGCAAAGATCGGCCCGGGTTCAAAGCGAAAGGTGCCGCCCTCATCAGTTTGTTGAAACACCTCGGTTCCCGTCACGTCTGAAGGCAGCAGATCAGGCGTGAACTGGATCCTGCTGAACTCTGCGTCCAGATTGCGTGCCATCGCCTTGACTGCACGTGTTTTGGCCAATCCGGGCAGACCTTCGATCAGAAGGTTTCCGTTGGCCAGCATCCCGATCAGCAGTCGGTCGATGACCTCGGTTTGCCCGATGATGGACTGGCCCATGCGGGCCTTGAGATCAAGTATCTGATTAAGTGCATTCATAGGTGGTGGTCCAATCGGTGCCAAACTGAAAGAAATGAATTGATGACGGAACAGGGGTTGGGTCGGTCAGGAATATCCCGAAATGTCGGAATGTTAGCAGGCTTTGAAAGGCCGATCTACTGTCAATGTCTGGCGGTGAGGCGACGTAAACCGTCCTTCACTTCCTGTCGTATGGGGCCGGGGTTTGGCGCGTCTCGCAAACTGTTCAGCCAGTGGGGTTGAGGCGCCTGTCCTGCGGCCCTGCTCCAGGTCAGATCCCGCAGGATTTTCTGTGGAGCGTCGTCAAGTGTGTCAGGAACTTCAAAGTCATTCAGGGTGGCCCAAACGCCGCTCCACAATCGCCCTACGGACCAGGGGTTGTACCCTCCGCCGCCCAGAACCAGAAAACGAGCCGAAAGCTGCTTCAGCGCCGCGACCGTTCGCCAATGCGCGTTGTTGGACAGGGTCAAACGCGAAAGCGGGTCTTCGGCCACGGCGTCGGCCCCGCATTGCAGGACAATCGCTTGCGGTTTGAACGCCTCGGTGGCTGGCAGGATCAATTGATCCAGAATGGCGGTGAATTCTTCGTCATTCAGATGTCTTGGAACCGGCAGGTTGAAGGCCGCGCCACCGGCGTCTTCCTCAAGTTGGCCCGTGAACGGCCACCGCCGCGTTTCATGCACCGAGATCATCCGGACTCTGTCCGACCCGCGAAACGCAAGTTCAACCCCATCGCAATGATGGGCGTCGATGTCGACATAGACCACGCGATCCAAGCCAGTGTTCAAAAGGGTCTGTATCGCCAGAACCGGATCGTTCAGATAGCAAAACCCGTTCGCCCGGTCCGCAAGGCCGTGATGCGTACCGCCCGCAGGGTTGAAAACGATCCCTCCATCCCGGATCAGTTCGGCGGCCAGCATGGAACCACCGGCGGCGGTTGCCGGCCGGCGATACATCTCGGCGAAGACCGGGTTCGACAGAGTCCCCAAACCGTATTTATCCCGTGTTTCGTCCGTGACATGCTGGTCCGCTTCTGCCTTTTGCAGGGCGGCGATATAGTCCGGCGTATGAAACCGTTCCAATACACTTGGCTTTGCGCAGGGGCTGACGCGGTAGTTCTCGGAGGTCAACCAACCCAGTTCGCGACACAGATCGATGACAGTTGAAACCCGTGGGATGGCCAGCGGGTGTTTTGAACCGTAGGTCGAGTTGCGGTAGATATCCGATCCGATGAACAGGGGGCGCTTCATGACCTAGCTTGCTGCGGCCTGACTGTTGTCCTCGCCCAATCTGCCATCCAGAGACATCAGTATGGCGACCGGCCGAAGGGCCGGGATGTGGCTGAAAACGATCAGGATGCATACGGTCAGAGGCACACTCAGAAACGCTCCGATCAGGCCCCAGACCGTTGTCCAGAAGGTCAGGGCCAGAATGACAAGAAAGGTCGACATGTTCAGGGATCGGCCAAGCATGGCCGGATCAAGGAAATTGCCGATCAGGAATTGGATCGTCCCACATCCCAGCACGATGACCAGGAAGGGGATGATCGTTTCGAATTGAACAAGTGCGATCATGGCCGGAAAAAACACCGCTATAATCGAACCGATCGAGGGGATGAAGTTCAGGGCAAAGGTCAATACGGCCCATGTTTCCGCGTATTCCAGACCAAGCGAGCGGAAAACCGTATAGCTGATGGTTGCCGTTATCAGGCTGATCAGGGTCTTGACGCCGACATAGCGTTGCAAGCTGACCGAAATCGCATCGAGCATGGCGGAAAACTCGGCTGCGGCGACAGGATCTCCGGCGGCCAGTTGGATCTTTTTCCGAAAGGCCAGTCGTTCGGCCATCAGAAAGGCGACATAAAGGCTGATCAGGAAGAACTGGTTCAACAATGAGGTGGCGCTGCCCAGCAATACGCGTGCGACATAGGACATGTCGATACTTACCAGATTGTCACGAATGAAGGTGGTCACGTCGTTGCCGACCAGCCCCGTTATTCGCTCGACTGCACCATCAAACTGGTTTTCGTAGGTGCTGATCGAGCGTGCAAACTGCGTCGCCTGACTGCCCAGCACGTACATGATCATGAACAAACCCGCCAGAACGACGGTCACACCGGCAATATTGGCCAGCCAGACCGGAGCGCGGGTCAGGGCGACGACGCGATCGCTCAGCGCGATGATCAGAACATTGACCAGCAGCGCCATGGCAAGCGGGATCAGGAAGTTTGCCCCGGCATAGAGGCCCAGCACGATCAGCGTCGCGATGATGCATGTATCCCGGACAACAGACAGTCGAAGCCTGGGACTAACCGTAATGTCTTTTTGATCCGGGGTCATTCGGTATCCTGTGTCTGGCGCATTTACCGTCCTGCGCGACCCAATCCTGCACGCGAGGTCTTGTTTATGCAATGCGTTCAGGCGTTTGTTGGCCCTCATTCTCCAAATAGATATTCATGACGGGTTCTGTGTTCCATTTCGGCAGGTTAGGGTTGCCGCATGACCACTGCCGCGAATCCCCTGTTTGGCCGACCTGTTCAGGCGCTTTGGCTGTCGATCCGTCGGTTCAGCAGAAAGAACGGCTTTGTCATGAGCAGCCATGTGGCCATGTCGCTGATGATGGCGCTGTTTCCTTTTGTGCTGTTCACCGTGGCGCTGGCAGGGGCGTTGTCGCAAGGCTATGTCACGGATGAGTTGATTGACCTGATTTTCGGAGCGTGGCCCAAGGATGTCGCAGATCCCATCGTGGCCGAACTGCGGGCCGTTCTGGCTGGATCCGGTTCGGGTGTCATCACCTTGGGTGGTTTGCTGGCGATCTATTTTGCTTCCAACGGCGTTGCCGCCGTACGTGCAGCCATGAACCAGGCCTACCATGACGAAGACAGTTGGCCATTCTGGAAAACCCGGCTGCTCTGCCTGGTGCTGGTCATTCTGGGTGGGTCGGCCATTCTGATCATCGCCGCGGTCGAGGTGGTTTTGCCGGTCTATACGAAACTGGTGGCCGAACACACGGAAGTTGCCGTGGCCAACTGGTTTTCCGTGGATCGCCTGCGCTGGACGTTCACGGTGGCGGTTCCTGCGGGCACCGTTCTTCTGGCACATCTCGTGCTGCCGACCCGCAGGCACAGCCTGATGCAAATTCTGCCCGGCGTCCTGCTGACTTTGGCCTTGTGGGCGGCCGGTGGATGGGCGTTTTCAATTTATATCAGTCAGTTCGCCACCTACAGCGCCACCTATGCAGGATTGGCGGGGGCCATGGCGGCATTGATTTTCCTGTATCTCTATTCCGCGATCCTGATTCTGGGGGCCGAATACAATGGTGCATTGATTGATCTGCAAAATGCCTCAGAAGGAGATACGGCATGAGATTTGCCCTGATACTGGCCTGCCTTGCAATCGCTGGCGAAGTTCAGGCGCAGACCCCAGAATATGTGGGCTCAGATCAGTGTACCGACTGTCATCAGCAAGAAGCCGAAGCCTGGGCTGGGTCACATCATGCGCTGGCGTGGACAGATACCACTGACGGCGCTCTTGCGGCCGATTTTGACGGAACCCGGTTCGATCATGACGGTATGTCCGTCCAGTTCAAACGTGAGGCAGGCAGGTACTCGGCCCGCGTAACGGAAAAAGACGGTGCGACGACGGAATATGACGTGCATTCCGTCGTTGGAATCGAACCCTTGCAGCAATACCTTTTCGAGACCGAACCGGGCCGTTTGCAAAGTTTCGACGTGGTTTGGGACACAGAGCAAAAGCGCTGGTATCACCTGTACCCTGATCAGGACCTGCCACCTGATGACGGGTTACATTGGACAGGCCCCTACAAGAACTGGAACGCGCGCTGCGCCGAATGTCATGCCACGGGTTTTGAGAAGAACTACAATCCTCAAACCAGATCCTACACGTCTCAGCAGGTCGAAATCGGGGTCGGGTGCGAGGCCTGCCACGGGCCGGGGTCCGCTCATATCGATTGGGTCCGGGAACAGGGGTCTTCAGATGACCTGGGCAATGCCGGCTTTCTGTTGAGTTGGGGCAAGGGGCGGACCGAAGAAGAAATACAGCAATGCGCCGGATGTCATTCCCGGCGCGAGGCGCATGGCAACGGAAACCCGGTTCCAGGAACTCCGTACCATGGTGCGTATAATCTGGCTGTGCTGCGCCCCGGGACCTATCATCCCGACGGGCAGATACTGGATGAAGTTTACGTCTACGGCTCGTTCCTGCAATCCAAGATGTACGCGCAGGGCGTCGGATGCATGAACTGCCACGAGCCGCACAGCGCAGAATTGAAAGCCGAAGGAAACGGGGTTTGCACACAGTGCCATTCGCCTGCCGGAAATCCGGAATTCGCCACCCTTGCCGCAAAGGACTATGACACGCCTTCGCATCACAATCACCCGGAAGGCGGGGAAGGGGCCCAATGCAAAAGCTGCCATATGATCCAGCGGACCTACATGGGTGTCGACGGTCGACGCGATCACAGCTTTCGCATACCCCGACCGGATCTTGGGTTGGGCGTTGATGCCTGCACTGACTGCCATCAAGACCAGGACCAGGCCTGGGCTGCAAGCCAGATTGAAGGCTGGTTTCCGGAATCGCCAAATCGACGCCCGCATTACGGGACAGTTTTCAAAGCTGCGGCCGAAGGGCAGCTCGACACGCCCGAAGGTTTGCTTGCCGTCGCAATGGATGCGTCGCAGCCCGGGATCGTCAGAGCAACCGCCGCATATCTTATGCAGCCGTTTGGCTCGCCAGAGATAGCCGCTGTCACAGCGTCGCTTTTGCAGGAAGATGACCCGCTGATACGAGCGAATGCAGCGGCGCTGCAACGTCAGGCCAGCCCGGCAGATCAGGTGCGCAGGCTCGAGCCGTTGCTGTCTGATCCTCTGCGAAACGTGCGCATCGCTGCCGCCAAAGAGTTCCTGAGCATACCGCCGCAGGGTTTGACGGCCGAGCAACGGACCAAGCTTGGGCAGGGCATGTCGGAATGGCAGCAGTCGATTTCGAATAGGCTGGATGCCCCGGAAACCCACCTTGTACTGGGGGGCATGGCTTTGACGCTTCGCAATGCTCCTGCGGCTGAACAGGCCTTTCGCGAAGTTGTGACGCTGGACCCGCAGCGGGCCGAGGCGTGGCCGATGCTGGTACAACTGGCGCAGATCAATCGTGGCCCGGAAGCTGCGCGCATAGTGCTGCAAGAGGCGCTGGACAGGCTGCCGGATGATCCGAACCTGCTGCAATTGTCGCAACAACTCAGCCCCTGAACCGGCATATACGTGCCCGATTTGCTCCATGTTCGCGGCAAAATTCCCCGCTAACAACATTTCAGGTGTGCTGTTCAGAGGTGACGGATGTCCATTGAAGTGTCAAAGCAGAGACCAACGGGTGTACGATCTATTTCGTTGGCGCAACGTATTGAAGAGTTGCGCAGCCGCGAACCTGAATACCTGACCCATGGTGACACATTGATGTTGCAGGGCATGGCGGCCACGTCGTTGCGCGAACAACGCCTGAGCGGAAATCGCATTCGGTTGGATGATTAAGAATCGCCGCGAAACCCTGTTGCCACAACGAATTTTTCCGAACTGTCCGAGCGTGACGCAGGCGGTTTGACGTTGGCAACTTTCTGAAACTTCTGCTTCAGCAGTTTTTGCAGATCGCCTTCAGCACCACCGGCCAGAACTTTGGCGACGAAGGTTCCGCCTTCTTCCAGAACGTCAAACGCGAAATAAGCTGCGGCTTCGCACAGCGCCATGATTCGCAGGTGATCGGTCTGCTTGTGACCAGATGATGCCGCGGCCATATCCGACATCACGACGTCTGCCTTGCCGTCCAGCCAGTCTTTGACCTTCTGGTCGGCGTCATCTTCCATGAAGTCCAGAACATGGATCTCGGCGCCGGCGACCGGTTCGACCTCTTGCAGGTCAATGCCCAGCACCGATCCGATCCGTTTGCCTGATTTCTCGCCCAGCGCGTTCACCCGCTTGACGGCGACCTGACACCAGCCACCGGGCGCGCAACCCAGATCCACCACGCGCGCGCCGGGCACCAGAAAGCGGAATTTGTCGTCCAGTTCCAGAATTTTATATGCCGCTCGCCCACGATATCCATCGGCCTGAGCGCGTTTTACATAAGGATCGTTCAACTGCCGCTCGAGCCAGCGGGTCGAGCTGAGCTTGCGCCCGCGCGCTGTCTTGACCTTGACCTTCAGGTCGCGCTGTCCGCGGCCCGAATTGTTTTTTCCACTAGGTGTCTTCGCCATCAGAACGGTCCGTCTTCCAATACACCGTCCGCGCTCATCTGTGCATAAAGCAGACCTTCGCGCAGCCCCCGGTCCGCCACCGAAAGGCGGTCAGTGGGCCAGCAACGAAGCAAAGCCTGCAATATGGCCGAACCGGACATGATCAGGGCTTGCCGGTCTTCACCGATGCGAGGGTCCCGGCGCCGCCCATGAGGGCCGAGTTCTAAATACCCGCGTATGACTTTGTCAATCTGATCGCTGGTCATGCGCAGCCCGTCCACTTTGGTCCGGTCATACCGCTTGAGGCCCAGATGCGAGGCCGCCACAGTGGTGACCGTGCCGCTGGTGCCGACGATCTGAAACCCTTCGCGCGTCTGTTCGTCCTTGTAGGGCGCAAAATCGGCAAGGTTTTCCTCGAAAAACCAACTCATCAACGCGAAACGGGCGGCGTCATCCTCGACATCATTGAACTGGTCCCGCAGCGTGGCGACGCCCAGCGGTACGCTGATCCAGTCAACGACCTTGGCCGCGGGAAAAGGGCTGTCGACAGTGTGAAACCCGTGATGCAGCCGCATGATGGCCGCGGGTCGGTCGCGGCGTGGAACGGACGATATGTCGATCCAGACCAATTCGGTCGAACCGCCTCCAATGTCGACGACCAACAACTGCTCGGTCTTGGTCGAAACCAGCGGGGCACAGGAAATCACCGCCAGACGGGCTTCTTCCTCGGGCTGAATGATCTCAAGCGTGAGCCCGGTTTCGCGCTTCACCTGCCGGATGAATTCGCGCGAGTTCTTGGCGCGGCGGCACGCCTCGGTTGCGATCAGACGCATCCGTTTGACCTTGTTGCGTTTCAGCTTTTGCTGACAGATTCGCAATGCCTGAACGGTGCGCGACATCGACGCCCGCGACAGTCGTCCGGTGCGTTCCAGACCCGCGCCCAACTGCACGGATTTGGAGAAGCTGTCGACCACATGAAACCCACTTCCCTTGGGCTGGGCTATCAACATGCGGCAACTATTTGTCCCCAGATCCAGTGCCGCATAAAGAGCATCCGGATCGGGTCTTGCCGGCGCGGGGCTTTCGACCGCTTTCGGGAACGCGCCCGCACCTTTGGGACGCTTGGGCGCCATCGTTACGCCCTCCGATTTTCGAGTTACCCCGACCCTAGGCGGGGGATCGCCGACGTGCAAGTGATTTCAAGTTTGAAATTAACGCGCGTGTCACGTGCCGTTCATACTGGGGTGCGATGGGCATCCACGGAACCCTCAGCGGGATTCTTTACGAGCTTACAGCCAGGTATGGAGATTGCCATGAAAGACGATCACACCCTTTCTTTTGATGAATACGATGAAATCATAAGCCCACGACCCGAAGAATGTGACTTTGACCGCGTCGTCGAGCGCGCGTTGTCGCGTCGCGGGTTTCTGGGAGGCGTTCTGGCGATGGGCAGTTTCGCTGCCGTTGGCGGCTCGGTTCTGCCGACAGGTGCCCGCGCGGCGGCGGACCGTTTCTCGTTCGAGGCGATTCCGGTTTCGACGGCGGACGAAGTGACTGTGCCTTCGGGCTACAAGGCCGAGGTCATGGTGCGCTGGGGTGATCCGCTGTGGTCGGACGTTCCGGAATTCGATCATGACACCCGAGGCACGGCGGCCAGTCAGGCACGCGCATTTGGTGACAACACGGATGGCCAGGATGTGTTTTTCCACGACGGCCATGTTCTGCTGGTGGTGAACAACGAATATACCAACCGCGGCATTCTTTGGGGCAACAATCCGGACGCCAAACCAGCATCCGATGACGACATCGCAAAGGGCATGATGGCGCATGGTGTCACGATCGTGGAAATCGCGAACACCGATGGCAACTGGGGCATCGTAAAGGACAGCCCGTATAACCGCCGCGTTACACCGCAGACCGAAATGACCATCACGGGTCCGGCCGCCGGCCATGACTTGATGAAAACCGCCGCCGATCCGTCCGGCACGACGTGCAAGGGAACATGGAACAATTGCGGAAACGGCATGACACCGTGGGGCTCGTATCTGGCCTGTGAAGAGAACTTCAATGGTTACTTCTCGGCTGAGGATGAAAACCACGAGACCAGCCCGGAACTGAAGCGCTATGGCGTATCGGCCAGCGATTGGGGCTATGGCTGGGCCAAGATCGACGACCGTTTCGACGTCTCGAAAAACCCAAACGAACCGAACCGTGCCGGTTATGTCGTCGAGATCGATCCGACCGATCCGGCATCGACACCGCGCAAGCTGACAGCACTGGGACGCTTCAAGCACGAAAACGCCGAAGTCATAGTGAACAACGACGGCCGTGTCGTTGTTTACATGGGCGATGATGAACGCGGCGAGTTTCTTTACCGCTTTGTCTCGGAAGGGGTTTATGCCGCTGGTGTGGATACCAACGCGCTGTTGGAGAAAGGCACACTTTCGGTTGCCAAGTTCAACGACGACGGAACCGGTGAGTGGCTCGATCTGACACCTGAAACCACCGGGCTTGCATCGCAGGCCGAGGTTTGCATCCACACCCGTCAGGCTGGTTCGGCGGTTGGAGCAACCACCATGGATCGTCCCGAGTGGGTCGCGGCCAATCCAAACGCGCCCGAGGTTTACTGTTGCCTGACCAACAACAAGAACCGTGGCGTCAAGCCGAATGCAGGGGGCGACGATACCTCGACCAACGGCCCGAACCCGCGGGACAAGAACCATTACGGTCAGATCCTACGCTGGCGTCCGGATGGCGGCGATCATGCTGCGGCTGGCTTCGGCTGGGATCTGTACGTGCTGGCAGGCAATCCCACGGTCCACGAAGACGCCTATGCCGGATCCGAGAACGTGAACGCCGACAACATGTTCAACTCGCCCGACGGTTTGAAGTTCGACAGCAATGGCTTGTTGTGGATCCAGACCGATGGCAATTACGGCAACGAAGGTGACTTTGCCGGTCAGGGCAACAACCAGATGCTGGCAGGTGACCCTGTCACCGGTGAAATCCGCCGTTTTCTGGTTGGACCGAATGGATGCGAGGTCACCGGTCTCAGCTGGTCGCCGGACCGTCGTACGATGTTCGTCGGCATTCAGCACCCGGGCGAAAAAGGCAACAGCCACTGGCCTGAAGGCGGTGACTCGGTGCCGCGTTCGGCCATTGTCGCCATTACCCGCGAAGATGGCGGTCTGGTCGGCTAAGGCCATTTGACCCATCACTTCTTGCCTCGGGCGGTTTTTCCCGTCCGGGGTTTTTCTTTTTCATGCAGCGCTTTCATAGTGACGATGAGAATTATGATATGCGCGTTTGCCGGAAAACTGGTTACAAGCCCGATACACCACCGTGGGCAAAAACGTCGCTGGAAAAGCGCCGTGTGTCGAAAATCGACCGACCCAGGCCTACATTGAAGTTTAGAACCGGCCCATCGGGTTAGGAGGAATCACAGCAATGCCTGACGTCACCATCGTGTATTGGCGCGACATTCCCGCTCAGGTCATCGTCGGCAAAGGCCGTCGTGGCGCAAAGCGGCAGTTGGAGGAACGGTTTGAACAAGCCATCGACCGTGCCGCGATGAAGGTGAACGCCAAGGACAGTGATGCCTATCTGGCCGAATGGCGCAAAGCCGAACCTTTCGCGGTCGAAGGCGATCCTGCCGAGATTGCCGAAGCCGAGGCTGTGCGTCTGGAAACGGAATACGATCAGGACCGCGTCAAAGCGCTGATCGCCAATGACGGTTGGGCATGAGCCCCAGACTTTATGGGAGGCCGAAATGGCTTTGCTGAACTTCAAGAAACGTGATGCGGTCGAAAACGGCCCAGTAAATCCGACCGTCGAAGCCTTTTTGCAGGGCTATTCGATCGAGGTCATGCCGCGTACCGCCGAAAAGGTCGATGACTTCCGCGCGCTGTTGCCCGAGGGGACACGCGTTTACATCGCCCATATCGAGGGCACGCCGATCGAAGACATGGTCAAGACCGCCAAGCGTATTGCGGCGGAAGGTTACCCTGTCATGCCGCATTTTCCGGCTCGGATCATCAAGGATGCGGCGACGTTGGAAAACTGGATTTCCATGTACCAGGGCGAAGCGGGTGTTGAACAGGCGTTGTTGCTGGCCGGCGGTGTCGCCAACCCGCACGGCGATTTCGACAGCTCGATGCAGTTGCTGGAAACCGGTCTGTTCGACAGGGCGGGCTTCAAGCGCCTGCACGTGGCGGGCCACCCCGAAGGCAACAAGGACATAGACCCGGACGGCTCGACCAAGAATGTCGATGACGCGTTGCGCTGGAAGCAGAAGTTCAACGAGACCACGGATGCCGAAATGGCGCTGGCAACCCAGTTCGCCTTTGACGCCAAGCCGATCATCGCCTGGGCCGACAGCCTGAAGGAAGCGGGCATCGATCTGCCGATCCATATCGGAATCGCGGGTCCGGCCAAGCTGCAAACCCTGATCAAATTCGCCATCGCGTGCGGCGTTGGGCCGTCGCTGAAGGTTCTGCAAAAGCGCGCCATGGATGTCTCCAAGCTGTTGCTGCCCTACGAGCCGACCGATGTCGTGACCGAACTGGCAAACCACAAGGCGGCCAACCCGGATTTCAACATCACCAACGTACACTTCTTCCCGCTGGGCGGAATCAAGACCAACGCCAACTGGGCGATCAATAACGGCGGCGCTTCGGCAAAGCCTGTAAACTCCTAAGGAACGGACATGACCCGAACAGTCGTAGAATCAAAAACAAAAACAGCCGTCCTGGGCTTTGACGAACCGTTCTGCGTGATCGGTGAGCGGATCAACCCGACAGGCCGCAAGAAACTGGCCGCCGAGCTGGAAGCGGGCGATTTTTCGACCGTCGAAAAGGACGCCTTGGCTCAGGTGGCAGCTGGCGCGACCGTTCTGGATATCAATGCGGGCGTTGTCTACAACTCGAATCCCAACCCGAACGAGACCGAGCCGCCGCTGATGCGCCAGATCGTCGAACTGGTTCAGGGTCTGGTTGACGTGCCGCTGTGCATCGACTCGTCGGTGCCGGGTGCGTTGGAGGCCGGTCTTGAGGCGGCTGAAGGGCGTCCTCTGCTGAACTCGGTCACCGGAGAAGAAGAGCGTCTGGAGCTGGTTCTGCCGCTGGTCAAGAAGTACAACGTGCCGGTTGTGGCGATCTCGAATGACGACACGGGTATTTCGGAAGATCCCGATGTGCGTTTCGAAGTGGCCAAGAAGATTGTCGAGCGCGCGGCTGATTTCGGCATTCCCGCGCATGACATCGTGGTCGACCCGCTGGTCATGCCCATCGGTGCGATGGCAACTGCTGGTCTGCAGGTATTCGCTCTGGTCCGTCGCTTGCGCGAAGAGCTGGGCGTAAACACCACCTGTGGTGCGTCCAACGTGTCGTTCGGCCTGCCAAATCGCCACGGCATCAACAACGCTTTCCTTCCAATGGCGATGGGTGCGGGCATGACCTCGGCAATCATGAACCCTGTTGCGTTGCCTGTAGGGCCCAAGAAGATCGCAGAGAAAAAGGCCGAGATTGAAGCCAAGGGTGTCATACTGCCTGCGGACATGGATGATGAAACCTTCTGCCAGCTGTTCGGTCTTGGCTCGACCAAGCCGCGCGCCGGTAAGGAAATGGAGGCCATTCGCGCCGCCAACCTGCTGACCAACAACGACCCGCATGGCGGTGAGTGGATCCGGTTCAACAAAGCGCCGGACGAGGCGGGCGCCGCCGGCGCCGCCGGTGGCCGTCGCGGTGGTGGCCGTCGCCGCCGCGCCTGATCTGAAGGACACGGACAGCAAAGGCCGGGCACAGCGCCCGGCCTTTTCATTTGACCCTGATCAATGTCGAATTTGCAGAAGGCTTCAGGATATCCTGATCCAGGATGCATCGATCAGGTGGCAGCATGAGTAAACATCACCCTCCAAAACTCTCGGATGCGGATCTGACCAGGAAACTGGACAAAAAAGCCTACTTTGGTCAGCTGGTCGAATTGCAGACAAGATTGGCCAGAATTCAGCAAGCCTATCTGTTTCATGGGTTCAAAGGTGTGTTGGTGTTCGAAGGGTGGGACGCTGCCGGAAAAGGCGGAACCATTCGCAGGATCAGTCAGGCCCTGGACCCGCGCAGCTTCAAGGTCTGGCCCATCGGCGCACCCCGGAACTATTATCTCAACCGGCATTATCTGCTGCGGTTCTGGGAACGCCTGCCGCCTTCGGGAGCGATTTCCGCTTTCGACCGCAGCTGGTATGGTCGGGTTCTGGTGGAGCGGATTGAAAAGCTGACCCCGGAAACACGCTGGCGGGCCGCTTATCAGGAAATCAATGATTTCGAACGAATGCTGGTCGATGACGGGACTCGAATCGTAAAACTGTTCTTCCACATTTCACAGGAAGAGCAGATGCGCCGTTTTACCGAGCGTCTGACCAATCCGATGAAACGCTGGAAGCTGACTTACGAAGATTTCAGAAACCGCGAAAAATGGGATGTCGCTGAAGTGGCCGTGGACGAAATGCTGGCGCGGACGTCGACGGAAGTTGCGCCTTGGCACGTGATCCCGTCCAACAACAAGAAATACGCGCGGATCACAGCCATGAAGGCCATTGTTGACGCGTTTTCAAAAGGGGTGGATCTGAACCCCCAGCATCTCGATCGCCGAACTTTGGAGGCGGCAGGCGCCGCTTTGGATGTCGACCAGTCCCTGATCGACAGCCTGCGGGCCCGAACCGAGTAAGAAACCGAAAAAAGTTGGTTGCGATCCGGGTTGAACGTCTGGTTGTTCTGGTGCTATTTCATCTGACAAGGCGGGTATGATGTAATGGTAGCCTGTCAGCTTCCCAAGCTGAACGCGCGGGTTCGATTCCCGCTACCCGCTCCAGCAACGATCTGTAAAGTGCTGTTACTCAATCAAAAAGATGACGCCGCGTGGCTTTCCACCACCTTTACGGATCTAACCGGCGCATGTTTCCGTGGATCTGCTCAACGGGTTGATAAAGCCGGCGCTACCTGTTGAGGCCAAGCAGAGACTCTCTGCCTACGATGCGGGTCGGCAGTTCGACAGATTTGCCCGGTGCGTTGGATTCGATCATCTGTATCAACGCCAAAGCAGCCTTGCGTCCCATGTCACGATGAGGAACATGGACAGTTGTCAGGGCAGGGGCGACGATGCGCGCAAGCTCGATATCATCAAATCCGGTGATCGATACATCTTCGGGTACCCGAAGTCCCATCTGCTGAGCTTGCCGCACCGCACCGACGGCCAGAACGTCGTTGCCGCACAAAACCGCGGTCGGCGGGTTGTCATTCGACATGAGATGCTTGAATGCCTCGGCGCCATTTTCAATCTCGTACGAGGTTTCGATCACGACCAGATCGTCTTGCGAAAGGTCATGTCGGGACATCGCGTCTTTTATCCCCTGGATCCGTAGGCGCGCACGGTCGTTGCCCTTGCTGATGCCTGAAATCGTTGCCAACCGCGTATGGCCTAATTCGATGATCTTGCTTGTCAAAGCCTCCATCGCCCGTCTGTTGTCAAACCCGACGGACGGTATTGGTTCGTTTGGCAGGAAGGACCACGCGACCAGGGCCGGCACTTTACGCCTTTCGAGATAGTCGTAGATTTGCGCGTCACGGTCATGCCCGATCAGCAACAGCCCGTCGGCGCCCCGCGCAACCAGCGTTCGGATCTGTTCTTCTTCTGCGGCCGGTTGATAGGCCGAGCTGGAGACCAGCAAGGTGTAGCCCTGTTTGTGGATCTCCTCTTGAAACGCCTGCAACCCCCTTGCGAAGATTGCATTTTCCATCGTCGGGATTATCGCGCCAATCGTGAAAGAACGCCGTGCAGCCATCACGCGTGCCGCAAAGTTTGGCGTGTATCCCAGGGAGTCCACGGCAGACAGAACACGTTTCCGCGTTGCCTCGACCACCTGTTGCGGGGTGTTCAGGCACCGTGACACGGTGGCAGTGGAAACGCCTGCTGCCTTGGCAACGTCATCCAGCGTCGGTGCGGACCGATGTTTTGACATTCTCGAACTCTCAATTCCGGTTCGCCTAAGTTAGTCGCATTCTTCCAAGGATGAAAGCGTTTATGTAAGCGCTTGCATTTATGATGTAAGCGCTTACAAAGGTATTTGAGCCGATTCTGAAGGGAGTCCCGGAAATGTATCTCGCTGCATCAGTCATCGTTTTTGCGATCTATTTCGCAAATGTCGCTTTGGGTGCTTTTGCGAGCAGCGCGTTTCTTGGCGACGTTGGAGAGATGTTGGTTCTGTTCGCGGCTTCGATCCTGTTCGTTGTCGCAATTCTGAAAAAGGAAGCTGACCGGAACGCACAAGACGGCAGCTGAACTTTTGCTTGGGAGGGCAATTGATGAAAACCGACAAGACCGAACTGGCATCGGCCGAGCGCCGCAATTTTCTGAAACTGAGCGCCAGTGGCGCGTTCACGGCCGCAATGGTGGCTGGGGCAGGGGGTGTTTTGTGGTCTTCCGAGGCCGCTGCGCAGACCGCGAAGGAAGAGAGCGAGCGTGAAAAGGCCGCAGATCACGTGATGACCGTGGCCACGGCCTATGTGCTTGGCGCGTCGCGCAGCTATCCGATCATGCAGTTGGACCTGAAAGAAAACATTCAGAACGCCACAAACGGCAAGGTCTATGTCAAACTGGCCCCCGGCGGTCAGCTTGGTGCGGGTGGCGCACTGGTCCAGAAGGTGCAGGGCGGCACCATTCAGGCCGCGCAGCATTCGCTGTCGAATTTCGCGCCGTTCGCGTCGACAGTCGACCTGATCAACATGCCGTACCTGTGCGGCTCGAACCAGCGTTTCACCAACCTTGTCCATTCGGACACGTGGAAAAATGAGGTTCACCCCAAGGTCGAGGCCGCAGGATTCAAGGCCCTGTTCTATGTAAACATCGACCCGCGCGTGGTTGCGGTTCGTCAGGGCGGCAATGCCGTACTCACCCCCGGTGACATGAGCGGGATCAAGTTCCGCGTGCCGGGATCGAAGATGCTGCAACAATACTACCGGATGGTCGGCGCGAACCCGACGCCGGTAGCCTGGGGCGAGACCCCGTCGGCCATCAAGCAGGGCGTTGCGGATGCGCTCGATCCTTCGGTTGGCGCGCTCTATGTCTTCGGTTTCAAGGATATCCTCAGCCATGTGACCTTCACGCAGGCGGTGCCGGACAGCCAGGTTTATTCCTGTAACCTGGAATGGTTCAATTCGATGCCTGCCGATGTACAGGAAGGCATCATGTGGGGATCGGAAATGACCAGCCACCAGAACCTGTCCAAGGTTCCGTCGGCCCGCGCCTATGCCATGGCCGAGCTGAACAAGGCCGGGGTGCAGTTCCATTCGCTCAGTGACGATCAACTGGCGGAATGGCAGGATGCAGGCGGGTATCAGAACGCCGATTGGGATCCGTTCAAGATGGAACTGGCCGGATCGATGGACAACTTCGAAAAGCTCGTCGAAGCCGCCGGTACTCAAGGCAAATATTACGTCCACGACGCCTAAGGCCCAAGCCGTGGACGCCTGACAGGCGTCCACGAACCTTACTTTCAGTCAGCCCGACAACATCCCGCCAAGCTAGGCGTGGGTCAGGCTGTATCTGCGCCGGAGGATCAGATGACCATTCTTCAAAACATAGACCGGAATGCAGAGCGCTGGTTGCTGCTGGTGTTCTACGTGATGCTGGTGATTACCATGGCCATCGAGGTGCTGCGGCGCGAGATTTTTGCCTATTCGTCGATCTGGGGCGAGGAGATCGTTCGGTATTCCTTCATCTACCTTGCCTGGATCGGTGCCGCCGCTGCGGTGAAAGAGCGGGCGCACATACGGATCGATGTGATCATGCACTACATCGGGCCACGACCCAAAGCGGTGCTTTATATTTTTGGCGATCTGGTGATGTTCGGCGTGGCGATCATCGCGCTCTACTGGTCGTATGAGGCGGTTCATGTTTCGGCCAAGTTCGGCTCGGTCACGGATGGGCTTCGGGTCTCGAAAGTCTGGTTCCTTATGGCCGTGCCCACTGGATTTGCCCTGATGATATGGCGGCTGATCCAATCCTTCCTGCGTGACCTGAAATCACTTCGTGACGGCACCCCCGTCTTCGAAGGCGACAAGCTGTTTGACTGAGGAGAATACGGATGCTTTGGAATTCCCTCAATCAAACCGTTGAACTGGGCTGGGATTTTTACCTGCCGGTGATCCTGTTCGTAGGCCTGATCGCCTTGGCCGTGCCCGTTTGGGCCGCCATAGGAACAGCGGCGATCGTGATGCTGATCATGTCCGGTGATCTACCTCTCAGCCTGGTCGGAGAAAGCCTGTTCACAGGTATCGACGCATTTGCCCTGACCGCGGTACCCTTGTTCATCCTGACCGGTGACGTTCTGGTGCGGACCGGTCTGTCGCGCAAATTCCTGGACGTAGCCGAGGCGCTGACATGCTTTGCCAAGGGCGGGTTCGGTTCGGCCACGGTTCTGGTCTGCGGTATGTTTGCCGCGATTTCAGGGTCGGATGCTGCCGGGGCGGCTGCGGTGGGGCGCATGACCATCAATCGGCTGGTGGAAAGCGGATATCCGCGCCCCTATGCCTGTGCTCTGGTTGCGGCTGGTGCCTGTACCGGCATCCTGATCCCGCCTTCGATCGCCTATATCATCATCGGCCTCGTGCTGGGTATCTCCGCCTCGACCCTGTTTCTTGCAGCCTTGATTCCGGGTCTGGCCATCCTGGTGTCGATCCTGATCACCAACATCATCATGAACCGTCTTTACGCCTATGAGGGCGGCGGCATGATGACCATGGGGGAATGGCTGGCCAATCTGGGCAAGGCGCTGAAATCGGGCTGGTACGCCTTCATCGTGCCGGGGATCATTTTCTACGGCATCTTCTCAGGTCGCCTGACCCCGACCGAAGCCGGCGCAACCGCCGTGGTCGTCACCATCATCATGGGTTTCATCCTGCGCACACTGACGCTGGCGGACTTTCCATCGATGCTGGTCAGTTCGGCCAAGGTGAACGGAGTCATCCTGCCGATCATCGCCTTCTCGGCCCCTTTGGCCGAAGCACTGGCGATCATGGGCGTGCCACAGGGCTTCGTGGCCTCGGTCACGTCGCTGACCGATGATCCCTATCTGTTGATCTTGCTGATGATCGGCATCCTGATCGCAGCGGGCTGCGTCATGGAGACAACGCCGAACATCGTGATCCTGGCACCAATCCTGAAACCGCTGGCCGACAATATCGGCATGAACGAAATCCAGTTCTGCATCATGATGATCACCGCGTTGGGTGTGGGCTTTATCACGCCGCCGCTGGGTCTGAACCTGTTCGTCGTATCTGGCATTACCGGTGAGTCCATTCTGAAGATTGCCGCCCGGGCCATTCCTTTCGTACTGACCATGCTGATCGTGGTGATCCTGATCGCCTACGTGCCTGCTGTGTCGACCACCCTGCTTCCTGAAATCTACCAATAGGACCTGCTGAACATGCCTCGTGAATATTTGAAAAAGGCGACTTTAACCGCTCAATCACATGCCTCAGAGGTGCATGATACGGTCAAGACCATCCTTGCCGATATCGAGGCCGGTGGCGATGCCAAGGCGCTGGAATACGCCATCAAGTTCGACAAGTTCGAAGGAAACGTCCTGATGACGCAGGACGAGATTGATGCCGCCATCGCGCTAGTGCCGGAAAAACTGAAGGCCGATATACGCTTTGCCCATGACAACGTCCGACGCTTTGCCGAGACGCAGAAGGCTACCGTGTCGGACGTACAGATGGAGATCGTTCCCGGTTTCGTTGCGGGGCAAAAGGCGATCCCGGTGGATGCGGCAGGATGCTATGTTCCCGGTGGGCGCTACAGCCATATCGCCAGCGCGATCATGACGGTGACAACGGCCAAGGTCGCCGGGTGCCGTCATATCACCGCCTGTTCTCCTCCGCGACCGGGCGAAGGTGTTGCGCCCGCGATTGTCTATGCCGCGCATATCTGCGGAGCCGACAGCATTCTGGCCATGGGCGGTGTACAGGGCGTGGCTGCCATGACCTATGGTTTGTTCGGTTTGCCGCGCGCCAATATCCTTGTGGGGCCGGGCAACCAGTTCGTGGCCGAAGCCAAGCGCATCCTGTACGGCAAGGTTGGCATCGACATGATCGCGGGTCCGACCGACAGCCTGATCCTTGCCGACAGTTCCGCGGACGCCCATGTGGTGGCAACCGATCTGGTCAGTCAGGCAGAGCACGGGTACAATTCGCCCGTTTGGCTGGTAACGGATGATCGCGACCTTGCGCGGAAAGTGATGGAGCTGGTTCCGGTTTTGATCGACGATCTGCCAGAGCTGAACCGCGAAAACGCCTCGGCCGCGTGGCGCGACTATGCCGAAGTCATCGTCTGTTCCGACCGCGAAGAGATGGCCGCCTGTTCCGATGAATATGCGCCCGAGCACCTGACGGTTCAGGCCGAGGATCTGGATTGGTGGCTGGATCGGCTGACGTGTTATGGCTCGCTGTTCCTGGGTGAGGAAACCACCGTGTCCTACGGAGACAAGGCGACCGGGACGAACCATGTTCTGCCAACGTCCGGTGCGGCCAGCTATACCGGCGGTTTGAGCGTTCACAAATACATGAAGATCGTCACCTGGCAGCGGGCCACGCGTGAAGGTTCCAAATCGATCGCCGAAGCAACCGCCCGGATTTCCCGACTGGAAGGAATGGAGGGTCACGCCCGTGCAGCGGATGTGCGTCTGGCCAAGTATTTCCCGGATGAAACGTTCGACCTGACCGCCGATGGATGACCCGCGCGCATTGTTTGACCTGACGGGCCGGGTGGCCTGCATCACCGGCGCCAGTTCGGGGCTGGGACGGCAGGTGGCGCGGACACTTGCCGCAGCCGGCGCGCGTGTTGTCGGCGTGGCCCGGCGCAGCGACGCGTTGGCGCAGATGCAGGCCGAAATCGGCAACAACGCAGAAGCGGTGGTCGCCGATGTTTCGGATCGTGACGGAATGGGCGAGCTGGTTCAGACGGTCAATTCGAAGTTTGGAGCGCCGGACATCATTGTACATGCGGCTGGGGTCAACACACGCGAGGCTGCCGACGATGTTACTCCTGAAGGATGGGATGCCACGCTTGCACTGAACCTCAGCGCGCCGTTTTTCCTCAGTCAGGCCATGGTGCCCGAAATGAAAAAGAAGGGCTGGGGGCGTATCGTCAATTTCGCCTCGCTGCAAACAACGCGCGCGTTTCCGGGCGGCATTGCCTATGGGGCCACCAAGGCCGGGATCGGGCAACTGACCCGCGCGATGGCCGAGGCCTGGTCGCCCTTTGGCATTACCGCCAACGCGATCGGTCCGGGGTTCTTTCCCACTGAACTGACGCAGGCCGTGTTCGACGACCCCGAGCGCGCAGAGAGGAACGCCGCTCAAACCTGCATTGGGCGCAATGGACAGATGCAGGACATCGATGGACCGATCCTGTTTTTGTGCTCGAACGCGTCCGGCTATGTCACGGGGCAGGTTCTTATGGTTGATGGAGGGTTCACGGCCAAATGAAGGCGCTGGTTTACCAAGGTGTGGAACAGATGGTGTTCGGTGAGGTGCCGGATGCCGAGGCCGGTCCATCCGAACATTTGATCCGGATCGAGGCGGTCGGCATCTGTGGATCGGACATGCATGCCTATCTGGGACACGATGCGCGTCGTCCGGCACCGCTGATCCTTGGGCACGAGGCGGCCGGTGTGATTGTTGACGAGAAACGCGCCGGTGATCGTGTGACGATCAACCCGCTGGTCAGCTGCGGTCAATGCGCGGCCTGCCTTGCTGGTAGTGAAAACCTGTGCCCGGATCGCCAGATCATCTCGATGCCGCCGCGCGAAGGGGCGTTCGCGCAATACGTCACCATGCCTGCCAGCAATCTTGTCGAAGTTCCGGAAGATATATCGTTTGTCAAAGCCGCGCTGGCGGAACCGCTGGCGGTAAGCTGGCATACGGTCCGGTTGGGAATCGAGGCGCTGCATCCGGCGATGGACCGTCGCGCACTGGTGATCGGCGGCGGGGCCATCGGCCTTGCGGCGGCCTTGGCCTTGCGGGCAATGGGCGTCGATGACGTGACAATCGCGGAACCAAATGAGCTGCGTCGGACCTACCTGGCGAAAATCGAGAGCTTTGCGCTGGTGGGTTCAGCCAAGGGGACTTACCCGTTGGTCATAGATGCCGTGGGCTATGCTGCGACGCGGTCAGTTGCCTCGGCCATGGCCGAGCCGGGGGGCGTGATCGCGCATGTGGGGTTGGGTGAGGATACCGGTGGTCTGGATATTCGCCGGATGACCTTGCAGGAAATCACATTCATCGGGACTTACACCTACACCGCCAAGGACTTTCGCCAGACAGCTCAGGCGATCTTTGACGGGCGGCTGGGGGCTCTGGACTGGATCGAAGAACGAGCCCTGGCCGACGGCGCGCAGGCGTTTTGCGATATCCGATCTGGCGCCGTGGCCGCACCCAAGATTATCCTGAAACCCTGGGGATAGAACTGACAGAACTGGAGACCTTCATGTACACGAAAATACTGGTCCCGTTGGCTTTGGATCACGGCATATCGCAACACACGCTGGAAATCGCACGGGCCTTGTCAGGAAAGGGCGCGGAAATAATTGCGCTGCATGTCTACGAGATGCCTCAGGGATCGGTCAGCGCCTATCTGGACAAATCGGTT
Source organism: Ruegeria sp. YTSC002 (assembly GCF_059609845.1). Classification (NCBI taxonomy): domain Bacteria; kingdom Pseudomonadati; phylum Pseudomonadota; class Alphaproteobacteria; order Rhodobacterales; family Roseobacteraceae; genus Ruegeria; species Ruegeria sp. YTSC002. Next base: position 91,720 of record NZ_JBXWML010000013.1, read on the forward strand.
GTCGCCGAAGGTTTCGAACGGGCCCGTTTGCAATTGCTGCAAAAAATCGAGGGGCTTGAAGGGGTGACGGCCGAAATCGTCAAAGGCCATACCGCACGGTCCATCATCGATTATGCCAGCAGCAAAGATGTCGACTGTATCGTAATCGGCTCGCACAAACCGGACCTGAGCGACTACTTCCTGGGATCGACCGCTTCGCGCGTCGTCCGCCATGCCCCCTGTGCCGTGCACGTGCACCGAAGGGCCTGAATTCCTCAATCGCGCGTCTAGCGCCCCAAACAGGACCAAAAGCTGGATCATGAACATAGACAAGAAGATCACCGACGATCTGGTGGCGAACGATATCTCGTTTGTCACCACTGTCCCGTGCAAGCAATTGGCAGGTGTCATCGCGGAAATCGATGAGCGTGATGGCATCTATCACATTCCGTCCAACAAGGAAGACGAAGGGATGGGCCTGTGTGCAGGGGCGTGGATGGGCGGCAAGCGTCCCGCGATCATCATGCAGAACACGGCCATTGGCGTGACGATCAACACGCTGGCGACGCTGATCCAGTATTACCGGATGCCGCTGCCGATGCTGATCTCGTACCGGGGCGAACTGCGCGAGCCCATTGCCTGCCAGGTTGAAATGGCGGTTCACACCAAGGCGTTGTTGGCCCAGCTGAACATCCCCACCTACCACTTCCACCATCAGGCGGATGTCGAGGAGCTCGACGCGATCCTGAAATACACATTCATGTGCAACAAGCCGGTCGCCATCCTGACCGACGCCAATTTCTGGGGAGGCTATGGCGACCAATGATCCGTTCTGAAATACTAAAAGAAATCGCCCCGATCCTGCGTGATCAACTGGTTGTCTGCAACATCGGCATTCCCAGTCAGGAACTGCACGCCATCGACGACCAGCCAACCAATTTCTACATGCTGGGGACAATGGGCCTGGCGTCCTCGATCGGTCTGGGGCTTGCGCTGGCCCAGCCTAAACCGGTGATCGTCATTGATGGGGATGGCTCGATCCTGACCAATCTGGGGACGTTGCCGACCATCGCCAACAACGTGGCAGACAATTATATCCTGCTGATTGTTGACAATGGTTCGTACGGTTCGACCGGCGATCAGCCGACCTATGCCGGGCAAAAGACCTCTCTGGCCAAAATGGCCGAAGCAGCCGGGTGTGAGCGCGTGATCGAATGTGCCGCCGAAGACACCGGACGCGTGCTGCAAGAGGCGCTGGATGCCAAACAGATGACCATTGTCGTCAGCAAATGTGAAAGCGGCAACGCCAAGATGCCGCCGATCACGATGGATCCAGTCGTCATCCGCGACCGTTTCATGAAGGCCGTTCAGGCCTGATGGGCGCAAGCGCCATCCACAGTGCCGAGGACGCCCGCCGCCTGGCGCGGCGGCGTCTTCCGTGGATGGTGTTCGACTATATTGATGGTGCAGCCGGGGCCGAGATGGGTGCCGGTCGCAATCGGTCCGCTTTGGATGCAATGACCTTGCGCCCGCGTATCCTGCGCGACGTCAGTGAAAGATCTCTGGCAAGTTCCCTGTTCGACCGGCCCGCGAAACGCCCGTTTGGTATCGCTCCGATGGGCATGTGCAATTTGTCCGCGCCGGGGGCCGACTTGATGCTGGCCCGCATCGCAGCACGCCATGAAGTGCCGCTTGGGGTTTCGACTGTCGCCTCGACCGCGATGGAGGATCTGATCGTCGAAGCTGAAGGCCATGCCTGGTTTCAGCTGTATTTCAGCGGCGATGGCAGCGGCACGTTCAAGCTTGTCGATCGCGCCAAGGCTGCGGGGTATGAAACACTGGTGCTGACCGTGGATGTGCCCGAGGTTGGACGACGCCCGCGCGAGTTGCGCCATGGGTTCAAGATGCCCTTCAAAATGGGTCCCAAGCAGGTGATGGATTTTGCCTTGCACCCGCGGTGGTCCTTGCCGGTGCTGCTGAAAGGCAAGCCGGAAATGGCGAATTTCCTGATGGATGGCTACGATTTCGACCGGACCGAAAGCCGCGCCAAGGCCACGTGGGAGACATTGGCCCGCCTGCGCGACCAGTGGGCCGGGAATCTGGTGGTCAAAGGCATATTGGATGCAGACGACGCGCAAAGGCTCAAGTCAGCGGGCGTGGACGCCATTCAGGTCTCAAGCCATGGTGCACGCCAGTTGGAAAGTGCGCCCGCGCCAATCACGGTTCTGCCCGAGATACGCAAGGCCGTCGGTCCGGATTTTCCGCTTTTCTACGACAGTGGGTTGCGGTCGGGTGAAGACGTTCTCAAGGCACTTTCGAACGGGGCGGACTTTGCCTTTTTCGGTCGTATCCTTCAGTTTGCAATAGCGGCCGAAGGCGAAGCGGGCCTTGAACAGCTATGGTCGGTACTCAGCGAAGAAATGAGCATCGCCATGGCCCAACTAGGCGTCACGTCGCTGGACGAGGTCCGACGCAACGCCTGTTATCGGTGAGGACAATGACCCGAGGTTTCCCACGGGTCACTGAACTGTCGGTTTAACCGCGGCGCCTGCGACGACGTCCGCCACCTGCTTCGGTCTCGCCGCCGGTGTTGAAGCTTGGGTTGGGCAGTGTGACAACCTGGGCCAGTTCCGGGAACGGGTCGGTCTTGTGCGGGATCGCATTGGCGGCCACGAAATGATCCTGAAACTTCGGCTCGATGGCGGTTTCGATCTTGGTGATCTCGCGCACGACGCGTTCGATCTCGGCGCGCGATCCGATATTGCACAGCGCGATACGCGCGCCGGTACCTGCGGCGTTGCCCGCGCTCGAGACTTTCTCCAGCGGCGCATCGGGTATCATCCCAAGCACCATGGCGTGTTTGGTCGAGATATGCGCGCCGAACGCACCGGCCAGAACCACGCGATCCACCTCTTCGACGCCCATTTCGTCCATCAGCAGGCGTGCGCCTGCGTACAATGCGGATTTCGCAAGCTGAATGGCGCGGATGTCACCCTGCGTGACGGTGATGCGGGGGCCGTCTTCGGCGCTGGCGTCGTGGATCAGATAGGCGTGTGTGCGACCTTCGGGCACGCAGCGGGCCGTACCGGTCTGTTCCGCCGATCCGATCAGACCACTTTCGTCCAGCAGGCCAGCGATACGCATTTCGGCCACTGCCTCAATTATACCCGAACCGCAGATGCCGGTGATACCGGTCGTGGCGATATCCAGATCAAAGCCGTCTTCGTCGGACCATTTATCGGACCCGATGACGCGGAACCGGGGTTCCTTGGTGACGGGGTCGATCTCGATTCTTTCGATTGCGCCGGGAGCAGCGCGCTGGCCAGAACTGATCTGAGCGCCTTCGAAGGCAGGCCCGGTGGGCGAGGAACAGGCGAGCACGCGGCTGGTATTGCCCAGCAGGATTTCAGCGTTGGTGCCCACGTCGACGATCAGAACCAGATCTTCGGACTTGCCGGGTTCTTCGGACAGGGCCACCGCCGCGCAGTCCGCGCCCACATGGCCCGCGATACAGGGCAGGATATAGACCTGCGCGCGTGGGTTCATAGTGGTCAGATCCATCTCGCGCGCGGGCAGGGAGATGCTTTCCGACGTTGCCAGTGCAAACGGCGCCTGACCCAGTTCCACCGGGTCCAGCCCCAGCAGCAAGTGATGCATGACCGGGTTGCAGACGAATACCGTTTCCACGATCAGAGAGGCATCGATGCCCGCTTCTTCGGCAATCGACGTGGCCAGGTCATTGATCGCCTCGCGCACGGCCCTGGTCATCTCCTGATCACCGCCGGGGTTCATCATGGAATACGAAACACGGCTCATCAGGTCTTCACCGAACCGGATCTGGGGATTCATGAGGCCAGAGGATGCCTTGACCTCGCCGGTTTCCAGATCGGTCAGATGCGCGGCGATGGTGGTCGATCCGAGGTCGATGGCCAGACCATACAGCCCGCCTTCATGCAGGCCGGGCCAGATTTCGACGATACGCGCCACGCTGTCCTTGTGACCTTTGTGGACCGCCACGGTGACTTCCCATTTGCCCTTGCGCAGAACCGGTTGAAGTTTGGACATCAGCGTCAGGTCCGCCGTGACGGCATCAATGTCCCACTGCTCGCGCAACGCCCGCTCGAGCCGTTCCAGATCGCCGGTGGGCGAATGCATGTCGGGTTCTTCCACCACAACGAAATAAAGGCGCGTGGCCGGGTCCATCGTGATGGCACGCGCGGCGGCCGCCTTGCGCACGACCTGCCGGTGTACCTGGCTTTCCGGCGGTACGTCGATCACCACGTCGCCCTGAACCGAGGCCTGACAGCCCAGACGGCGGCCCGGTTTCAACCCGCGCTTGTCGTCATAACGCTGTTCGACGGCGTTCCATTCGCTCAGCGCGCCCTCGGACACCGTGACGCCGTGCTTGGGAAATTCGCCATAGCTGGGTGTGATCTGGCACTTTGAACAGATGCCGCGGCCCCCACAGACCGAATCCAGATCCACCCCCAATTGACGGGCCGCCGTCAGTATTGGGGTGCCGACGGGGAAGTGCCCGCGTTTGCCGGACGGGGTAAAGACGACAAGAGGGTCGGTGGTCATCAGTGACATACCTTTTCATATTCGCGCGTATGCCGGGCAAGATATGGGTTTGAGCGAAAAGGGAAAGGCCATCAGCGGCACGATCTGCACAACGAGCGTCGTTTTCTTCCACTGCATCGACAGCCAGAGCCAAAGAGTTGCCCCCAAGGGCTTTTCCTTTGGTTCAATCCGTGTAATAGGGTCACCGCCAAACGGGCTTTTGCATGGGGTATTCAGATGCAGATTCGTGAGGCACTTACCTTTGACGACGTTCTCCTGGTTCCGGGCGCATCTTCCGTGCTGCCGGCAACGGCGGATACGACCACGCGTGTGACGCGCGAGATCACCATGAACATCCCGCTGCTGAGTTCGGCCATGGACACCGTGACCGAGGCGCGAATGGCCATTGCCATGGCGCAGGCGGGCGGCATCGGTGTGGTACACAAGAACCTTTCGGTGGAAGAACAGGCCCGCGAGGTCCGCCGGGTCAAGCGGTTCGAATCCGGTATTGTCTATAACCCCGTGACGTTGCGGGTGGATCAGACATTGGCCGACGCCAACGCGCTGGTACAGCGCTACAACTTCACCGGTTTTCCAGTCGTCGACGAGCAGGGCCGCGTGGTGGGTATCCTGACCAACCGCGACATGCGCTTTGCGAACTCGGACGATACGCCGGTACACGCGATGATGACTTCGGAAAACCTGGCGATGCTACAGGAACCGGCCGATCTGGAAGAAGCCAAAAGCCTGATGCGGGCGCGCCGTATCGAAAAACTGCTGGTTGTCGATGGCGAAGGCAAGCTGACCGGTCTTCTGACGCTGAAGGATACGGAACAGGCCGTTTTGAACCCAACCGCCTGCAAGGACCGTCTGGGTCGCCTGCGGGTCGCTGCGGCGACGTCGGTCGGGGATGCCGGGTTCGAACGGTCCGAACAATTGGTGGATTCGGGTGTCGACATCATCGTCGTCGATACGGCGCATGGTCATTCTCAGGGCGTGCTGGACGCTGTGAGGCGGGTCAAGACCCTGTCGAACGAGGTTCAGATCATTGCCGGGAACGTTGCAACCGGCGAGGCGACCAAAGCGCTGATCGATGCTGGAGCCGACGCGATCAAGGTGGGTATTGGCCCGGGGTCGATCTGTACCACACGGATGGTGGCAGGGGTTGGTGTTCCTCAGTTGACCGCGATCAGCGATTGTGCGGCAGCAGCGGGCGACGTTCCGGTCATCGCGGATGGTGGTATCAAGTTCTCGGGTGACTTTGCAAAGGCGATTGCCGCCGGGGCATCCTGTGCCATGGTCGGGTCGATGATTGCGGGCACCGACGAAAGCCCGGGCGAGGTGATCCTGTATCAGGGTCGTTCGTTCAAATCTTATCGCGGGATGGGCAGCCTGGGCGCAATGGCGCGTGGATCAGCCGACCGCTATTTCCAGAAAGATGCAGCCAATGACAAGCTGGTGCCCGAAGGCATCGAAGGTCAGGTGCCCTACAAAGGCTCGGCCAGTGCCGTGATCCACCAGCTGGTTGGTGGTTTGCGCGCGGCGATGGGGTATACCGGCTGCGCCACCATCGAAGAGATGCGCAAGAACTGCAATTTCGTGAAAATTACCGGCGCCGGTCTGAAAGAAAGCCACGTGCATGACGTTCAGATCACGCGCGAAAGCCCGAACTACCGGGTCATGTAAGCCATCCAGCAAGACACAAGGCACCCGCGAGCGGGTGCCATTTTACCAATTGGATCGGCCAGCCGGGCCCATTTCCGCCGAGGTATTCCACCATGACACCCGCCGCCCGTGTTCAGGCCTCGATCGAAATTCTGGATGATATTCTGGCTGGCGCGCCGGTCGAAAAAGCACTCACCGGCTGGGCGCGGCGCAGTCGTTTCGCAGGGTCCAAGGATCGGGCGGCCATTCGCGATCACGTATTCGACGCGTTGCGACGCAAGCGCTCGTATGCAGCGTTGGGAGGGTCCGACACCGGGCGCGGTTTGATGATCGGTGCGACCCGTGCGTCAGGCGGTGATCTGGCCGAGTTGTTTACCGGCGATCGTCACGCTCCGATGCCGGTTGAGGAAACGGAAACGGCGCGGGATTTCGCGTCCGAGGCCGAGAAATATGACATTCCGGAGTGGCTGTGGCCTCGGTTCGTTGACTCTCTGAAGGATGCCATGGTTCCTTGCGCGATGTCTTTGCAGAACCGGGCGCCCGTTCATCTGCGGGTCAACTTCCTTAAAACCGATCTGGGCGAGGCCATCGACGCCTTGAAGTCCGAGGGTATTGTCTCCCATCCGGTTCAGGTATGCCAAACCGCCCTTGAAGTGACAGAGGGGGCCCGGCGCATTGCCCAAAGCCAGGCCTATGCCCGGGGCCTGGTCGAGCTTCAGGACGCTGCAAGCCAGGCGGTTGTGGCCGCGCTGGATCTGCGGCCGGGAATGCGCGTTCTGGATTATTGCGCGGGTGGCGGTGGCAAGGCGCTGGCTCTTGCAGCGCACGAGGGCGTCGAAGTGTACGCACATGATGTGAATTCCGGCCGCATGAAAGATATTCCGACGCGGGCGGAACGAGCAGGCGCAAAGATAACCATCCTCAACTCCGATGACCTTTCAGGTGTTGATCCGTTTGATGTGGTTTTGGTTGATGCGCCGTGCTCTGGCAGCGGATCTTGGCGAAGGGCGCCAGCCGGAAAATGGGCCTTGACCGAGGATCGCTTGCGGGACCTCACCACCATTCAGGCCCGTATTCTATCCGACATTGCGCCTTTGGTGCATCCGGGCGGCCTGCTGGCTTACGCAACCTGTTCGGTTCTGAACGATGAAAACGGCGTGATCATAGACGGTTTTCTGGATCATTTTTCCCAGTGGCGGGAAACCTACCGGAAAACGTGGCACGTTACACACGAATCTGACGGGTTCTTTACGTCGCACTTGACGCGCTGAGCTTTTGGCAAATAACAACCTTGGGTAGATTGCCGCTTTCCAAACGCCGTTAAGCGGGAATTAACCAATTTTGGCCGTTATAGCCGATAACTTTGCGCCCGAGCCGTTTATGTCTGACACAGCAGAATTTTTCAGCGACCCATCTCTTGCTCACACGCCCCCGGCATCTCGTCTTTGGTCGTTGGTGGCGGTGGCATTGTTGATCGGCATTGCGCCCTTGGTCGGGTTGCTGCCACCGGATTGGACCACGGGCATGATGGTCGCGGGGATTTCGCTTTTGATTGTGGTATTGTGCGTCGTGATCAAAGGCCAGGTCGCCGCCAGACACGCGCAACAAACCACTGCCGTCATGGCCGCTTTTGCAGAACAGGAAGAGTCACCCTTCCTGATCGCAAATGCTTATGGCGACATTCTGGCGTCCAACGCATCAGCGCGGGAACAGTTCGGCGCGGCGAAAGGAGCCAGCCTTGAAAGCTGCCTCGGTTCGACGTTCTCGACCCCTCAGGTGATTTTGTTGAGGTTGCAATCTCAGGCCCGATCCTTCGGTCGGGCCCGCGAAGACTGCGTGATCAGGGGAAACACAAACAGTGTCACCGTGTTTCAATTGGCTCCCGACATTTTTTGCTGGCGGTTTCAACAGTCAGAACAGGAAAGCTGGCAGTCTCTCAACCTGCCGGTTCTGACCATCGGATGCGTGGATGACGTGGTGTGCCCGAATCCGGCGGCGAAAAAGTTGCTTGGGCCGCATCCCGAACGGGTTCGCGACATCTTCGGTGATGTTGACCCCCAGGTCGGAGCCTCAAACATTATCAAGTCACAGGACGGAATGATTCCGGTGGCTGTGACGGAGCTTTCCCGATCCAGCAAGGAACGAAGCCTTGGGTTGGTGCCGCTCATTGAAACTCAGGCGCCCGGGGCCAGCACGTCTTTTGCAGATCTTCCGGTTCCGGTTCTCACCCTGTCTCCGGCGGGGGCCATTCTGAATGCCAACAGGTTGGCGAACAAGTTGCTGGGAAATGAAAACCTGGAAGGCACCAACATAGCCGACATCATGCGGGGTATGGGGCACCCCATTCTGGATTGGCTGGCGCGGACAGCCGCGCAAGAAGACGCGCAACGATCCGAGTTTCTTCAGTTGACCCGAAAAGACAAGGAGGTCTTCGTACAGGTCACGCTGAGCCGTGTCGTTGTCGATGGCAAGATCTGTCTTATCGCGGTCCTGAATGATGCGACCGAGCTGAAGACTCTGGAGGCTCAATTTGTCCAAGGACAGAAAATGCAAGCTGTGGGTCAATTGGCCGGCGGGGTCGCGCATGATTTCAACAACCTGCTGACGGCCATTTCGGGGCACTGCGATCTGCTGTTGTTGCGCCACGATCAGAATGACCCGGACTACGGGGATCTGGTGCAGATCAATCAGAACGCCAACCGGGCCGCTGCGCTGGTCAGCCAGCTTCTGGCATTCTCGCGCAAACAGACTCTCAGGCCCGAAGTTCTGGATTTGCGTGACACGATCTCGGACCTCATTCACTTGCTGAACCGATTGGTGGGCGAGAAAGTTCTGCTGACCCTCAGCCATGATCCGGTATTAAAGCCGGTTCGGGCGGACAAACGGCAGTTGGAACAGGTGTTGATGAACTTGGTCGTCAACGCGCGCGATGCCATGCCGGACGGGGGCGAAATACGTATCGAGACCGAAGTGTTGAACCTGTCGCAACCGCTCAGCAGGGACAGGGCGACCGTCCAGCCAGGCGAATATGTTACGGTCAGGGTAATGGACAGCGGCGTGGGAATACCTGCCGACAAACTGCAAAAGGTCTTCGAGCCGTTCTATACGACAAAGCGTACGGGCGAGGGTACAGGGCTTGGGCTTTCAACGGCCTATGGCATCGTCAAGCAGACGGGCGGTTTCATCTTTGTCGACAGCACGGTGGGCCGAGGCACTGAATTCACCGTTTTTCTACCGGTTTGCGCCACAGTGGCAGAGGCGGAACAGGATTCTCCGGCGCAACCCGAATCCCAAAGTGCCCGGCAAGGTGAGGGCGTCGTGCTTTTGGTTGAAGACGAAGCGCCGGTCCGCGCCTTCGCAACCAGAGCTCTGCGGCTCAAGGGCTATACCGTGCTGGAGGCGGATTCGGCCGAGGAAGCACTGCGGCTTCTGGAGGATCCGTCTTTGAACGTCGACGTATTTGTGACGGATGTGGTCATGCCCGGCATGGATGGGCCGACCTGGGTGCGCAAAGCTCGGGAAACACGCCCGGACGCCCGCGTGGTCTTCGTATCGGGTTATACGGAAGGTGCCTTTGGCGATTCAGAACCCGAGATCGCCAATTCGACCTTCCTGCCCAAGCCGTTTTCTCTCAACCAGTTGACTGAGGCGGTTTTCCAACAATTGAACTGAACATCCTACAATGCTGCATCGTGGAGCGCGAATTCCTCTGCGTGTCTTTTATGAAATTTCTGCCGTGTCTCGGGCGTCAGCGTCAGATCACCCGATGGTGATACATTCTCTTGCGGCAGGTCGATCTGCATGTCCAGTCGCGCTTGCAGGAAGTCGAGAATTTTGCCCTGGTTTTCGTATTTGAAGATATGAGTGGCACCGCGACCATTGCTGCGGGTACGGAAAAACTGGCTTTGGCTGCCAACATCGGCAAAATCCGGGCGCGGGTTTGTCATATAGGCCTGCACAAACGTGTCGAAACTCATGTCTCGGGTCGAATGGACGTGACCGATCAGGTCGACGCGGCTGCGAAATCGATACCAGCTGCCCAGCCAGTCAACGGGTTCGCGAACAACTGCCAGGATCTCCATCTCGGTATCGTACATCTTGCGAAAAATGTTCTGGAAAAACCGATCATACCTGCGCACCGGAGCATGTTTGAGCTCGGGCGGATGAGTGACGACGATATCAGCGCGATCCCGCAACGCTGTGTGATAAGCCGTGCTGCCGGTTTTCGGAACGGCAAGGAAGGCAAGGCGTTCCTCATAGAAAACAAGCATTTAATTGCTCCAATTGTCACCCGGCTATGCGCGCAGATTGTCGTAAACGACTCCTTAATACAATTGAAGAAGAGTAAACCCTGTAAGTTTTTATTGAAATGTTCTCTTTTTGGTCCCATAAGGAACAAGAGGCGAACAAAGCAGCGATTGCCGCCCGATCAAGGGTGTGACAAAAGGGAAGGCGACAGGACAATGGCGGATCTTCTGACAATGAGCGACAAGAAAAACGCAGACAAGCAAAAGGCGCTCGACAGCGCGCTGGCCCAGATCGAACGGCAGTTCGGTAAGGGCTCCATCATGAAGCTGGGCGAAGGCGCCAAACAGGACATCGACGCAAGTTCGACAGGCTCGCTCGGGCTGGACATAGCGTTGGGAATTGGTGGTCTGCCGATGGGGCGGATCGTTGAGATTTACGGCCCCGAAAGCTCGGGGAAGACGACGCTGACGTTGCATTGCATTGCAGAACAGCAGAAACGCGGCGGCGTCTGCGCCTTTGTCGACGCCGAGCACGCGCTGGACCCGCAATATGCCCGAAAGCTGGGCGTTGATCTGGATGAGCTTCTGATCTCGCAGCCCGATACCGGAGAGCAGGCGCTTGAGATCACCGATACGCTGGTGCGTTCGGGCGCGGTCAACATGGTTGTGGTCGATTCGGTTGCGGCGCTGACGCCGAAATCCGAACTGGAAGGCGATATGGGTGACAGCAATGTTGGCGTTCAGGCCCGTCTGATGAGCCAGGCGATGCGGAAACTGACCGGCTCGATCAGCCGCTCGAACTGTATGGTGATCTTCATCAACCAGATCAGGATGAAAATCGGCGTGATGTTCGGCAGCCCCGAAACCACCACCGGCGGGAATGCACTGAAATTCTACAGCTCGGTCCGTCTGGATATTCGCCGCATCGGCGCGATCAAGGACCGGGACGAAGTTGTCGGCAACCAGACGCGCGTCAAGGTCGTCAAGAACAAGGTTGCGCCGCCTTTCAAGCAGGTGGAATTCGACATCATGTACGGCGAGGGCATCAGCAAGATGGGCGAACTGCTGGATCTGGGTGTCAAAGCCGGTGTGGTCGAAAAGTCAGGGTCATGGTTCAGTTACGGTGACGAACGGATCGGGCAGGGGCGTGAGAACGCCAAACAGTATCTGCGCGACAACAGCCGCATTGCCTTTGAGATCGAAGACAAGATTCGGGCGGCTCACGGATTGGATTTCGACATGCCTCCGGGCGCAGCCGAAGATGATGACATCCTTGAAGCCTGACGGTCGCTGACGGGGGGCGTTACGTTCCCGGTCCGACGTGTTGTGTTGAAAATACCATGAACAAGGCGGTCCCCCGGGCCGCCTTGTTTCGTTCGGATACGCCTCTGCTGTGGACACTCGTTTGACAGGGGGATAAACCTGCGGGGACCAATTTTTTGTGCGCCGAGAGAGCCCTATGCCAACCCTGAACGACATCCGATCGACCTTTCTGAACTACTTTGAAAAACAGGGGCATGAGGTCGTGGCGTCCAGCCCGCTGGTGCCGCGCAACGACCCGACGCTGATGTTCGTCAATTCGGGCATGGTGCAGTTCAAGAACCTGTTCACCGGCCTGGAAACACGTGACTACAAGCGCGCCACCACGGCGCAGAAATGTGTACGTGCCGGCGGCAAGCACAACGATCTCGACAATGTGGGTTACACCGCGCGCCACCATACATTCTTCGAGATGCTGGGGAACTTCTCGTTCGGTGATTACTTCAAACGCGAAGCGATCCCGTTCGCGTGGGAATTGATCACCAGGGAATTCGGAATCGACAAGAACCGCCTGCTGACAACGGTTTATCATACCGATGACGAGGCGTTTGAAATCTGGAAAAAGGTCGGTGTTCCCGAAGACCGGATCATCCGCATCGCCACCAGCGACAATTTCTGGCAGATGGGTCCGACCGGCCCCTGCGGCCCGTGTACCGAAATCTTTTATGACCATGGCGACCACATCTGGGGTGGTCCTCCGGGCTCTGCCGAAGAGGACGGCGATCGGTTCATTGAAATCTGGAACGTCGTCTTCATGCAAAACGAGCAGTTCGAAGACGGCTCGATGGTGGAACTCGACATGCAGTCGATCGATACGGGCATGGGGCTCGAGCGGATCGGCGCATTGTTGCAGGGCAGCCATGACAACTATGACACCGATCTGTTCAAGGCACTGATCGAGGCCTCGGCCGATGCGACTGGCGTGGATCCTTACGGGGATCAGAACGTACACCACCGTGTGATCGCGGACCACCTGCGTTCGACTTCGTTCCTGATTGCGGATGGCGTGATGCCCAGCAATGATGGCCGCGGTTATGTTCTGCGCCGCATCATGCGTCGTGCCATGCGTCATGCGCATCTGTTGGGTGCCAAGGATCCGGTCATGCACCGTCTTGTCCCGTCATTGGTACAACAGATGGGCGGTCACTATGCCGAGTTGACCCAGGCACAGCCATTGATCGAAGAGACCTTGTTGCTTGAAGAAACCCGCTTCAAGCAGACGCTGGACCGGGGGTTGAGGCTGCTGGACGATGAGGTGTCCGGCCTTTCCGAGGGTGCGCCTTTGTCCGGTGAAGCGGCTTTCAAACTGTATGACACTTACGGTTTCCCACTGGACCTGACGCAGGATGCGCTGCGTGAAAAAGGCCGGACAGTGGACACCGAAGGCTTTGAAACGGCGATGGCCGAACAAAAGGCCAAGGCGCGGGCTGCCTGGGCCGGGTCAGGTGAAGCCGCGGATCAGGCGGTTTGGTTCGATGTTCTGGACAGCGCCGGGGCGACCGACTTCCTTGGTTATGACACCGAGAAAGCCGAAGCTCAGGTTGCGGCACTGGTTGTCGACGGTGCCTTGGTTGACAAGATCGACGCGGGCAGCACCGGCTGGGTCGTGGTGAACCAGACGCCGTTCTACGGCGAAGCTGGTGGCCAGGTGGGCGATACTGGCGAGATGCGGCGCCTTGAAGATCGCGATCACCTCAGCCGGGTGGAGGACACCAGAAAATTCGCCGATGGGAAGGTCTATGCACATAAGGTGACGGTTGTCAGCGGTGCCGTGTCAAAAGGCGATGCTGTCGAGCTGGAAGTCGATCACGCACGCCGCACTGCAATCCGGGCCAACCACTCGGCCACGCACCTGCTGCATGAAGCGCTGCGGGAAACGCTGGGCGACCATGTGGCGCAGCGCGGTTCGCTGAATGCGGCGGATCGTCTGCGGTTCGACTTCAGCCATTCCAAGGCGCTGAGCCTGGAGGAAATCCAGAAGATCGAACGTGAGGTGAACGACTTCATCCGCCAGAACTCGGCCGTCGAGACACGGGTCATGACACCAGATGACGCGCGCAAACTGGGCGCGCAGGCACTGTTCGGCGAGAAATACGGTGACGAGGTGCGTGTTGTCTCGATGGGCAAGGCACCTACGGGCAAGGGCCATGATGGCGAAACCTGGTCGATCGAACTGTGCGGCGGTACTCATGTGCGTCAGACGGGTGACATCGGCACCTTTGTCATCCTGGGCGACAGCGCAAGCAGTGCCGGCGTGCGCCGCATCGAGGCACTGACCGGGGATGAAGCGTTCCGTTACCTTTCGGCACAGGATCACCGTCTTGCGCAGGTGGCGTCGGAACTGAAGGCGCAGCCGGATGATGTGGTGGCACGCGTGAAAAGCCTGCTGGAGGAACGCAAGTCATTGCAGAACGAAGTGGCTCAACTGCGTCGAGATCTGGCGATGGCCGGCGGGAGCGGGCAGGGCGGCGGTGCCGAAGCGCGTGATGTGAACGGCGTGAAGTTCATAGCGCAGGCCCTCAGCGGCGTGTCCGGCAAGGATCTTCCGGCATTGATCGACGAACACAAGGCGCGTCTTGGGTCGGGGGCGGTACTGCTCATCGCGGATACCGGCGGCAAGGCCGCGGTTGCGGCTGGCGTCACCGAAGACCTGACAGGAACCGTTTCGGCGGTCGACCTGGTCAAGGCCGCCGTGGTGGAATTGGGCGGCAAGGGCGGCGGCGGCCGCCCGGACATGGCCCAGGGCGGTGGTCGGGATGCGTCGAACGCGGATTCGGCGATCAAGGCCGCAGAACAGGTTTTGGGAGGATAAGATGGCTGCACTCTGGATTGCGCATGTGACGGTGACCGATGCCGAGGCGTATGGAAAATATGCCGAACTGGCCGGGCCAGCCATTGCCAAGCACGGGGGTACTTTCATCGCCCGTGCGGCGCGTTACGTTCAGTTGGAAGGCAAGGAACGGCCACGCAACGTGGTTGCCCGTTTCCCGTCGCTCGAAGCAGCCGTCGAATGCTACAACTCGGATGATTATCAGCAAGCATTGAGTCATGCGCGCGACGCCAGTGAACGTGAGTTGGTCGTGGTTGAAATCACGGAGTGAACGTCAGGTTTCACGGCTTGTAGCGCGGTTTACCCGGTATACGGGCAGCGAATAGGCAATCATTGGCTTATGCCACGATCGGTCAGGGAAACTCAGCCCGCAAATATGGGCTGAGTTTATTATTTTATAATTTCAATTGCTTATCAGGCCGCGCTGTTGCGGATATGCGCGGTTTGCGCCTGAATTGTGGCTGCGCCACCCAAATTCTTGCGCAAAAAGGTCAGATTGACGGACGAATTTCCGCCCTTTTTCCCCTTCAACTTTTCAGGTGATTGCCTGGGCGGGTTTGTTCGCGGATAGTTTCACGAATCGGAATGCGACCCTGTTTGACGTGCAATCGTGCGAAAAACATCGGATTGGGGTACAGGCATGAAGCACTTTATAATTCTGGCCAGGCAGCTTGGCGCCAAATTTCTGCCAGTTTCAGCGCGGGTCGCTGGCATCAGTGTTTTGAGCATCTGTGCCATTACCATGACCCCTGCTGCGCATGCGTCTGGGAACGGGTTTATCCCAAGTGTTGCGTCTTCACCGCCTCCGTCCGGAGCCGCCAACTTGTGCGCTCAATACAATTGGGCCTGTGCAGGAAAGCGATCCGTGTCCATGTCCAGCCAGCAAGAACTGAAGGTTGTCGAACAGATAAACCGGCGTGTGAACAGATCGACGCGTGAAGTCACCGATCAATCTCAGTATAAAACGACCGAGCGTTGGGCGCTTCCGACGGCCAGGGGCGGCGATTGCGAAGACTTCGTGCTGTTGAAGAAAAGGGATTTGATCCATGCCGGCGTCGATCCAAGCAAACTCTTGATCGCTACTGTTCTGGACACGCGCCGAGTGCCTCATGCGGTGCTGGTGTACCGCTCTTCAAACGGTGATTTGGTTTTGGACAACCTCACAAACCGTATCAAACCCTGGACAGCGACGCGGTACCTGTTTCTTCGCATGCAAGACCCGAACCGGCCCGGACGTTGGGTGGGTGTTTACGGGCATAGCTGAGGAAAACTGAAAACTTTTTTGAGAAAGTGAAAACCGGTGCAATCGAATCTTGCACCGGTATTTTTGCTTCCAAATCAGAAGGTTTCGCCGCCGCCTTCACCTTCACCTTCACCTTCACCTTCGCCGCCGCCTTCACCTTCGCCGCCGCCTTCACCTTCGCCGCCGCCTTCACCTTCGCCGCCGCCTTC
>NZ_JBXWML010000014.1:0-103349 GCF_059609845.1 Ruegeria sp. YTSC002
GATCCGTCCGGTGTTGTTCCGGCCGCCCGATTTGGTCAAACCCTCAGTGAGAGACTTGACCGGACGTCCTTTCCAAAGCTCCGAACGGTCGATCAGCACCAGCCCGCGCTGGCCCGGCGTCGTCGGCTTGTACGACTTGAGTGCCATGCTTTCTGTCTTCCGTTTAGCAAGTGCGAGGGGGTTCCCCGCTATGTGAGAGGCCCCCGTAGGTGCCAAGGGTATAGGGCCCCGAAGGTCCCCGGTTCAAAATATCTAAGGCCCCGGAACGAATCCGAGGCCGCAAGATTGGGTGCGTTTAGCAGTGTTGGGGCCGGGTGACAAGAGAGAGTGTCAAACTTCTTCTGTGGCCGTGAATACCACACCCTGGCCGAACGCGTCGTGGTTAACGGCCGGGAATCTAACCGAGTAATGCAGGAGCTGTCGCTGGAACTTAGAGAGCGGGAACAGGACCTGACAGAAAAGATTGAAGCCGTTTCCTGTGAGCTTTGGTGCAGTGAACCCCGATCGGAAGGTTCAGAGACCGGGCTTATAGGTGTCGGGTCGGAAGGTTTCGCGGAAACCGATCTGGCAAAGTGCTGCCCCTGCAATCAGTCCAATGTATTTTATATAGAGCCGCTGTAGCCGGGGGGTCTGATTCATGTGCGGGCTGGGGAAGCACCCGACCGATTGGCCGTATTTGTCAGTCCATCGCGATATTCGTGCAGGGCGGGTTGATCCGGAATGGAGCGAGGGCGTCACCGAGGACATGTTCGGAGAGCCGTAGGATGGGGCTGCTTAATGTCAGGCCAAGTTTGTGGGCCGGGCTTCAGCCCGGCCTACTTGCGTGGGAGTGATAGGTGCGAGCACCCATCGTACGCTTGCTGTCATAGGTGTTTTATTCGTAAAGCTCTGCAATCCTGGCTTGGTCTATATATCGGGTAAAGCCAGTGAGATATTCGTTAACAGCCCTGTCCTGAGCCAACTCAAGCGCGGCAATTCTTCCGAGAGCTTCAAACGCTTTTTCCAGCGCAATGTCGCCGTCTTGCTTTAGTGCTGCACGAGTCTCTTCCATGCATTGATCAAGAAGCAACTTTGTGAAGACATCAGCCACGTTACTCTGAACGTCCTCGCTGGAGCCTTCTTTGGCCGAAACAACGGATGAGACGTCAGGGTGGTTCGAATAGCCAAGAACCATCCATTGGATCAACTCTATTCGATCTTGACCAGTGCTTTGCTTGACAAGGCAATCGGCCATCTTTTGGGTCGCTGGTCCGGCTAACGCACTGCTACAAGTTGTGGCAAATACGATTACGGAGAATACCCTTGAAAATGAGTTTAACATATATGCGTCCTTGTTTGGGTATTGCTGGGTGAGCGAATGCGCCTAACCAGCTAGATCTATTGGTATGATTCACCTCAACAAAGTGGGCAAATCTTATGGTTGTTTGACAAGCCGTGCCATGTTTACTACCGCGCAAACTTCTTATGCTTCAACCGCTTGGGCTCCAGCGCGTCGGGTCCCAGACGGCGCTTTTTGTCCTCTTCGTAATCCTCGAAGTTGCCCTCGAACCACTCCACATGGGCATCGCCCTCGAACGCCAGAATATGCGTACAGATCCGGTCGAGGAAGAAACGGTCATGCGAGATCACCACGGCGCAGCCGGCAAAATCGACAAGGGCATCTTCCAGCGCGCGCAGGGTTTCGACGTCCAGATCGTTGGTCGGCTCATCCAGCAGCAGGACGTTGCCGCCCTCTTTCAGCAGGCGGGCCATGTGGACGCGGTTGCGCTCACCCCCTGACAGCAGAGAGACCTTTTTCTGCTGGTCGCCGCCCTTGAAGTTGAAGGACGAGCAGTAGGCGCGGGAATTGACCTGCGCGTCGCCCAGTTGGATAATCTCGGCGCCGCCGGTGATCGCCTCCCACACGGTGTCGTTGTCGTTGAGGTCGTCGCGCGACTGATCGACATAGGACAGCTGCACCGTATCGCCGTATTCGATGGTGCCGGCGTCGGGCTTTTCCTGGCCGGTGAGCATTTTGAACAGGGTCGATTTACCGGCGCCGTTGGGGCCGATCACGCCGACGATGCCACCGGGCGGCAGGCTGAACGAGAGATTTTCGATCAGTTGCTTGTCGCCCATGTGCTTGGCCAGCCCATTGACCTCGATCACCTTGCTGCCCAGGCGCGGGCCGTTGGGGATGACGATCTGAGCGCGGGTCAGTTTTTCGCGCTCGGACTGTTCGGCCAGCTCGTTATAGGCGTTGATCCGGGCTTTGGACTTGGCCTGACGCGCCTTTTGACCCTGACGCATCCATTCCAGTTCGCGCTGTAGCGTCTTCTGCTTGGATTTGTCCTCGCGGGCTTCCTGCTCCAGCCGCTTGGCCTTTTGTTCCAGCCACGAGGAGTAGTTGCCCTCGTAGGGGATGCCGCGGCCGCGGTCCAATTCGAGAATCCAGCCGGTGATGTCATCCAGGAAGTAGCGGTCGTGGGTGACGATCAGGATGGTGCCTTTGTAGTCGATCAGGTGCTGTTGCAGCCAGGCGATGGTCTCGGCGTCCAGGTGGTTGGTCGGTTCGTCCAACAGCAGCATGTCGGGCGCTTCTAGCAGCAGCTTGCACAGCGCCACGCGGCGTTTCTCACCACCCGAGAGGTTGGCGATATTGGCGTCATCCGGCGGGCAGCGCAGCGCCTCCATCGAGACATCGATCTGGCTGTCCAGATCCCACAGGTTTTCCGCGTCGATCGCGTCCTGAAGGGTGGTCATTTCCTCCATCAGCTCGTCCGAGTAGTTCTCGGCGATCTCCATCGCGATCTCGTTGAACCGGTCGACCTTGGCCTTTTTCCCGGCCACGCCCAGCATGACGTTTTCGCGAACGGTCAGGGATTCGTCCAGTTGCGGTTCCTGCGGCAGATAGCCGACCTTGGCGCCCTCGGCGGCCCATGCCTCGCCGGTGAAGTCGGTGTCGAGTCCGGCCATGATCTTCATCAGCGTCGATTTACCGGCGCCGTTGACGCCGACGACACCGATTTTCACGCCGGGCAGAAAGCTGAGGTGGATGTTTTCAAAGCACTTCTTGCCACCGGGATAGGTCTTGGAGACACCCTGCATGTGGTAGACATATTGATAGGCGGCCATGTCGCGTCCTCTGGGTCGGGGAAATCAGGTTGGACGGTGTGATAGCGGATGGTTGGGGTGGGGGCAATCCGCTGCACATCAGTGACATCACATTCATTCAAGTTTAAAGACGTCCGCATAGTTCCTAAGAAGATAATACAGTTCACTCCGGTCAAAACTGTTAAGATATGAGTGCACTTCGTTGCCGAAGTACTCGGACCAGAACTCGGTTTTCAATTGTTCGGAAAAACAAAGAAACCAAGCGACGCTGAGAGTCTCGATATCGTTCTTATCTGCTTCTGGTGGATAGATCGGCCTAATCGTCCGTGCCAACTCTTCCCAGGTTAGTCGGTCTTCGCGGATCAGATGGATGATCTTGGGAGCAAATGCTTTGAAGAACAATATGCCAACCAACAAGTAGTGGCGATATTCCCCCATACCCGGCGACGCCAAGGGTGTTGTCGCGATTAGCCGCGCAAACTGCTGGATGCCTCGAAGTGACAAGTGAGCACTATCGGCTAAGTGTTTCAAGTATGTTTGACCAATTTCGACGTAGTAATCGCCCTCGATCTGCATTTGTTTGCTGAGGTATTCATAGTAATTCAAATAGACAGAACGCATATTCCGATTTGTCAGCTGGTTTTGAAGGCGAAGAGACACAGACAAGAACTTTTGAAGGTAAAGAGGGGCGTCTACGTCTTGCCCGTAACGAGCTCGAGTTCCGTTTTCAAATTCCCTCAAGTTCACCCCAAAAATGAAATGTACTCCGTCTACGTTGAAGAAGTGTTTTACGATTTCAAGTAACGAAAGTGCATAGTCAGGGCGGCATCGATCCAACTCATCAATCACAACAACGAGCTTTCGAGTTGGTGCTTCTTCGCCGTCCGGTTTGGTCAATCCCACCAAAGCTTGCCTGAACCCCGCCATCGCCGCGCGTTTTCCGTTTTCTCTTTGCCAGAATTCGGCCACAGCCCCGTCGAGCTCGCTGGAAACAGTGTTGATAGCGGCATCCGCCAATTCGTCTGCTTTTGTCACAAGGCCCGCTGTCGCCACTGAAACCCCCGTGCGCACGAGCGCTCGCCCGAGAGCAGGGGCGACCTGTTTGGCTTTTTTCCAAGCTGTTTGAGCCGATGTGTCATCAGCCTCATCGAACCGTTCGGCAATCGCTCCGGTCAAGGCAATCAAAGGATCGTCTAGAAAGTCATGCTTGAAAGCATCGAAATAGACGGTCTGTGTCGTGTTCTTTTCGCGCTTCAGATGCTCACCAACCCAACACTTCAAAAAGAACGATTTGCCGGACCCCCACGCTCCGTCCAATGCGATCACAAGAGGGTCGTCGATACGCTCGACCAGTTCCGACAGTTTGTCACCGGTGGGTTTGCGCGAGAGTTTGTCGTGCTTATCAAACCCGTCTTGGTAAAGCGTGATCTCAGGTTCGGGGATAGTCAGGCGCATGTTTGGCTCCAATTCACAAATCAATCAGCGCTACTATTAGCGGCTGCCTTGCGAAGGGCCAGACTGCTAGATGAGGGGAGGTGCGAAAATCTTGGAGCCATCGATGTCCTTGAAAGATCTCATTGCCGGTTGGGCGCAGCCGGGACGTGTCGAATGGATCGGGCTGCGGCTCGAGCGGCGGTCGGAGATGGCTATAGTGGACGCGGTCACGATCTCTGCCAAGGGGCTTGATGGTGACCGCGCCCGCGTTGGCAAGAGGGCAGTGACTTTGATCCAGCAGGAGCATCTGGCGGCGATTTGGTCGTATCTGGGGCAAGGGCCGGTTTCGCCTGAAATCCTACGGCGCAACCTGGTGGTTTCGGGGATCAATCTGACGGCGCTCAAAGGACGCGAGGTGCAGGTGGGCGAGGCTATTTTGCGATTTACAGTGATCTGTGCGCCATGCAGCCGGATGGAAGAAGCGCTGGGCAAGGGCGGCTATTCCGCCGTGCGTGGGCACGGAGGATGGTGTGCCGAAGTCGTGCGACCCGGGCGGGTTCGGCTGGGCGATGTGGTGCAACCTGTTGATTGACAACGCCCCGCAGTTCTGAACATCAGCAGGGTATGGAGCGGTACGGCATACCCTATGCGCGACCTGGGCAGGTCGTCGGTCTGTTCGGCGGGTCGTTTGATCCACCGCATCAAGGCCATGTGCATGTCACGCTTGAGGCGATGAAGGCGTTCGGGCTGGATCGGGTTTGGTGGCTGGTATCGCCGGGCAATCCGTTGAAGGAACGCGGGCCGGCCCCCATGGACAGGCGACTGTCGGCAGCACGGAATGTGATGCAGCACCCAGGGGTCGAGGTGACGGACATCGAGGCGCTGACGGGTACGCGCGCGACTGCGGATACTCTGACAGCATTGCAGCGATTGTATCCACAGGTCCGATTTGTCTGGCTGATGGGGGCGGACAATCTGGCGCAATTTCACCGCTGGAAAGATTGGCGGAGGATCATGGACAGCGTCCCTGTCGGTGTGGTCGCACGGCCCGGCGACCGGATATCCGCCCGGATGTCCAGGGCGGCGCGGGTTTATGCCAAGTACAGGATCGACGGGCAGGCGCGGCATCTTTTGGGGCGGGCGCAGGCTCCGGCCTGGTGTTTCGTGAACGTGCCGATGGTTGATGTCAGTTCCACTGAGATTCGGACACGCGGCGAATGGCGCGCGGAAGTGTTGCCGGAATAGCCTTGCCGGGCGCATAATCGCAGCGAGTGGTTGCGCGCATTTGATCTGTGGGATTTTATTTCACCTATGACTGGTCGTTTTTCACGTCGTGTGTTTCTGGGGGGATTGGGGGCATCTCTGATCCCGGTAGCTGGTCTGGCGCAGGCGCCGTTGGTCTCGCTCAGGCCGCGCGCGCGTGGTGTGCCGTTGAGTGGCGCCGAGCGTTTGGTCGCAGCCGCAGGGTTGACGGGCGAAGTTGTTTTCGCCGTTGCGGATGTGGCGACGGGGACGACGCTGGAGGTTTTTGGCGAAGGTACGGGTTTGCCCCCGGCCAGCGTCGGCAAGGCGATGACCGCGCTTTACGCGCTGGACATTCTGGGGCCTGACCATCGGTTCGAAACCCGTTTGATCGCAGATGGGCCAATTGAAAACGGAATTCTGCATGGCGATCTGATACTGGCAGGCGGGGGCGATCCGCTGTTGGACACGGATGCGCTGGCCATGATGGCGGCCAACCTGCGCGAAGCCGGAATTATCGAGGTTCGCGGAGCCTTCAAGGTCTATGACGGGGCGCTGCCCTTCGTGTTCAGTATTGATCCCGGACAGCCGGATCATGTGGGGTACAGCCCGGCGATCAGTGGGATATCGTTGAATTTCAATCGGGTCCATTTCGAGTGGAAGCGTGCCGGTAAGGGTTATGATGTGACCATGGATGCACGCAGCGCGCGCTATGTGCCGGCAGTGGATGTGGCAGCCATGCGGGTCGAGAACCGCAGCTTGCCGATCTATACGTATCAGCCAAGCCCGCGTCAGGATCGCTGGACCGTGGCCAAGGGCGCGTTGGGCAATGGCGGGGCGCGCTGGCTGCCAGTGCGCAAACCGGCATTGTACGCGGGTGATGTGTTTCGCACTTTGGCCCGATCCAATGGAATCGTTCTGAATCGGGTGCAGGTGACACGAGAGGCGCCAAAAGGTGTCGACCTTGTCGTGCATCGCAGCGATCCATTGGACAGTATTTTGCGCGGGATGCTGAAATACTCAACCAACCTGACGGCCGAGATGGTCGGATTGGCCGCAACCAAAGCGCGCGGCATTGACCCGCGGAACCTGGCAGAGTCGGCGGCCGAGATGAATCTCTGGGCGGCTCAGAGCTTTGGCGTGAACGGGATCGCGATGGTCGATCATTCCGGTCTTGGCGATGCCTCGCGTATGGTGCCGGCGGATCTGGTCGCGGCCCTTGTCGCGGCCCGGAAAATGGGCGCATTGCGCCCATTGATGAAGCCATTTGCCTTGACGGATCGCAATGGACGGCCGGTCAAGAACCACCCGATCAAGGTCGATGCCAAGACAGGGACATTGAACTTCGTATCCGGGCTGGGCGGTTTCCTGACAACGGCGGACGGGGTTGATCTGGCTTTTGCCATTTTTACGGCGGACGTGGCCCATCGCGCCAAGATCTCACGCGCACAACGTGAACGGCCTGAAGGTGCGCGCAGTTGGAACCGCAGGTCGCGGAAACTGCAACGGGTCTTGCTGGAACGTTGGGGCGCACTCTACGGAAGCTGAAACCTGTAGATTGCCCGGATCAGACCGTGTGGCGTGCGCGCGCCCCGCGTTCGATTGCGGCGGCATGCAGACGGTCGATATTCAGCTCGTACCGGATTTCTTCCAGCAGGCGCAGTTCCGTTTCGGCCAGCGCACCATCGGCAGCCGCAACATCGCAAGCCAGAGCATAGGCCGTTTCGTTCAGACGCTCGGGCAGGTTTTCACGGATCAGGCCAAACAGCGCATCCAGCCCGTCTTCCTGTTCGAACAGGTCAAAAACAACCTGCGATACGCGACGGGTCCGATCACTGTCGTATCCTGCAAAGACCGGCAACATGTTGACGGCAACTTCGATCTTGACCAGCTCGGCGGTTCGGATGTTTTCGTCAGAGGCCGAGACTGCAACCATGATCGCCACAAGGCAATCCTGCGGGGACATCGGGTGGGGCACTTGCTCGGTCATGGGATGGTCCTGATTGGGGTTGTTCGAAGACGCACGATATGAGCGCAGCGGGTCAGGTTCAACACCTTGTTTCATCCACCCCGTGCGATCAGGTGTTCATGACCATCATTCCCGAAATCAAAAGCGCAGCCCCCAGCCAGTAGCGCAGCCCAAGTGTTTCGCCGAAGAAGACGTGCGAGGCAAGTGGCACAAGAACGAAACTGAGGGCCATGAAGGGGTAGGCCTGGGACAGTGTCAGAAACCGCAGGACATACACCCACAGCACCGTTGCCGAGCCATAGATGGCAAAGGCTGTCAGAAGGAAAGGATCGAAAAGCGTCTGGATGAGGCCCGCCAATCCGGAGGCTTCGCGCCCATCAATCCGATTTCCTGCCAGTTTGAACAGGATTTGCCCGGCTGAGATCATGACTGGTGTGCAAAGCAACCCAGCCCAGACCATTGTCGTGGGGGCGGGCGGGGTCATCCTTGTTGTTCCGGTTCCGGTTTTTCCTCGGGGCGGTCTTCACAGTAATAGATGTCGCGCCCCAGATCTTCGCAGACATGGATGTCCGGGCTGGGATGCACGGCACGCAGAAAGCTGTGTGTGTATGGGAAAAAGTTGAAATGTGGATTGAAGGTGAACCTGCTTTCGCGTTCACGCGGGACGACGATAATGACGCGTTTTCGCGCGACACGACGCAGTTCAGCGATCGCTTGCCGGTAGTCCAGAAGATGCTCGATCACATGGGTGCAGATGACGGTGTCAAAGCTGTTGTCTTCAAACGGAAGCTCTTCGATCCGGGCGGCGACATAGTCGATATTGTCGATGGCATCCGCATCATCGACGACGAAATCCACCCCTGTCAGCTGCGTGATATCCGGTCGGGCGGCTTTGATGCGTTGCAAAAGAACTCCGGTGCCGCAGCCGATATCGCAGATGCTTTGCCCAACGATATCCCTTGCTATCCGCTTGATGCAGGCTTCGGAATTGTCGGTGCCCTGATGCACGCGCGGATGATCGCGGTAGAGTTTTTCGTATTCGTCATCCGTCAGGTAGGTTGCGCGTTCACGGAATTCGGCAAGGCGCGTGATATGGTCGCCCCAAACCCTGCATGCCAGCCAATGAAAAGCGGCGCTGTCACGCAGGATGGGCGGCACGATATCTTCGAGTACAAAGCGTATACGGTTGGTGGTTTCGCGTCGCATCCCGTTTCCTCTGGTCCGGGGAAAACCCCCGTGTCGCCTTTGTCTAACACCGCCCGGTAAGCGTGCGAAACAACCAGGTCAAGTTTGCGCCCGCGCCCGTGTCTTTTTTGTTTCGGGGAACAATCGAACCGCCATTGTGGCCTGAGCAAGGCTGGCCGGTGAAAATGCAGCGCAAATATCCCCGACAGAGTGTTTGCGGGCCCAAAAACGGTTTCCCTACCGGCCCGAGGACGACTGTTTTTTGGCGCAGTGTGTCGCGAATTGCGCCACTGCTTTATTGACTCATGCTGCACTGGCACAATAGGAGGGGCCGGTCCGGTTGCATGGGGTGACCGTGACATTTTCCCCGATGGAGCACATTGAAATGTCTGAACTGCGTGAAACCGCGATGTCGTCCAAGGCCTGGCCTTTTGAAGAGGCGCGCCGGTTGCTCAAACGCTATCAGAAAGGTGCTCCGGAAAAGGGGTATGTGCTGTTCGAAACCGGTTACGGCCCGTCGGGCCTTCCACACATCGGTACGTTCGGCGAAGTTGCGCGGACCACGATGGTCAAGCGCGCGTTCGAGGCGCTTTCGGACATACCGACCAAGCTGATCTGTTTTTCGGACGATCTGGACGGGATGCGCAAAGTGCCCAGCAACGTGCCCAACCCGGAGGCGCTTGAAGAGCATTTGCAGCGCCCGCTGACTTCGGTTCCCGATCCGTTTGGCGAATACCCCAGCTTCGGCGAGCACAACAACGCGATGTTGCGCCGGTTCCTCGATACGTTCGGATTCGACTATGAGTTCTATTCGGCACGCGATTTCTATCGGTCAGGCCAGTTCGACGAGATCCTGAAGCGCGCGGTCGAGCGCTATGACGACATCATGGCCATCATGCTCAAAAGCCTGCGGGAAGAACGCCAGCAGACCTATTCGATTTTCCTGCCGATCCATCCGGAAACCGGGCGGGTTCTGTATGTGCCGATGAAGAAGGTTTGCGCTGAGACCTATACCGTCACATTCGATGACGAGGACGGCAAGGAATGGACCCTGCCCGTGACTGGCGGCAACGTGAAACTGCAATGGAAGCCGGATTTCGGGGCGCGCTGGGCAGCGCTGGGTGTCGATTTCGAGATGTACGGCAAGGAACATGCGACCAACGAAAAGATCTATGACGCGATCTGCCGTGCATTGGGCGGCCGCGCGCCCGAGCATTTTTCCTATGAGCTGTTCCTAGATGAGAATGGCCAGAAGATCTCGAAATCGTCCGGCAATGGTGTGTCGATCGACGAATGGCTGACCTATGCACCGACCGAAAGCCTGGCGTATTTCATGTATCAAAAGCCCAAAACGGCCAAGCGGATGCATTTTGACGTGATCCCGAAGGCTTATGACGAATATCATCAACAGTTGCGCGCCTATCCGGGGCAGGACCTGAAAGCTCGGTTGAACAATCCGGTCTGGCACATTCATGGTGGCGACGTTCCTGAATCGACCCTGATCGTACCGTTTGCGATGTTGCTGAACCTGGCGTCGGTCTCGGGCGCGGAAGACAAGGAGACGCTGTGGGGCTTTATTCGCCGCTATGCGCCGGAAGCAACAGCTGAAAGCCATCCCGATCTGGATCAGGCTGCGGGCTTTGCGGTTCGCTACTTCAACGATTTCGTCAAACCAACGCGCAAACACCGCGCACCTACGGATCAGGAGCGTGAGGCGCTGGAAGCGCTGAAAGCCGCGCTTGAAGCTTATGATGGCCCGGCCGAGGACGAGGCGCTGCAATCGGTGGTCTATTCCATCGGGCGTGAGAGGTTCGACCCCATGCGCGGTTGGTTCACCGCGTTGTACGAAGTGCTTCTGGGTGCATCGCAGGGCCCGCGTTTTGGCGGCTTTATCGCGCTGTACGGTGTGCCTGAAACAATTGCCCTGATCGACAAGGCTTTGACCGGAGAGCTGACCTGATTTGACCTGATCCCGTATGGGGCTACTCTTTTTTGCAGGAGGTGGCCCCATGCGTCGATTTTTGCTTGCTGTATCCCTGAGTGTCGGGCTGGGGTCGGGCGCATTTGCGCAAAACGCAGAGATCGAAGCAAACATTTCGGCGCAGATACAGGCCTTCAAGGCGGATGATTTTGCCACGGCCTTCACCTTTGCCAGCCCCAGCATCCAGCGCCTTTTTCAGACCCCCGACAATTTCGGACAGATGGTGCGCAATGGATATCCTATGGTCTGGCGTCCAGCCGACATACGTTTTCTGGAATTGCGTGAAATTGCAGGAGCCTTGTGGCAGAAGGTGATGATCACGGATGCAAACGGGCGTGTGCACATACTGGACTATCAGATGATCCCTCTGGAAGGCGGTTGGAAAATCAACGGCGTCCAATTGTTGGGCAACGCGGACCCGGCGGCCTGAGGCAACACCACCGTCACGGTGAGATGAGCCGTGGTTAACTCTCTTTCGGTATTCAGACTGACGCGTTCGGGGCGGACCTGGACACGGGGTTTGGACGCGTCGCCAGATTGGCGCGGCGCGATTTAGAAAGGGTTTTCAATGAACAAGGCAATCACTGACGGCATCGTCTTCATGCCGCCTCAATTCGCGAATGGCCTGACCGTATGGTCTGCGGGGGACGGAACGCCGGGCTCGCCCACATATGGTGGATCCGGCACCGGGGTTTTCGTGCCTGCGGATGCCGATTTTGGTGGCTGTCTGGAGATCCTGAAAGTTCAAACTACCCAACAGCTTCGATATATGGGCCAGACGCCGATTTTGCCCGGTTGCTATTTGCAGATCAAAGCGCGGGTCAAGGCGATCAGCGGTCCTTTACCGTCGGTGCGTATAGCGGCCTGGGCCGGGGGCGCAGGTGACACGCATGTGGCAGGTGTCGTGGAGCAGGGGCCTGCAACACAGCTGTCGGGCTATGGAAGCGTGCATGAAATAACGGCGATTGTCGGAACCGGCAAGCGCCCCGGCGTGGACATGCCCTGGGGGCTGGCCGCCCTGTATGGCCATTTCGGTCTGGATATTGAGGGCGCGAATGGGGCGCTGGTGCGCGTCGACGATCTGGAGATCACGGATGTCACCGGTGTCTTCCTGCGTGAGATGATCAGTGTTGTGGATGTGCGCGACTACGGTGCCATCGGCGACGGTGTGACGGACGATTCGGCTGCGTTTGAAGCGGCCGACCAGGCGGCGGGTGGCCGTCGGGTTTACGTTCCGCAAGGGACTTATCATCTGGCCGAAAACACCAGTATGACGTCCGAAATGGACTTTGAAGGCACAGTCACCATGCCGGATGACAAGATGCTGTTGCTGACAAAGGATTTCCATCTGCCGGCTTACATTTCGGCTTTCGGAGACGAAGAACTGGCATTCAAAAAAGCGTTTCAGGCCCTTCTGAACAATTCGGATCATGACTCGCTGGATTTGGGTGGTCGCAAGATTTCCGTCACCGCGCCGATCGATATGGCAGCAGCGGTTCCCAACAAGCAGAGTGGTTTTTCAACCCGTCGCGTGATCCGGAATGGTCAGTTTGACGTCAAAAGCAGTTCGGCGTGGGATACGGAAACGTTCACCTCGACCGCGACCTATGACCCGTCCGACAAAACGCGTCTGACCAATGTCGCGAATATCGCCAACATTCCCGTCGGGTCCTATGTTGCCGGCAGCGGAGTCGGGCGCGAAATCTATGTACGGTCAAAGAATGTCGGTGCGGGTGAGATCACGCTGAGCGCGCCTCTTGTTGGGGCGTCGGGGACCCAGTCTTTCACATTCTATTCCTTCAAGTACCTGCTGGATTTCAGCGGCTTCAGCACGCTTCGGAAATTCGGCATGGAACAGATCGAATTACAGTGCAACAGCCGATGCAGCGGAATTCGATTGGCGGCCGCCGGAAGTACATTTTCGTTGAACGACTGTTTCATCAGCCGCCCGAAAGACCGGGGGATCACGTCGACCGGAACGGGGTGCAAGGGCATGCTGATCGACAATTGCCAGTTCCTGTCAGCAGAAGAATCCCTTGTCGTAACGGACCGGTATTCCATTGCGTTGAATACCAATTCAAACGATGTGAAGCTGCGCCACAACCGAGCGGTGCGTTTCAGACATTTCGCCGTTCTGGGGGGCGACAACAACATGGTTCTGGGCAACCATGTTTTTCAGGGCGATAGCATCCCGCAAGGTGTGCGTACGGCCGGTTTGATCATGATCGGCACCTACAACAGCTCCACTATCGCCGAGAATTATGTCGACAACTGTTTCATCGAATGGACCAATGAACGCGACCCGTCGCCGACCTACACGAGTGGCTTTTCGTTCAGTGCGATGAGCATCACGGACAACATCTTTTATTCCAGTCAGGCCCCGTCCTGGTTCAGTTTCATCGTCATTCGCCCCTATGGGCCCGGGCATTATCTCAACGGCCTGGTCGTGACCGGCAACAAGTTCCGTGCCACGAGCGGCGAAATCTTTCGAGCGGAACGGGTGGATACAAGCTTTGCCGACTTGAACAAAGACAGGCACACGAACGTGACCTTCCAGAACAACACGTATCATGGCGTAACCAGGAAATCCGCAAACCCGTTGAGGGTTCGCTATACGCAGAACTCGGTGTCCAATCTTTGGCCTGTCTCGGCAAACGGGCAGTTGCCTTTCGACGGCAAGGCGCGAGGCTGCGATGGGGTTGCGACGATCGGTGTGCTTTCGGGGGTGTTCAACAACCACGTCTTCAGCGCGCCTCATGTTGAGGTCGAACAGGGGGCGACAGGCGACAGTTTTCTGTTGCGTTGGCCAGAGCATGTGAAAGGTACGGCCTCGGTTCTGATGCGCATGGAACGTTAAAAGGCTGTCTGGCCACCCTGAAACGGGTGGCCATTTCACTCTGATCTGACCGTAAATGACTGACCTGGTTTGCAAGGTTGGCAGGAAATAGGCGACGTTTCATTTTCATGTGTTAGGCTTGGGACAGAAAGTGGAGAATCCCGATGCTGAAAATCGACAAAAACACCAGTGTTCAAACAGTTATCACGACCTTTGAAATGACGCCCGGCACCTGCCAGGACCTTCTGGAAGCTCTGACGGATGCCTATGCCGAGTTCATTTCGAAGCAGCCAGGTTTCGTTTCCGCCGGGCTGCACGTCAATGACGCACAAACCCGGATCGCAAACTATTCGCAATGGGAACGCCGCGAAGATTTCCTTGCCATGCTGCGCACGCCTGAAATGCGCGATCGCAACCGCAAGATCAACGAGCTCTGCAAAAGCTTTGAGCCGGTCATGTATGACGTCGCTGAGACATTCGGCAGTTCCTGACCTGAATCAAAGCCTGAAATTCAATTCTGTTTCAAAGTGAGCCTGCAAAAATGGAGGCTCACATCATGTATCACAACATTCTGGTCCCCATCTCGTTCGATGCTGAAAGAGATACATCCGGGCCTTTGAAGCTGGCCCGGATTCTGGCCACGCCAGACGCGCAGGTGACATTGTTGCATGTGGTCGAGCATATTCCCAACTATGCAATCTCGTACATGCCGTCCGAATACCTGACAGAGGCGCGTAAGGCGATTCAGACAGAACTGGATGAACTGGCATCGCAACTGCCGAATGCCAAGGGTCTGGTGATCGAAGGACATTCCGGCCGGACCATTCTGGATTGGGCCGAGGCGAACAAACCCGACCTGATCATAATTGCATCCCACCGACCGGGGATGCAGGATCTGTTGCTGGGCTCAACCGCATCTCATGTCGTGCGCCATGCGGGATGCGCCGTGCATGTGGTCCGCTGAGCGCTAGAAATCCTGTGCGGTAAGGCGGTAGGCCCTGCCAAATCCGGCGTTCAATAGGCCGTCCTGAATGGCGAACCGGACCAGTCCGAAATCGGCGAAATCGATGTAGAGTTTCGCTTTGGGCCGCCGCGTCAGGTACCAGTCGCGCAAGTCACCATAGCCTGCCGTGTCCCGGTGAACTGGCTGAGCGATCACGTGCAAGGTCAGGCGCGGATGGGTCAGCGGGTCGCCTTTGTCTGCGGACTCTCCGATCAGAAGGGCGCAGTTGGGGCAAGCGTTCAACGCGCGCGTATGTTCCGCAAGGGTTGAAATCAGCGAGATGGGGCAACCTGCTTCATCCGTGGCCAGCGCGATCCGCGAGACAGACGGCAACCCGGTGTCAGGGCGCAGAAAGGCCAGTGCGGCACATTTGGCTTGAAAGAGAAGGTCCTGTGCTTGCGAGCGCGCCGCTGTGTCGGGCGTCTGATAAGGATCGGATCGGGTCAAGATATCGGTTCGGCAGCAAAGAAAATACGGGCAGATGAGGTTCCTTGTCATCTTAAGTGCCTGAAACGGATTGCGCCATTTGTTTTACCTCAGCCGATATGGGATTGCCTCGGCTTTGCCACAAATCGACGTTAAAGATCAGACAATGCTGTTCAAGAAACCCTCGCAGGATACGCCTGATACGAAGCCGCGGTCGTCCAGACGACACCGACGCGCAGAGGCAACGCGCAGGCAGGCGTTGTCTCCGGTTCGCATTCTGGTCATGGTTCTGTTGTTGCCGCTGACCACCGTGTTGATCGCCACGGGTGTTTTTCTGCGCCTGTCTGAATTTGAGCGGGACGAGGCGGTGATCCACCTGATCGCATTGGCGGGTTGTGATGCAACGCAGTCGCTGGGGGTGGGGCCATTTTACGAAGGGCAGGCAGGTTATCACAAGCGCAATGACCCGGATGGCGACGGGGTCGCCTGTGGTTCTGCCAGCGTGCCGCGGTCAACTGCGCCGCCAGTTCACAACAGTCCTGAACCGCAAC
Organism: Ruegeria sp. YTSC002; assembly: GCF_059609845.1. Taxonomy (NCBI): domain Bacteria; kingdom Pseudomonadati; phylum Pseudomonadota; class Alphaproteobacteria; order Rhodobacterales; family Roseobacteraceae; genus Ruegeria; species Ruegeria sp. YTSC002. Next base: position 15,721 of record NZ_JBXWML010000014.1, read on the forward strand.
AACGGTCTCTTGGAACGGCCAAGTTCGTGCGACCCTGACGGCGGCAATTGCGAAGTTCAGAAGACCCACTCGGGACAGGACCAGTTGCCTGCGTCACCCGACTTCGGCCCGGGCGATCGGGCGTCATGTCACAGAGGGATGGCAATGCAGCGGATCAACCCCATCTCATACTGGTAGCAAAATGGGAGATCGTATGATGCAATGCCCGATTGACGGAACTCAACTGGTCATCACGGACCGAAACGGGGTTGAAATCGACTATTGTCCGCAATGCCGAGGTGTCTGGTTGGATCGGGGCGAACTGGACAAGATCATTGAGCGGTCGACAGCTTATGCTCCACCGCCTCCGCCACAATCCGGCTATGATGACCGGGCGGATCACGGCTATCGCAAGAAAAAGAAACGTGGCGGCTTTCTGGAAGATCTGTTCGATTTCTGACCCGGTCAGGACAGCTGAGCCCCGGCACATTCGCGGAAAATGCGAACCTGGGGCGCTGCACCGTCCAAGGGAAATTCAGTCACACTGTCCTGCGTAAACGCATAGGCGGTCAGGTTGTATTCCAGCCCGTCCAGCACGTTGCCAAAGCCGGTATCAGTGACTGTCAGAGACGACGAACCGTCAGACAGGACATGATGCGGAGTGGCGATTTTGATGGGGTTCGGCCCCTCGAACCGCATCGCGAACCATGGGGTATTGGTCCAACCTTCGGTCTTGCGGGTAACGGACAGGGTATAGAGCGGTTTTGCCGGGTCATAGGTCAGGAATATCTCTGCCGTGTCCGTCACGTGTGACAGGGTGCAGATTTGGCCCACCGTTGCTTCCCACGCGGCGGCGGGTGTGCCGAGGATCAGTGATAACAGGACAACGCGCATGGTGCGGAGTCTAGCGGCCGAAAGGTCCGGGGCAAGGGCTGCCTCAGCCTTTCATCGCATTCAGCAGTTCCAGCAACCCCTTGCGGTCGTCATCATCGGCATAATCGCCCGCGGCCAACCGTTCAGCGATGCGCAGGCGCAGACGCTCGTGCTGGGTGCGGACCTCTTCGCCGGCGGTTTCGGCGAGGGTTTTCATGATCACGGCCACCGCTTGCTGGCGCTTGGTGGTGGGGTTGGCGATGTAATCGACAAGGCTCTGCTGCCCGGAATCGAGGATGTTTTCGGCCAGATCGCGCAGTTGCTCGCCGTTGGGCAGCAGCGGGGCAGGGGCCTGTTCGGCCGGCAGGATCTCGGGCACGCTGCGCGGGATTTCAGTCAGGGCGTTCGCGCCATCGACGAAGGCTTCGGTGATCATGCGGGTGATCTTGATCGCGCGCGGGTCCTTGAACAGGGCCGAGGCGATGGCCACGCCGTAATCGGTATAGACCCAAGGATTGACCCGCCGCCCGCCTCGGCCCTTGGGTTTTGAGATCACATTCCGTGATTGCAAATCGGCGACCTCGGCATCGGTCAGCTGAAAGCGGTAGCCTTCAAACAGGTCGGTGTTGCGCGAGACGGCCTGGTTGAAGGCGCTGACGGATTTTCCGTAGAACTGCGCCAGATCCTCGGCCAGCACCACACGGGTGCCGCGCACCCGGTGAATGGCGCTTTGGACCTCATGCGTGCTGGGCAGGGTGTTCGGGTTCGTCATGGCAACCGTTTGGAATCACAATTTGTGATTTCAAACGTGGAGGAGAGGGCGCTGGGCTGCAAGGGTTGAGTGTGGCATTGGAAAAAACGATTTGGGATGGAGGATTTCACCCATCAATGCGCGTCATCGGAAAAGATTGGTGCAAGCACTCTTCGTGTATTCGTTGAAGAAAAAGAAACACTAAAATGATGCGGTATATCGCTAGTGCCAATTAATTCAACGGTTTCATAAAAAAGTCACCGCATCCTGGAAGACCTTTACCTCCGTCAGTACCTCTACAGTGGCGAGCGTGAGCGCTACTGTGCATTCCTGGTACAACACACCTACCTTGATTATAGAGCCGGACATAATCCGGAAACTTGACCAATTCGTAATAGATGACTCCGTCATACCATGATCGCCCTCTGCCATGGCCTCTCCGCGGAGTCCACGTATAAAGTTGAATAAGATCTTTACTGGCATGAATAATAAAAAGCGTAGCTCGATCCCCCGACGATGGGACGACCGAGGTGGTGATCACCCGCACGTTACAATAAACCAAACCATTGGGCGCAGGAATGTCTGTGTGCCATTCTTCTCCCGCTACGTTGTAGGTGAAGCTATTGATAACAGCCAATGCATCGATAGCTTTAGGGTCCAATCCAAAGTACGCAGCTGCCGCACTCAATGCGCTCTTACAAAGTCGGTCGTTGAGGCATTCAGGAACTAAATCCGAGGGGCCGCGTGGTTCCATAACTGGGTTGTATCGAAAATAGCCAGAAATAATTTCATCTGCAGCCGCAGGGGTAAAAAAAATATTAACGGAGATTAACAACCATAATACTTTCCGAAAAGCAAATTGCGAAAATTTAGAAAACACTCCAGCCTTTACCATTGCATTTAACCGATCTATCAAAAAAAGGATATTTGATAGTATAACAAAATTGGCAAATCAGAGCAATTTTTTGGCCAAATTTACTTCCGCCGCTTAACATTCCCACCCCTTTGCCCCGGCCTGCCAGCCGTTGACCGTCCGCGCGATTTCACCGCGTCTTCCGAGGCTTTCTCGACCGCCCATTGGCGCGCCATGGGGTCGTCGGCGACGGCCAGATCGACCGCTTCCAAGCGTTTGATCTCATCCCGGATATTGGCGGCCTCTTCGAATTCCAGGTTCTCGGCCGCCTTGCGCATCTTGTCGCGCAGACCGTCCAGATGGGCCTCCAAATTCGCGCCGTGCATCGGTTTGTCGATGGTGGCGGTGACGCGGTTCATGTCCACGTCGCCCTGATAGAGCCCGGCCAGAACGTCCTCGACATTCTTCTTCACCGTCTCGGGCGTGATGCCGTGTTCCTCGTTATAGGCGATCTGCTTGGCGCGGCGGCGGTTGGTTTCCTCCAGCGCGCGTTCCATGCTGCCGGTGATGCGGTCGGCATACATGATCACGCGGCCCTCGGCGTTGCGGGCGGCGCGGCCGATGGTCTGGATCAGCGAGGTTTCCGAGCGCAGGAAGCCTTCCTTATCCGCGTCCAGAATGGCGACCAAGCCGCATTCGGGGATGTCGAGCCCCTCGCGCAGCAGGTTGATGCCCACCAGCACGTCGAAAGCCCCCAGCCGCAGGTCGCGCAGGATTTCGATGCGTTCCAGCGTGTCGATATCCGAGTGCATGTAGCGGACCTTGATGCCCTGTTCGTGCAGGTATTCGGTCAGGTCCTCGGCCATGCGCTTGGTCAGCGTGGTGACCAGCGTGCGGAACCCCTTGGCCGCGACCTTGCGCACCTCGTCCAGCAGGTCGTCCACCTGCATCTCGACCGGGCGGATTTCGACCTCGGGATCCAAGAGGCCCGTGGGGCGGATCACCTGTTCGGTGAAGACGCCGCCGGTCTGTTCGATTTCCCACTTCGCCGGGGTGGCGCTGACGAAGACGGATTGCGGGCGCATGGCGTCCCATTCCTCGAACTTGAGGGGGCGATTGTCCATGCAGGACGGCAGGCGGAAGCCGTGTTCGGCCAGGGTGAATTTCCGCCGATAGTCGCCCCGATACATGCCGCCGATCTGCGGGACGCTGACGTGGCTTTCGTCGGCAAACACGATGGCGTTGTCGGGGATGAATTCGAACAGGGTCGGGGGCGGCTCTCCGGGCGCGCGGCCGGTCAGATAGCGCGAGTAGTTCTCGATCCCGTTGCAGACGCCGGTGGCCTCGAGCATTTCCAGATCGAAATTGGTGCGCTGTTCCAGCCGCTGCGCTTCCAGCAGCTTGCCCTCGCCCACCAGTTGATCCAGCCGCTGGCGCAGTTCCTTTTTGATGCCGATGATCGCCTGCTGCATCGTCGGTTTCGGCGTCACGTAGTGCGAGTTCGCATAGACGCGCACCTGTTCCATCGTTGCGGCGCGCTCGCCGGTCAGCGGGTCGAATTCGGTGATGCTTTCCAGTTCCTCACCGAAGAACGAGAATTTCCAGGCGCGATCCTCAAGGTGGGCGGGCCAGATTTCCAGGGAATCGCCCCGTACCCGGAAGCTGCCGCGCTGGAAGGCCTGATCGTTGCGGCGGTATTGCTGGGCCACCAGATCGGCCATCACCTGCCGCTGGTCGTATTCGTTTCCGACCTTCAGATCCTGCGTCATCGCCCCGTAGGTCTCGACCGAACCGATACCGTAGATGCACGAGACCGAGGCCACGATGATCACGTCATCCCGTTCCAGCAGCGCCCGCGTGGCCGAGTGGCGCATCCGGTCGATCTGTTCGTTGATCTGCGATTCCTTCTCGATATACGTGTCCGATCGCGCGACATAGGCCTCGGGCTGGTAGTAGTCGTAGTAGGAGACGAAGTATTCGACCGCGTTTTCCGGGAAGAAGCCTTTGAACTCGCCATATAGCTGCGCCGCCAATGTCTTGTTGGGGGCGAGGATGATGGCCGGGCGTTGGGTTTCCTCGATCACCTTGGCCATCGTGAAGGTTTTGCCCGTACCGGTCGCCCCCAACAGAACCTGATCGCGCTCCCCATCCAGAATGCCGCCAGCAAGTTCCTTGATCGCGGTTGGCTGGTCTCCTGCGGGGGCGAACTCCGTATGCATGACAAACTGTTTGCCGCCTTCCAGTTTCAGGCGGGCCCGAACATCTTCGGTTGTCATTTGGGTCTTGTCGGAATGGGCGTATGGCATGGGCGGGCTCCGGATCAGGCCCTTACATTTGTTCTTATTTTGTCCAACTGCAAGGGCTGATCCGGTACAAATCCCCCAGTTTCGACACTGGGCAGATACGCATCCGGATCGTGATCCGAGCCAACCTTGCCGGCCAGCGCGGCAAACTCGCCGATGAGAGCCTTCGTCATCATCGGTTTGACGGCGATCACGGCAAGGGCTTCGGTCGAGGGCATCGCCCGGATGTTCCCGGGGTTTGCGTCGACGTCCGGAGTGCGTTCGTGATGGATCATCTGTTTATCCTTTGGCTGATTGATGGAAGATCATAATAGGTCCTGATGACAGTTTCTGGCATTGGCTTGCTTCGGTGATCCGCGACAATTGTTGTCTTGTCCCGGGCCGCACTCTGACGCATAAACAGGTCCAGCCAAGTGAGTACGGAGAGGCGACATGCGCGCACGGATTTACCAGCCTGCAAGGAATGCGATGACTTCAGGGATGGCCAAGACCCGCAAGTGGGTTCTGGAATATGCCCCCGCTTCGGCACGTGAGGTTGATCCGCTGATGGGCTGGACATCATCCAACGACACGCAAACCCAGATACGCCTGAAATTCGACACCAAGAAAGAGGCGATGGATTACGCCCGGGACAATGGTATCGACGCGCAGGTCAGCGAGCCGCACAAGCGCAAACCCAACCTGCGCGCACGCGGCTACGGGGAAAACTTCGCCACCGACCGCCGTGGTCCCTGGACTCACTGAATGATCCAAATTCGCGAGGCCGACCCGACCTCGGACGTGTTGCGCCCGATTGTCGAAGCGCATTTCGCCCACAGCGAATCGGCCGGCCCTGCGGAAAGCAACCACACGATGAGCGCAGAATCACTGGCCGGACCGGGTATTCGATTCTGTGCGGTTTTCGACGATCAGCAGGCTTTGGGCTGCGGCGCCCTGAAGCTGTTGCCCGATGGCACGGCAGAGGTGAAGTCGGTGCATATCCTTGCACGGGCACGGGGGCGCGGACTGGCGCGCGTCATGATGACTCATCTGGCCGAACTGGCGCGCGCAGAAGGCGTCGAAGCATTGGTTTTGGAAACCGGGGCAGAGCATCTTCCGGAGTATGATGCCGCCCGCAAGCTTTACGAAGCGTTGGGTTATTCCTACTGCGGTCCGATCTTTGGGTACAGCGACGATCCGAACAGCGCATTCATGCGCTTGGCTCTTGAACCCCGCTCGTAAAAACCGCAAGAAGGGTGCAGCGGTCCCTTAGCTCAACTGGATAGAGCAGCTGACTTCTAATCAGCAGGTTGAGGGTTCGAGTCCTTCAGGGATCGCCATTCTCGAACGTCAATTTCAATGAACGCATCGGGCCGCAATGCGGGCCGTTTTCTTGTGGCAGTTGGGAGGGAATGAAGGGCTGGACGAGGGGGTCATGCCAGCCCTTCTAAGGGGTCACAGTGTGGTAGTGTGTGTTCCTTAACCAAGTATTAACCTGATTCACCATGTTCCGAAATTGGGGGATTCCCGTAGGACGGCCAATGCGCGGATTTCAGCGTGTGGGTTGCGGCCGGCGGATCGGGACCCGGGACCATATCGCGATTCTTCAGGGTGATTTGGGGATTGGGCCGTAAAAGTGTCAAGGTTGTGAAAAAAATATTGCAACCGGTTGCAAATGGAATCATTGTTGCGCGCAACAACAAGATTCGGGAGATCTGTATGTTGAACGTCGGATTGTTGGGTGCCGGGCGCATCGGGCGTGTTCATGCGCAGGCGATTGCATCGCATCCCGGCAGCAAACTCATTGCTGTTTCCGATGCCTTGCCCGAGGCCGCAGCCAGCCTTGCCAGCGATCATGGGGCCGAGGCGCGCAGTTCCGAAGAGATCATTGCCGATCCGGAAATCGGCGCGGTTCTGATTGCAACTCCAACAGATACGCATTCTGATCTGATTGAAGCAGCGACAGGCGCAGGAAAAGCCGTTCTGTGTGAAAAGCCCGTTGATTTGGACCTGAAGCGCGCCACGGATTGTCTGAAAACCGTCTCGGAACGCGGCAAGCCGGTCATGATAGGATTCAATCGACGATTTGATCCCAATTTTGCGACCTTGAAGGCGGGGCTGGACGCGGGTGAGATCGGTAAGGCAGAGCTCCTGTCGATCACCTCTTTTGACCCGGCGCCACCACCTGTCAGCTACGTAAAGGTGTCTGGTGGTTTGTTTCGGGACATGATGATCCATGATTTTGACATGGCGAATTTTCTGATGGGGGAGGTTCCCGAAACGATCTCGGCGGTTGGGTCCTCGCTTGTGGATGCTGAAATTGGCGCCGCTGGAGATGTGGATACAGCCGCAGTCACAATGACTTACGCGGATGGCCGCATCGCGGTAATCAAGAACTCGCGACGTGCGGCCTATGGTTATGACCAACGGGTCGAGTTGCTGGGGTCCGAGGGGTTGCTACAGGCTCAGAACATGCTGGAAAACACTGTCGTAAAGTCAACGGCGGACGGTGTCGTGGGTGCCAAGCCGACCTATTTTTTCCTGGAACGCTACATGCCTGCATACCGCGTGGAATGGGCCGCCTTTGTCGACGCAGTTGAACGTGGATCCGAAGTTCCGGTCACGTTGAAGGACGGTGTTGCGGCGCTGGCGATGGCCGAGGCCGCAACCCTGTCGGCGCGGGCAGGAAAACCGGTTCGAATGGAGGAAATTTTGAAACCGGTTGCAAAATGATCGAAATTCTTCAAACTGACATCAGCTCGGCCCAGCGCCGCAGCCACTGAGATTCGGCACAGCCGGATGATTGGGGCCGGTACCCCGACAGAAGATCAGACTGAACCATTGGGAGGAAACTGAAATGAAGAAATTCGTTAAAGGCGCGCTTGCTGCCGGGGCACTGGCCTTGGCCACACCTGCATTTGCGCAGGAAATCGTGGTCGTGTCGCATGGCCAGGCCAATGACGCATTCTGGAACGTCGTGAAAAACGGCGTTGAGCAGGCCGGAAAAGATGTCGGTGTGAACGTGGAATATCGTGCACCTGAGACCTTTGACATGGTTGCCATGTCGCAGCTGATCGACGCCGCCGTGAACCAGGAGCCTGACGGACTGATCGTCTCGATCCCGGATGCCGATGCGCTTGGCCCCTCGATCGAACGTGCGGTTGCCGCCGGTATCCCGGTGATCTCGATCAACTCGGGTGCGGAAGTGGCCAAGGAACTGGGCGCTCTGCTGCATGTGGGTCAGGACGAATATGATGCGGGCAAGGCGGCTGGTGAAAAGCTGGCCTCGATGGGTGGAACCAATGCGATCTGTGTCAACCACGAGGTCGGCAACGTGTCACTTGACCTGCGCTGTGAAGGCTTCACCGAAGGGTTTGGCGGTAAAGTAACCGTTCTGCCGACCTCGAACGATCCGTCCGAGATCGAGTCCAAAGTTGCCGCAGCGCTGGCCGCTGACGAAAGTGTCGATACCGTTATGGCGCTGGGCGCGAGCTCGGCCGGCGAGCCTTCGGTCGCCGCGGCCAAAGCCTCGGGGCGGGATTTGAATGTTGCCTCGTTCGACCTGTCGGCCAACTTCCTCCAGTCAATCGTGGATGGTGACGCGGCCTTTGCCATTGACCAGCAGCAGTACCTTCAGGGCTACCTGTCGGTGAACTTCATGGGTCTGCACGCCAAATACGGCCTGATGCCGGGCGGCGACGTGCCTTCGGGTCCGAACCTGATCACTCAGGACAAGGCCGCACAGGTCATCGAACTGTCCGCGCAGGGTATCCGCTGATTTCGGCGCGATCCGACAAACAACAGGATCGGCGCCAACGCGCCGGTCTCACCGAATTGGGAGGAAACCATGAGTGAATCAGCGCCCGTCCTGTCGGACGAAAGGGTCAAGAAAGAACCGTTCCTGACCAAACTGATGAAAAGACCCGAGCTGGGCGCCATTGCAGGGGCGGTTCTGGTATTCGTGTTCTTTGCGATCACCGCAGATGAATCGATGTTCACTCTTGCCGGTGTCATGAACTTCATGACCCCTGCGGCACAGTTGGGTATCCTGGCGATCGGTGCGGCACTGCTGATGATCGGTGGAGAGTTCGACCTGTCGATCGGATCGATGGTCGCGTTCTCGGGGCTGTTTTTCGGCGTCTGCGTCGTGACCTGGCAATTGCCGCTGATCTTTGCCATCCCAATGACATTCGTATTTGCGGCCTGTGTCGGTGCGGTCAACGGCAATATCGTGATCCGTTCGGGCCTGCCTTCGTTCATTGTAACGCTGGCGTTTCTGTTCATCCTTCGTGGCCTGTCACTGGTGGGGCTGAAAATGGCGACAGGCGGTTCGACCCAACTGCGCGGCGTGCGCGACGCGGTCGAAAACGACTGGCTGGCCCCCTTCTTTTCGGGCGAAGCATTCGGCAGCCTGTTCGCATGGCTGGCCGCCAACGGCATGATCGATACATTCAAAAGCGGCGCGCCCAAGGTCCCGGGTATTCCGGTCGAAATCCTGTGGTTCATCGTCATTACACTGGCGGCGACCTACGTGCTGCTGCGTACCCCGGTAGGGAACTGGATTTTCGCCTCGGGTGGTGACAGCACGGCTGCATCCAATTCGGGTGTACCGGTGAACCGCGTCAAGGTTTCACTGTTCATGCTGACGGCGTGCTGTGCCGCCCTTGTGGCGATCATTACCGTCATGGACGCAGGCTCGACCGATGCGCGGCGGGGGTTCCAGAAAGAATTCGAGGCGATCATCGCCGCGGTGATCGGCGGCTGCCTGCTGACCGGCGGATACGGCTCGGCCATCGGGGCTTTCTTCGGCTCGATCATCTTTGGAATGGTCGTCATCGGCCTGACCTATACCGACTTTGATCAGGATTGGTTCCAGGTCTTCCTGGGTGCCATGCTGTTGATTGCCGTTCTGTTCAACAACGCGATCCGCAAGCGCGTAACCGGGGAGCGCTGATATGACCGAAGACACCAAGTTCCACCATGGCGATGCCGTCGATGATCAGGCGCCCATCGTTCAGATGAAAGACATCGAAAAGCACTTTGGCAATATCATCGCACTTGCTGGCGTCAGCTTTGACGTCAAGCCCGGGGAATGCCATTGCCTGCTGGGCGACAACGGCGCGGGCAAGTCCACCTTCATCAAGACCATGTCCGGGGTGCACAAACCCACCAAGGGCGAGATTTTGTTCGAAGGCCAGCCGTTGCATTTCGACACGCCGCGTGACGCGATGGAAGCGGGCATCGCGACCGTGTTTCAGGATCTTGCGATGATCCCGCTGATGAGCGTGACGCGCAATTTCTTCATGGGGCGCGAACCCACAAAGGGCAAAGGGTTGCTCAAGCGGTTCGATGTGGATCATGCAAACGAAGTCTGCATGGAAGAGATGCGCAAGATGGGCATCAATCTGCGCGCGCCGGATCAGGCGGTTGGTACATTGTCAGGCGGCGAACGTCAGACGGTGGCCATCGCGCGGGCGGTGTATTTCGGCGCCAAGATCCTGATCCTCGACGAACCGACCTCGGCGCTTGGTGTGCGTCAGACGTCGAATGTTCTTGCCACGATCGACCGGGTGCGCAGCCAGGGTGTCGGCGTGGTTTTCATCAGCCACAACGTGCGCCATGCGCTGGCGGTGGGCGATCGTTTTACCGTACTGAACCGCGGCAAAACACTGGGCACTGCCAAACGCGGTGAAATCACACCCGAAGAGTTGCAGGACCTGATGGCCGGCGGTCAGGAAATGGCCGAGCTTGAGGGATCACTGGGCGGTACTGTTTAAAGCAAAACACACGGATGCCCCCACGGGGGCATCCATCGGGCGGTGGCACCTGACGCCACTCTGATTTCAGGCTCTGGTAAAAGGCCTGACACCTTCGCAAATGAGAAAACCCGCGGACCGCCGACAGCGGCTCCGAGCTGAAAGGGATCATGATGAGCAAAACAGTCCGATTGACCGCGGCGCAGGCTCTGGTGCGCTATCTCGGGGCGCAGATGAACGAGGCCGGAGAGCCGTTCATCGCAGGTGTGTGGGCGATCTTCGGCCATGGCAACGTGGCAGGTCTGGGCGAGGCGCTGCATGGCGTGAAAGACAGTCTTCCCACCTATCGCGGTCACAACGAACAGACCATGGCACACAGCGCGATTGCTTATGCCAAGCAATTGGGTCGGCGGCGCGCCATGGCGGTGACATCGTCAATCGGACCGGGGGCGACCAATATGGTCACGGCCGCTGCTCTGGCCCATGTAAACCGTCTGCCTGTTTTGTTGCTGCCTGGCGATGTATTTGCGACGCGTGGCCCCGATCCGGTATTGCAGCAACCCGAAGTGTTCTCGGATGGAACGATCAGTGCGAATGATTGTTTCAGACCGGTCAGCCGGTATTTCGACCGCATCACTCGCCCGGAACATCTGCTGACGGCTCTGCCGCGTGCCTTCCGCACGATGACGGACCCGGCGGATTGCGGCCCGGCGACACTGGCCTTTTGTCAGGACGTGCAGGCCGAGGCCTATGACTATCCCGAAAGCTTCTTTGAACCACGCGTCTGGTATCAGCGCCGCATTCGCCCGGATGAGGGTGAACTGGCCCGTGCCGTTGCCGCGATCAAGGCCGCCAAGCGTCCCGTTATCGTTGCAGGCGGGGGTGTGCATTATTCGGACGCAACCGCCGCGTTGCAGCGCTTTGCCGAAGCACACAATGTCCCGGTGGCCGAGACACAGGCGGGCAAGTCCGCATTGCCCTGGGATCATCCGCTCAACCTTGGTCCCGTTGGTGTGACCGGGGGCGAACCCGCCAATGACATCTGCGCAAAGGCGGATCTTGTGCTGGGCGTCGGCACCCGGTTTCAGGATTTCACTACCGGGTCATGGGGTTTGTTCGCGAACCCCGAGCGAGAGTTGATCAGCCTGAACACCGCCGCCTACGACGCCGAAAAGCACGGAGCGATGCCGTTGCAGGCCGACGCTCGGGTTGGTCTAAAAGAACTCGGCGAAGCGCTGGGCGACCATCGCGCGCCGGGTCTGCCTGCGACATTGAAATCTGATTGGTTCGGCAAAGTTGATGCGCTGACGGATGCCCCCACCGACAGCAATGCACTGCCCACGGATATGCAGGTGATCGGTGCCGTGCAGCGGGCCGCCAAGGAAAACACTGTTGCGATGTGCGCCGCCGGCACGATGCCGGGTGAGCTGCACAAGCTGTGGAAGGCGCCGCGCCCCGGTGCCTATCACATGGAATATGGTTTCAGTTGCATGGGGTATGAGATCGCCGGTGCCATGGGCATCAAAATGGCCCAGCCCGACCGCGACGTGATCTGCTTTACCGGTGACGGCACCTATATGATGGCCAACTCGGAAATGGCGACGGCGGCGATGATGGGGATCTCGTTCACCGTTGTCGTCACGGACAACCGCGGGTTTGGGTGCATCAACCGTTTGCAAATGGGGACAGGCGGGGCCGAGTTCAACAACCTTCTTGACCATACCGTGCACGAGACAGCATCCGCCATCGATTTTGCAGCCCATGCGGCAGCGATGGGGGCGACTTCGGTCAAGGTCAGTTCAATTGCCGAGCTTGAAGACGCGCTGGCCAAACGCGGTGAGGTCAACGGCCCCTATGTCGTGGTGATCGACACCGATCCCTACCCATCGACCGAGTATGGCGGAACGTGGTGGGAAGTGGCGGTGCCCGAGGTCAGCACCCGCCCGGAAGTGAATGAAAAACGCGCGGCCTATGAAGCCGCCATCAAGGAAAGAAACACGAAATGAGCGTGAAGATCGGTATCTCTCCGATTGCCTGGCAGAATGACGACCTGCCGGACCTGACCGCAGCCTACACGATGGAGCAGGCGCTGAAAGAAGCGCGCGAGATCGGTTACACAGGTGTTGAACGTGGCCAGAGGATGCCCGGCGACACCGAAGGACTGCGCGCGTATCTCGAAGGCAATGACATTGCGTTGTGTGGCGGTTGGTGTTCCGGCGCCTCGTTAGTCAACGATTTTTCGACTGAACGCGAAACGGTTCGTGAACAGGTCGAACAGTTCGTAGCGCTGAACAGCCCGTGCATCGTCTATGCCGAGTGTTCAAATACCGTGCAGGGTCAGATCGGGACACCGGTGAACAACCGTCCCAAGCTGTCCAAAGACGAGGTTCTGACCTACGCCGCCAAGATCACCGAACTTGCTAAGTGGATGGCAGATCAGGGCATGCCCATGGCCTATCACCACCACATGGGCACGATTATCGAAAGCGAAGATGAGGTGAACTGGCTGATGGAGGGTTCAGGCCCCGAATTGAAGCTGTGCTTCGATACGGGCCATCTGCTGTTTGGAGGCGGCGATGTGATGGCCACGCTGAACCGTTGGGGCGACCGGGTTCATCACGTGCATTTCAAGGATATCCGTCCTGAAATCGTACAGGACACGCGTGAGAACAATCGCAGTTTTCTGGATGCGGTGATCGCGGGCGCGTTCACAGTGCCGGGTGATGGTTGCATCGGCTTTCAGGCCGTGGCCAATGCATTGAAAGCAATGGATTACAACGGCTGGATCGTGGTCGAGGCAGAGCAGGACCCCGCCAAGGCGCCGCCATGTGAGTACTCCAAGAAGGGCTATGACCACATTGTCGAGGTTTGTGGCAAGGCAGGATTGGAGATCAAAGCGTAACAACCCGCCCTTCGAGGCAACACTGAAGCCATGAAAGAGGAGAAAAATCATGGTAAATCAAGAACTCGGTTTCGTCGGCTATTTCGACCGGGAATCCTGTGATCTGGATGAATTCAAGGTGTTGACCTCTCAGTCTCTTTCCGCCGAGACGGTGCCTTTTGCCGCCTCGGTCGAAAAGAACGTGCCCGTCTATGATATGCACGCACTGCGTTCCGGTTTGGAACAGCCTGATATGCGTAGGGCCTTGCTGGCGGAATGGGGCCGGGTGCTGGGCAGATCCGCCGGTGTGATCGCCTTGAAAGGGGCGTACCCGGATACGTCGATCATTGATCGGGCGACGGATGTGTTTCGTGAAATCATCGAAGAAGAACGCCAGGGTGGCGCCGGTGAGGGCGATCACTTTGCCGCCTCGGGCGCGAATGACCGGATCTGGAACGCATTGCAGAAACAGTGCCTGCGCGACCCCGAGGGCTTTGCTCTTTATTTCGGGAACACGGCGATTGCGGCGGCCTGTGAAGCATGGCTTGGGCCGAACTATCAGGTGACAGCTCAGGTCAATCAGGTGCGCCCCGGTGGCAAGGCGCAACAGGCGCATCGGGATTATCACCTTGGGTTTCAAAGCGCCGAAAGCGCGGCCCGGTATCCGGCACAGGCGCATCTGGTGACGGCCTCGCTGACCCTGCAAGGGGCGGTTGCCCATTGTGACATGCCGGTGGAAAGCGGGCCGACCAAGTTGTTGCCGTTCTCGCAGCTCTACCCGCCGGGCTATCTGGCGTTCCACGATGAGGCACACCGGGCGCATTTCGAAGACAGCTGTATCCAGTTGCCATTGGAAAAGGGTGACGCGGTGTTCTTCAATCCGGCGCTGTTCCATGCGGCGGGCGCGAACAGCAGCACCGACATCAATCGCATGGCAAACCTGCTGCAAATCTCATCTGCCTTCGGGCGCGCGATGGAGGCGGTGGACCGGCGGGCGATGTCTGTGGCGGTGTTCCCGTCTCTGATCGCCTTGAAACAGCGCGGGGCGCTGGACGCAGCGCAGTTGGAGGCCGCAATTGCGGCCACGGCTGAGGGCTATCCCTTCCCGACCAATCTGGACACGGACCCCCCGGTCGGGGGCAATGCGCCGGAAAGCCAGGCGGATATTCTGCGTCGCGCGGTTGCGGAAGGGTGGACCCAGGCGCAGCTGGCCAAGTCCCTATCGGCCCGGAACCAAAGGCAAGCTGCCTGAATTCAATACAGGCGGGCGCTCGGGGCCCGCCCAAGAAGGAGAACAAGAATGGCAGACCTGCTGAAGAAACCGATTGGAACCCACGGCAAGGTACATGACATCACTCCGGCCAGCGCGGGATGGAAATACGTGGGCTTTGGGCTTTATCATCTAAAGGCAGGGGATCGCGCAAACGAAGTGACCGCGGATCGTGAGGTCATTCTGGTGATGGTCGAAGGCAAGGCGCGGATCACCGGGGCCGGCCAGGATTGGGGGGTTCTGGGTGACCGGATGAACGTCTTTGAAAAGACGCCGCCACATTGCCTGTATTTGCCCAACGAAACGGAATGGGATGCAGTGGCCGAGACCGATTGTGTCATCGCAGTGTGTTCAGCGCCCGGCAAAGGCGGTCATCAGGCGCGCCGCATCGGCCCGGATGGCATTACGCTGACTGAACGCGGCAAGGGCGTAAACACGCGCTATATCAACAACATCGCGATGGAGAATGAGGACTACGCCGACAGCCTGCTGGTGACCGAAGTGTTCACGCCGAATGGCCATTGGTCGTCTTATCCCAGTCACCGCCACGACGAGGATGACTATCCCCGCATCACATATCTGGAAGAGATCTACTACCACCGCCTGAACCCGTCGAACGGATTTGGGGTCCAGCGGGTTTACACCGATGACGGCCAGTTGGATGAGACGATGGCGGTATCCGATGGCGACGTTGTGACCGTCCCGCGTGGCCATCACCCTTGCGGTGCGCCCTACGGGTTCGAGATGTATTACCTGAACGTCATGGCCGGACCGCTGCGGAAATGGCGATTCGTTCCAGCCCCCGAGGTCGAATGGATCATGGAGCGTGACGGATGAGCCATACTTTTGCCAATTACCCAAGCCTTGCAGGGAAAACGGTTTTCATCACCGGCGGGGCCGGCGGAATTGGCGCGGAAACCGTTCGGGCCTTTGCCGAACAGGGGGCAAAGGTCGGGTTTTTGGACCTCAACGCCGATGCCGGGCTTGCTTTGCTTTCCGAGCTGGACGGAGAGCATGCATTCGCCCAATGCGATCTGCGCGACATTGACGAGATGAACGCCGCAATAGGGCAATTGGTGGAAGAATTGGGCGACGCGGATGTTCTGGTGAACAATGCGGCCCGGGATGACCGGCACGACTGGCGCGAGGTAACGCCTGACTATTGGGATGAGCGCATGGCGACCAATATCCGCCACATGTTCTTTGCCATTCAGTCGGTGGCACCGGGAATGATCGCCAAGGGCGCAGGCTCGATCATCAATATCGGGTCGAATTCGTGGTGGGAGGCCGGTGCGGGCTTTCCCGCCTATGCCACAGCGAAATCGGCGGTGCATGGCCTGACCCGCACCATGGCGCGCGAGCTGGGCGATCACCGGATCCGGGTCAACACGGTCGTGCCCGGCTGGATCATGACCCAGCGCCAGAAAGACCTGTGGGTCACGCCCGAGGCGCTGGCCAAACAGATCGACCGCCAATGCCTGCCCGACCCGATCGACCCGGTCTATGTGGCGCGGATGGTGCTGTTTCTGGCCTCGGATGACGCGGCCATGTGCAGCGCGGGGAATTTCATGGTCGAGGGCGGCTCGATCTGACGGCCTTGGGGTCTTCCCTGTCCGGAATGGACGTGCGCCGATGCGCTGGTGCCGGTTGACGGATCGACACCCGGCAAGGGAAGATGCGGCATGATTGCCTATGTCACGGTCGGCGCGGACGACATCGCGCGCGCAAAACGGTTCTATTGCGCCTTTCTGCCGGATCTCGGCTATGCGTTGGAAGAAGGCCCCGAAGGGCTGAGTTTCGCCCTGCCGGTGCCGCCGGGCCAGCAACCGGTTCTGCCGGAATTTTATGTCAAACCGCCGTTTGACGGGGCTGCGGCCTCGGCCGGGAATGGTGCGATGGTCGCCTTCGAGGCGCGCAATCAGCAGCAGGTGCGCGACCTGCACGCCGCCGCGCTGCGCGCCGGCGGGTCGGACGAGGGCCAGCCGGGCTTTCGCGCCATGTACGGGCCGCGTTTCTATGTCAGCTATCTGCGGGACCCACAGGGCAACAAGATCGCCCTGTTTTCCAGCAATCCCAATGATCCGGGGCGCGACGACTAGAAGCCGCCTACGCGTTTTGCAGAACGGCTCAGGCCGGGACGGTCAGCGCTGCGGCGGCGCACCAAAGGCGCGGATCACGGTGCGGGCGGCAGCCACGACCGGATCGTGGGTTTCCTTCAGGATCGTCACCCGGTCGAACCGGTCGGGGTCGCGGTTCACGGCCGCGCGCAGGGCGGTGCCGAAGGCCATGCGCAGCTCGGTCCCGATGTTGAACTTGCAGATGGAGGTCTCGCGCGCCAGCCGCGCGCGCTGTTCCACGGGCACGCCCGATCCGCCATGGATCACCAGCGGCACGTTGGTCACGGCCTGAATCCGGCGGATGCGGTCCTCGTCCAGCCCGCCTTCCTTGTTTTGCTGAAGGTGGACGTTTCCGACCGAGATCGCCATCGCATCCACGCCGGTCTGGGTGGCGAAGGTCGCTGCCTCGTCCGGGTCGGTCCCGGCCGAGCCTTCGCCCCCGGAATAGCCCACAAAGCCGATCTCGCCCTCGCACGAGATCCCGGCGGCATGGGCCATTTCGGCAATCGCGGCGGTTTCGTCGATATTCTGCTGCAAGGGCTTGCGCGATCCGTCGAACATCAGCGAGGTAAACCCGCTGTCCAGCGCGATCTTGCACTCCTCGAACGTATATCCGTGGTCCAGATGCGCCACGACGGGCACCGAGGCGTTTTCGGTGAGATACCGGAACATCTTGCCCAGAACGGGCAGCGGCGTGTGCTCACGGCAGCTGGGGCCGGCTTGCAGGATCACCGGGGCGTTCTCGGCCTCGGCCGCGGCGACATAGGCGCGCATGTCCTCCCAGCCCAGCGTTACCAGGCCGCCGACGGCATAGCCCTGTTCATAGGCCGGTTGCAGGACGTCTTTGAGCGTAGCGAGGGTCATTTGAATTTGGCGATCATGTCTTTGATGCCCGGGATCGTTTCGATCTGATAGGCATGGGTGGGTTGGAAGTACTGCACCAGCGACCGCTGGGTCAGCCCGCCGAGAATGGTGAAGTAATACATCTCGTATCCCGGCAGCACGCAGCAGGGGTGATACCCCTTGTCGATGCAGATCGTCGAGCCATCGACGATGTGATAGGCATCGCCCGGTTCGTTGTCCTCGCGTTGCAGCATCTGTAGGCCCGAGCCCCAGTTGGGCTTGAAGCGGAAATTGTAGGTTTCGTCATGCCGGGTCTCGTCCGGCAGGCGGTTGGTGTCGTGCTTGTGGCTGGGAAAGCCCGACCAGCCGCCCTGACCCACGGTGAACAGCTCGCTGACCAGCAGGCGGCCGACCTTGTCATGCTGTTTCTGGCCCAGGATATGCTTGATCTTGCGATGGGTCTTGGTGTCGTCGCTGCCATATTGCACCAGGTCATGCTCGCGCACGTCGAACGGGTCCAGCACCTTGTCGTATTTGGCGCCGGCCACGAACACCTCGGCCGTGTCCGAGACGCAGACCATCTGCGCCCTGGCCCCCGACGGAACATAGGCGCCTTCGGGCTCGCCATCCCAGACATCTTCGCCGCGGTTGCCCAGATGGGCAAAGCGCACGCCCTCGACCTCCACGTCGACGCTGCCGGTGGCGGGCACGATGCAGGTCTCGTATCCCGGGACCTGGTATTCAAAGGCTTCGCCCCGCTTCAACTTGACGATGTTGAAATAGTTCAGCGGCACGGTCGGGTCATCGACATCGACGATGGGTTTGTTCTGGTTGTCGTAGGGCGCGATATGCATGGGGTTCTCCTATGTGGCCGGGCCGGGATGAGAAGCGAGGAACGCGTCCAGTTCCGGGGTCGTCGGCATGGCGGGCGCGCAACCGGGATGCGACACCACGATCGACGCGCAGGCCGAACCGCGCATGACTGCGTCTTTCAGATCGTGCCCCGCCGCGATCGAGGCCAGCAGACCGGCCATGAAACTGTCGCCGGCCCCGTTGGGTTTGACAGCCGTAACCGGGTAAATACCGGTTCGCAGCTCTTGCCCGTCCACCAACGTGACAGCGCCTTTTTCACCCATCTTGTAGATGACGATCCGACCGGGTTTTTCAGCAAGTTCCCGGGCCTTGGCAAACCCCTTTTCGATGCCGCCGGCCATGAACCCGAACTCTTCGTCATTGCCGACGATCAGGTCGCTGGCGTCACCGGCCCGCGACAGAACTTCGGCAGCCACCTCGGCCGAGGGCCAACTGTAGGGGCGGTAATCGATATCGAAGATGATCGGCAGGCCTGCGTTCCGGGCGTTCTCGAATGCCCGGAATGTGGCGCTGCGCGACGGTTCGGACGCAAAGACCGTTCCAGCCGAGATGATTGCCGAGAAAGACGAATAATCGACCTTGTCCATGTCCTCTTCGGTGACCTGGAAATCAACGGCCCCGTTGCGATAGATCACATTCTGAAAATCCTCGGTCCGGCTTTCGTACACCGCCAGAGACATGCGGTATTCGCCGCCCAAAACGCGGATATAGGATGTGTCCACGCCGTAATGCCGCAACCGGTTCAGACAGAACCGTCCGATCGCATCATCCGAGACGGACGTGATCAGCGACGCCTCGCTGCCAAGCTTGACCAACCCGGCACAAATATTGGCGGAAGACCCGCCAAGATCGGCATGGAACGTGTCGGCATCCTCGCTTCTGACGCCGATCGGGTCGGCGTACAGGTCCATACCTGCGCGACCCAGAACGGCGAAGCGGTTTCCTTTGATACCATCCATCAAAGCGCTCAAGTTTTGTCCTCCGGCAGAGTGGGGTCGGCAAAGTTTGGACCTTGCGTTGAATCGATTCACACGATACTGATTTTGCAACCGGTTGCAAATGATATGTTCGGAGCCGTTACAGATGCCTGAAATCGGAATTGGAATCGTCGGCGGCGGCTATATGGGCAAGGCCCATTCCGTAGCCATGTCTGCGGTCGGTGCGGTGTTCAACACGGCATTGCGACCCCGGCTCGAGGTCATTTGTGCCTCCAGCCCCGAAAGCGCTGAACGTTACAGGACAGCCTACGGGTACAAACGCGCGACCCACGACTGGCGTGTATTGGTTGAGGACCCACAGGTCGAGGCAATCGTCATCGCCTCGCCTCAATCCACGCATCGTCAGATTGCCGAAGCGGCTTTTGCACTGGGCAAACCGGTTCTGTGTGAAAAGCCATTAGGCGCGTCGCTTGCGGACAGTCAGACTATGGTTGCTGCTGCCGAGGCTTCGGGTGCGGTCAACATGGTGGGGTTCAACTATATTCGCACGCCCGCAAGCCAATTCGCCCGGCAGCTGATCGCCGACGGAGAGATTGGGGATGTCACTTGGTTCCGGGGGGAGCACACCGAAGATTTCTATGCCGACCCACGCGCTCCGGCGACCTGGCGCACGACGGGCATGGCCAATGGCACAATCGGAGATCTGGCACCGCACATGGTCAACGGTGCGTTGGCACTGGTTGGACCCATCGCACAGGTGATGGCGGATGTTGAAACGGTTCACAAAACCCGACCTGGTGGTGAGGTGACAAACGACGACCACGCCCAGATGATGTGCCGGTTCGAAAACGGGGTTATGGGCAACCTGTATTTCAGCCGCGTCGCGACGGGGCGAAAAATGGGCTATGCTTATGAAATATCGGGAACAAAGGGCGCGATCCGCTTCGATCAGGAAGACCAGAACGCGCTGTGGCTGTATAAGCGGGAAGGGCCCGAAGCCACGCGCGGGTTTGCCAAGATCCTGACCGGCCCGGCGCATCCGGATTACGAGCCCTTCTGTCAGGGTCCGGGCCATGGAACGGGCTATCAGGACCAGATCATTATCGAGGCCAAAGACTTTCTTCAGGCCATCCACACCGGAAAAGCCACCTGGCCCACCTTTCGCGACGGGCATGAGGTCAACCGCGTGCTTGCTGCCGCCCTGGCGTCGTCAGAGCAGCGGCAGTGGAAAGACATCCGCGATTTCTGATCGCTCAACCTAAAAGTTCTAATGAGAGACAATGACCATGGCTAAGTTGAGATGGGGCATGATCGGTGGTGGTGAAGGCAGCCAGATTGGCCCCGCGCACCGCTTGGGGGCACAGGCTGACGGGCTGTTTGAATTTGCCGCTGGCGCGCTGGATCACCGGCCCGAAGCGGGCCGGGAATACGCGCAGCGATTGGGCGTTGCGGCCGATCGCGCCTATGGCGACTGGCAAGAGATGCTGGCAGGCGAGAAAGACCGTGAAGACCGGGTTGACCTGGTGACCATCGCCACACCCAACTCGACCCATTTCGAGATTGCCAAGGCGTATCTTGAAGCAGGCTTCAATGTCCTGTGCGAAAAGCCGATGACCATGACCGTGGAAGAGGGTGAGGAAATAGTCCGCGTCGCCGAAGCTTCGGGTAAGATCTGCGCGGTGAACTACTGCTATTCGGCCTATCCCATGGTGCGTCAGGCCCGCGCGATGGTGCGCGCGGGCGAAATCGGACAGGTGCGTCTTGTGGTGACCAATTTCAGCCATGGCCACCACGGGGATGCCACCGATGCGGACAATCCGCGTGTGCGGTGGCGCTATGATCCTGCGATGGCAGGGGTTTCCGGGCAGTTTGCCGATTGCGGTATCCATGCCCTGCATATGGCCAGTTTTATCTGCGATGATGAGGTTAAGACGCTTTCGGCCGATATGGCCTCAACGATCGCAAGCCGGGAACTGGAAGACGATGCAATGATCAACTTCCGTATGGAAGGCGGCACGGTCGGGCGTCTTTGGACATCCTCAGTGGCGATCGGGCGCCAGCATGGTTTTGACATACAGGTCTTTGGCGAAACCGGCGGTTTGCGCTGGGCGTCAGAGCAACCCAACCAGTTGATCTACACCCCGGTCGGTGGGCGCACCCAGATCATCGAAAAGGGCGAGGGCGGCCTGCATGACGACGCCATGCGTCTGTCGCGCGTGGCGATTGCCCATCCCGAGGGGTTCCCGTTGGCCGTAGCCAATATCTATTGCGATCTGGCGGATGCGATCCGCGGTGAAAGCCGGGATGGGCTGCCCAACGCGGCCGATGGCGTGCGATCGATCGCCGCGGTCCACGCGGCTGTTGCGTCGGGCAAAGCAGATGGTGCCTGGCAGGATGCCCGCCCGCCGATGTTCCGCTGATCAGGGGTGGGGCCGCAACGTGCCCCGCTCGACCACCCGGCAGGGGAAAATCCGCGCCTCGGGGTAGCGGTCGGGCGTTTTCAGCATCTCTTCCACCAGATCGACCGACGAGGTGATGATCTGCTTGATCGGCTGATGGATGGTCGTCAGGTTGATATATTCCCAGCGCGACATCTCCATGTCGTTCAGGCCGATGATCCCGATGTCAGAACCCGGTTTCAGCCCGTGATCAGCCAGCGCCGACAGCGCCCCGATCGAAAGGATGTCGTCGCCGCAGAAATAGGCCTGCGCCGGGTCACCGGCCAGCAGGCGCAGCATCTCGGCCCGCCCCGCTTCGAAGGAATAGGCCCCGGCGAAGGAGTGGCTGACCGGAATCTGCTGATGGTTGGCCATTTCTTCGATAAAGCCCCGCTGCCGGTCCAGCGACGAGGTCGCATCGACCGGCCCGCCCATATAGCCCACGCTGGCATAGCCCCGCGCGACCAGCTCGCGCGCGGCCATGCGCCCGCATTCCACATTGTCGATCCCGACCACATGCACCTCGGGTGAGGTCGCCGACCGTCCGAACGTATGCACCACCGGCACACCCGCGTCGTGGAACGCCTTGGCAAAGCTGGGCGGCAGGGTTGACGAGGCGACGATCACCGCATCCACCGAGTACTGCCGCAGCATGCGCACGGAATTGGCGGGCTCGGTCTCGTCGGTCAGGTTCACGATCAGCGGGCGCAGGCCGCGTTCCTGCAAGGCGCGTGTAAACTGGTCGAAGACTTCCAGGAAAATCGGGTTGTGAAAGTTGTTCGAAATCAATCCGATCAGTTTGGTGCGCCCGGTCGTCAGAGACGAAGCCAGAGCATTGGGGCTGTAGCCAAGCTCACGGGCCGCCTTTTCAACCTTGCTGCGCGTTTTTGCGGAAACCGAGGCACCTTCGGTAAAGGTGCGCGACACGGCAGAGCGTGAAACGCCGGCCAAGGCGGCCACGTCTTTCAGAGTTACGCTCACGCTGCGGGACTCCGATTACTGCGAGGCAGGAAAGCAGGTAAGTTTGGCATTGCCCGAGCATTATGCATCATCGACCTGAACTTGCAACCGGTTGCAACCCTGCTTCGACGGTTCAACCCTGCTTGAGTGTCGAAACTTTGAAGGCAAAAAGGTAGGTAATGAGACACTCGAACTCCTGACATCTTCAGTATAGCCGAAGCGCATTTTCCAATCCGCAGATGCACCAAGACGCCGTCTTGCATTGCCACCAAGCGCACAAGTTCCCAGAGATGCCTGGTGTTGTCAGCGATTTGAAGTTGCACAAACTGCGGGACGGTTCAAGGGCATATCCTTTCTTGCCGTTTTCAAGGTCACGTTCGATCAAGCCAAAACAAGCATGCGTTGCCGAAAGGGCCATGGGGCAATTGCTTTTTCAACCCTTGCCATCCCTTGGTGGACAAACATGAGGGAAGCAGTGGAACGCCAATCCGCCCATTCGCAGCGCAGTTTCTATCCAAGGCGGAATTTGGTTGGCGTCACTCCGGTCTGGCTTCGAAAAAACCGAGTGAAGTGGGACTTGTCGGAATAGCCAAGCATGAATCCGATCTCGGCAACTGTCTTTTTGCTTTCTCTGAGGTGCTCCTTGGCGACATCGACCCGCAGCCGCCTCAGTTCTCGGGGAAGTGTTGTCTGATGATTGTGAAGTGCTTTCAGGAACCGCTCGGGCTGGATACCCAGCAATCCGGCCACAACCTCCGGCCCCAGTTCTGACTCGTCCAGTTTTCCACGCAGGACAGAGCGCAAAGCGGCCACCACGGTTACGTCTTCATTGTGCCGGGTCGTGGTTTTCGGCGCTTCGGGATCCTTTGCCGCATGGTGCAAAAACAACCATTCCACGGGAAAACTGATCTGCATTCCGGGGTTGGTTCCAAGGCCGACTTCGATACCCTTGTAGTCGAGAGGCAAGCCAAGGATGTATCTGCTTTCCCATCGCACTCGGGACGGATCCCACGCGTTTCCCACCATGCTTTGCAACAGGCGCACATAGATGGCAGCCCCAAACCCGGTAACCTGAACCGGCGAAACGGTGGGTTCCTGTTGCCGCTCGATCCGATAGATCGCTTTGTCAGCTTCCACGACAAGGCTGTGCCGCACGGCGTTTGACTCTTGTGGCACGAGCCTGACGAACCGGGCAAAAAACTCGAACAGCGTGTTCGAGGATTGCAGCGACCGGGCGAATGGCGGCCATCCTTGCAGGTCAAACGTCTCTCCTACATTCAGACCAATGTATCGATCCCCTGACAATTCGGAGAAGGCATTCAACAGACCATAGACCAGTTCTGAGTGGACATAGACAGATGGGTCGGACAGCAGGTCGGCCTTTAAGCCGACCTGATCCAAGGCCGGTTGCGGATTGATCCTGCGGTCGGTGAGATATTGCAGAAAAGGGGCGGCCAGCGCGAGGCGGATAAAGCCTTCGCTATGCGCTTCAGAAGTGGAACCGAGTGGCACGCCCGTCACCCTTGTTTGAACCAATGGTTTCGTTCAGTGGCCCTTTTTACGGCCACATTCGCACATGTTAGTCCAAAAGTGGCAACCCGCCCAAGAGATTTCGGGCTACACTTGGCAAAACGTGAATGTGAAGGGAGAACCTATGACCAGCATGCGAATGTCCCTTGGCCCGGCGGTAATGGTTGCGGCAGCTTTTGGTTTTTCGGCGGCTGCGCAGGCTCAGGATCAAGAAGATCCTCAAACGCTGTTCACCAATGTACACGTCTTTGATGGCGTGAATGAACAGCGTATCGAGAATGCCAATGTTCTGGTCGAGGGCAACCTGATCAAGACTGTTTCAACCGAAGCGGTCGACGCGCCCAATGCCGTTGTGATTGACGGCGGAGGGCGGACGTTGAGCCCGGGGTTTGTCGAGACCCACGCCCATTTGATGCTGATGGGGCCCACTCTGCCCGCGATGGAAGCCAACGTGACATGGGAAGACTTTGCCATTCATGGCGCACGAATGGCTGAAATGTACCTGATGCAGGGGTTCACCACGGTCAGGGATGCAGGTGGGGCCAATGGCGGGCTGCGCCGGGCAATTGAGGCGGGGCAAATCGACGGCCCGCGTTTCTTTCCGTCAGGTGCGTTCATCGGTACGCGAGGTGGTCACGCTGACTTTGCCAATTTTACTGCACCGCCGGGCTCAGAGACCAACATGAGCCGCCTGAACATGGCGCAGGAAGTCAGCGGCGTGGATGACGTTTACAGGTTTGCTCGCAACAATTTCCGAATGGGTGCGACACAGTTGAAATTCATGCAATCCGGGGGCGTCGTCTCGGCCTTCGACCCCTGGCAATTGCTGGCCGGATCTCCCGAGGAAATCAGGGCCGCCGTGCAAGTGGCAAATGAGTATGGCAGCTATGTCATGGCGCATTCTTATCGCAAGGAAGCAATCCTCGCAGCGCTCGACGCAGGTGTGATGTCGATCGAACATGGATTCTCGTTCGACTGTGACATTGCCCGGGTCATGAACGAAAAAGGGGCCTACATTACCACCAACCTGACGGCCTTCGACCCCGGATTGCTGGACATTCCGGCTGTGGCAAACGTGCCGTCGAGCCTGGCCAAGGCAAAATCCGCCTCGGCCACATTTGCAGGCTATATCGACAATATGAAGGAATGCCCGGTGAAACGGGGATTCCAGACCGATTGTGTTGGTTCGGTCGAGGCTTGCAATATCCAGATTGCCTATGAGAAACACCTGAACAATGAGTTTTTCGGGCCCTATCAGTCGATGGTTACTTTGACGTCGATCGGCGGCGAGATCGTGGCGCTGTCCGGCGATTTCATGAACCCGTATACGGCCGGAAAACTGGGTGTGATCGAGGAAGGGGCCTATGCTGACATCCTGCTGATCGACGGAAACCCGCTTGAAGACTTTTCCGTCGTTGGAACCGGGGATCAATGGTTTGGCGCCGAAACGAGGCCGGAAAGCCCGGAAACGATCCGACTGATTATGAAGGACGGTGTGATATACAAGAACACGCTGGAGTGACCCCAAAAACGGTTGGAGAGATTTCATGGTCCCTTGGTTTCGCGCCGCAGTTTTCGTTGGCTTGGTCCTGAGCGGTCATTCCGCAATGGCAGCGCCCCATGCGACGCTTGACTGGTCTGACCTTCCGGACCCGTCCGTGCAGGTGTTCGATGACCCCTATCGTGATCTCAGCCCTGAACAGTTTGACGATGTCCTTTTCGTCGTGCGCTTGCGCGGCAGGTTGCAGCAGGATGTCGGCAGCGTCGAGGAAAGACAGAAATGGCAAGAGCTTCTGACCGAGACCGAAGACGCCTTGGCCGAGGGTGGCGTTGATGTCGATTGGCTGCTCGATCAGCGCGAGGATGTGAAAGAGCGGCGAAAAAAGGCAGGAACAAGGGGGAATCCGCGATTCGATGGCCAGACGGTTACATTGACGGGCTTTGCCATTCCCGCGCCGAACGATCCGGACGGGCGAGCAGTGACGTATTTGGTACCAGAACGCGGGATGTGCAGCCACATGCCTCCGCCTCCGCCCAATCAGATGATCCGGGTGCGGTTGAACGGCGACTGGGCCCCCAGTTACTTCCATGAACCTGTTCAGCTCACTGGTACGCTGACGATTGAACCCTCGGTTCAGAACATAATGGTCGTGGATGGGCCTGTGCCGATGAATGCGACCTTCAAATTGGAGACGGACAGCGTCGAAACGCTGGAAACAAAGGCCGACGGTCTGGAATGGAGACAGCGTGCAGCCGATCGCGTCCGAGCTGCCGGCAATCGCAAAACCGGCGGCGCAAAGGCGTCGGAATGATAGGGCGCCTCGTTGCCGCATTGAGTGTTGCCTGCGCGGGTATGGCGTCTGCCCAGGGGTTGTCCGGGCCTTCTTCGGTCGAGGCCGAGCTGAAACCTGGCGATGGTCTGACCGATCCGCAATACCGTTCCGAATTTCCGCGCAATATCGCGCCGGGTTGGTTTCGGTGGAAAGACCGGCTGGCCGAGGGCGGGTTTCGTTTCAACGTGGATTACCTGGCGTTGGGCCAATCCACGAACGCTGATTTGGGAACTGGCGAAGCCGCAGGTGGAATCGCTCGCGTCTACGGCAGTTGGCAGGCAACCGAGCGGGGTTCTCTGACATTCAAAATCGAAGATCGGCACGGATACACCGATGTTGCCCCGCAATTCCTCGGGCTGGACGGAGGCGCATTGTCGATCACCGGGACTGCCTTCAACGACAGCGGTTTGCTGCTGACCAACCTGTTCTGGACCCAAAGGGCCGAGAACGGCGCGTGGACGCTGCAAGTCGGCCAGATTGATGTGACGGACTTTGTGGATATCTATGGGTTGGTCAGCCCCTACAGCGGGTTCCAAAACCTGTCGTTCAACACCAACCCGACAATCAACACGCCCAACCAGGGAATTGGCATTGCCGGTGGGATAAAGCTGAACGAAAACTTCTATGCCGTTGCCAGCGTTGCAGACGCAAACGCCGATCCGTCTGATCCAAGTCTTGACGTGTTCAGCGATGGCAATCTCTTCAAATCGTTTGAAATTGGCTACACGTCGGGCTTTGATCGCATCTATTTCGACAATATCCACCTGACCCTCTGGCATGCGGATGCGGCCGACGATGGCAGCCGTGCAGAAGATTACGGGGGTGTGTTTTCCGCGGCATGGTTTGTCGACAACAAATGGATGCCGTTCTTTCGGGCAGGGGCGTCGAAAGGCACGGCAGCGCTGTATGATCGTTCGGTTTCTGCCGGGCTGGGCTATTACGGTCGAAACACAGATCTGGCCGGCTTGGGTTTGAACTGGGCCGAGGCAAGAAACATCGACGGCGGTCAGTTCACGCTGGAAGCATTCTATCGCTTTTCGATCTCACCCGGGCTGCAAATCACGCCGTCGCTACAGTTCATCTCCAATCCGCTGCTGAACCCCAATCAGGATAGCATCACGCTGTTCAGCCTGCGAACCCGGATCGTTTTTTGATGCGGCTCGAAAGCTGCAACTCACACGAAGCCAATTTGGGAGGCTCAGTCATGAAAACTTTGTTGGCCGCAAGCGCCATTGCAATCGTATTCGGTGCCGCACTGCACGCGAGCGAGGAAAGCAAGACATGGGATGCGTCAGATAAGGCGAAGCAATTTGTGAAGGACACAATCGTGCTTGGCATGTTGGCCAGTCCCTACGGCACCGGGTGGACTGAAGACGAACAGCTGCACATTTACTTCGCGCGCGCTCGGGACAACGGCATAACAGGTCACGAGATGACGCTGGCCGCAGCGGATATGTCTTTTGAGACCTTTCTTGATCAGCACTACCACTTCCGGTCGGCGATGGCGCAGCAGCCGGAAAACTACCTGATCGTGAACGAAACCCGTGATATCGAGGCCGCCCATATTCAAGGCAAGACGGCCGTCATCTGGAACAGCCAAACTGCCACAATCCTGAACGGCGACCTCAAGAAGATGGCCTTGCTAAAGGATATGGGGATCAAGAGTATGATCCTGGCCTACAACGATATCTTCCGCACCGGGTCGGGACAGTTGGCAGCCTATAACGGGCGCGACATCGGTCTGACACCTTGGGGGAAGTCGGTCATCGATGAAATGGTGCGGTTCGGTATCCTGCTTGACCTGAGCCACACCGGATCCAAAACCGCCAACGACGCCATGGACTACATGGACGAGAACTATCCGGGCGTGCCCTATGTCTTCACCCACTCAGTCCCCGCCGGCCTTTACGCGAACGAACCCGGTGCGACGCCACGCGGGTGTTATCGGGCCATTCCCGACGACGAGGCCCTGCGTGCGGCCAAATCGGGGGGTTACATTTCTCCCACATTCACCGAATGGATGATGGACGGCGTTTGGCCTGAAGATATCTCACCCAAACAGGCCGCTGACATGATTGATTATTATGTCCAGCTTGTCGGAGTGGACCACGTCGGGATCGCAACGGATGATATGTTCTCGACCGAGCTTGTCGTGCAGTTCGCCACTGAAAACGCAAGCATGTATGATGATGGCGGTTATATGATCGACGCCTTCAAAAAGGGGGCCACCGGTAACGGTGAACTGGCCAGGATACTTGCGGCAATCACCGATGATCTTTGGGCGCGCGGCTATTCCGATGAAGACCTCGAAAAGATCTATGGCGGCAACAAGATGCGGGTTTACGCGCAAGTGTGGGAAGGCAAGCCCCCCGAACGATTTCTGAAAGAATACCCCCAGCGCCTGCGTCTCAGACAGGAACTGAGAGAAGGGTTCTATTCGCGATAGATGTCCAGGATCGGCCTCAATGATGATTGGCCCCGGATACGGAACAGCGCAGCAATTTTTTGGGGAAAGGATGGTGGGTGATGAGAGACTCGAACTCCCGACAAAGTATTATAAAGCAATGGGTTATATGTCGTATTGTAACTGTGTAACCGACTTTAGAATGGCCCAAACTACCAAACGTAAGCCTAGGCTTTCAACAGTCCCTCATTGTGGGTCAGAGCACGACATCTTATTCCGAGCCCAACCCTCTGGGCGTAAGTGTTTCCCGCGCGAAGATCAAACAGTCATCCTGGTCCGATCTGGTAGATGGTCGATCTTCGAAGGCGGCCTAAGAACTGTTCTGCAAATGGATCACAAGCCGCCGATTTGACATTTAGATATACCCTAGAATTGCGGCAACGAAAAAAAATTTCACAAAAAGACGTAAGTCGACAGCCGCAGCGCTATAAAGAAATTGCGCGCTAAAAAGATCGCCCACAAAAACCCACTGTTGAAAGGAATCCTATATGGACGCCGCACCCAACCGCCTTGGCGGAACAATAGATGTTGGTAAACTGAATGTTCCCACCATCGATCTCAAGAAGAATATCTCTGGAGAAAATCACGATTTCATCGACAAGGGCACAGTGTTTTTCTTGCTGAAGACGATGGCCTATGAGCTTAATGGCGACAAGGATGCTCCGGAGCTTGTCAGCTGCCTTCTGGGTATGACCAATGAATTGCTCCAGATGCTTGAACACCAGGAGTTAACTCATATAACGCACACCAACATCGACGGAACAGGATCGGTTACCGAAACCCCGTTGTTTCCGCCGCAGATTCCGCCTTTGCCCCCGCTTACCGCACTGCGCCAGCTTTCTCGTGAAGATCAGGCTCGCTTTCTCGATAAGCGTGCCAGTGATCTCATGCGCGAAATCGAAGGTCTGCGTTTAGGTTACTATGAGGCACCGGATTACCGGCAGAGCTATCGGATGATCGAGCAGGCTCGTCGCCGATTTCGCAAGTTGCGCGACACCGCCATGAAGCTGGGTCACTGGACTGATGGACGCTGGAACGCAGGTTCAGAAGAAACCTACCTCGTCTGATCTGGCGCTAGCCACCTCCCACCCAACTCAAGCACAAAGACAAGACCGGGATTTCGACCGCAAGGTCGGTCCCGGCCCGAAGGAGATGTGTTAAATGATCAAACCTGCACACGACATCCGGCTGACCAAACTCAACCGCGTTCTGAACCTGATCCCTACGAGGTATCGCGCGCGCGAAGCTGAGCTGATGCCGAATAAATGGCCGGAGTATCGTTTTCTGACCCCCATGGATGCGACCAAGCGGTTCCACGAGGCCTACATCGAGGCCTATAGGGACTATCTTCGCACCAACATCGACACCAAGGCAGCTGCCGATATCAAGATCGGCTTCAAATTGAGCCTTCACAAACGGAACGCTCATCTGACCCAGCTCTACATCGCTCGCCAGAAAGCAGACCAGATCGGCCTGCCTTATCCCGCTTACTTGGAGTTCGTTTTCAAGTTCGCGGCCGCTCGCCGTTATCGACATCCGCCACAGCCAAATCAGCTTTGGCCTGGCGAGAAGAAACGCGATGCCTGGCTGACCAAGATAGTGGCGTTCTGGAGTGACGACCGCCATGGCCTTGAATTGAACCGGATGAAGGCCATGCCCCAGTATGCATTTTTTTCCGACCGAGGCCTTCCGGCACAGCGTCAATTTCGTGAGGAAATGATCGATTTGGTCAGCCGCGGTGCCTACTCAATAGACGGATTTGTTGCAAAGCATGTGGTCGAGCGTCAGTACTTTCGTTCTGTTGATTGTAACTTTCTAGGGAAAAGTGCTGTTGAAAATGCTGAATGCAAAGCTCGGGAAGACGTAGCCAACGGCTTCCTTAGACCCGTTGAGCTCAAGACGCCTACAAGCGAGGAGTTCTACCAGAGTTGTTTTGGTGTGCCCGGGGTAGTCACGTCTGACAATCCTATTTGCTCGTCCTGTACGCAACATGGAGAATGTGAATTGGCGCGCCAGGCGGTCATCTCGAAAACCCTTTCAGAAACGGGCTTTGCCGATCCGATTGCCGAGGCTGATAGGCGTGCAAACCGGAGGCGTGTGAATGCATGTCGTACTCGCCAGAGTGCCTCGAGATTAGAGACCAACGCTGCACCGAAGGCGGAGGTTGCCGAGTAATGGCTCCCTTGTGTCAAATATAGTGTAAGAGAAAAGAAGTTAAGTATTAGGGGAGCGTTACACCCTCCGGAGATCAAGAAAACCCTCCGGGAATGTAATGCCCCCCTAGTTAAATACTTTCTCCGGAACATTCCTCCCGAAGTGTAACCTGTCACAAGGGGGGCATTTCACCCTCATTTCCATCAACGCAGAGCCGACCATCAATCGTCTGGTTGGTTTGTCCCCAAGACGCCCAAGATACGCTCGGCCAGCCTCGCCCGTTGGCCAGAATTCTCAACCCCAAACCTGCAGAAGACCTAAACTCATGAATGCTATCAATTTCACTATGTCCGGCCAACAGCTCTCAGCGCTTGACCGAGTTGGCTCCTGGCTGAAGAACGATGCCAAGACAAATAAGATCTTCCGGCTCTTCGGATATGCCGGCACCGGCAAGACGACAATCGCGCGACATCTGGCCAACGGTTTGAATGGAGAGGTTGTTTACGCGGCCTTCACTGGCAAAGCGGCTATGATGATGCAGCGCAACGGCTGTGAAGGTGCTTCCACCATCCACAGTCTGATCTACAAGGCTGTGCAGGGATCGAATGGTAAATTCAGTTTCCACCTCGATCCGGATAGTGCAGCAGCGGATGCGGGCTTGATTGTGCTCGATGAGTGCTCAATGGTTGATTTAGACTTAGCGCGTGACCTGATGTCATTCGGAACTCCTGTCCTCGCACTTGGTGATCCTGCCCAGCTGCCGCCGGTGGCCGGCGAGGGTTATTTCACCAACGCCAAGCCTGACGCCATGCTGACCGAAATCCACCGTCAGGCCAAGGACAGCCCGGTCTTACAACTGGCGACAGACATTCGTGAGGGGAAACCGTTGAAATATGGTGCCTATGGGAACAGCCGTGTGGTGCCGGACGGGAGTCTTGAGATCGATGAGATATTGGATGCGGACCAGCTCCTTGCCGGTAGGAACGTCACTCGTGCCCACTACAACGAAGAAATCCGCAGGGCCTTGGGACGCACCAGTGGCCTGCCTGAGATTGGCGACCGCCTTGTGTGTCAGCATAATGACCATGGCCTTGGTATCGTCAATGGAGGCATGTTCACGGTCGTCTCAGAACCGAAGAATTCCCGGTTTTCGGGGACTTTGTCGTTGGAACTGAAATCGTGCGACTTCCCGGACCATGAAAACTACCGCGTACGGGTGCATCCGGAGTATTTTACCGACGGCGAAGATAGATTGGCGGACAAGGAACGACAAAATTCTCAGCAGTTTAAGTATGGCTACGCGTTGACAGTTCATAAAGCCCAAGGCAGCCATTGGGGCCACGTGATTATAGAGGACGAAAGTCACATCTTCGACAAATATGCGAGGAATTGGCTTTATACCGCTGTTACACGGGCTTCTGAATGCGTGACCTTGGTTACACGCCTCTAGAAGCATTTCCACATTGAAGGCAACATTGGGCAGGCACTTTCTGCCCAATGAAGATGTTCCCTGACGCTATATCAATGGGAGCATTGAACCTCAAAATCTCGTTGGTGCCAGAACGCATCCCCTTCGCATCCAAAGGCTATTTCTAGGACTTCGCTTATACAAAAGGGCGGATTCCGGTCATTGGCTGCGGTTTGCGTGGAGGTCTGGAATGCGGACAAAGCCGACCTTGGATTTTAGGCCTTCGCTGACGCAGTATCCCTTCGCGCGTGCGGCGTACTTGTTGCTGCGGTGCAGTGCATTTCACTCGAACGGTCGTTCACAGATATCAGATTTTCCCGTTCCGATATCGTGCTTTCGCGGCTGCTCATTCCGATCATCCAGATGCGGACTATGCGACTCAGTTCTGCCGCGGAGATATACCCTAACCGATCGTATGATGCAGCTCAGATCGGTCGAAACGATTTTGATCTCGCGCAACGGGTCATCTCGACCTCCAAGTCGAGAGGCACCTTTGAAAGTTTGCGAGCAGAGCTATCAAGGTCGTAGCCGGTCAAGGTCAGTCGGGCTTGTCATTGGTCACAGCCAGTTCGCCAAGCGATATTTCTGGCTTCATGATGTGCAGTTTTTCCATTTCGGCAGCAGAGTGTTCCAAAGTCTCAAGGATCGTCCGAGCGGCTTGCTCGCCAATCTGTTTGCGCGCTGTCCGCGAAGTTGCGATCTTGCCGGGAAACCCTTCGATGAGACCCAAACCGTTGAAACCCGCTAGCGCGACGTCACCTGGAACGTCGATGCCTTCGGCAATGCAGTGACAGAGGCCGCCAAACGCAAGATCATCGTTTGAAAAGTAGATGCAATCAAGATCGGGCTGTCGTTTCAGAAGGTCGGCAGTCAAACGGCGACCGCAATCGACAGCTGAAAGCGCAGTCACATCGACCGGCAAATCCGATCCATCAATAATGCCGGCGAAGGCGAGTCCATGTTCGCGCAGTGCGCTTTGGAAACCTTGTTTCCGTTTCGCGGCCCTAAGGTCCTTGTCGAGGTTGCGCCCCACGTAGCCAAAGCGCCGTAAGCCTGTCTCAAACAGGGCGACAGCAATGTCATGGCCGGCCTCGCTATGCGAAAATCCGACACAGGCGTCGACAGGATGGCCGTCGATATCCATGATTTGTACGATCGGAACGCCTGCGTCTTTCAGCAGCTGGCGGGTTTCGGGTGGTTGGTCAATCCCGGTCACGATCAACCCGGCAGGGCGCCAAGACAGCATGTTTCGCAAGGTTTCGTATTCCGTTTCGGGGTCATAGTCGGTGACCCCGAAAACCGGCTGTAGCAAGGTGCCCTTCAACGCATTGGTTACCCCGGACATGACTTGGGGAAACACGATGTTTGACAGGCTGGGCACCACGACGCCGATCAGGTCGGTGTGTTTGCTCGAGAGGGAGGAGGCAAACTGATTCCCATAATAGCCTATCTCGCGCGCAGCCTGTTTTACCCTTTCAATGTTTGCCTGCGAGACGTCCTTGTCGCCACGAAGCGCGCGTGACGCTGTCATTTTACTGACACCGGCAGCGGCGGCGACGTCGGCTAAAGTTTTTCTGCTTTTCATAGGCTTGCCTTCCTTCTGTCTGCCGGCAGGTGGCCCATCGCCAGCAAAATCCGAACCTCTATTCACGCGTCTGTATCGCAAAGTCGACGTCGAAGCATTGACAGAATAGGTCGAATCGGACACTGGTATCAATACCGGTATCGGTACCGGTTGCGATACCGGTGGGTTAATCCGGGCATTGCCGTGGTTTCGGAGGAGGCCACGATCAACTGAAAATTAGCGCTATTTCGGCGCTGTGGGAGGAACCATGACACACTACACTTTCAAATCGCTCGTCCTGAGCGGCATCGCCGCCGCATCAACCCTTGTCGCGACGTCGGCGCTGGCCCAAGACTACCAATGGACGTTCCAGACATCGGCGCAGGCCGGAGACAACTTCTTTCCAATCGAAGAAGCATGGGCGGACCGCGTCAAAGAACTGTCCGACGGGCGCATCGAGATCACTGTTGTTCCGGTTGGGACCGTGGTGGCGCATAATGAAACGCTCGACGCTGTTGGTGCGGGCATCTTGCAAGGCCACATCACCGATCCGTCCTACTTCTCGGGCAAGGATCCTGCATTCGCCATGTTGGGCAACCTCGTCGGCGCATGGTCTGCACCTGAGCAGATGTTCGACTACATGGAAAACGGCGGCGGCAAAGCGCTGTTCAACGAGTTGGTAAACCCCTACGGGCTGCAGTTCCTTGGCGCCTCTGCAACGGGGGTCGAGGCCTTCTTGTCGACAGTGCCGATCTACGGTGTTGATGACCTCAAAGGCATCAAAATGCGCGCACCAGAAGGCATGGTGCAAGAAGTCTTCGCCGCAGCCGGTGCGTCGCCCGTGAACCTGCCCGGTTCCGAGGTCTACACCTCGCTGGAAAAAGGCGTGATCGACGCAGCCGACTACACCGTTTTCTCGACCAACCATGCCCAAGGCATGCACGAGTTCGCCAAATACCCGCTGTATCCCGGCTTCCACTCGATGCCTGTGATCGAAGTGTCAGTAAACAAAGACATCTATGATGGCCTGCCCGAAGATCTTCAGACCATCCTGAACGAGTCTGTTTCCGTCTTTGCGCGCGATATGGTCAGTCAGCTGGACGAGCAGAACGAGGTCGCCGTTGCAGAAGCGATGGCCGATCCAGACATCACCGTGATTAACTGGTCTGACGAAGAGCGTGCCCGGTTCCGCGGTATCGCTAAGTCGCAGTGGGCCAACTGGGCCGAGCGATCTGACATGGCTGGCAAGGCCTATGAAAGCGTTACGTCCTACCTGATCGAAGCCGGTCTTCTGGCCGAGTAAATCCACACCATGAAACGTTGCGAAGGGGCCAGAACCGGCCCCTTCGCCCCACGCATTCGCTCACGTTCCGGGAGGGGACAATGGCACAGTATGAAACGGCGATGACCGAAGCCGAAGTCGAGGCGCAGCTCGAAGCGCTCAAACGGGCGCACGACGAAGACACCGCCGGCCCCCAGAACGTTCTGGATCGCGGTATTGTCTCGCTCGGGACCGTCTTTAGTTTTCTGTTTGCACTCGCAACATTGATTTCACTGTATGAAATCGCCGCGCGGTATTTCTTCAATGCTCCCACGATCTGGGCGCATGAAACCGTGATCGCACTGATCGCCGTTTGTTACCTTTATGGCGGGATGCAATGTCTTGCCGCTGACAAACATATTCGCATCGGGCTGATCTATTTTGGCACCAGCGGCGGCACGCGCAGATTGCTGGACGTGGTCAACGGCATGCTTGCCTTGTTCTTTGCGCTCGCCATTGCCTACGCCGCCTATACCATGGTCGAAAAGTCGTGGTGGACGCCGCAGGGCGACATCCGACTTGAACGCTCGGGCTCGGCTTGGAATCCCATCACACCGGCCCTCATCAAAATGATGCTTTTGATCACGGCGATCGTCTTGGCGGTGCAATCTGTCGGCCATATCTGGACCGCATGGAAGGGCACCGGCTATCGCCAAAGCGCAGGCGAGGCGCCAAGCAAATGGGCCATCATCGGAATTGGCATCGTTTTCGTCATCCTCGCCACTGGCGGCTACCTGCTGTTTTCGCAAGGACGCGGCCTTGGCATTCAAACCGGCTCGCTGCTGCTTGTCGGCTCGATCATGGTGCTCATCTTGACGGGCATCCCGCTGGCCTTTGTCACCGGCCTGATCGCGATCCTCTTCACCATTGCATGGTTCGGCCCGTCCGGCGTGCCGCTGGTATCGAGCCGGATCTATTCCTTCGTCAATGAATACGTCCTTGTGGCCATTCCGATGTTCGTCTTGATGGCGTCGCTGCTGGACCGCTCGGGCATGGCGCGCGACCTCTACGATGCGATGCGCCTTGTGGCCGGTCGCATCAAAGGCGGTGTTGCTGTTCAAACACTGGTTGCAGCCGTGTTCCTTGCTTCCATCTCGGGCATCATCGGGGGCGAGATCGTCCTGCTGGGCCTGATCGCCTTGCCGCAAATGTTGCGGCTTGGGTACAACCGCGCGCTGGCCATTGGGACGGTCTGTGCCGGTGGGTCGCTGGGCACGATGATCCCGCCCTCCATCGTCTTGATCGTCTACGGTCTGACGGCCAGCGTCTCAATTGGCGATTTGTTTCTGGCCACCGTGACACCGGGCCTGATGCTGGCATCGTTTTACATCATCTACATTCTTATCCGCTGTTACGCGAACCCAGAGATGGGCCCGCCCATTTCGGACGAGGAGCTTAACATCCCGATGTCCGAGAAACTGCGCAAGATGCGCGGCGTGATCTTGCCCATCGGCGTCGCGGTCACCGTGTTGGGCTCGATCTATGGCGGCATCGCCTCAGTGACCGAGGCCGCGGCAATGGGCGTGGTCGGCGTGTTCGTCTCGGCCTTGATCCGCCGCGAAGTCACATGGGCCCTGATCCGCGACAGCCTGAAACAAACGCTTGAAACCTGCGGCATGATCATCTGGATCGGCCTGGGTGCGGCAGCTCTGGTGGGTGTCTACAACCTGATGGGCGGCAACCGGTTCATCGAAAGCACCATCCTCGACAGCGGGGCCTCACCCATGGTCATCGTGTTGATCATGATGGGCATCTTGATCGTGTTGGGCCTGTTCATGGATTGGATCGGCATCGCGCTTCTGACCATGCCAATCTTCGTGCCGATCATCATCAAGCTTGGCATGGACCCAGTATGGTTTGGCATCCTCTTCGCTATGAATATGCAGGTCAGCTATCTCTCGCCGCCATTTGGCCCTGCTGCCTTCTACTTAAAATCTGTCGCGCCTAAGGACATGAGTTTGTCCGAGATCTTTCGCGCGCTGATCCCCTTTATCTGCATCCAAGTCGTTGCGCTTGCTATCGTGCTGTTCTTCCCTGACGTTGCACTGTGGCTGCCGAACTGGGTGAAGGGAGGTTAAAATGACCATAGATACCAAGAACTCTACAAATGTCGCGATTATCGGCCTTGGTTCGATGGGGTATGGCATGGCCGCTTCAGCACTGCGTGGTGGGCACAAGGTCTGGGGCGTTGATATCAACCCGGACCAGATCGCCAAGTTTAAAGCCGAGGGGGGGCAAGATGCTCCTCTTTCTGAGGTCGCCGAAACGCTGGATGCCATTGCGGTGGTGGTATTGAATGCCGCCCAAACCGAAAGCGTTCTGTTCGGAGAAGACGGCATCGTTGCGAAACTGAAACCTGGCGCGGTTGTGCTGGCCTGCGCGACCGTCCCTCCGGCCTTCGCTAAAGACATGGCCACAAGGTGCGATGAACGCGGCGTTCACTATCTTGATGCGCCGATTTCCGGGGGGTCGATCAAAGCCGCCAGCGGTCAACTTTCGATTATGGCGTCCGGCTCCGTGCAGGCATTTTCTTCCGCGCGCCCGCTGCTGGACAGCATCGCCGAAACGGTTTTCGAGCTTGGTGACGAAGTTGGGGCTGGTAGCGCGATGAAAGCAGTGAACCAGCTTTTGGCTGGCGTCCATATCGCCACCATGGCTGAGGCTCTGACCTTTGGCATGACCCAAGGCGTGGCTCCTGAGAAGTTTGTTGAAGTTATCAGTAAATGCGCCGGAACCAGTTGGATGCTCGAGAACCGCGCGCCACATATCGTGGCGGGGGACTACACGCCGCATAGTTCGGTCAACATATGGCCCAAGGACCTTGGCATCGTGCTCGATATCGCAAAATCAGCACAGTTCAGCGCACCCATTACTGCGGCGGCGCTACAGCAATTC
Organism: Ruegeria sp. YTSC002; assembly: GCF_059609845.1. NCBI lineage: Bacteria > Pseudomonadati > Pseudomonadota > Alphaproteobacteria > Rhodobacterales > Roseobacteraceae > Ruegeria > Ruegeria sp. YTSC002. The sequence continues at coordinate 54,264 of NZ_JBXWML010000014.1, forward strand.
GTTGCAGCTGCCGGAATGGGACATGGGCAAGAAGACGACGCCGCAGTCGCCAAGGTGTATGCCCGCAACGCTGGATTGACCCTGCCGGGAGAGGACGCATGACCACCATCCTTGGCTGCATCGCCGATGACTTTACGGGCGCAACCGATCTTGCGGGCTTGCTCGCACGAAGTGGTGTACGCGTCTCCCTGCGCATCGGTGTTCCCGATAGCCCGCCTTCTGACACTGCCGCATTCGAAGTCATCGCACTAAAGTCTCGTACTGCACCGGTTGATGAGGCCCTCGCCGAGACCCGAGCCGCGTTGAAGTGGTTGCAGGCAGCAGGGGCGCAGAGGTTTTTCTGGAAATACTGTTCCACCTTCGACTCGACAGCGGAAGGCAATATTGGCCCCGTCGCCGAGGCGCTGATGGCCGACCTTGGCACTGACCAGACGATCTATTGTCCGGCTTTCCCCGAAAACGGGCGCGCCATCTTTATGGGCAATCTGTTTGTCGGACAGCAGCCTTTGGCAGAAAGCCCGATGAAGGATCACCCGCTGACCCCGATGCGTGACAGCAACCTGATGCGGCTTCTGCAGCCGCAGGTCACCCGCCCGGTCGGTCTGGCCGACAGGTTGACCGTGGCGCAAGGAACCGACGCCCTTCGAAATGAACTTGACCAACTCAAAGCCAAAGGCGTGGCGCATGTGGTGGTTGATGCCGTTGCCAATTCGGATCTGGGGATCATCGCCGAAGCCTGTCGTGATATGCCGCTTATGACGGGCGGAAGTGCCGTGGCTATGCCGCTTCCGGCGCTTTATTTGGCCGATGGAACCCTGTCGGCGGACGCCCGCAAGGCGGAGGCGCCTGAACTGGGGGCGGCAACGATTGTGCTGTCCGGCAGTTGCTCCGCCATGACAAACAAACAGGTGGCCGACTACACAAGTCGCGGCGTTCCGGCGTTCCAGTTGGACCCGCTGGCTTTGGCCGAGAACGGCCCGCAAAAAGCGCTTGATTGGTTGTCCAGGCAAGATCTCGACCAAGCTCCGATCATCTATGCAACAGCCAACCCGCAAAGCGTTCGCGCAGCACAGGAAAAACTGGGCGTGGCAGGTGCCGGAGAGATTGTAGAGGCCACCCTATCAGCTTGTGCTGTGGCGGCACGGGATAAAGGTGCGCGCCGTGTCATCGTTGCGGGCGGTGAGACGTCGGGGGCCGTGACCAAGGCGCTTGGTGTGACCCAGCTTGATATTGGGACAGAAATTGCACCGGGTGTCCCTTGGACCTATTGCCAGTCGGGCGGGCATCAGATTGCCCTGACTCTCAAGTCCGGCAATTTCGGGACAGAAACCTTCTTTACCTATGCCCAAGAAAAGCTGGACGCAGTATGACAAGCGAAGCAAAACTGCGCGAGCAAATCTGCCTGCTGGCAAAGTCGATGTTTGATCGCGGCCTGACCGGTGGCAGCACCGGCAACATTTCTGCCCGAACAGAAGACGGCGGGCTTCTGGTCTCCCCTACCGGGACAAGCTTCGGTAGGCTCGATCCTGGTAGACTCAGCCGATTTGACGCGATGGGAAACCACATCGACGGCGACAAGCCGACGAAGGAAATGCCACTTCACACGGCATTCTACGACACACGCAGCACGGCAGGTGCAGTGGTGCACTTACATTCCTGTCACTCGGTCGCGCTGTCGCTTATGCCGGACACCGATGAAGACAATTTCTTGCCCCCATTAACGCCTTACGGAATCATGAAGCTGGGGAAGGTCAAGTTGCTGCCGTTCTTCTTGCCCGGGGATCCGGCAATGGGGGAGGCAGTGCGTGGGCTTGCCGGTAAGCGTAGTGCGGTCATGCTGGCCAATCACGGGCCGGTTGTTGCGGGCAAGGATATCGAAGCCGCCTGCAATGCCATCGAAGAGCTCGAAGACACCGCGCGACTGGCCATGCTCACGCGTGGCATGAACCCGCGGATGCTGACACAGGCGCAGCAGCAGGCCTTGATCACAAAATTTGATGTGGAGTGGGACCAATGAGATTTTCTGCGAACTTGGGGTTTCTGTGGGCGGACCGGCCTTTGCCTGACGCGATCCATGCGGCCAAGGCAGCAGGGTTTAGCGCCGTGGAATGCCATTGGCCCTACGATGTGCCCGCCGGGGATGTGACGGCGGCCCTGCAAGAAACCGGCCTGCGCATGTTGGGGCTCAACACCCGGCGCGGGGATTTAGCGAGCGGCGAGAACGGATTGTCTGCGTTGCCCGGGCGCGACAAAGACGCGCGCGCCGCCATTGATGAGGCGATTGCCTATGCGGTCGCGATCAACACGCCCAACATTCACGTCATGGCCGGGTTTGCGGAGGGCCGCGATGCCCATGAGACCTTCGTCGAAAACCTGCGCTACGCTTGCGAAAAGGCGGCCCCCTACGGGATCACGATCCTGATCGAGCCGTTGAATAGATATGACGCACCGGGCTATTTCCTGACCACGACCGATCAAGCGCTGGCCGTGATCGCCGACGTCGGGACCACGAACCTGAAACTAATGTTTGATTGCTACCACGTGCAGCTGATGGAGGGTGACCTGACCCACCGGATCGAAGCGCTCCTGCCCTCAATTGGTCATATCCAGTTCGCCTCTGTCCCCGATCGGGGGGCTCCGGACAACGGCGAGGTCAACTACGCCCACATCTTCAGCACCATCGCGCGGCTGGGATATGACGCGCCCCTGGGAGCCGAATACAAGCCCGGCGGCGGCACGGATGCGACGCTGAGCTGGATGAACGACGCCTGACACTTGGGCGTCTGTGTCGCCCCTTCAAAGAAAAGGCCTGTACCATGAACGCCAATCAGATCACCTTTCGCGAATTTCTTTTGTCCCAGCGAAGTCAGCACCAACTGGACAAGGATCTGATCTTCCTTATGGAAGACATTGCGACCTCTTGTCGGATCATCTCTCACCAAATTCGCGGCGGGGCGTTCGCTGGCAGGCTGGGAGCTACGAAATCAACTAATGTTCAGGGGGAGACGCAAAAGCAGCTCGATGTGATCGCCAACGATGTCTTCGTACGACACTGTTCGAACTGCGGGCGCGTTGCTGCGCTGGTTTCGGAAGAGGTCGACGAGGTTTATTGGCTGAAAGACAAGCCTGAAGCCGGGGATTACCTCGTCTATTTCGACCCGCTTGATGGGTCTTCAAACCTCGACGTGAACCTCTCCGTCGGGTCGATCTTCTCGATCTCGCAACTTCCCACAGCTATTGATGCCACCGACGACCGGTCCGTGCTGCGCGCCGGCGCGGAACAGATCAGTGCCGGTTATGCGATCTATGGCCCTTCGACGGCTCTCGTCATCACGACTGGCAATGGCGTGCATGGTTTTACGCATCAGCAGGGCACCGGAGAGTTCCGCCTGACCTTCCCTGATATGGTTATCCCCGAGGCCACGGGCGAATTTGCAGTCAACGCCTCTCGTTACTCACTCTGGGATCAGCCGGTGAGGCGCTATTTCGACGAGTGCATCCAAGGTAAAAACGGCCCCCGTGAAAAGACCTTCAACATGCGCTGGACCGCTTCGATGGTCGCTGAAGTGCACCGGATCCTGATCCGTGGTGGCGTATTTCTCTATCCACGGGACGCAGGCAATAATGCCGACGGCGGCAAGCTACGCCTGATGTACGAGGCCAACCCGATGGCGTTGGTTGTCGAACAGGCAGGTGGTTCCGCGTCTACGGGAACCGAACGCATTTTGGATGTGCAACCCAACGCGCATCATCAACGTGTTCCCGTGATCCTTGGTTCGAAAGAGGAAGTAGCCGTTCTGGAGCGATATCACCGCGAGAGCTAACCACAGCCCCCTTGAGCCGCTTTCTTCAATTTTTCTGGCGCGTTGCGCCGCAATGGAGCGCTTGAAATGCCCCTGATTTCCCTTCGCCAACTTCTTGATCACGCCGCCGAGCATGACTACGGCCTCCCGGCATTTAACGTCAATAATATGGAACAGATGCTGGCCATCATGAAAGCGGCCGACAAAGCGAACAGCCCGGTCATTATGCAGGCCAGCCGTGGGGCGCGGGCATTCGCCAACGACATCGTTCTCGCACACCTTATTCGTGCTGCGATTGAGATGTATCCGCATTTGCCGATTTGCATGCACCAGGACCATGGAAATTCTCCGCAAACTTGCCTTTCGGCACTTGTGAACGGCTTTTCCTCGGTCATGATGGACGGGTCTTTGACCGATGATGGCACCACGCCTTCGGACTTCGAATACAACGTAAACGTGACAGCAAAGGTCAGCGAAATGGCCCACCTTGTCGGTGCTTCAGTAGAGGGCGAGATCGGGCATCTAGGCTCTCTGGAAACCGGCAAGGGTGAGGCGGAAGACGGTCATGGATTCGATGGAGAATTGAGTCGGGACCAGCTCGTGACGGATGCAGATGAAGCTGTAGAATTTGTGCGGCGCACCGAGGTCGACGCCCTCGCCGTCGCCATCGGGACCAGCCACGGGGCCTACAAGTTCACCCGCAAACCGGATGGCGATATCCTCGCCATGGACGCGCTCAAGTCGATCCACGCCAAACTGCCGGACACGCACCTTGTAATGCACGGCTCCTCCTCTGTTCCGCAAGAACTGCAGGACATCATCAACGAACATGGGGGTGAAATCGCCCCAACCTGGGGCGTGCCCTTGGAAGAGATAGAACTGGGCATCAAGCATGGGGTGCGCAAGGTGAACATCGACACCGACCTGCGCATGGCCCTCACCGGCGCGATCCGTAAGGTGTTTGCCGAGGACAAGGGGCAATTCGATCCCCGGAAATATCTGGCGCCGGGCGTGGAAGCCATGTCGGCGGTCTGTTTCGACCGGTTTGAACGGTTTGGCTGCGCCGGAATGGCGTCAAAAATCTCGTCCATTCCGCTCTCGGACATGGCCCAACGATACCAATCCGGAAGCATGAAACCCTCTTTAGGACGCTGAGACCTCACCCTTTCGTCTTGATCTCCATTGCCTGCTTCGGGCGCGCAACGACTGCAGGCACGCGACGAGACCATATAGTGCCGCCTATTTTTGTATCAGGATATCCACTCCGTCTGCTTACAACTAATTCGGTATTGTAGGCTGTTTTCGCAAAGAGTTTCGGTTGTCCGCCCTACTTCTAAGTACTTCAGCCGCTGCAGCGATGACCAAGCAGGCACGACGAACGGCAGATTGGTTCGCGACTTGAACTTGGTCGTTTGATATTCACTTCGCCAAGCACGAACAACCGGTGTCCCCCGCCGCTTCGCAGCAGAGAAATTTTTGCACGTGCGGAACCTTTCCTGCCGCGAGCGCATGCAGCAAGATGTCCATAGGTCTGGTATGGGCTCAAACCAGCCTCTCGCTGCAAGATGTGTCGACGGCGGCTGTGGGCCGCCCGCGTAGGCGACCCAACTGCACTAGATTTCAATGGCTTCAGCGATGGCCAAGGCATCCTCGAGTTCGACACCGAGGTATCGGACCGTACTGTCCATCTTCGTGTGGCCCAGAAGTAGCTGAACCGCGCGAAGGTTTCCGGTCTTCTTGTAGATCTGAGTGACCTTGGTTCTACGCATCGAATGCGTGCCATAGGCGCTTGCCTCCAGACCAATCGACGTGACCCAGTCGCGGACGATTCGAGCATACTGACGGGTCGAGATGTGCAGCCGCTCATGGAAGCGGCCCGGCCAAAGGTACTCGGAGCCGATCATCACCTCGTCTTCCATCCACTTCTCGACCGAGGCGCGAGTCCCTTCGGATATCTCAAATCGCACAGGTTTCTGTGTTTTGCTCTGTAGGACCGACGCCCGTTCCTTGATCTGACCTGTCGCCATAACATCAACGACTTTCATCTTCACCAGGTCGCAACCGCGGAGCTTGCTGTCGATCGCCATATTGAACAGTGCCAGATCGCGATGGTTCTCAGCGAGTTCGAGCCTAACCCGGATCGCCCAGACGTGTTTTGGCTTCAGGGGGCGCTTTTGACCAACAATACGTCCTTTGTTCCAGGCGGGACGAAGCGCACGAATGGCAGGTAAGTTTGGTGTTTCCATGACTGATCCTCCGATCCGCCATGCCCTCCCACAACGGCAACCCGACGTTGACCGAGGCAACATATCACAGGATGCTGCGCCGCATTCGAGGTCTGGAACGAGCCCATCGCGTTGCTTGCTGCGCCCTGCTCGAACTGGTGCAATGCGCAATCAGCGGACATCCAGCCTGGCCTGCCTGCCAATCGGCAACATGCGATCGCAATTTGACAGGTTGATCGGCCTTGATAACGTCGGGATAGCCCAGCTTCAGGTTTTCGGGCATGTTCCAAGCAACGCTCAGAGACGGAAAATCCCTAGCGGCTGGCATCCTTGCGATCATCTTATGTCACTGCCCCAGTCACGCACACACTGCATACGAGCAGCGGGAAACAGGTTGCGGTCAGGGCACTTTCCCCGGTGTTCCATTTCGGCCGTTGCGGCCCTCCGGTTCCGGCCCGATCAGAACCTGAACTTTGCACCAATGAAGGGCCCTGAGAAAGTCAGGTCCGACATGACCGGAGAGTTGCTGATATCCCAGGTCAGGTGACGATATCCGAAGCTCAGATCCCATTTGTTGATCCGGTAGTCAAATGACAGCGACGCTTGCCAGGTCAGGTCGCTTTCACCTGTTCCGACATCCGCGTAGTAGGCCAGCGTCCAGCGATCTGCCAGAACCTGCGTTCCGCGCAAACCGACAATGGCGTCCCAGTTGGTCAGGTTCGCGTTCGCGCGCTGCGATCCCCCGGCAATGGCAATGTTGGCGGTCGTATCCAACTGCATGTGCCGGACCCCGCCAAACGCGTTCAGACGGGACAGGCTGTCATGGACGACATCGTAACCCGCACCGCCGGTAAAGACGAACCCCTTGATGCGGGCATCCGCCGTGGCCGGAATGCCGGGGCCGAACGTGGCGTTCTTGTCCTCGGCCAGTTGCAGGTAGAGCGCATCCCCGAACAGGGCCCATCGACCTTTGGTGGCTTCAAGAGACCCCATCAACCCAAAGTCGAGCTTGTCCAGGATGTCGGAGAAGCTCATGTCGACGCTTTGGCCTGTTGTGGTCGTCCCGCCGAGGGTGGCTCCCCAGAGATAGATGAACCCGGTGAAATCCCAGCTTTGTTGCGCTGAAGCGGAACCGGCTGCGCTCATCGCGAATGCGGTGGAGAGCGCGGCGGCAGCAACGGTGCGTCTCAGGGCATGTCGTGTTGTCATGTCGATCTCCTCAAAGGTAATTGAGTTTCTTGGTGACCCAGAAAAGGATCTCGGCCAGAACGCCGATCGCGTCGGCCTTGTCGGTCATGACCAGCGCTGTTCCTGAGGTGCCGAATGCCAATGCATCTGCATACAGACCCTCCGGCAATTCGATCAGGACCGCATATTGAGAGGCCCCGGCCAGCTCTCGAAGGCTGGGCAACCCCGACCGCAGGTCCAATGTCCCCTCAGAAGACGCGGTGGGCAGCCCGACGATTGTCCCAGTGATTTCTCCTCCGGGCGGAGTCCTCATCGCGACACGGAGGTCGTCACCGACGGCGACGTTGACGCGGCTCGATTGCGGCAAGGTGGCCACGACAAAATGGTCCTCGGGGTCAACAAAGGTGATCGCGCCCTGCATCGAGGTTGCCCGGTTGCCCGGCCTCAGCGACACGCCGGTGACAACCCCGTCGCCCGGTGCGCGCACAATGGTCTGGTCCAGGTTCCATTGCGCTTGTGCCAAGGCCTGTTCAACCTCGACCACGGCGGCATCGCGCCCGTCGATCCGCGCCGCGATCCGGCGTTCCAGACCGGCCTTGGGTGCCTCGGCTGCGCGGGTCCCGGCTGTCAGCTGGTCGATGGTTGAAACGGCTTCCTGCAGCTGAAAGGTGGTGGTCGCTCCGCGTTCCTCAAGCTCGACAATATCGTCCCGCCGCTGGATCCCGAATGTCAATTGAGCGTTCAGGGAGGCAATGTCAGCCTCCGCGGCGGCCAGATCCGTCCGCAATTGGTCGGCCGAGGATTTCGCCGTTTCCAACGACGCTTCCAGCCGCGAAACTTCGGCCGCGTAAACGGTGTCGTCGATTCGAAAAAGCACATCGGCCTCGCTGACCGCCTGGTTCGCGTCAACCGCCACTTCGACGACCCGACCCGAGACGTTGGGTGCGATGTTGGTTGCAACACCCTGCACGGAAACCGTGCCGGTCGGCGTGGCGTGGTTCAGCGCACCGATCACCACCAGCGCGACCACGACGGCAACACCGTAGACCAGCGTTTTCCAGAACCCGTTCCACGGCAACAGCCGGAGTTTGGAAAAGACAAGCCAGACAAGTCCGAAGTAAAGGCCGAGGATGATCAGCATGGCTGTTTGCCCCGATAAAATGGCGCGTTTTGAACCGTTTTCGGTGCGCGTGGCCGACGCTTATTGCAGTCGGCCACGGCGTTGATCATTTCTTGAGTTGCCAGCTGTCGAACAATTCCCGCGTGGCGATGCTTTCAGGACGGAGATTGTCGATGCCTTCGTAAGGCACGCCCTTTCCCAGAGGCAAATGCGGATACTGTTCGATCATGATTTTGTGGCGTTTGATCATGTCCTGGAAGGACGCGCCCGACCAAAGGGCGTTCCCGATCTGGGGATGTTCTTCCCTTGGGTCACGCAGAAGGTTGAACACGGGCGCGGCTGCTCCGGGAACGCCAGGGGCGGGCACATGCATCTTGAATTCCTGCTTCACGACCGACCGCATGACGGGACCTTCGTAAATATAGACATAGTCGCGGCGCCCGTTTCCTTCGCCTTCCAAAAGCAGCGCAGTCTGATCAATCCCATCGATGATACGATCGCGCGGGATGTGATCTGTGCCCCCCGCGATGCGCGCCAAGGTGGTAAACAGGTCTGACACATGCACGATATCACCCGCTGCCGAACCGGCTTCAACGACGCCGGGCCAACGAATAAACGCATCCGTGCGCACACCACCTTCGAGGTGTTGCGTCTTCCCGCCCCGATAAATCAGCTGGTTCAGCCCCGAGGTGCCTTCATAGTGATACATCAAGCCGTTATCGGCCATGAAGATCACGATGGTGTTATCGGCCTCTCCCAAGTCCTCCAGACGCGCAAGCAATTCACCGATCCAGCCATCAAGCAATTGCAGCTTATCCGCGTGAAATCCGCCGTTTCGCGAAATCGCCTGATCCGGATACACAAAGTTCAGCGGATATAGCGGCCAATATTGCAGGAAGAACGGCTCATCTGCGGCTGACAGTTTTTCGAGCTGTTCGACAATCTGGCGCTGATACCGCTCGTTCATCTCTTCGTACTTGGCTTGCGTCCAGCGTTCGCCCGGCTCTATGTCAACTTCGCTGGCCTGCCCGCCAGCCTCTCCTTCAACGCCTGTCACCAGCCCGAAGGGCTTGAAATTCTGATCCAACGCGAATTGGTTCGATTGCCCTTCCAGAGCGAAGCCGAGCATGTTGTTGGCACGCATCGCCTCTTCGGTCATGAGACTGAGCTGAACCTGCTGATGCAAAGGAAATGCAGCCCAATCAAAACCCTGGTTGTGAGGATAAGCCTGCTCGATGTCGCCCTGGTGCCATTTGCCCACGTGGGCCGTGTTATAGCCTTCCTCCTTCAGGATCTCGGCCAGCGTGACTTCCTGTTCGTGCAGACCTTCGCCAACCAGGGCGACCTTCACCTCGTTCACGCCGGCACGAAAAGGATGGCGCCCGGTCAGAAACGCCGCACGGGTCGGCGTGCAGGACGGTTCTGTATACATGCGCATCAGCGACATGCCTTCGGTGGCAAACTGGTTGATGTTGGGCGTCTCGATGCCCATCACATAATTCATCGTACGATTGCCCATCTGGCCGAAGCTGACGTCGTCGATCAGGATGTAGAGGATGTTCGGCGGCCTGCCGTCATTGGCCTCGCGAATGCTTGCGAGCCGGTCGTCTATCTCATCGTCCTGTGCATCCCAGCGCTCCCCATACTGAGCGCGCAGGAAATTGAATTCCCCATCATGAATGATCGGAGTGTCCTCGGCTGCCGCCATCGTGGCGCACGCAACCAGCCCCGCTATGATACCTGATCGTTGCATATCTACTCCCTTTCTAGCTTCGTTTTTCTGGCAGTTCCTGTTCCGCCACACCGATGCGTCGCAGCAGGGTTTCGATGTCATCCGTCAATTCCGACAGCGCTTCTTCCAGATCGGCCAGATATGCCGTGTCAGCACCGCCTGGCGCCGCAAGCGCCTTGGCCTTTTCTCGCAACAAGACCAGCACATCGCGGCACAGCTCGTTCAGGTGAGCGTCCCGCGCGGACAAATCCATGATGCGCCGCGCAGATTGTGGAAACACTTCGGCCAAGGCGGTTGCATCGGGATGAGACATGGTTTTCAGGATTGCGTCGTATCTTGCGGGTCGAGTTGGGGGCTTTTTAGCAGGCCAGCCGGAGCGATTGACCGTTGCACGGCGCATGCTACGGTAGGTGCAACGGTTAAAAAGTGTTTGTTTTTTGTGTTCTTTGGCGTGCCAGACTGGGGGTAAATGTCTTGTCGCAAAGTGTCGATTCAGAGCAGGTCAGAGCTGCCCTGACCAAGATCTGCGCCTCAAGCGCCTTTGCCAATTCGACGCGCCTGCAAACACTTTTGACCTACGTGATCGAAGAGAAACTGGCCGGTCGCGGGTCCAAAATTCGTGCCAAGACCATTGGCTTGGATGTCCACAAGTATTCCCCTGAGGAACTTGCTGACCGAGAAGGCGTTGTGCGGGTCGATGCCGGTCGTGTTCGACGTAAATTGGAGGAGTATTACGCCCAAGATGGCGCATCGGATGACTTGGTCATTTCGCTTCCTGTGGGCGCATATGTGCCGGAATTTGAAACCAAGGCTGACAGATCAGGGGTGAACAAAGCCGAACCATCAAAGCACCAGTTTGCGCGCCCGGCGCTGGGCCTTTTGACCGTGACAATTGCAATCATCGCGTCGGTTCATTTTTGGCCCGACAAAATGCAGCCGGGCGTGGGCAACGATCTTGCGGACACAGACCGGCTTGGCGTTTACGATATCTCCCCGGCGCGGGTCGAAGCCGCCAATCTCGCCGCAATCGGCCGAGACCTGATTTTTCCAGCGGTTGACCAAAGGCGCTTGGCCCTGGCGCTGGAGGTGTTTTCTGCGGCCATCGAAAAGGATGACACCTATTATGGTGGCTATGCGGGCGCGGCACAGGTCCACGCAATGGTGTCCATATTAACCTTGGACCCCGATCTTTCGGCCAGCGCTTTACAAAAGGCAGGTGAATTTGGTCAAACAGCACTTCGGCTGGAACCCAATGAAGCGTGGGCGCTATCCGCGACGGCCTGGGTGCAATTTGCAAGTGGCGGTCGGGACTCTGCAAAAAGTCTCTCCCAACGCGCAGTGCAACTCTCGCCTCTTGACCCACATATCGCGGAGTTTGACGCGTTGATTGCTCTCTACAACACTGATTTTCAGCACATTATCGATTTCGCAAAGGCGCGCGCCGAAGACGTCGAACTGGGGCGCAATTTCGTGTTCCAAAACGCGCTTGGATCAGCACAGTTCCATGCGGGCGACTATCATGGGGCAATCTTGACTTTTGAAGACGCTGTCGCGTCAGGCGCCCCGTTCGGGCCGATTTCGATCGCGTATCTGGCCGCGTCATACCAGTTAAAAGGAGAGCCTCAAAAGGCGGCGGCTTTGGCCTTGCTTCTTGACCAGACTTGGCCCGATGCAAGACCCGACGAACTTCAACGACGGTTGTTTTCCTCGACTGAGCCTGCAGATCAATTGACCGAAGCTTTGCGCGCGGCCGCAGGAATGGATTGAATCGTTTCACTGTTGCAGCGAGGCAGTTGTCTGTCGAACCACCGCCATAGGGAGTTCAAATTTTCAACGTCGGATTTGGGTCAAATGCACTATTCGGTGGCGGACAGTCAAGCGACCGGTTTGTCCGCGATCTGTGAGTTCACTGAGCTCCGGATTTTGCGCGCGCAGCGAATGGCAGCAAAGCGGGCTGCGACCGCAGCATCTGGGTTGGCCGCTGGATGTCAGCTCAGGGCCGACGCCGCCTAACAAGGAATTTGCTGCCTATTTATTTTGACCTATTCGGGCAACCCAGCGCGCCTTAGGCCTTCCAGCCAATTTTCCCAGTCACCCGGCTCTCTAACCGGTACCATCTTGCGTACCCGCTCTATTGTCAGCCCCGGCATCGTTTCAAGCAATCGTGCAACAGCAAGCTGTGCTTCTTCTCTGCGTCCCAACATGCCTAATGCAGCTGCTTCTTGCCGCATTAGTGAGGCGTAGCCTGGGTGTTCTTTCAGGCCTTCGATCGCGTTTTCAAGGCAGAGATCGTATTGTTGGGCAATATAGGCACCGATCCCAAGTCCTCCACGCCAAAATGCTTTCAATGGATCGCGGGGGCTAAGAGCCATCGCATGTTTGGCTGATTGCGCTGCTTTGTCGAATTCACCCGAAACGCCATACAAAGCTGCAATGTTGCCATGTCCAATCGCTAAGCTTGGGTTCAAGTCGATGGCTCGCAACAAATAGATCAGAGCTTCATCGAATTTTCGTCCAAAGCACAAAGCCATGCCCAAAATAGCATGAGCATTTGCATTTTGATCATCCAGTTGTACTGCAAGGCTAGCCTCAATTTCTCCTGCGTGGATTGCTTCCTTGGTATCTGTGCGCCACAAGTGAAGCATGCCTACAATGTGACTGAGAGCCAAAGCTGCGTGTGTTTCACTGTCGTCCGCGTTGCTTTCTAGAGATCGCTTTAGAAGATCATGGGCGATCCGATTGTTTTCGTTTGTGAACTTTCCAAGGTGCCATCTGGCTTGAAGCACTTTGTCCCAAGCACTGAGATTGCCTGATCGTTTCGAACGGGCACGTCGGGTTTCAGCGCCTATCGTCTCTGGTGCGACGGCCGAGACAATGGACTGGGTAATCTCGTCCTGAACGGCAAATACGTCGGTCAATTCCCGGTCGTATTTGGCGGCCCAAATGTGAGCGCCGCTCTCTCCGTCAATTAGCTGAGCAGTCACTCTCACCCGTTCGCCAGCTTTTCGCACACTTCCTTCCACCAGATACTTCACGCCTAGATCTTGGCAGACCTGATCGACCCGAATTGCCTGTCCCTTGTACGTAAAGCTTGTATTGCGCGCGATTACGAAGAAATCGCGGAAATGCGACAATGCAGTGATGATATCTTCAGCTATTCCGTCGGAGAAATACTCCTGTTCCGGATCAGACGACATATTGTCGAAAGCCAGTACGGCAATTGAAGCCTTTCCAGCATCAAATTTCGATGATGGTGGATGTGAGGTGTTAATGTCGCCCGGGGTCCAGTGAAAAACACGGATCGATGTTTCTATGTTTTTGAGTTTTTGTTCTCCATCATCTCGAAATCTTGCGTTGATTTTGCCCCTTAGACTGTCATGAACGATTCCGGAAATGCATACCCCGCCTGGTTCAGCTATCGGTTCCAGCCTCGCAGCGATGTTAACTCCATCACCGTAGATATCCTCGCCAGTAGTGATCACGTCGCCCAGATTGATACCTATTCTAAGTTGGATCGGATTTTCGCTCTGAGCTGTGGCGCTTTTCTGGATGGCGATCGCACAGGCAACCGCGTCCAGTACGCTCGCAAACTCCACCAACGCACCGTCGCCCATAAGCTTAACAATTCTGCCATTGTGCTGTGCAATCTGCGGATCAAAGCAGTTGCGACGAAAAGCAATCAGCTGTTCCAGCGTGCCTTGTTCGTCACGCGACATCAATGCGGAGAATCCAACGACATCAGCGGCTAGAATGGCGGCAAGTCGACGCAAAAAGAACACCTTGTCTCAGGGGCAGTTAAGAGCGAAATCGCACACCTATTCCACCAGACTATTAGGCGTTTGGCTATCCCACGCCTTACTAATTTTTGGTCCGAATTGAGAGATGGGCAAATTTGGCTCCCGGATCGGTGTTGTCCCTGAGTCTGTCGGTTCAACGATACTCTCTTTTCGCGGTTGCAGCGAATGACGGCAATGTGGGCTGCGACAGCAGCATTCAGACGGGGTGCGCAATGTCCGCTAAGGGCCGTTATAACAAGTGGCGGAAAGAAATCACGGTATCACCTTAGATATCAGCGCTATCGCTCAGATTGAACTAAGTTGGCTACGCCAATTCGCTGGCCATCGATTTCAGGTGGCGCATGTCGGTACCGCAGCACCCTCCAAATACTTGGATCGACGGATTCTGCCTCGCAATCGAGGCAATCTGTTTACCAAGTTCAGCTGGATCGCCTTCGTCCAGCTCATCTGCTTCGTCAAGTTCCGCATGCGAGCAACTCGAAGCGTTTGCCACCATGCCTTTAAGTCGGGGGTGGTTGCCAAGCGCTCCTGCGAAATGGGTCGGATGAGCGCAGTTGACCATAAAAAACAGCGCCGCCGAGTCCGTTGCCGCGTCAATCTGGTCAATTCCGTCCACAAGTTTGGTTCCGTCTGCCAGGCATCCGTCTGTCTCAACAACCAGAGACATGATGATCGGCAGTTCAGCGTCTCGGGCAGCGAGGATACATCCGGCTGCCTCGCTTGGGCGGTTGAATGTATAAGCAGTGACCAGGTCGACGCTAGTGTCTTTCAGGCTTTGCATTTGAACAGCATGGTATTGACGTGCATCTTCGACGGGTACCGGCGGGATGTCGGCGTAAGGATCATAGCGCGGGCCGATACAGGCCGACACCAGTATATCATCGCGAGCGGCAGCCTGGCGGACGTCCTCCATTAGGCTGACCGCATCTTTGTTCACTTCAACGAGCCGTTCTGCATCGTACCCCAAGGGCGCTGCCCGGTCGGCGTTCGCCATCCATGTGGGCGCATCAAGGATACACCCGACATTCATTTCACGGGCGAGATCAACAAGTGTCTGCATTTGACCGGCCAGTATTGCCCTGGTGCCAGGTTCTTCCAGCAATGGAAACGACGCGAAACCGGGTAAGTCAACTCCGTGATTGAATATCAGGTCGGTGCCAGTACCCGCATAAACCAGAAAGGTCTTGTTACCTTCGAGTGGGAACTGTCGCGCCATTCTGATCCACGCCTAAATACCGTTACATCTTCACGAGAAACATACATCGTCTCGGGTCTCCTGTGAACCTTAGGGCGACGACAGGATGAATTCCGTGAGCATGACCTCATCTTCCCGGGTAACTCTCAACCGCAGCGAAATTCTCCTTCGGCGGGCCGCACTACAGCGTCATAAAGCCATAGCCAATGGCAGTTTGGGCCGGAGCCTTTTTGCATCAGGCATCCGTCATATGCTGGACCAGTGAGGTCAGCTGTCTGTCGCCATAGCCATCGTCCCAAGCCGTTTTGGTGCGGTCATGCATCAGCTGGATGAAATCAGCGGGCGCATTAAGTGAGAGGCAGGTCTTCAACGCATCCTCTTGCGCCATCGCGTAAACCTTCAGGGAGGCTTCGGCATTGTCGTAATCTTCGGTCGGAACAGTTCTGGCAAAAAGGTCATGGTAGTCATTGACCAGTTTGATCGTGGCAGGGAGTTGGTCGGCATAAACCTGCATCGGGATGCCCGCTTTTTGGCAGACAAGTGCACCGTATATCTTTCCGAACATGAACCCCTGTCTAACCGTGAAAAGGCCGGCAAAGAGCGCGGCAAGTGCCGTTGGTTTCTCTCCAACATGGGCGGACTTTCCACCCAATTCTCTGATGATACTGCCATAGTGGTCCCAGGTTCCGGCACTGCCCACCGTAAGGATTGTGGTTTCGTCACCGCCAATACCGGAAGGGTAGGCATTGATCATGCCCAGCATGTAGCCAGCCTCCTGTCTCTCCAGAATGGTGACCAGTCTATCGGCATCCGAGGTATCGCCCGTGCTCATGTCGCAGATGGTCTTACCCTTCAGCAAATCACTCAGCCCATTGACCAGTTCAACAGTTTCCTTGTGGCTCTTGATACAGATGATGACAAATTCAGCAGCTGCGATGGCATCATTCGGTGATGAGCAGATCGTGGCTCCAGCTTCAGCAAAAACCTCTGCCTTTTCCGACGTACGGTTCCAAACGCTGACATCGTGGCCTGCCTTGAGCAGGCAATGCGCCAGCGCTGAACCCATATTGCCCAGTCCCAAAACAGCAATTTTCATGATGTTTGCCTCCTGTGGTCGCCAATGAATTACTGCACCAGCATGCGCCGGCATCGGATGATCACATAGTTGTAAATATTTCTATATTGTTAGATGATCTTACTTATGGATTGGCGCACGCTTCCCTCTTTGACATCTCTCAGAGCCTTCGCCGCCGCTGCCGAGTTTCGAAATCTGACACGGGCGGCAGAGGCACTGAACGTGACCCATTCCGCAGTCAGCCAGCAAATCCGCGGGCTCGAACACCATCTCGGCACTCGGCTTGTCACCCGTACCCGGCACGGTATTTCTCTGACATCGCAAGGCGAAATCCTGTCGGCTGGCCTGCTTGAAGCCTTTGCTGAAATGGCCTCCGTGACCGAGAGCGTGTCGAGTGCAGAGTCGGTTCGACCGTTGGTGGTCAGCGCGACTCCGATGTTTTCAAGCGCGTTCCTCATGCCGCGTCTGTCGACGTTTATTGACGAATTCCCCAATATCGAATTGAGGATCGATTCAACGATACAGGCTGTCGACCTCAAGCCGGGCGGAATTGATATGGCCATCCGATACGGAACAGGTCACTGGCAAGGGCTTGTCTCGCAGATGCTGCTGCCAGGCTGTCTGACGGTCGTAGCGTCCCAAGAACTAATCGGAAACCGGGTGCTTACGAATCCTTCAGAATTGCTTGATTTCACGCTTCTTCAGGAACAAGCGTCAGTCGAGTTTGACCTGTGGTTAGAAAAGGTCGGAATTCCGACCGACGCCGACCGGAGAGTTGTCCGCGTGCCGGGCAATATGCTGCTGGATGGCATCCGGCGCGGTGATGGTATCGGGGCGACGGTACCGGCTTTTGTTTCTGAGGAGTTGAAGTCCGGACAACTCGTGGCACTGTTTGATGATCCAATACCGCAGATCGGTTATTACCTTGTCACGCTGCCGGGCCCGGTTCGACCAGCGGCAAAGTTGTTCATGCGGTGGCTCTCGAAATCAATTACCGAATATGAGAAAAGCCTTTTCCGATGGACGCCCTCTCACTTGCTGGAGGCAGTAAAGAGCACCGGCTGGAGCTAAATGGGGTCTGATTTCGCAAGATAACAGCCTGATAATGCTGCTCTATTGATGAAAGTCCGTTTACAGGAAGTCAAAACACCGGATATTTGAACGGATGAGTGTCTGTTATGGACCATCCACACCTAAGCAAGTTGGGGCCATCGAAAAGATGACGCGATCGCTCCGACGTTAGCAAGTAAGCCATATTGACAGGTGCTGCGAGAGGCATGAATGGCAGAAACACTTGCATAGTAACCTTTGCAAAGATCGGAAGATTCCCGACTGTGGAAATCAGAGTCGATTGCAGCGCGCGGAAAGCCGGATTCTCTGAGTTAGAGTAGTATGTTGGTACCACAGCCTGCCTTGCGCTGCCTTTGTCGCGACAGCTATTTCAACTCAGCTATTCAAATCTTGGTTTCCGGGACCCCTAGTCTGCGTAAGTCATCTAGCCATCGATTGAGGTAATCGTCACTCTCGAACGGTGCATTCCTTGCCTCTTCGATGCTGTAATTAGGGTTGTCTTCCAAAAATTGGCCGATCATTGTTTTTGCTTCCTCTTCTCGCCCCAACCGCAAGAGTATCGGCGCAAGCGTGCGTCTTAGACGATCCGGGACCTCGTTCATCTTTTCAATCGAAGCAAGCGCGCCAGCGTAATCCTCTGCAAAATACTGTGCCCATCCCAGATTCCACAGATACCAATCGGGATGATGCGGGTTGAGGCGAATGGCCGAAAGCATCCGTTCAACGGCTTCATCGGCGCGTCCGCTGTAGACCAGCGGGTCAGTTGAGTTCACGAGGGTGCCCGCAGAATTCGGATTTAGAGAGATAGCCTTGTCATATAGCGTTACAGCCCGGTCAAGATCTCCGCTATACATCGTCGCATAAGCCAGAACGGCGTAGCCGGCAAAGTTGAGGGGTTCCAGGTCAATCGCCTTTCTGGCCATTTTGAAGGCAAGATCGAGGGACTCTTCGCGTGAGAGATCCTCGCTCCAACCAAAGCGGTACCCAAAGGAATGCGCCCAAGCAAGTTCGGCATATGCGCCCGCGAAGTTTGGATCGAGCGCAATCGCTTGCTCACTCAGTTGCTGTGCTTGAATATTGTCCATCCTGCTGAATCTAAGCGAGTGTTCCTCTGCACGCCTGGAGAGTTCATAGGCCCCGAGGCTGTCAGTGGGTTGGTGCTTCAATCGGTCATACTCTGCGAGATCGATACTAGTACTCAACGTCGAAGCGATAGTTCGCGTAATCTCATCTTGAACGTCGAATATGTCTTGCAGATTGCGGTCGTATTGATCGGCCCAGAGATGCTTGCCGGTAGTGGCATCGATTAATTGTGCGTTTGCGCGCAAACGTTCCCCTGCGATCTGAACACTGCCTTCGACGATGTATCTCACGCCGAGTTCCTGCGCGATCTGCTGCACCTCTGCGGGCTTGTCCTTGTATGAAAAAGTCGAATTGCGTGCGATGACAAAAAAGTCTGAGAACCGAGACAGCGCTGTCAGGATGCTCTCACTCAGGCCATCACTCAGATAGTCCTGGCTCGGATCGTTGTTCAGATTGTCGAAAGCCATGACCGCGATGGACGGTTTACCAGACACAGGCAAATATTGGTCGTCGTTGACGGAAGACATCGCATCCGGGTTCCAAGGCTGCCACCATGCCAAGATCCCAAAGAACAGGGCGAGCACGGCGCCGATGGCAACTCCCAATCGACGGTGTGAAGGCTTTGCTGAATTCCTCACGATGGGCGATACTAAGGTCGTGGCCTTTTCATCAAGTGCTAGCCTGAACACGTGCAGCGGGTCGGTCATGTTCTTGACCTGATGCATTCCCGTGTCTTCAATGGTGAAGCCAAGTTTGTCCTTAACTTGATCGAAGACACTGAGCGACATGCAGATGCCGTCCGGTTCGGCCAGGCTTTCCAATCGAGAGGCGATGTTGACGCCGTCTCCTTGAATGTCGTCCTGATCAACCACGATGTCGCCGACATTGAGCCCTATCCGGTATCGAACCTGAGTGTTGTCCGGTAAGCTCATGTTCTCGATCCCAACATAATGCTGCATTTCGACAGCACATCGAACGGCCTCGACGGCGCTTGCGAATTCTATCAGCAACCCGTCACCCATCAATTTCACAATGCGTCCGCTCCGCGCCGATACAATTGGCTCGAATAGACGTTCGCGATGCGTTTTGACGATCTCTAAAGTACCGGCTTCATCATTGCGGACGAGACGGCTGTAGCCAACGACGTCGGCGGCAAGTATCGCGGCGAGGCGGCGTTCCAAATTCCTACCTCCAAAGGTTGAAGACAGGCTAGGCAGAAAGCTACAACTAATCCAGAACCTTTAAGACCGTTGATACATGCCTCAAAAACTGTCTTTGTCTGAGCCACTGCTGGCAGCTGCTATTCCGCAATTTCCCAATTCACAGCCGGCGCGGTGAGGGTCAGTTATCGCAGGTTCGCGCTACGATTTGTGCTCCCGCGTCGGCGAAGCTGTGCCAGTATGTTGGCAACAGAGGAGGGGAAATGCCGCAATGCAATGATACCGACATTGGCGAAGACGCAGCGAAAAACTGCAAAGTCTGCGATCTGTGAATTCGTTTGGCGGTTCGTTTTGCTCGCGTAGCGAACGGCAGCTTCGACGGGCCGCAACGCAGCATTTGTATATTGCGTTGGACGGCAGGTAAGGGCCGTCCTCGCGTGAACAACGAGGGCCTGAATTTAGGTCGTTGACTTGATCAAAACTCGCCGTGATGTTCGCCGCTCCATCGAATGAAGTCCGCCAGCGCGCGTGTGAGCTGTCCATCGACGTCCGATTCCACCGTACATTCCCATACGACGAGCGTCCGCCAACCCAGATCATGCAGTTGCTGAATGGCCTCGGCGTCCCGGCGCATGTTGGCTGCAAACTTTTCATGCCAGAACGCGACATTTGACTTTGGGGTGGCAGCTTTCGGGCATCCGGTATGCCGATGCCAAAAACAACCGTGAACGAAAATGGCAGTACGCCACTTCGGCAGCACGATGTCAGGGGACCCAGGAAGCCTCCGGACATTCAAACGAAACCGGAAGCCTTGCGCATGCAATGCCTTGCGCAACAGGGTTTCAGGTCTCGTATTGGTGCCGCGAATGCGCGACATCATCCGTGAACGGGTCTTACGATCAACTGTATCGGCCATTTGCTCAACATAATGCCCGCGGACCGGATTTCGACCTGGAACATCTGCGGAAACCTGGTAGAACCTCCGCAGTAGAGGAAGGACATGCCAAAAGAATTCGCCATCATTGACCTTTTTGCCGGTCCTGGAGGTCTGGGCGAGGGATTTTCTCAGGCTGGGCGCGACCCCGGCGCACCGATGAAGATCAAGCTGTCGGTTGAGATGGACGACCACGCGATTCAGACGCTCCAGTTGCGAGCTTTTCTTCGGTCCTTCGACGAGTTTCCGCAAGAATACCATGATGCTCTGAATTGCGGTTCGCAGCTGCCCGATTGGGCCGACCTGTATCCAGTCAACTGGAGGCTCGCGACGGAAGAAGCTCGGCGACGTGTTTTGGGGGAGCCCGGCGTTTTCGAGGAACTTGCGGTCGAACTTGATCAAGCTCGCGAAAACCATCACGGCAACACGATCCTGATCGGCGGTCCGCCCTGCCAAGCCTATTCACTGGTCGGGCGAGCCCGAAACAAAGGCAAGGCTGGATACGTGCCCGAGGACGACCACAGGCATTTTCTCTACCGTGAATACGTACGCATTCTGGACAGGCTTCGCCCGGCGGCATTCGTCATGGAAAACGTCAAGGGAATGCTGTCAAGCAAGGTGGATGGAGGCGGCATCTTCAGCAGGGTTCTAGATGATCTTGAGTCCGCCGGAGACGGCTACCACCTACTACCTCTGTCCAAACCCGCCCCTTCGGACGGATCGCGAGCTGCAGCCCGGGACTTCCTGATCAGAGCCGAGGACCACGGTGTTCCGCAGGCGCGGCACCGAGTGATTATTCTCGGAGTTCGGAGCGATCTCGCCAAGGGAATCGAACTCGAAGGGCCCATCCCCATCCTCGGCAGCCCACAGGCCCCCGTGACGGTGGCTGAAGTCCTGCGCGATCTGCCCCGATTAAGAAGTGGGCTGAGCCGCGGCGACGATGCTGATGAGTGGCAGGCTGCCGTGCAGGATCAAGCTTTCGCCATCGCCGCTTTGGACGCGGCGCCTGAGGAGGTTCGCAAAATCGCTCACGCCATGGCCAGAGCCAACAGATTACCCCGACTCCGCACCGGCACCCGGCGAAAACGCTCCTGTGAATTGCCGGCCCATCTTGCGGATTGGTTGTTGGACGATCGGCTTAAGGTCGTTCTCCAGCACGAGACCAGGGGGCACATTCCGGACGATCTGGGACGCTATCTTTTTTCGTCGGCATTTACCCGGGCGTTTGGCAGGTCCCCGAAGCTTGCGGAGTTTCCCGAGTTTTTGCAGCCGGCGCACCGAAATCGGGGGTCCGGCGATTTTGCCGACCGCTTCCGGACGCAATGCGCGGATCGGCCGTCGACAACCGTCACCAGCCACATTTCCAAGGATGGCCACTATTTCATCCACCCCGATACCA
Source organism: Ruegeria sp. YTSC002 (assembly GCF_059609845.1). Taxonomy (NCBI): domain Bacteria; kingdom Pseudomonadati; phylum Pseudomonadota; class Alphaproteobacteria; order Rhodobacterales; family Roseobacteraceae; genus Ruegeria; species Ruegeria sp. YTSC002. The sequence continues at coordinate 76,046 of NZ_JBXWML010000014.1, forward strand.
TACAGTGTCGATCGCTGACCGTCCGCGAAGCCGCGCGTCTGCAGATGTTCCCGGACAACTACTTGTTCTGCGGTCCGCGCACCAAACAGTACCATCAGGTCGGCAACGCGGTTCCTCCCTATCTGGCATTTCAGATCGCAAAAGCGGTGCGGCGGCTGCTGGGCTGACGGCAGGCTATTGCGCCGCAGCAGCCTCGGATTCCCTGAACCCGTTTTCCATCAATTTGTTCAGAACCTCGATCGCGAACTGAGACTGTTTTTCCGTCGGTATTCTCGTCGGCATCTTCGAGCAGACGTCCAGCACTCCGTATTCCGATGGTGACAACAGCTTGTTGGAGCGCCCCCAAGTCTTGGCCTGTGCCCAGAACTGTCCACCGAGTTCAAAGACACGGGTCTGAGCCTCGACGCTTTTCGTCAGGTTCTCGTCATCCGAGACGTCGTCATCTTCCGACTTGGCCTCTTCCGGCTCAATCAGAATATCCCCGAACTCCTCCGGGTAGGACAGTTCACGCTTGCGGAAGGCTTCCCAGCAGGCCTGCTTCTTCGCCCACTCGCTCATGTTCCGAATGCCCTCAGGCGGGTTGGTGATCGCCTCCTGCGCCTCGGCGGCTGCGACAAGCAGCGCACCCTCCAGAGTTGCGGGAGCGTCCTGCGACCGCCAGACCCGGCTCAGATCGACCACTAGGTCCCGCTCGGCCGCGTCACGTGCGACCTTGGCGATGGCATAGGTCACGATGTTGGCGCGGTAACCTCCTTCGTACCAGTCCTGGGCCGACACCAGCTTTTCCATTTTGCGGAAGATGATCGCCTTGGAAATCAAATGGCGATACCAGGCCTCGTTGATGCGCGCACCATTCTTGCCCCACACCTTTTCGATAGTCTTGGCAAAGTCAGCAAAGTTCTTCTGCGCACCCAACGAAACCATGTGGGGCTTGCCGCTCCAAGTGTTTTCGAATTTGGCGAGGTCTGTCTTGGTGAAGAACTGGCGCCGTGGAAACTCGGCGTCCCACTTCTTCCGCTCCGCAGGGGTTTTCTTGCTGCGCTCGTCTGCGTACTGGCCCCGGGCCCGTTCGTAGAACCATTTGGTTTCGCGGTACCCGTTGATGCCGACCGGCGCCAGGATTTTCCGCGAAAGCTCCTCGATCTTGATGTGGAAGGGGTGGTTGGCGAAGAAATCCGCCGCATTTACCTTGTTCTGGCTGTTGGCGAATTCCGAGATGCGCGGAACGACGGTATCCGACAAGATCGGTGGAACGACGCTCAATTTCATCTGGACGAAGATGTCTTTCAGACCCTCGCCGGCCAGTTTCCGCGCTGCGTGAATTGACGCTGTCGTCTGCCCGCCGTTCACAATCTGAAGGTTGTCGGCCTTGGTGATGACCAGTCCTTCTTCGGTCGGTGCCAGCTCAACACTTTCAGCAGTTGCAGCCAGACCGTTGTTGTAGGCCAGGAACATGTGGGGCTCTTCCAAGATGGTCTTTCGGATTCCCTTGTTCACGTTGCCCCGGGCCTGCAGAAAGCTGCGAACGTTGGATTCCAGCAGGCGCGCACCCCACTTGTCGTAGATGGCAGCCAGCTGGGAGCCTGGTATGACCGCGATGTAGCTTTCCAGTGCGGCATCCGACCCTGAGGCTTTCAGAACCGGGATGCCACCGCCAAAATCCTCGGCGAAGTCGATCGTCAGGTCGGCCCGCGCCTTGCCCTGCTCGACAAAGGCCTGCAGGCGCTTGAGATCCCAGACGTTGTACGTGACCGGCTTGTCATCGATGTTGCCGGCCGGCATGGCGTCAACCTTGGCCCTGTTGTCCGAGTTCGTGACGAAGATCAGCTTGATCTTCTCGATGCCGTTCCAGCGGGTGTTGATTAGATCGGCTAGACCCGCTCCGAGGCTGGTTTCTTCCAAACTCTCTCTGAACGCCTCGCGCCGGGCGTGGCGGAGAAATTCGACCAGTTTGTTGAACTGAGCTTTCAGATCAGCCCCACGCGTCAACCGTACTTCAGGCGTAATCTGAAAATCACACAGGATTAGCGACAGGACACCATCGCTTTCCGCGGGATCGCCTCCGTATCCGCTGACTTGCAGGTGGACTACGCGCCGTCCTTGTTGTTCGCTTCCCTGAAAATAGGCATAGTCGCACTGATCGATCTCGCCTGCTTCGGTCAGGATTTCGCCGACTTTCTCGAAAAACGCTTCCTGAGTGTACAGGCCCAACGCATCCGCGTCGCCTTGGATGTCTGCGATGAAACTCTGGTGGAAATCTGCAAGATCCGACATTCGTCAACAACTCCGCAAAATCTGGTTCAGGTCTTCTGACCGCTCAAAGGCTGCGCAGGCATCCAGACGGATCGCATAGCTCACCTCTTCGACGCCCGGCGGCAGAGGTGGCACCAACCTGGGGAAACCTTCTCTGACTTCGAATGTCCGCACCGTCCCCAGATACCAGCGGCGGTTTTCCTCGACCGTTTCGTCCTGATATCCGGTCGCCGCGAGCCTCTGCTCCCAAAGGTCCAGTGCCTCAATGTCCGCATCGAACAACTGGGCCGTGCAGCGGACGTGATCGGCCAGGTTTTGTCCTTCGTCTCCCAGCAGGGTGTCGACGTCGTGCACCCGCAGGCAGAACCTCGCGCCTTCGATGTCCGACAATTGCGCTTCCGATGAAATGCGCACCTTGGGGTGCGCGCCGCTGCGCCGTGCCTTAATCTCGAAATACAGTCCGGGCAGCTCAAAATCCTTGGCGCTGTTCTCAGGGCCTTTCCAGGCATCCACGGCTTGGGTCGGTCCGATGTTCTGAACCAGCTCTCTGAGGAAGGCTAGCTCGGCCACCAGACCCTGCTGTTCTTCAATAGACAGGCCGCGCCTGCCGCCGCTGCGCAGCAGGTGATGCCAGCGCAGCGTTCGACTGACTGCGCGCGATAGGGCGTGCTGCGGTTCGCTCGCCTGTTCAGCCGCGGCTACGACGTCTCGGCACAACGTCTCGAACAAGTCGATGTGGGCCTTTTCCTGCAAGGTGATGCAATAGGAGTTCCGGCCATCGACGACTCGGTAGAACACCCCGATATGCTTCAGCTTGGGCAGCGAGCATACTTCGGACATATCATCCGACATCCGCAGAAGCAGGGCAGGCGCGTTGTCGGGCATGCGCACCCAGAAGAAATCATGGCACCCCTTGCTGTTCACACGCCGCGCCCCGCTAGGGGGCAGTCCGTCCCACGGCGTCTCAGTCATCTTCGAAGGCTCCATCATCCTCTTCATCCGACCCATAGATCTCGCGGAACTTCTGGGTATTGATGATGTACTCCACCCGATCGCTCGGCTTGGCGGATTGGGGGAAGCTGATGCTCCAGCCGATGACGGGCCGATCTGGGATCCGGTCCAAGTGCGGGAGATCGCCTTCCTCCGGCGGCCGGACCTTGACGACATGGAGCACGAACAGCGGCTTGTCGCGCACCTGCCTGTATATTCTATCCGGGAATGAAGGCCGGTGGGATTCAGGCTTTCCGTCCTCTTTCAAGCTCTGAAGGTATTCCTCTTCTGCCTGTTTCGCCTTCACCGGCTCGACACCGATCTTTTCCACGCCGCGTGAGGCGATACGAGCACGTTTACCGCTCATGGAAAGCATGTGGTCAGTCAGATCCTTGTAGCCGACGCTGCGCACCTGAGGGCCTACCCTCCACCCGGCGATATCGAACAGCTCCGTGTCGCCGGAAACGCTGGTGACCAACACGTCCCATTTCTCCAGTTCGTCATGCTGTCGCTCGCCGATGTAGGATCGGATGGGCGTGGTTTGCGTCAGGAAGGCCTGTTCGTGGTTGCGCCACGCCAGCAGGAAGTTGTCAATCAGGTTCACCGAGACATCGCGGATCAGGAAGCCACCGGTTTCCTTTTTGGCTGAAGACCGGTGGAAACCTGCGCTGGATAGGCCCTCCAGGAATTTCCGGGCGGCGTCTTCGTTGGCTGAAATATCTGCCGGTTTGGCGCTGATCTTGGCCGTTTCGACCCAAGCGTTGGACAGCCCGATCAGCACGTGCTTCTGGCCCGACCCCATCTTGTTGCGCGCGGTCACCAACAGTGATGCAGGATGGCTGCGCACGGCCAAACCGAAATCGGCGGGCGAGGCCTTTGCCTTCTCCATCTTCTTGAGTTCCAGATGGAGCTCCTCACTGGCCTCGGCGATGTGGGCGTACCAGTCGATCGCCTCTGATGGCATCCAGATCCGACACAGATCTTCGTACCCGCCGCGGTAGCCGAACCACCGACCCATCTGCATCAGGGTGTCGTACATCATGGTGTTGCGCAGGAACCAGGTGATCGTTAGGCCTTCGAGAGTAAGCCCCCGCGACAGTGAGAAACCGCCGACTGAGATCACGGTCTGACCGACGGGGGATTCACCGGAATAGTCCAAGCCATTGGATCGGCTGTTGACCTCGACGACCTTGGCTGGCGCCACGGCGTCCAGCATGGCGCTTTGGATCGGATCCCAATCCAGTTCGGCTTCCGCGTATTCCCGTTGCCAGGTTTTCTGCAAGGCGGCGATCTGAGGGTCGCGTAGTCCGTCCCTGCCACGCGATCCGTTGACCCGCAGAGAATCGAGAATCGCACCTAGGTATTCGTGTAGACGGTTCCGCAATCTGCCTTGGACATCAGTGAAACGGCTCGCGTTGACCAGCATCGAACAATGAGAAGATGCCTGACCGCGTAGGTTCCTGATGGTGCGGGCGATCAGAAATGCTCGGGCTGCCTCCTTGAGGCTTTCAGGCAGTTCATCCACCTTACGGTCGATCTTGTGTTTGATCGGCAGGATATCTTCGTTGTCACGGATGGTGCGCAGCCAGACAGGATCACCTTCGTCAGGGATGCCGTCGATGAAGATTTTCTTCGCGCCGAAGTAGTTCGACGGCGCGTCCAACCCGACGATGAAGTGTTTGGGGAACAGGTCTTCCTTCAACACGTCGTCGTACTGATCGGGATCGACGAAGATGTTGGCGAAAGGCGTCGCAGTGTAGCCGACATAGCAGCTGCGATGAAACATATTCAGAAGATCGCGGATCTGACTGTTGATCTTCGTGATATCTTCTTTGGAATACTTGGTGTTGATGGACGCGTTGTCAGCCTCGTCATCGATCAGCAGCATGGGCTGGTCGATCATTTGATCGTCGCCACGTGCGCTGTTCTCGCGCAGCCAGTCCAGAAGGTTCTTCAAAGTGCTGTGGTTCTTCTTAATCACCAGCACCACGGGCACCTTGTAGGAGTCGATCTGGCTGGTGTTGGTAGACGCGGTGCCTTTTTTGAAGTCGAACAAGGTGTTAGTGAGACTCACCGGAACCTTGCGGTCGTCGAAAAGCCCGACACCGATGGCCCGGTTTCCCTTTTTGCCTTGGGTTGCAAGGCGCCCCGTGTCGCGGCCGATGAAGCCCTCGTCGATCCGCTCCTGGGTCTGGTTGCGCAGATTGTTGTGGATCCCGGCAATGACAACGATAAGCCGATACCCTGCGTCGGCGGCTTTGCAGATGAGCCCGGTGTAGTTCGCCGTCTTACCGCTCTGGACGTGACCAACCACCATGCCCCGGCGATCCCACTTTTCGGCCAGTCCCGGGTTGCCTAGCCGCCCAAGTATTCGGTCGGTGATCTGGTCCAGACCGGTTACGACGTCCTGCGGAAGACCATTCTTGTGCAATAGCTTCTTGTAGCGGTCCCAGTAATAAGGATCGATGCTGGCCTTGGCTTCGTCCAACCAGGGGCGGAAACTCTCGTCGTCGACGGTTGCGCCAAGTCCCATGGTTATGCCGAACCGCTCTTCAATGTCGCGAGCCAGCTGTTCCAACGCCTCTGGAGCGGCATTCACGTTGAGAGCAGCGTTCATGGTCTTGATGAAGCTTCTAAGATCGTCGCCGCTCTTGCGCTCATGCGCCAGAGACTGGGAAACGACGTTATCCAGATGCTTGAGTTGTGCGCTCACTAATGTTCTCCTTGCTCGATTTCTTCAGCCAGCTGCCGGACGGAATCCTTGTGATTCACGAATGGCTCGGTTGAACACAGGGTCTTGAGGATTTCGGAACCTGTCATGCCGGTCTTCAGTAGTTCCCGAATGGCGGTTTCGGCCATTTCCGACAGATCGGCGAAATCCGACCTGTCCGACTCGACACTTTCGGCACCGCCAAGCATGTCGGCATGCAGCGCTGCGACAGGCAGACCGGACCCCAGAAGCGTGATGCAGGCCCGAAAACCGTGTCGGAACTCCTCGGGCAGGAGATCCGAAAAGCCTTTGATCGACGGGTGTTCTATGTTTGGCCGGTACACGATCCCGCCATCTTTCTGGATGCGGTTCCAAAGCGGCAGGTTTTCTTCTGACACCAGCTTTCGGCCGCGACGCTGATATGTGCGTTTGGAGGTTCCTTGGAGCCTTTCGACGATCTTGCGAAGACGCTCCCGAACGATGGGCGGCATCTGGGCTGACGCTTTGCGCACGTCGATCTTCCAGTCCGCGTCCATCGTGTTGGGGATGTCGACCCTGACACGCGACAGTTTCGTCAGCTCGGTCTGCCTAGCTAGGCCCAGCCAGCTACCTGCGATGATAAGGCGCTTTTCCCTGTAGATGTAGAACCCCTGCGATCGCAGATGCCCCTCGGGCCCGCCCAGCTCCTCCCATTCGGCTCTCGACATCATCTTGTGATGCGGCAGTGTATAGCATTGGGTAACGACCTCGCCTCTGACCAAGGGCAGAACTTCTTCCGGATCGACCTGCGTTGCCTTGTGGGTCGTGGCGAAAGGGTCATTCGGCGCAAGAAGCCGACCGTTCAAAAGGAGTTTCAACTTGGGTCTGCTTCCCTCCATGTAGCGGTGGAAGCAAAGGCGCAGGTGCCGTTCCGCGCCCGACAGCGCCTTGTTGATCTCAGCGGATCGTTTGGCCGTGTCGTGCCGGAAATTAGTCGAGAGTCGGTCCAACTTGCGCCAGAGGACTATTGTTCCGGTCTCGGGCAGTCTGTCTACTGCAGGAAGGCCATGGAGGTCGTCCTCCAGATCCACGTTCCAGACATTCTTTTTCGCCACCTTGTCCAGATCCCAAGTGGCCCCCGAAGTATGTCCGTCCCTGCGGGAAATCACAGTAAGCTGGCGGCATTGCGAAAAGCTGGCGCTCTTCAACCCCAAGCCAAAGCGACCAAGATCGTGTCCTTCGCGCTCGGCCAACGGGTTTTTTGAACCCGGTCGCATGGCTTCTATGAGTTCTGCCTCCGTCATGCCGGATCCATCATCGACGATCGCGATCCAAGGTTCGTCGGTAGTTGTTTCGGCCAGAACCTCGACGCGTCCGGCTCCGGAGGTGACCGAATTGTCGATGATGTCGGCCATGGCAGTTTCTAGGGTATATCCGAAGTCCCGCATGCCTTCGATCAACGATGCGGCATGTGGTGTGGCATCCGCCTGCCTTTTTCCGTTGATTTGTAGGTTGCCTTGGACTGATTGCACGGCTTCTTCTCGCTGTCTGTCGTATTTGCTTGAAATCTGCAGTCCTTTCTCGAGTCCCGAATTGACACCAGTTCCTGCGAAAGGTGAAGAGGTCATTTCGGTTTCTCTCCCAAATTCGGATCGGGCCGTCGCGTTCGCAGAGTTCGCCCCGCGGCCGCGTTCAATTGCCTTCAACAGTTAAAATGGTGATGCGCACTAAGTGAAACCACCTGCCTGAGGTTTGAAAGTCTGCCATTTCCTTTCGATCTGGCGCCATTTTTAATGAAAGTTGAGATCAACAAGATGGTAGGCGTCGCCCGAGGTGGATGTGTCCGCTGACCAGGTGGTCCTCGGATCGATGCAAGCAGTTGAAGAGTATTCCGCAATATGTCGAAGTATTCCACTTGATCCCGTGTCGCCAATGCCATTTGGCATTTAGCTTTTGAAGGACTGCAACTCAGAAAAAAGGAAGCGGATATGAAAAAGCCGAACCGCAATGCCGACATCAAGAACCCTAACAAAGGTACTCCGGGGCAGAACAAGACTCATGCCAAGGCGCAAGGAAATCGCGGCAAGCAGCTGAACCCCCACAACAAACTTGCGGGTTCAAAAAAGCCGTGATTCATATTGTACGGGGCCGTTTGTCGGCCCCGGCAATTTTAGAAAGAACAATGACCAAAAAACCAACTTCGAAAAAGGACAAGTTCCCTCAAACAAAAGAACTTGTGCGTATCGCCTTGAATGATGGAATGACCCAGGCAGCAATTGCAACCATGTGCAGAACTCAGCAGTCACAGGTGAGCAAATGGAAGTCGGGCGAGCGATTGGCGGCCCGCGGTCAGGTAACAGAGTTACTCAAACGATATGGCGACAAATTCCGCCGTGTTCCTTTCAAACTCTATCAGACGAGGGGCAATTCCAGCGCGTCTGAGCAGTTGGTGCGTGTCGAAGGGAAGTTGATACTGAGAGAGAAGTTCCGCGCGACATGTGGTCTTGCAGGGCGCAATCGTGATGGTTGCACGGCGCTACGCATCTCTGTCCATCATCAAAAAGATGAATTCTTTGTTGTCGTGGTCGAAAACACCTGTGCACCTTTCCCTGGCCCAGGTCTCCGCCACCAAGTTCCCACTATCACGGATCGGCATGCATCATGGTTTTTGTGCGGAACGCTTGCGGCGGCGATAAAGGAGTGCAACATCGGGGAACTGCTGAACTGGATGTATAGCCTTGGTAGGAGCAAATCAGTCGATGATTTCCCGGGACTGTTCGAGCTTCCATTTCTTGTGACAGAATCGCTTTTGAACCACGGGTTCAAGTTGAAAGGTATTGTGGAATTCAAGGTGCCTGAATAGACTGGCGGTCCACAACCAGACAGCCCAACCAGGCATCCCGGCACCGCCAAGTAACGGAAAAGGTGCGTCAGGTTCGTGAGCAGTACTGCACGCCACGCGGTCGAGCCTTTTGCTTTCGCGTCGCGCACGAACCGTTTTGGACCGAACGGGACGACCCGAGCCAAAGCCTAACCCGCGATGGCAGGCTCCTCCCCAAGGGGTTAGGGGTGGGACAGCCGCCAAGCCGCGAGCCTGGCTCGCCGCTTGGCGGCGCTTTTTTCGTTTTATGGGTGGGAGTTTGAGCGCCAAGGGTATGATAGCCTTCGGGGCCGGTTGTCCAGTTTGCTTGGAAACCAATTTGTTGGTTTGCGGCAGGCTGGAAGGAGGGGCGATCGGTCCTTGCAACCACTCCTTGCAAAAAATCTAACAATGACAGGCGCGTCGGTTCGCCTCAAAATTTGACCCCGGATTTTGCAAAAATGGCCAAATGTCAAACTAAGGATGGTGCTGAACCATCTATACAGCATGGGGAACTTAGAGCGGCGTAGGGAAAAGGTGGAAGTATACGGGCCGTCGGTCGGGAGCACTCCTCCCGACGATCTCTGTTCACACATCTCTGGAGATCACCAAGCCTTTTAGGGCGCGCCTGCGTTCTTGCCTCCTCACGGGAAAGCCTAAGCCGTCGAGAGTATTCTTTTTTCCGGCACGATTTTTTACTTCTTGAGTATTCGCAAGTTTCCCATCTCGGAACGTTAAAAGGTCTACTTGGCCTGTTCGGGCGCGTAAGCTCTCTATATGGCTCGTGCTGAGCCAAGCTGTACGCTGGCCTGAGTTGAATAAGTGTTCTTCTCTATGCCAAGTGTGACCCAGCATGTGTTTCGTCGCTCAGAGAGCTTTTCTGGCTTGCGTTCGGTTGCGTTTCTTCCAGAGAGTCATGTTTTATTGGGTTTTTGCGCTTAATAGGTTTACCTTTTGGTTTGAAAAACCTGATTTCGGGCCGAAATCTGTCAACTTAATGTAAACTTAGTGTAAACCTTTGGCCTGATTTTGGGGTGTTTTTGAGGTCGAAAGGTTTACATCCGTCGATCCCGCGAGGGGTGGATGTAAACCTTTGTCAACCTTATGCAACCTCAGTTCAATCAGCGAGGGACCCGGCGAGGCAGGGTTCACCAGCCATTCCTCGCTGCAATCTCGAAAACCCATTCCATTTTTCTTTGTGAGGTCGACAAAGGCGCCTCAATAGCTGCACTCTCCGTAAGGTAGGCTCAGGATCACTCCCGTTGCTCACGTCACGGAGGAACCGCAACCAGGCGAGCTCATTCATTGTCAGGACGTCTTTCTGGTCATACATGGCTCCTACCTCCCGAAGATAGTCTTGATCGCCGTCTCTGACCGACTGGTCAACCGAGGATCGGTGTTGTTGGAGGCCTTGCGAATTGCCTTTAGCCAGCCAAGTTCATTCGACGTGACAGGTTCTCCGAACACCTCGAAAACTGCCTCAGCTGCAGTCAGGCCGATCGACTGCTCAATTGCGAGGCGCATAAGGTAGGCAGCGTCGCATTCCAGAGCTTTCGCTAAAGCCGGGACGCGATCCAATGCCACCTTGGAACTACCCTGCTTGATCATTGTAATCATGTTCGGGTTGACGTATCCCACCTGCGCCGCGATCTCGGCTTGGCTCTTGGTAGGTTTCAGTTCGAGCACCCTTCGTTCGACATACGTCGCCATCCGGGTGTCTCCATACGGTTTATTTGTCATCGCTATCCTCTCAGAAGTGATGCAGCACGCGCTGCATGTCTTCGATATAGCGATGATCTGGATGGGAATGCGCGGCGGGAGAAGCAGAAGAAAAGGCCTCCAGAAGGGGCAACTCGGGATCTTGCGAACCCTAGTTCCCACTCAGTTCATACCAAGGCAACGGTTCTATCGCATTTATCTTTGCTGTTAGAGTTACATCGCCATAGTCGTCACCTGCCGTCTTTCCGGCATGCCCTTGGATGGCATCAACCACGCGATCTGAGATACCAAGTTCACGACACTGAGTCTTGAAACGATGCCGCCACGCATGATTGGGCAGCAAACCTTCTGGCGCCAGCCCGGACTTACTAAGCCATGCTGCAACCTGATTTGCGATACGCTTTGCTTTGCGTGAATAGTCCTCTTGTTTCGTGCCGCCATGGAACATTGGGCCGGGATTCGAGGCTTCGACAAAATCGATGAAGCCCTCGCTTATGATCTGGGGATGCAGCGGGGCGTCACGATATCCACCTGTCTTGATTGAACCAGCGTCGGGCGTGATCCTGACAACCCAATGCCCATCGATCTTGCGCACGTCTTCTTTTCGAAGCTGGGTAATCTCAGATATGCGCGCGCCGGTAAAGGCGCAGATGATTGGTGCCCATCGCTTTGCATCGACCAAGTGCGATTTTTCCCTGACGTAGCCACGCTCATCTTCGTTGGGTTGATAGGTGCGGCTGGCCCTCAAGACCTTGTTAGCTTCGGTCACCACGTAGCCGCGTTCTCTGGTGTGTTGTTTCTTAGGCTTTGCTTGCCGCACATTGGCAGTTGGGTTCTCAGTCAGCATTTCGTTTTCGACCGCCCACGAAAATAATGACCTGATGGTTGAGAGATACACGTCACTGACTGTCTTGGCGGACAAATCATTCATCAGGCAATCACGCCACGCTATCAGGTCTTTCTTAGTGACCCGTGTGGCGTCGTCGTGTTTCAGGTGTTTGACGAGCTTATCAATGACCGGCTGTTGTCGGCCTGTGCCAGACCGCATGAACCCGGCTTGCTGACGGTGCGCAACATAGCCTTTCCAGAGCTGTTTAATGCTGACCGGAGTAGGGGCGTTTTCCGAGGGCTGTGCGTTCACAATGATTGATGCGGTGGGTTTGCCTGTAAAATCGCCTTCATCGCGCTCAGCGACGTGCGCAAGTGCTTCTAGCTCCGCATGGCAAAGGGCACGAGCTATCTCACGCCATTCGGTGCTGCCCGGTGCTGCATCAAGGTTGCCAGCGGCCCTGAAGCGTTCAATCTGCGCACCGACCAGTTCACCCAGTTCTGCGTCATTGGCGTTTCCGGCTATGGCGGTGCGTAGGCGTTCGACCAGCAGGTCATCGATGCCAACTGCAGAGTAGCGTGGATCATTTCTAAGCTGATCATCTAAGGCCATGCGCTGGTGGTAGTGGCTGTGCGCGATCTGGCCTGGTGCCAGCGGAAAGCGGGCTGGGGAGTTGGGTTGCTGGTTCGGGTTCGCTTTTTGCTCAGCCACTGCGATCTGGTGTTGAATCTGCGTAACAGCCCCGGGCAAAAGCTTGAGCGCCTCGCGGCGATCACCGCCCAGCGGGATACGCAGTTCGGTCTTGCCGATGATTCCGCGCAGGTCTTTCGGAACCACAACACGTGCGTGATACCGTCCGGAACGGTTTACGAGGTGACGAACTCTGCCTGCCATGGGAACTCCTTTTGTAACCAAAGTTGTAACCTTGAAGCGGACAAATGCCCCTATTTGCAAGGCTTTTCTTTTATATCAAAAGGTTAGGATGGTGGGTGATGAGAGACTCGAACTCCCGACATCTTCGGTGTAAACGAAGCGCTCTACCAACTGAGCTAATCACCCGTGATGCTGCATTTAGCCAAGCCTGCGGGCAGGTGCAAGAGGGTCTGGAAGATTTTCTTGCGTTCCGTCTTCGGCGGCCGACCAACGGGGCATCGTGCAAGCAGTAGGCAGAACATGCGGGTGCTCTGGGCGCCTTTCGGGCCGGAAGGTGCACAGCCTAATTTTCAGACAGATCGATAGAAAACGCTTTGCTGAACCTGCGACCCATCACGTGTAAATGGCCAAAGGCGCTTGCGCGCCACCGGTGGCGTCCGATATCCCCGGAGAGACTGAAACAAACCGGTCGGGAGTTTACATGACCCTATCCTTCGCCCGCCGATTTTGGATGGTGGCATTGGTCCTTGGCGTGACGGCGCTGGCCCCGATCCGGGCCGGTGCAGAAGGCATTCTGGTCTTCGCAGCGGCCAGCCTCAAGACCGCATTGGACGAAATCGTTGCCGGATACGAAAACCAGACCGGTCAGAGCGTTTCCGTTTCCTATGCGGCGTCGTCGGTTCTGGCGCGGCAGATTCAGCAAGGCGCACCTGCGGATGTGTTTGTCTCGGCCAATACGGATTGGATGGATGTGTTGGAGCAGGATGGTCTAATTCGGACAGAGTCTCGAGTGGATCTGCTGGGCAACGGTCTGGTTCTGGTCGGGGCTGAAGATCATGCGCAAATGGGTGAAATCCAGCCCGGATATGACCTTAGGGCGGACTTGAAAGAAGGCTATCTGGCCATGGCACTGGTCGACGCGGTGCCTGCCGGGATTTATGGCAAAGCTGCTTTGCAGAGCCTGAACCAGTGGGAAGCTGTGCGGACACAGGTGGCGCAGGCCGACAATGTGCGCGCTGCGCTGGCTCTGGTGGCGGCAGGGGCCGCGCCACTTGGGATCGTGTACCAATCAGACGCCAGGGTGGAAGAAAGGGTCCGGGTCGTAGCGACTTTCCCTGCCGATCTGCATCCACCGATAATTTACCCTGCGGCCCTGACCCTCGAGGCAAAAGAAGGAGCACACGATTTCCTTGAACACCTGAAGACGGATGCTGTCACGGCTGTATTTCTGGAGCAGGGATTTACCCTGCCGGGCAGGTGATTGCCTTGAATTGGTTGGGACCTGCCGAAGTAGAAGCCTTGAAACTTTCATTGCGGGTGTCCTTCTGGGCGACGCTGGCGACTTTGCCGTTTGGGATATTTGTCGCTTATGCTCTGGCGCGTTGGCGGTTTCCCGGGCGACAGGTTTTGAACGGTCTGGTGCATTTGCCTTTGATCCTGCCGCCCGTTGTCACCGGATACCTGCTGTTGCTGACCTTCGGCATTCAAGGGCCGCTGGGGCGGATCTTGGCCGAGTTCGGGATCGTAGTGGCCTTTCGCTGGACAGGCGCGGCCCTTGCCGCCGGGATCATGGCCTTCCCTTTGATGGTCCGGGCGATACGTTTGTCGATCGAAGCGGTGGACCCGAAGCTGGAACAGGCAGGGGCAACTCTGGGCGCGTCGCGTCCGATGGTGTTTTGTACGGTGACCTTGCCGATGATTTTGCCCGGGGTCATAGCCGGGGCTATTCTGGCCTTCGCCAAGGCCATGGGTGAATTCGGTGCGACGATTACCTTCGTGTCCAACATCCCGGGTCAGACGCAAACATTGCCTTCGGCTGTTTACGCGTTTTTGCAGGTCCCGGGCGGCGAGGCCGCTGCGACGCGGCTGGTTCTGATCTCGATCGTCATCGCGATGAGCGCGTTGTTGCTTTCAGAATATGTGGGACGCCGCGCCGCCGCGCGGGTGGCCGGATCATGAGCCTGTCTGTTCGGTTGCACCATGATCTGCCGGGGATCGATCTGGACGTCAGTTTTGATGCACCCCCTGGCGTAACAGTGCTGTTCGGGCGCTCGGGATCGGGAAAGACCACCATCGTCAACGCAGTCGCAGGGTTGCTGCGGCCCCGGGCGGGCCGGGTGGCGGTAGATGACTGGGTTCTGTTCGACACGGAACAGGGGCTCTGGCTGCCGCCGCATCGGCGTCGATTGGGGTATATTTTTCAGGAAGGGCGGTTGTTCCCTCATCTGACCGTGCGCCAGAACCTTGCCTATGGGCGATGGTTCGCGCCGAAGAATACACGGCGCGAAGATCCCGACAAGGTCATCGACATGCTGGGCATCGGTCATCTGCTGGACCGCAGACCTGCCGGGTTGTCAGGCGGAGAGAAACAACGCGTCGCCATCGGGCGGGCCTTGTTGGCAAGCCCGCGATTGATCCTTGCCGATGAACCGCTGGCGGCACTGGATGATGGGCGAAAAGCGGAAATCCTGCCCTATTTCGAGCGCCTCAGGGATGAGGTTTCGGTTCCGATCCTCTATGTGACGCACTCGGCTGCTGAAGTGGCCCGATTGGCAACGTCCGTCGTTGCGTTGCAGGATGGCAAGGCCGTTCGTCATGGGCCCGCATCCGAAGTTCTTGCCGACCCGTCTGTGGCCCCTACGGGTGTCCGTGCCGTCGGGGCCGTGTTGCAGGTTCAGGTTGCAAAACATCATTCCGATGGGCTGACGGAATTGAATGCCAATGGCGCGCGGTTGTTTCTGCCTCGTATCGGACATGAGATCGGAGCCAACTTGCGTATTCGTATTCCTGCGCAGGAAGTGATCCTGTCGAACAAAAAACCCGAGGGGCTTTCGGCGCTGAATGTGCTCAGCGGTACTGTCGAAGAGATCCGGTCGGGCGAGGGACCCGGTGCGATCGTGTCCGTAAGGACTCCGGCGGGCAATGTGCTGGCGCGGGTCACGCGCCGATCTGTTGTGGCCCTGAACCTGCAACCGGGCAGCACATGTCATGCGGTGATCAAGACGGTTGCGTTGGCACCGCAGGATGTCGGCGGACATATCGTGGCCGGTAGTTAGTCTCAGGCGAGCGCGCGGGCTTCGTGTTCGCGCAGTATCAGACGAGCCGCGCGCCCGAATCCGATATGACCCGAGGTCGGCCTGTCCGGGAAAATTGCGGCCAGCTCCCGCAACGCGTCAGAGGACAAGGCATACAGCGCCTCTTCCCCCAAAAACAGGCTTTCGGCCAGCGCTCCGTTGGCGCTCAGGATTTCGTGGCGGTCCAGCAGGACGTGGAGATACTCGATGGCTTCAACAGATGTATCGATGCCAATGCCGTGCCATCCGCACAGGTGTTTGGCGGCAACCAGGGCTTCGGATGCGCCGAAAAGCAACTCGACCTTCGGGCCCTTTACCAGAATTCTGTGCTGTTGCGACACCAGAAGGTCGCAAGAGGGTTCGTTCGGCCCCAGACTGCCCGCCGAGATACGAACGGGGCGCAAAGCAGGTTCATCGAATAATCGTTCGGGTGGAATCCTGCTGCTTTCGATCCAGCGGATAGGTTGCAGACCGTGATCGGCAGTGGCCACCATATGACCTGTGCCCAGCGTTTCGATCGCAAGCGGGCCGCTTTCAGTCTCGATCAGAGTTCCGGCCGCAAAACAGACGCCTTCGATCCTGATGACCACTTCAACCGGGTCCGGTGTGCCGGTGAATGGAAGGGTGAATGGGCCGGCTTGGGTTGTACCCGAGACGCTGATGAAGAAAGAATCGAAGACAACCTCGCCTTTGTCGAGGCCATCGAAAAATGTCGGGTCGACGGTATAGGTCCACTCTCCTGTGTTCGGGTCAATCGAGGCGGTACCGTTGGCGGGCTGTGCCGCAATCGTCCAGGTTTGCGTGACCGGGTTGAAGTTTCCATTGTCCAGAGTGGGTTGCCCCGTCTCAACGTTGGGCGGGAAACCAGTCACATCCCCGGTCAGTTCACCTGTGATCGGAACTGAAACCAATTAACCCTCGCCTTGCTGCAACACGCGTTCAAATTCCTTCTTGCGATACAGGCGCATGTGAACCTCGCCCGCTTCATCCCGCGTCCATTCGACAATCCGATTGCGTGTCATGTCACTGTCCATCCGGTTGGTGCGCACACGCGGGTGCGGGATTTCCTGCTTGAGGATATCAACAATTTGGCTGGTCTGTCCAAACGGAGCCACCAGATCAATGATCCAGAAGGATGATCCGCTGGTGAAATCCGTGTCTGAAAGGGGTTTTTCTTTCACCGCATATCGGAACTCGGCTTCGGGGCTGAGCCCGGCGAAGGTGACAAAACCCCGGGGGAATCCGTGCTGCCGGAAGATATGGTACTGGCCCAGGCGAAACGGGGTTTCGAACGCGTACAAAACCTGCGCCAGACTGCGTTTCTGATGTGTTTTCGTCAAACCCGCCAGATAGAACATAACGCCCAGATCCGCGTATTTTTCAGGCGTGAAATCGAACCAGTCTTTTGGAAACGTCTTGCTCAAAGAGATGCCCAACAGTGTAACGGGAACCAAAAGTCTGCCGCGAGTGTACTGCTTTCCTGCAATATGGGTAGAATAAATTCTTTGATGTGGTCAGTGTTACCGTTTCGTTGGCCTGTCCTGCTTTACTCGCAGGTCGTCCCGGCTATGCTATTGGTATCGGACCCTTGTTTCGGGATATCTGGATTATGCGTTCATTCAAGACTTTGGCTGCTGCCGTGCTTTTATCGATACCTGCAATGGCCGAGGCCGTTGGGTTCGGTCTGTCCGTTCGGCCACAATTTCGCACGGAAATCACAGCCTTGCCGAACGGTGTCTACGAGGTCAAGGCCATCGGATCGTCGGCGCCCGTGAACTATTGGTGTGGGATCGGGGATTACGCGATCCGCTCGCTGGGTGTGCCAAACAACCAGCGGATCTATATCTGGCGCGCCTATGAACCCGGTGTCCGGACCGTGCAATTCTCGCTGAGCCCGCCGCCGGGGGCGGATACCAAGCCGGGATATTCCATCACCGTCAGGAAGGTTGGGGCCAATATGTCGGCGTCGTCGGCGCAGAACTACTGCTATGACAATTTCATCATGGACACGTTCTAAGCGTCAGACCCATTTCGCCATCGGCGGCAGGCTCATCAGAACGGCGTCCGGGTCATGTCCGGTTTCCAGTCCGAACTTGGTGCCCCGGTCATAGACCAGATTGTATTCCGCATAAAGACCGCGATGCACCAGCTGGGTGTCTTTGTCGGCGTCCGAGAAACCCTGTACGCGCCGCTTTTCAACCAATGGCAGGAAGGCCGGCAGGAAAGCCCGACCGATATCCTGCGTCAGGGCGAAATCGGCCTGCCAGTCCCCGGTGCAATAGTCATCCATGAAAATGCCGCCCACGCCGCGTGCGCGTTTGCGGTGGGGGATATAGAAGTATTCGTCCGCCCACTCTTTCAGGCGTGGATAGTGCCCGGGACCATGCGGGTCCAGGTGAGCCTTTTGGGTCGCGTGGAAATGCGCCGTGTCTTCATCATACTCGATGCAGGGGTTCAGATCCGACCCGCCGCCGAACCACCAGGCGTGCGGGGTCCAGAACATGCGGGTGTTCATGTGCACCGCCGGGACATGGGGGTTCTGCATATGCGCCACGAGGCTGATCCCCGAGGCCCAGAAACGCGGGTCTTCGGTCATCCCGGGAATGCCTTTGCGCGCTGCCATTGCCTGTTGTGCACGCTCGCCCAGGGTCCCGTAAACCGTCGAGACATTGACCCCGACCTTTTCAAACACGCGCCCGCCGCGCATCACGGACATCAGACCGCCCCCTGCGTCAGAGCCGTCCTCGGACTGGCGTTTGGTTTCCTTCACTTCAAAGCGGCCGGGTTTTGCGTCGGAAAACGGGCCGGTGTCGTGGCTGTCCTCCAGTGCTTCGAATGCGGCGACAATGTCGTCGCGCAATTGACGGAACCAGGCAGAGGCGGTGTTTTTTTCTGTTTCGAACATGGGTCTTAATGCGCAGGTGCGGCAACGGGGTCAAGCAATGTGCGGCCACCGTCGATTGTCAGGATCTGGCCGGTGATGAATCCGGCTGCATCCGATGCCAGATACTGCGCGGTTTCCGTCAATTCGGTGGCCGACGCGATGCGGGCAAGCGGTGTGTGCTTTTCGATGTCGTCGCGGAATTCTCGGTTCTCTCTCAGGGTCGATTGCAGGGATGCACTCATGACCGAGCCGAGCGCAATCGAATTGACCCGGATGCGGTTCGGCGCCAACGCCACGGCCAGTGAACGTGTCAACTGATCCAGCGCGGCGGTCGACACGGAATAGGCCATCAGGTCCGGATGCGTGCGGCGGGCCGCGATGGATGACAGGTTGATGATCGATCCGGCCGGGTTTTCATCGTCATCCCCGGCCTGTTTGATCATGCGTTTCGCGACCAGCTGGCTGAGCCGCAGCGCAGGCATCAAGTTCTGGTTCAGCAAGGTGCGCATCGAATCGTCATCGGGGTCCAGCGGATCAGACTGGATCACCTGGCGCGCGCCGTTGATCAGAATATCCACCTGATCAAACGCATCCAGTGTTGCCGACAGCAAATTGGCAATGGTCAGTTTTTCGCGCAGATCGCCTGCGAAGTAGCGAATATTGCCGTCTTCTGCCTGTTCCCCAAGCTCATCGATCAGACGTTTTTCATCTATATCGGCGAACATGACATTTGCGCCCGCATCCGCGAAATGCCGACCTACGGCCAGCCCGATGCCATTGGCTCCGCCTGTAACGATTGCTGTCTTGCCTGCGATGGAAAAGGACATCCGAATCCTCCTGAATTGGGGGCAGGTTAGCTGGCCTTATCGCCGAGGGCGAGAGGCCTCAAACACCTTGAACCGGTTGTCGCCGGCGGCTTCATCGACCCGAGCGAAGTGTTCGTTCAGAGTGGTTTCGTAGGGGAGATGGCGATTTGCCACCATCCAGAGCGTTCCGTTGCGCGTCAGATTGCGTGCCGCTGCTGCGATGAAACCCTGCCCCAGCGCAGGGTCGGCACTGCGTGAGGTGTGAAACGGGGGGTTCATTACGATGGTGTCCATCGGCTCTGGCGCAGACCAGGTGACGGCGTCAGCCCAATAAAACCGGGACTTCGGGTCAGAGGCGTTGATGCGCGCACAGGCAAGGGCCGTGTGATCTGCTTCGACAAGATGTACGGATTTCACAGTGTCGCGCTTCAGTATCTCTGCGGTCAGATACCCCCATCCGGCACCCAGATCGGCCACGCGCGGCCCCAGCTTGGCGGGCAAGGCCTTCAGCAACATGGCCGAAGCGGGATCGATCCCGTCCGCTGAAAACACACCCGGTGCCGTGTGGTACCCATCGACGATCTGCGTCTTTGGCGCAGCCCAATCTGCAAAGCTCTGCGGGTCAGCCTGAAACCAGAAGATTTTCCCGTGCGCTTTGGACAGAGGTCCTTCGACCGAGATCCTTTTGCGAACATCTTTCAGAATGCTGTCCACGCCATCGGTCTTTGCGCCATCGATCACGACAATGCCGCGGGCTCGTGAACTGGCCAGATGGATCATCGCCCGTGCCAGCGCCTTGGCACGCGGCAAAAACACAATGGCATCCTGGCAAGGGTTGTCTGCCTCGGGCACCGTGTCAAAGCCCTGCGCAGCAAAATGGTCGTGAAAAGGTTTGAACGGTTGCACCACCTGCGCTTCATTGGGAAGCGCCGACAGATCATGGGCCGGAACAGGGCAGATCACGCTAAGGGGCGACGACAGCGACAGGCCGTTCTGCAATGCAAGTTCCAGGCGAAGGGACATGGGCAATTCCGGCAAATATGGGTGAGTGTCAGGCAAAAAGCCCTATTCTTCCCGTTCCATGGTGCATTGCAGCGGGTGCTGGTGCCTGCGGGCGAAATCCATGACCTGACCAACTTTGGTCTCGGCAATCTCATGGCTGAAGACCCCGACGACGGCCACACCTTTTTTATGCACGGTCAGCATGATCTCGAACGCTTCTGCATGGGTCATGCCGAAGAAACGTTCCAGAACATGAACCACGAATTCCATCGGCGTGTAATCGTCGTTCAGCAACAGCACCTTGTACAAAGGCGGACGCTTGGTTTTTGGGCGCGTCTGCACCAGAACGGACGCGTCGCTGTCGTCGTCCGGTTCGTCAGACATCATCCAGGTCTTTTCCAGCATCGTAGGCAACTGTCCGATTCAGTTTTGGGGTTTATCTTCGCGCTTATATAACGTGGGGATGGCCGGTGAAAAGAGCAAGCGGACGTAAACGAGATGACTGACAAGCTGACGACAATCGGTTTCGATGCGGATGATACTCTGTGGCACAATGAGCGTTTTTTTCAGCTGACGCAGGCGCATTTTGCTGAATTGCTGGCCGAGCATGCCGACCGGGACCATCTGATGGAGCGGCTTCTGGCGGCCGAAAAGCGCAACATTCGACATTATGGCTATGGTATCAAGGGCTTTGTCCTATCGATGATCGAAACCGCGATCGAGGTCACGGACGACCGTGTTCCGGCCTCGGTCATTCGCCAATTGATCGAAGCCGGCCAAGAGATGCTGGCCTATCCGATCGAGCTGTTGCCCCATGCCCGCGACGCGGTGGAAGGCATGACCGGCTTGTGTCGGGTTGTCTTGATCACCAAAGGGGACTTGATCGACCAGGAACGGAAACTGGCCCAGTCGGGTCTGGGCGATCTGTTCGACGCGGTGGAAATCGTGTCTGAAAAGACCCCTGAAACTTACCGGTCGATATTTGAGCGGCATGGCGATGGCCCGACGCGCGCGATGATGGTTGGCAATTCCATGCGATCTGACGTCGTGGCTCCGATTCAGGCAGGAAGCTGGGGGGTTCATGTCCCGCACGGCCTGATCTGGGAGGTGGAGCATGCTGAAGCCCCGGTCGACAGTCCCCGATTCCGGGAGTTGAGGGATTTGGGCGGTCTGGCCGATCTGGTGCAGAGCCTGAAGTGATGTTGCCTTTTGGCCGCAGTTCCACGAAAACCCTGCCGGGCGTTGACCAAGTTCTGCCTCAATCGCGCATCTGGTGGGCTTTGGGCGGCATCTGTCTAGATATAGCCCTGTTCGGGCGGCCTGACGAAACCGCGAAAAGCTCAGCTTTCGGTTTATTTCACCAAGTCTCTGTGATAGTCTGTACGGTAATAAAACAAAATTTGCCGACCGGGAAAACCCGGCGGCGCGAGGCAGACAGAGGCAATAATCGTGCAGATTCGGCGGACAGTTCCGGCCCGAATGGGCTTTCTTCTCATAGTGTTGCTATGTGCTCTGGCGTTTGCGCCGCTCAGGTCCATGGCGGCACCTTACGCGGCGATGGTGATTGATGCCCGAACCGGAGAGGTTCTGCATTCGCGCAATGCTGACACAAGACTTCACCCGGCATCGCTGACCAAGATGATGACGCTTTATATCGCGTTCGAAGCGGTGCGGAACGGTGAGATCACGCTGGATACCCCGGTTCGGATCACCAAAAAGGCAGCAGCCGAGCCGCCATCGAAGCTGGGGCTGCGCGCCGGTCAGACGATTGCTTTTCGCTATCTGATCCGCGCGGCTGCCGTGAAGTCGGCCAATGATGCCGCCACGGCCATCGGCATTGCCATCAGCGGATCCGAGGCAGCTTTTGCGCGGCGCATGACGCGAACCGCCAAGGCGATGGGGATGAGCCGCACGACCTTCAAGAACGCCCATGGTTTGACCGAAGCGGGTCATCTTTCGACCGCACGTGACATGACCACGCTGGGCCGGCATCTGCTGTATGACTATCCGCAATACTACAATCTGTTCTCGCGCCAATCGACCTATGCAGGGATCAAAACCGTTCCCAACACCAACCGCCGCCTGCTGGCGGCCTACAAGGGCGCCGACGGCATCAAAACCGGGTACACCCGTGCAGCGGGGTTCAATCTTGTGGCATCGGCAAAGCGCAAGGATGAACGCATCATCGCCACCGTTTTCGGCGGAAAGTCCGGCGCCTCTCGGAATGCCAAGGTTGCCGAGCTTCTGGATTTGGGCTTCCGCCGCGCCCCGTCGCGTGCGCCCATTCGCAAACCTGCCCGACCGGCCTATGCTGGAAATACCGGATTGGGTGTCGGGACGCAGGTCGCCAGCGTGAGCGGCGCGCCAAAATCCAGTTTGCGCCCGGTTCGGCGCCCGACCGCGGCAACGCAAGTCGCAAGCGCGGTTGCAGCGGCGGCTGACGAGAATCGCGACAGCATTACCAGCGCGATCGCGGCGGCCATTGCAGAGGCGGATATCGCGCCAACTGCACCGCCTGTGGAAACATCCGATACCCGTCCGGCATTGCGCCCCGAAAATCTGGTTCTGGCTTCGACGGATTCCACGAAACAGCCAGAGCCTGAGCAGGAGGTTGTCACTCGGTTGTCTTCGTCAGGTGGGCACCTGTGGGGGGTCAATGTGGGTCGCTATACCACGCGGTATGAGGCTGAGAAGGTTTTGCTGAAAACCGCATTGTCGGAAATGACCACGCTGGAAGGCACGCTGCGCAAGGTGAACCAAAGCGCGCGCGGGTTTGACGCAACCTTTCAGGGCATGACCCGCGAACAGGCGGATCTGGCCTGTCGCCGTTTGCAGGCTCGCAACGTCACCTGTTTCATGATCGGGCCATCATAAGGTTCGGCATTCTCTCTCCTGAACGTGTCTGGGCTGCGGTTTTCCGCAGCCCTTTTTTCAGTCAAAAACGTGACCGTGCTGGTATTGTTCATCCTGCCCGGCGGCAGCCGTCAGGGCGGCGACGTTGTCCTTGGTGAAGAACCCGTCGTATTTGTGACACCGCTCGATATACTCGGTAATCAGCAGGGTGTGCTTGGAGTGTTTCGAAAAGATCTGTTTCAGGTTCGGGTCGTCTTTGCACTCACCCACCACATGGGCCAGGAACGGCACACCCTTGTCCTTCAGGGTGTTCACCACGAAATCGACGTTCTTTTCCCCAGCGCCGTGATCGCCATCCTGAATCTCGACCGCCATGTGGTGCAGACGACGGCCAAAATTGCGCACGAAATCTTCGGTCGGCATCGGCAGTTTGGCGAAGGAGTTGACGAAGGATGGCGTGTTGTTTGCGGTGAATACCTTGGCCGGAGACTTTTTGTCATCGTCTACATTGCCGTTGCGGTTCACGTTGGTCGATGAGTTCATGTCGAATATGTTGTAAGCGCCCCAGAAATAGTAGGGCACCATGGTCAGGAACTCGAGAATCGCATCCTCGCGCTCACCCGCCAGCACCCGCGTCGCAAGATGGTCGATTCCCAGCATCAGCGGGGCGATCCTGCTTTCGGTTCCAAAGGCGGCGGCCTGTTCCAGACGGGCCTGTTCCGTATCGCTCAGCAACACGCGATCCCCAAGGCCCAGACTGTCGGTATCGTTAAAGTCGTGGGTCGAATACCCGACGCGGTTGCAGGTGAAATCGGACGGGGTGGTGAATCGGTACCCGTCTGTTGTGTAGAACGGGTTTTCGGTGTCGCCGGAAAACTCGAAGCGTATGTTCTGATCCTCAAGTGCTCGGGTCAGCGCGTCCAGATCACAGGCAGCGAAAACCTCACCTACGTAACGCGTCTGAGGATTGTTGCGCGCAAGCGGGTACATGCGGTTGATGCGGGGGATGAAATCTTCAAACCCGGGGCTGAGCGGGGCCATCAGGATCAGCGCGGGATAGTCGGGATGTGAATGCAGTACCGAAAACCTGTGGGTCTGCCCCAGATAGCTGGCGGTGTGTCGATACGGCGTCATCACGTAAAGCTCGACCATTGTGTCGAACACCGCGTCGGGTTCAACCTGAATGATGATGGCCTTCATTGCGCCGACCTGGTCCGCAATGCCCGAGCTTGTCCGGCGTTCGTAAATCTTCGGAAGGTATTCATTGAAGAAGTCCGAGTTCTTTTTGTCGCCCCGGGGCTGATAAGACATCAGATCAAATGACATTCCACGACCTCCTTGCACTTGCCCGCTGCGGGTCAATGCATTGTTTGCAATTATGGTATTCAGAATATGCGTTTGCCCGTCATGCTAGGCGCTGAGGCCTGCACGGGCAACAGTCGTGAAATTGGGCTGCCGACGTTAACGCATGATGTTCAGCGGGTGAATTTCGTCACCTCGACACCGCCCCCGATCAGGCTTTCGCGAACTGAACGGGCGATCTGAACGGCAGTTGGTCCGTCTCCGTGCAGGCAAATCGTGTCGATGGATGTCTCCAGCCGCTTGCCGCTTTCGGTGATGATCGCGCCTTCACGCACCATGTTCAGGATGCGTGGTCCGGCGACATCTGCGTCGTGGATCACCGCGCCGGGCAGGCTGCGGTCAACCAATGTTCCGTCGTCATTATAGGCACGGTCAGCAAAGATCTCGCCCACCCATTTGCAGCCCAGCTCGCGCACGGCGTCTTCCTGTTTCGTCACGGCAAGAACCATCACGATGATGTCGGGATCGACGTCCAGCGCGCCCTGATAGCAGGCCCGCGCCATATCCATATCGACCGAACACATATTGGCCAGTGCGCCGTGCAATTTCAGATGCCGCACTTTGGTGCCGACCGCCTTGGCCATGCCCATCGCCGCACCCAACTGATACCGCACAAGGTTGCGCAGATTTTCCTGGGACAGCTTCATGTTCCGGCGACCAAAACCTTGCAGGTCCGGAAACCCGGGATGCGCGCCGATGCCGACACCATTCTCGGCCGCCAGCTTCATTGTAGATGCCATTACATCCGGATCACCCGCATGAAATCCGCAGGCAATATTGGCGGAGGTGATGATTTTCAGAAGGCTTTCGTCATCGCCCATTTTCCATGGACCAAAGCTTTCCCCCATATCGGCATTCAGATCGACGCTTGGCATCGGCACATCTCCTTAGTCGGTGGCAGAGATCACTCCGCTGATCAATTGGTAGGACAGCAAGTCCGGGATGTCATGCGGGTCACGCACCAGCGCCTCGACTTTTGAGGGCAAGCGGGCAAGATCCGCCAGGAATGCCGCGTGCAAATCGGCGGCCTGATCCAAGGTCACAAATTCGAACGTGATCGCTCCGCCCGCGGGCGTCTGCGCTGCGCGGGGCATGTCGCAGGGCAAAACGGTCGCGATGCGGGGGTACCCTCCGGTGGTCTGGCATTCAGGCAGCAGAATGAATGGGTCTCCGGTTCCGGTCATCTGGATGTCGCCCGGGGTGATCACCTCGGACAAGATGTTCAGTTGGCCAGTGGCTGCAAACCCGTCGCCGTCACTGTTCACTTGCATCCCCATCCGGTTGGCGCGTGCGCCACGTTGGAATGAGGTGCGCGCAAACCGATCAAGCGTTGCGTCATCAAACAAGGACGTCTGAAAACTGGCAACGACACGCAAAACGCCACCCGAGAAGCGCTCGGAGGGGGTCAGTTTCAAACTTGCGTCGCCTGCATCCGGGCCACATGTCAGCCTGTCGCCTGGCTGCACTGCCCGCCCGATCCGTGCCGTCAGATGCGCGGATCGAGATCCAAGAAAAACCTCTGAATCGATACCGCCCCCCAAGTGAAGATAGCCGTAATTGCTTTGCAGGGCCGCACCGATGACCAGCCGTTGTCCGGGTTCCAGGTGATGTGAGGCATTCCAGGCCACGGGGCTGCCATCAATACTGGCCTGCATCCGCGCACCGGTCAAAGCGATACGCATGTTCTGTGTGGCCTCGAACGCGCCGCCCATCCCGGCCATTTCCAGCGCAGCGAATTCCGGGCTCTGGCCAAGCAACGCGGCACCTTCATGAAGGGCCAGTATGTCGGCAGCACCAGACCGGGACAGGCCCTGGTCCAGATAACCAATGCGCCCCTGATCCTGGATGGTGCAAGTCGGGCCGATCTGGTGGACGATCAGGCTCATGGCGCAATCTCCTCGCAGGTTGCTCCGCCTGTGCTATTCTCATTATTGGCGCTTATGTGTTCCAGGTCTTCGCGGGACACGGGTTCGAAAATCAGTTCATCCCCGGGGTTGAGGGCGAATGCCTCATTTGTCTCGGGCCGGAAACACCGAAAAGCCGTCTGCCCGACATGCCGCCACCCGGTTGGCGTCGGCCCGGAAAACAGCACAAACTGAGATATTGCGAGAACCAGAGCACCTTCGGGCACCATGGGGGTAAGGGTTTGCAGCCGCGGAATATTGAACTCGGGGCCCAATGGTCCAAGGTAGGGTTGTCCGGGGGCGAAGCCGATTGTCAAAACCCGCACGCGGGACTGGCCAAGCCGCCGTACCGCTTCTTCCGGCGTGAGACCGGCAGCAGCAGCGGCATCGTCCAGCTGAGGCGCAAGGTCGGTGCCATAGACCGTCGGAATTCGCCACAGCCTGCGGCCCGTTGGAAGTGGTGTGTTGTACCAGTCCCTTTGGTCGACGAGGTCCTGAAGCTTGTGCAACATCTGCTGATGGGTGGTGCGTTGCGTATCGAACCGGACATATGCCGAGGCCAGCGTGGCAGAAGACTCCGTGACCTCTGCCCATTGAAGCCGAACCAGTTCAGATCGAAAGGCCAGCGCCGCTCGGTTCGCTGTCTCAGACATCGTGTCCGCAAATGTGACAAGCGCTCCGTCAAATCCGACGGTTCTGACCAGTGGGAACGTAAGGTGCCGCGCCATGCCTGTCTCGCTATTGAAACCGAAAATGAATTGCCCGGACCAGAGCGCATCCCGGAGGGATGTGCAAGATGGGTGATCAGAATGCAGCCTCATTGAAGGCGCGGTCGGACTTAATGTCTGTCGGCCAGACTCGGCGCGGTTCGAAATCTGGTGTTTGGGGTTTTCAATGCAGATTCTGGCAGAGTCGCGAGTCGATTCACTTACTTGAGTCGCGCAGCCTTGTGTTCAGTGTCGGTCGATTCCCTATATATAGTAGTGCCGTCTTGTGTCTTCCGGGTTGTGTCGTGGCCATCCGAGGGAGAGAGTCCCGACTGGCACAGAAAAGGCAAGCTTTCTGACTTTTTAAGTTTTTGTTTTTAAATGATTATATCTAATTTTTCAAAAAAATGCCCTGCGGCGTCATTTTCCACTTGCGGGTTTTGTTGGTTATACTTAGAACCCCCTTCACCGGCGCTGCTGAGGCGGTGCTGATGGGTCG
>NZ_JBXWML010000015.1:0-84110 GCF_059609845.1 Ruegeria sp. YTSC002
GTGAAACCAAGCAAGCCCAACTGGATTCATTGCTAACGGAACTGGTCGATGAGCGGATCAGCCGATTTGTCTGGCTGCGTCAGTTTGAGGTCGGAAAGAACTCGGCCGGGGCCAGTCGCCTTCTGGATCGGCTGGAGCTTTTGCAGGCGCTTGGTATTCCGACCGAAACTCTGGACGGGGTTCCGCCTCATCGGATCGCTCGATTGCGCAGACAGGGTGAACGGTATTTTGCAGACGGATTACGGGACATTTCCAGTGACCGGCGGCTGGCCATTCTGGCGGTCTGTGTAGTGGAATGGCAGGCGACTATCGCTGATGCCGTTGTCGAAACCCATGATCGGATCGTTGGAAAGACATGGCGCGATGCCAAGAGGTTGTGTGATGTCCGCGTTGACGACGCAAAGGCCGCTGTCCAGCAAACCCTGCGCTCCTTCACCGAGTTGGGAACCGTCTTGCTCGCCGCACATAGCGATGGTGTATCCCTCGAAACCGCCGTTTCGGACACACCTGGATGGTCGGTCCTGGAGGAGCTGGTTGCCACGTCGGCGCAATTGACCAACACCATGGCAGCAGACCCGCTTGCTCATGTCGTGCAAGGACATCGCCGGTTTCGGCGCTATGCCCCACGCATGCTGAAGGCGCTGGATATCAAAGCCGCCCCGGTCGCTATTTCCTTGGTGAATGCCGTTGAGTCAATTGGTGGAAAAATCGACCGGGCAAAACCGACAGATTTTCTGCGCAAAAACTCGAAATGGCATCGGCACCTTAAAGCTCAGCCGGAGGATGACCATCGCCTCTGGGAGGTTGCAGTGCTGTTTCATCTGCGCGATGCCTTCCGTTCCGGAGATATCTGGCTGGGGCATTCAAAGCGCTACGCTGATTTGAAACAGGCCCTTGTGCCAATCTCAGCCGTTCCCGCCATCCCCAGATTAACAATGCCTCTTGATCCGGTCACTTGGCTTTCAGATCGAAAAGTGCGGATCACCGACGGCCTGAACCGTTTAGCGCGTGCAGCCAGGCACGGAACCATCCCCGGTGGGTCTATCGAGAATGGCGCGCTCAAGATCGAACGACTGACAACCGCCGTGCCTGACGAGGCGGAAGTACTCGTCCTTGATCTCTATCGGCAACTTCCAGACATCCGTATCACCGACCTACTTCTGGAAGTGGATGAGGCCACTGGATTCATAGACGCCTTTACCCATTTGCGAACAGGGGCGCCTTGTAAGGACAGGATCGGGCTGCTGAATGTTCTGTTGGCGGAGGGGCTGAATCTCGGCCTGAGCAAGATGGCCGACGCCAGCAACACCCATGATTACCTCCAACTGTCACGCCTGTCCCGCTGGCACATCGAAAGCGACGCCATCAACCGGGCATTGGCCATAGTCATTGACGCACAATCCAGATTGCCGATGGCAAAGTTCTGGGGTGCAGGTGTCACCGCATCCAGTGATGGTCAGTTCTTCCCGGCGGCTCGGCAGGGCGAGGCGATGAACCTGATCAATGCAAAATACGGCAATGAGCCGGGGTTGAAAGCCTATACCCACGTATCCGACCAGTTCGGGCCATTCGCCACCCAGAACATTCCGGCGACGGTGAGCGAAGCACCCTACATCCTCGATGGCCTGCTCATGAACGAAACGGGCAAGCGGATCAAAGAGCAATATGCCGACACCGGCGGATTCACAGATCATGTCTTTGCCGTTTCTGCCCTGTTGGGCTATCGGTTCATCCCGCGTATCCGGGATCTGCCATCCAAGCGCCTGTATATGTTCAATCCTGAAACAACCCCCAAAGAGCTTCGTGGCCTGATCGGCGGGAAGGTCCGTGAAAATCTGGTTGCCCAAAATTGGCCGGACATTCTGCGCGCCGTTGCGACGATGGCGGCAGGGATCATGCCTCCCAGCCAACTGCTTAAGAAGTTCGCATCATACCCGCGCCAGCATGAACTTGCAGTAGCGCTGCGGGAGATCGGCCGCGTTGAGCGCACCCTGTTTATTATCGAATGGTTGCTGGACACCGACATGCAGCGCCGCGCCCAGATCGGTTTGAACAAAGGTGAGGCGCATCACGCCTTGAAGAACGCCCTGCGCATTGGCAGGCAAGGTGAAATCCGGGACCGAACGGCTGAGGGGCAGCATTACAGGATGGCAGGTCTAAATCTATTGGCCGCGGTCATCATCTATTGGAATACGGATCATCTCGGACGTGCAGTCACAGCAAGAATAGACGATGGTCGAGATAGCCAGCCGGAGCTTCTGTCGCATATATCACCGCTCGGATGGGCGCATATTCTCTTGACAGGCGAGTACAGGTGGCCAAAACGATAACCAATCCAGCTTAGCGTACTATCCCGCCCCCTCCCGGATCAGACCCCATGGTGTCAAATCCTGAGGCGTGAAGCCTGTGGAAATATTGTAATTAAGGGTACAAAAACGCCCCAAAATGAGCTGAATCCGCAGAATCTGATTAAATAGGGTACAGTGACACAAGGCGAAGCAATTGTCGTTGGGCCAGACCTTCCAGCACCTCTGCCCCTCATGATGACAAAGCCTGAAAAGGGCCAACAGCCAGAGAGCCATGGTCCGCAGTATCAACGCTTCTGGGGCGGCGTAGGGACTGTTGTTGAGGGTTAGGTGGGAGCGGTGCGCGAATTTTTAGGCCCTCTAATGACATTCGAGCCTAGCTCATCCGCGCAGCGATCAGCAGACAAAAAAGTAAGGTAGAGCATCCAATGGCAGATCAAGCAAAGCGAAGAGCTCCTCAACATTTGATCGATGAGCGGGGAATCGCACTGCTGAAACGCCTCTTGCCTGAAAACTGGGTAGTCCGCGAATACAGACCTGACTACGGCTTAGATTTTGCGGTGGAGGTATTCGAGGATGCGTCAGCTCAATATCCTCAGACGCTTGGAGAGCACTTTTTTATACAACTCAAAAGTGCCGAATCCCCGAGCGTTGGAAACCTGAACCTCCATCGTAGAGGCAATGTTGAAAAAGGTCGTGAACAACTCGATGACGAGCCTTCAACGTCAATCGAAGTGTATAGTCTCAGCCTCGAAACATCTGAACTTGTAACGGTAGAGAGGATGGGTGTCGGACTACCGGTCCTGTTGGTCATCGCCGATCTAAGTCGGGAGAAGTGCATTTTCGTTTGCCTTAATGATTATGTCGACAAGATCCTAGTACCGCGTTTTGACGATTATCGTGATGCAAAGAGCAGAACGATTCACTTGCCAGCTAGCAACGACATCTCCACGACCGTCGGGCAGATCGCGCTTCGCTGGTATGCCAAGCGTTCGAAGCTGTTTTCGGCTTTCCAGCGGTTCACCTATCAGAACTCGGAACTTAACTGGGCGGAGCATGGCGACTGGCGCTCCCTCGCCGAACACTTCGCACAGAAAATTGTGCGGTATGACTTTTGGGATGACGTCGAGATGTGTCCGATCATTGGACACTACCGCGATGGTCTGCGGCGATTCATTGAAACTGGACAGCCGGGCCTCTTAGAGAGGTCAATCCCTTTGGTCGACATAAAGACGTTCGAGGGGGAGTTGGACGATCACTTGAGGAAAGTCGATGTGTTCCTCCTTTGGAACGGCCTATCGGTCCTTCCAAAAAACTATGAGGATGTATGGAGGGAGTGGTTCCTGCCAACCGATCTCGGTCAAGCTATGAGTTCGCCGCCAGAAGAAAGATAGAGTTTTAAGTAGCAAGCTCTGGATGTTAGCCTTTCGTCGATAGTCATACTGTTCCTTGGGCCAAATGATTGGTGAAGGCACACTGCAGCAATCACTTGGCCCTGACCAGTCAGCCGTTCCAGTTCAAGCACGACGCATCCTTTCCGACAGCCCGATCAAGCTGCCAGCTAGGTTCAACGTCCCGATGCGATGACGTCGGAGCATGGCGCGGAGATATCCGCTTGGATTCGCAACAGGCGTTTTCGGATGGAAGCGGTTGGCGTCGGTGACGATCAGGAACAGCGTTGCGGCAAACTCTCCAACGGTTTCGACCGCGTCGTGCCAGATCCTGTTATTGATCCCCAACTCAGGGAGCCTGCGCCGCGCGGCTAGTTTGAAATGCAGCTCGCTCAAAGGTTCATGCCCTTGCTGCTCGGCATCAAGGTAAAACTGCATGTCAGGTGAGCAAAGCCTGTAGAGCTGTTGGGGTGTCAACCATGCGAAACTTTGGGGGTTGCGCAATCGGCCGGCCCCTTCACGCTGCTTTTCTCTGCAAGTTGCGGCGCCGTCAGGCGCAGCATCCAGCACCTCTGCGGCCTGAAGCTCGTCCAAGGGCTTTGGTTCGTCGCATGTGCCTTCATCTACAAGATAATCTTGTTTTGAGTCTTGTATATGAGGGGGGAAGTTGTCGTCCGCTTGAGCGGAAGAAATACCATGATTTTGATAGGCATCGAGGCTTGAACATAGCGCTTTGGCGGCGATGAGATGGGCTTCCAACGCGTCGAGCCCGAGGCTGCGAAGATCACGGCTGGCAGGCCATTCGAGAAACGATGTACAGAGGCTCTGCAGGGCCGGGACCGCACCGTGTCTGGTTGTCAGCTCGATAAGGCTTTCCTTGGCATGGCGGTAAAGGACGCTGCGACGGCGCGCCAGATGTTCAATGCGGTCTCTTTCGGCACGCATTTGGTCCCGCAATGTCAGCAGAGCCGGGAAGACTTCGATCAGGCGCGATAACGTCAGCCCGGCCCCACCTGCACGGCTGCGTCCGCCATTGGCGGCCACGCGTTTGTCGATGAAGCGAAACACTTTCGCGAGTTTTGTTTCTGCAGCTCGTACAGCCCGGGGCGTCCGGCCGAGCTTTGCTGCGAGGGTCGTCTGTTTGGCGTAGCAGATTGGCTCGACTTCCCCCTCTGTCCAGTCCCGAGGTCTTGTATGGGTGATGATGCACACCAGCGTCATGGCGAGATTGGCGCTCATGCCGATGTAGGGTGCGATTTCCACGATCAATTCCTGAACGTGGCCGCGCTGAAACCCTCTGGGAAGAGCGGGGAAGGGGTGTCGTTGTAATGCGTGCATGAGTCTGTCCTCGTCGGTTGGGCGAGGTCGGCAACAGGCAAAAATTCATCGTTCGCACAGATGCGTTTATTGCTTGATTGGCATGTTGGGAGAATGCTAAAAACGATCTGTCACGATCTGTCCTGTGGATCACCTATCCTCGGACTTTAGTATTCCCCCTCGCTTGGTTGCCGCCTCGCGGGGGGTTTGCTTTTCTAGGGTCGGCGTGTCGCTCTCTGTTGATGGATTGATTTTGGCGATCGATCTGTGAAGCCCAGCGAGTGATCGCAGTATGGCGGATCAATAACGCACGACTTCAAACCCGTGGTTGCCCTCGTAATCGCGCCATTCCACGCCGACAGCGCGAACCCAACTCGAGGCATTGCACTGTCGTGAAGGGATAACCCAGGACGGAACGGCAGAAGGATGGGACCGGTCCCAACGGAAGTCGCCCTGCGTCCCGTAGGTCCCCAAGGTGATATTGTAGCTTTCCCGGCAATCATCGTCGCGTCCACGCTCTCGATGACTGTAATACATGACGTTCCAGACCTTTATGCTCCGGACAAAATCGAAGGCAGGTTCTGAAATATCGATGTCCGAGATGCCGTTTTCATCAGAAATCTCACCGGCGACCTCTTGGATCGTTGGGGCGATTTCACCTGCTGCAAACCTTAGCTGAAAAATGGCTCTTTCGCTGGTTCCAGGCACAGCCGCGAGGGTAAAGGGTGCGTCGGATGTGGATTGCAACGGCGCCTGTGCAAAAGCATAATTGTACAGACGTTCGCCTGGCGTTGCCCAAGGCGCAGTATTCATCGCGGCGCGCATGGGGCAGCGCCAAATTTGCAGTGGCGGTTCGATGGGCCAGGGCGTGATCCGGCGGATAAACTCCGCGCGCGCGCGGGCACATGGGACCGAAGGCGGCCAACCGCCTGCGAGGCACAGGAGGATCGCACAATCGATCTGGTAGCCTTGTGCGGCGGCAGGTTTGGCAGCAAGCTGTGTAAGACCGATCGCGATGATCGCGGCAGTTGACACAAGCCGCCTCATGACAGAGCGCCGCCGCTAAAGCGTTGTCGTATAATCAGACTTATGTTAATTGTGTCATAATTGCTGACATATTTTGCGCGTCGTTTCATTGGAACATCTCCTGGTAAGCGTCAAGCACAAGACGGACTTCGGCCTGCGCGGAAGCTGATGCTGCGGCGAGGCAATTCAGATAGGTTTGTGCCTCATCGAAGTAGGTGTTGAACTCGGCTCTGATGTCGTCGCCGTACTCGTTCAGGAGCGCAGGCGAGGCCGCCAGCTCCGGCCGCAACGGCAACACGCAGTCCATCGCCAGCGTCTCGGCATTTGCTGGGATCGCTAGGGCGATGAATGTGCTACATGCCAGCAACCGCGACATCTGGTGGTCTCCCGACAATCTGGGGGCGAATCGTGTGTCGGACCTATCACTGAAAAAATATCTTAATCAATCAAAAGATATCTATTGACCATCTAAAGAGTTTTCAGATACGTCGCCGCATATCTTGTGACATGCACTGTTTGAAGCGGTGCAAAAGCAGGTTACTTCCGTAGGAACTTCTTTCCTTCGGAGGCAAAATGGCAGGAACAAAATACCCCGTGATCCTAACATCGCACATGCAAGAGGCGATCGAGGGTGGGGCATGGATCGAGGTGGAATGCGTTGAAGCCCCGGAAAAGGGCGGCAACACGCATAGGGGTGGCTGGACGGTTTTCGTCTGCTCCAATGACGGTCAAGGCGGTGTGCACCGGTCGGTCTATGTGACCAACCGGGATCTTAAACCACGCGTCTTCAAGACCGCAGCAGGGCTCATGAGCTTCTGCCTGGAGCTCGACGCAAAGGTATTCAGCTGCCCTCTCCGAGAAGGTGAGAGAGGCACGTGGGAGTTTGAGACGACAAGGTATCCTACCAGCGGCTAGCCTCGTTCTCTGGGGGCTTTCAGGCCCTTCCACTTATGCACAATCCGTTATCGATCTCGATGCTCCAGACCGTGTTGGTCGACTGACCAGTAGCGTTCTCGACTTTGCAAGACCCCAACCCGAGCAAGGCGACATTGTCGCACGGTCTGAGGTCGTCCCTCTTGACTCACCACGCCTTTCTCCGCCTCGGGTCCCATCGGGCCGCCCTGCAGTCGAGACTATGATCCTTGATGTGGGGTCGGTCTACGCGGACCACCCGGCCCTGCGCAGGGCCGGGATGTCCTCTCGCGACTGGCTCGCATTCTTTCGCGCCAACATCGCTATTGAAAGCGCATTTGATCCAGGCGCGCGGTCGCATGTCGGCGCAATCGGGCTTGGGCAGTTGATGCCGGACACTGCACGCGTGCTTGGCGTCGATCCGCATGATCCTGAGCAAAACCTGCATGGATCCGCCCGCTACTTGCTGACACAACTTGATCGTTTCGGCACGCCGCAGCTTGCGCTCGCGGCCTACAACGCCGGCCCCGAAGCCGTGGCGCGCCATGGCGGGATTCCCCCCTACCGCGAAACCCAAGGCCATGTCCGCAAGGTCATGGCCGTCTATGCCCAATCCATCGGAGACCAGACATGAAACGCATCGACTATACCAGGGCGGCATTGGCCGCGTTGCTGATAGTGGCCGCAGCCCCGGCGCTCGCACAAGACCTTAGCCCGGTGTCTGACATGATCGATAACATCATCGACGCGGTGACGGGTCCGATCGGTCGTGGCCTCGGTGTGCTCGCTCTCGTGGGATCCGGTGTCATGATGTTTTTCGGGCGTCTCAACTGGCCGATCTTCGTCGCCGTGTTTGTCGGCGTGGTGCTGATCTTTTCGGCCGAGACCATCATCGATGGCTTTGCGGCTCCTTGATCTGACAGGCCGCAGAGACCTCCATGCGCGACACACCACTCTTTCTGGGGCTTACCAAGCCGCCACGGATATTCGGTCTCCCGATCGGATATTTTGTGGCGCTGGTCTTCGCATCCGTGATCCCTTTCATTCTGGTTGACGACATGCGGTTCCTGCTGGTGTTCATCGCGGGCTACCCACCGCTTTGGCTGGTCGCAGACCGCAATCCAAATCTGTTTCAGATTTTGAACGTGGTGATGTCGCGCACACCGCGAACGAGTGTGCGATCCCGCGATGGAGGCGATCTCTATGTCGCGTGAGTTTCGGGGGTTGATTGCAAGCAACGCTGTTCGGGATGCACTTGGGGACAAGGTCTTGAAAGCCGAGCGTCTTGGGCGGCACCTACCCTACATCGCTGCGGTGCGAGACAATGTCATCCTGACGCGCCAAGGTGATCTGATGGCGTCGGTCACGCTCGGCGGGATCGACAGCTTCACCAGCGATGACACCCGGATCGATGAGATCAGTGAAGGCTTTGCCCGGATCGTCAGTCAGTTGGGCGAGCGTTTCGGTTTCCACATCAACAAGGTATCACGCCCGGATGTCGCGGACCTTGCTGCGCCTGACGGTATGCCCTTTGCAGATGCGGTAGACGCGGCGTGGCAGAGAAGCCTGCGCGCACGTGACCTGAAAGCCCGCACCTTGATGCTGACAGTATTGATGCGTCCGTCGATGCCGCAGGCCTTCTCGAAGGTTCTGGGTGCCCTAGGCGGGGGCCGCGATTTCCGGAAAGACATCGATACGCGAATTGTTGCCCTGGAAGAGGCCATGACGCTGCTCATGGCGATGTATTCCGACGCAGGCGCAGCGCGCCTGACAGTCTCGAGCGGGGACTGGCTTGCAGTGTTGGCCGCGGTACACGGACAGAGCTACGGCAAGATCATCGCGGCCCCCGGGCAACTGTTGGCTGACACGATGAGCAATTTCGACGTCAGCTTTCAAGGCAAAACCATGCGGCTGGAAAGCGGCGACAGCGCACGATACGGCGCGATTTTCGGGATAAAATCCTATCCCAGTCGCACCTGGCCAACCATGCTTGACGCGTTGGAACTGCCCTATGACATCACGATCACCAACTCTTTCACGCCGCGGCGCGCCAATGAGATGGTTGAGCGCATTCAACGCACCTTTCGCCAGCGGGGTGCCTCCGAGGATGCTGGTGTCAGCCTGACAGAGCAATTGATCGAAGCCGCCGACGCCGTGGCATCCGGCCGGTCGACCTTTGGGACACACCATGCCTCCGTACAGGTTTTCTGTGACAGCGCCGAGGAACTGGAACAGGCAGCTTCCGAGATCTGGCGGGCGGGGCAAGAGACCGGTGCCGTTCTGGTAAGGGAATCCTGGGCCGCAAAGGCGCTCTATTTCGCGCAAGCGCCGGGAAACTGGGCCTACCGGATCCGTGACGGGATCGTTTCGTCGCACAATTTCGCGGAACTTGCAGCGTTTCACAAGACAAGGCCGGGGCGCGGACCCGAGGCCAGCCCATGGGGCAAGACGATCACGGCCTTCCCGACCGTGACCTCCAGCCTCTACCGGTTCAACTTTCACGAACCGGGGCGCCGGACCGATGAGCCAAGCGTCGGGCACACGCTTGTTCTGGGCCGCACCGGATCCGGCAAGACACTCGGCACGGCTTTTCTCATGGCGCAGGCCCGCAGAGTGGGTGCGCGGGTCATCGTTTTCGACAAGGATCAGGGGTTGGAGATGGCGATCCGCGCTTTGGGTGGCAGCTACAGCGAAATCAAGGTGGGCCAGCCCACCGGCTTTAACCCGATGACCACGGAGACCGATGCGCGGGGGGCCGCCTGGCTGACAGATTGGCTCGGCGACATTCTGGCCCGTCACCGTCCATTTGAGACGGTCCAGACCGCAGCACTGAACGAGGCGGTTCGTCAGATTGCCGCTGCGGAGCCGGGCCTCAGAACCTTCGACGGTTTGGCAAGTCTCGTGGCCTCCACTGATGATGATGGCGACCTGGTGTCCCGCGTGCGGGAATGGACAGAAGTCGGCCGGTACGGTTGGCTTTTCTCAAGGCCTAGTGCCCAGGCGATAGCCATTGGCGAGGATGTCCTTGGTCTCGACATGACCGAACTTCTGGACCAGGACGCAGAACGCTCAGCCCTGCTCGCCTATCTCTTCCGCCGTATCGAGCGCGTGATCGAGGATCGCAGACCAACAATCATTGTGATCGACGAGGCGTGGAAGATGTTGGCTGACGATATCTTCGTCAAGCGTCTCCATGACTGGCTGGTTACCATGCGCAAGCGCAACTGCGTGGTGATGATGTTGACCCAGACACCGGGTCATCTGGACCAAAGTTCGGTCGGCCAGATCATCGCGGAAAGTGTGGCAACCCAGATCCTGTTTCCCAATCCACGGGCAAATCCGGAGGATTACAGCATCCTGCGCCTGAACGCGCGCGAGGCGGATTTTCTTTCCAGCCCGACAGCCGGGTTGCGGCTGGCATTGATCCGTTCCGGCGCCGACAGCGTGTTCGTCAATACCGATCTCGCAGGCTTGGGCGGTCTGGTTACTGTTCTTGGTGGCGGCAAGACCGGCGAGGAAAAGGCGCCTGCCGATTGGCGCAAGAAAGAAGAATTCTGGAAGGACATGATGTGAAAGCACGATTTTTTCTGTTGGTCGCCATGACGGTCCTGAGCGCTTGCGAAGGTGCATCAACAGGCGTGCGATCGCCCTGTTTTGAGCGGCCCGTTATGGCGTTCTCGGCCCCTGCTCCCGACCTTGTTTCACGGAATGCGCATTGTGATTTCCAGAGCTTCTAGAATGGCGATTCCGTTGGCCTTGGGTCTTGGCTCGCTTGCCTCCGCGCAGGGCGTGCCAGTGATCGATGGCTCCAACCTTGCCCGCGCTGTGTCTCGCGTCGAAGAGCTCGCACGCGACGCCTTGCGGCAGGGCCAGAAGCGCGACGCCCGCCAGGAACAAGCGGATATCTATCAAGAGCAGCTTGAAGCCTATGAGCGTTTCCTTGCGGAGACCACCGGTGTCACCGACCTGAGTGGGTTCGAGGCTGGTGGGCCCGGCTGGGCGAGCGCTGCAGAGACTTACCCAGCCCAGGAAGATCATCCTGATGCCGATCGCCTCTTCGGTGAGCCAAGCGACGTGGAGCGCATGATCATCACGGTGGCGCGGCGCTATGAGGGTCATCCCGGTGTTGCGGCCGCCGGTCTGACGCCACTGACATGGCGTATCCTGTTTCAGTCACTGATCAAGCAGGAAAGTCGTTTCAACAATGCAGCCGTCTCCCACGTGGGTGCGCGCGGTTTTTGCCAGCTGATGCCGGGCACAGCATCGGATCTCGGTGTGAACCCGTATGATCCTTGGGAAAACCTGGACGGTGGCGCACGCTACATTCTCACGCAACTGAACCGCTTCGGTCGGATTGATCACGCTCTGGCGGCCTATAATGCAGGCCCCGGCCGTGTTCTCGAATATGGTGGTGTGCCTCCTTTCGAGGAAACCCAGACCTACGTCCGGCGCATCAACGGCTATTACAACGACTATCTTGGCACCATCACCGGCGTCGACATGACGGGGTCACTGGCGGGCTTCGATGGTGCCTCGGCCGCCTGGGGCAACTGGGCGGATGCCTCGGTCGGCTATGGCGCCTACATGGGCACCCAGATCGATCAGGCCATGACGAGGATCGCGGCGCTTTTGCGTGAAGATCCGCCCCGTAACGCAAAAGAGGCGCTGGACCGCTCCACCTATATGCTTGCTGAACGGGCGCGGCTCATGGCGCTGACGCTGCGTCTGCGCGCGGCCCACGTGAAAGTCGAAGCGGCACAAGGTTTGACCGAGGCCGCCGATCACTTAGAGCAATCCACTTTCTGGAGGTATTCCGATGAGGGCTGACACCCGCATTGCCGCAATTATTGTCGCGGGCACTCTCATGGCGGCACACCCGCCCCCTGCCTTCGCTCAGGGTGTGCCTGTGATCGATGGATCGAACCTCGCGCAGAATATCGAGCAGCTGCAGGCCGCGCTGCGCGATGCGGAAAACCAGCTCCAGCAAATCGAGGAATTGCGTACCCAGATCGAACGCCTCACTGATATTCAGGGCCTTCTTGATGACGTCCTGGGTTCAATTACCGGCCTGAATGAAATCGCAGCCCTCTACAACGATGTGGAGGACCTGCGTGCCCGCGCCCAGAAGATCACCGATCTATCGGGTTTCATGGACAACCTGTCACTCGGGGATTTTGACAGCCTGCTGGACGATCTGCTCGATGGCGACGTCACCATGGGTGAGCGCCGCGCCGCAGATGCCATGCGCGAGACCATGGCCAGTGCGGGGTTCACCTCGGAAAAACTCACCGAGCTGAACGACGCCGGGAACCCGCAAGGCGCTGCCATAGCCGATCTGGCGGCTGCCAATGCCATGGTTATCGGGCAAGCCCAAATTTCCTACGAGGAAGCCGCCCAGAGCATCGAGCGTATCGATGGGCTGGTGGAAGCGATTGGCGAACAGGAAACGCTCAAGGAATCGATCGATCTCAACACGCGTATGGCCGCAGAGACGAATTACATGCTGGGCCAGATGTGGCGCCTGAATGCCGCCCAAGGCTTGGCGCAAGGTCAAAACGGCATTGATTTCGCGGCCGAGCAGGCCCGCACACGCTCCTTCTTTGATTTTTCCGGCGCCGAGGACTGACCCTTGAATACATCACTCAAAGCACTTGCAGTTTTCATCGCCCTAGCAGGCAGTGCCTGGGCGGAAGACTTGCAAGACCTGCCCGACGATACGTTGCTCGGGGAGGTCGTCACTGCCACCGAAAATGGGGAGGAAGAGCGCCTCCTCGATCTCATGCGCGAGGTACAGGCAAGAGGGCTCTTGATGTTCCCGAAGCCGCAAACCTGCACCTTCAGCTATCCGGACACTGAGTTTTTCGGCAACGAGATTTTCCGTGGAGCGGTTCGATGGGGCTTCGGCACCGACCTGAGAGAGCTTGCAATGTCGCATGGCTTCTGCGGCTGCATCTATGATCTCGGGTCGCTCGATGCGTTCACAACAGAACGGGTCGACAAGCCTGCGCATGCGCTCACAGCGGCGGATTTCAATACCATGCGCCGGTATCGAAACGCTGATTGGAATATCATTGATCAACGGTATGCAACCTTTCGCGAAGAAAGCTGTGGCGCGTAATGGCGATCATCGCGGACGTATTGACCATGGTCGACGCGACTGTGGCAGGTGTCGCAGCTGATACCTATGACAACACCGTTGCAGCTGTGCGCCCCGTGGTGCGAGCAGCGTCCGTATTAGTAACGATCCTCGTTGGTGCTAATTTGCTGATCCAAAGCGTTGAACTTACGCGTGCAACGATCGTCGCCCTTGGTCTGCGTTTGGCGTTGGTGAACGTGTTCCTGACCTTCGCGAACCTCTCTGTCCCCTATGACGCTTTGACAAATGCCCCGGCGGAGCTCGGCGCGGGGATACTGAACTCACTGTCAGGCGGCACAGTTGGGAACCTTTATGATGGAATCGACGATCTCTACTCCCAAGCCCTGAATGTCGGACAGGCGATCAGCCAGAATGGAGGCTGGCTGGCCGGTGCCATGACCAGCGTGGTCATGTTTCTTGTGGCCGCCGCCATGGCGACGATCACCATCATCGTTCTGTCGGCTGCCAAGATCATGTTGGCGGTATTGATCGCTATCGCACCTGTGGCCGTGGCCTGCACCTTGTTCAAACAATCCGCGCCGCTGTTCGAGGCCTGGGTCAAACTCGCCATCGGTTTTTCCTTTGTGCCGCTGTTCGTGGCTGCCATGGCAGGATTTACCATTGCCACTGGCAACGCCGTCGCGCCGGGGAGCCTCGACAGCGTCGAAACACTCGGGGACGCGATTTCGTTCGTCGTGGTGATGATGATCGGCGCCGGCCTGATGTTGCTCGTGCCAACTTTCGCGCAAGGGCTTGCCGCCACGAACATCGGCCTCGCCTCGATCGGTGCAAATGCCGCGCGGATGCCCGGGAACGCATGGCGCAATACCGGTGCCGCGATCCGGGGCGGAGATGACATACGACGGGGCTTCAACGCAGGACTTCAGGGACAAGGCGTCTCCGACCGATCGTCCAGCGCGGCCCGTGCCGGGAGCTATGCGGGCGGTGCGGTCAAGCTCGCCGGAAAGATGAAGAAGGGATAGTCATGAGTGATTTCGATATCGATTTGGTGATGGGTCCGCGCCGGGCAGCGCGCGCCGCATGGATCGTTGCGGGCTGTTCCTGCGCCGTATCCGTGCTGTTGGCCCTGACCATTACGGTTATGTTGCCCCTGCGCGAAACCGAAGTGTTTACCGTCCTCGTCGACAGCACGTCGGGTGCAGCAGAACGCATCTACCAGGTTCAGCCAACCGGTATCACCGATGAGGAAGCGATCAAGGAGTCCCTGCTTGTCAGCTATATCAGCGACCGCGAAAGCTATTTCAGGAACGGCATTCAGGAACGGCTCGAAAGTGTCCAGCGGCGCTCCAGCGGGCCAGCCCGCGCCTCGCTGATAGAACTCTGGACTACGGGGGCCGAGAATTATCCACCGCGCAGCTACGGCGCGAATGCGCAGGTCGATGTCCGCGTGCGGGCGATCACCTTCCTGCAGGACGAAGTGGCCCAGATCCGGTTCGACAAACGCCTCACCCGACCCAACCAAACCCCCGTCACGCAAACATTCATTGCCACCGTCGGGTTTGAATTTGCCCCCCGCCGCGAACGCTCCCTGACACGCGTTTGGGAAAATCCCCTTGGCTTCTCGGTGACCGCTTACCGGGTCGATGCCGAAACACTGACACGAGAATAGTTCATGAAAACCTTCATAATTGCCATCGCAACGGTCGGCGGGTTGCTCGGAACGCCCGCCTTGGCCGAGCGCGCACCGGTCACCATGGGTCAGGACGCCCGCGTTCGCCACGTGACCTTCAACCCTACGGATGTGATCCGGATCGACACCCACCTTCGGGTAAACACGTCAATCGAATTCGGTCCCGGCGAACGGATCAATCAAGTCCTGATCGGTGACTCCGCGTCCTATGAAGTGGAGGTTCTGTCAAACCGCAATACGATC
Organism: Ruegeria sp. YTSC002; assembly: GCF_059609845.1. Classification (NCBI taxonomy): domain Bacteria; kingdom Pseudomonadati; phylum Pseudomonadota; class Alphaproteobacteria; order Rhodobacterales; family Roseobacteraceae; genus Ruegeria; species Ruegeria sp. YTSC002. The sequence goes on from NZ_JBXWML010000015.1 coordinate 14,983, forward strand.
TCGATCAAGCCTGTCGAGGCTCGGGCCGCGACAAACCTGACGATCTTTACCAACCGCCGCGCTGTCGCCTTCTATCTGACAGAGGGACGCTCGCGGACACAGTCTTTCCGGGTCGTCGTAAACTTTCCCGACGAGCGACCCGCCGGGCGCCAGCTTGCGGCTGGAGGCCGAGATACCGGCTATCAGTTCGCGGGCAGCGGTGCGATCCGCCCGGTGCGGGTCTGGAATGATGGGCGCTCGACCTTCTTTGAATTCCGGCCCGGCGTGCGGCCCTCGATCTTCGGCTTGAACGCCCAAGGCTACGAGATCACCCAGAACAGCCAGACGCAAGGTGCGGTCGTGCGGGTCACCGGCGTGCGGGACGCCTACACGATCCGAATGGGCGACGATCATATCTGCATTACCCGGGAAACTGGTGGGTTCACGACCGAGGCTGCTGCCGTGGCCGCCCTGCGTGGACGGGAGTTCTGATCATGAGCGACGAGAAAACCGGGGAAAAGGAATACAGCTTCGCACCCAAGCGGCGCGCATCTCTCGGGCTCAGGCTTGGTTTGGGTGCGTTGCTTCTGGCAGGGACCGCCATCATTGCCTACCCGCTTGTGCAAGGCAGCGGCATCACTTCTGCCGTTGAAACATCGAAAGCCGACGACTTTCAGGATCAGGTCGACGGTGACGGGTTTGGCCGCATGACAGCCGACGCTGAACCGACCGAACAAAGATCGGAGCCGAGGTTCGATCCCGGACCAATCGAGGATGAACTCGCGGCGCAGCGCCAAGCTCTCGAGGAACAGAACGCCAAGCTTGCGAGCGACGTGGTCGCCCTACAAGCCCAGTTGGCAAGACTGGCCGAGGCCCCTGCCCCCGACAATTCCGCCGAGCTGGCCGAAGCGCTGCGCTCGGTCCAGGAACAGAACACGGCGCTTATCGCCCAGATGCAAAGCGAGATGGACACCCGGTTGGCAGAAGCCGATCTTGAAGCGCAAAAGCGTATCGCTGATGAGGTTGCCGCACGCGCGCGTGTTGCCGATGGCCGGATGGAGCAGTTGATGGAGCAAATGCTCGGACTGCAGCGCCAGAACGACGCCCTGCAACAGCAGATCGATGACGGTATGAGTGACGCTCTACGCGCGCAAACCGAGAGGGATCAGCTCGCCGCCGAGGAAGCCGCGCGACAGGCTGAACTGGACCGTCGGCGTGCCGAGGCGGCGGCGCTGCGCAACACACAAATCCGGTCCGAAGGGGTGATCTTTGATGCGGGCGGCCTGACGGGCAGTCCGGCATCTGACCCTGAGAGGGAACCTGCGGTCGGAGATGCGGCGGCGCGCGCCTTCGTGTTGGACGGTGCCCAGCCCGTTCAGGTCGCGACAGCGGAGGTAATCGCCAATCCTTCCAATACGGTTCTGCAGGGCACGCTCATTCAAGCGTCACTGGAAACCGCCATCGAATCCACATTGCCCGGACAGATTACCGCCATCGTGAACTACCCGGTCTGGAGTTTCGATCAGTCCCGCGTTCTCATTCCCGAAGGCTCCCGCCTCTTCGGGACCTACAATTCGAATGTCTCTTTGGGCCAGGCCCGCATTCTGGTTGGCTGGTCACGCATCGTCACACCCGAGGGGCAATCGGTTCAGCTCGCCGCATTTGGCGCGGACGATCAGGGCCGCTCGGGCGTGACGGGCTCCGTGAACTCCCGCTTTGGGCTGCGCTTTGGCACAGCTGCATTGCTCTCGATCATCGGCGCAGGACCGGCAATCGCCGCATCCGAGGCCAGCTCCGAGACCGGATCAGAAATTGCCGAGGATGTCGCGGGCAGTTTTTCGCAGGCCACCAATGCGGTGATCGGCGAATATGCCACCCTGCCTCCGGTTATCTCGGTCCAGCCAGGTGCTGCGATCAGTGTGATCGTCGATCGTGATCTCGAGTTCTATTGATGAACCAGGCGGCAGAAAAGACCAGTTTTCTTTCGACCTATCTAAAACCTCTGGCTGCACCGCTCTCCGATCCCTGCGTGGTCGAAATAGCAATTAATCCCGACGGAAAGGTCTGGGTGGAAACCCGGGGGGCTGTGCATATGGTCGGCCTCGAGGGCGTGTTCTACTCCCCTTCCCAAGCTCGGGACCTTGCAACATCCATTGCCAGCGCGACCCACGGACAGATCAGCGAGAAAAAGCCACTCGTCTCCGGCAAGATTGAGATGAATGGCAAGCCGATCCGGGCACAGGTCGTCTATCCGCCCGTCGTGGATGGCGGGCCCTCGATCACTTTGCGCCGCTATAGTGAAGACCAACTCACCTTGGGCGACATCGGTCTGCTGCACGGTGGACTGGTGGATTTGGATGCCGAACGACAGGCAAAAGCCGAACGGGTGATCGCACTGACGCAGGCGGGGGATATTCGAGCCGCCATGAAACTCTGCATCGATGAGCGGTTGAACATCATGATCAGCGGCGGGACGTCCACGGGCAAAACGACTTTTGCCCGGGCACTTCTCGCGCTGGTGACCGAGGCGGAACGTATCGTGACCATCGAGGACGCATTCGAGCTCTTTCCTCCACAGCCCAATCGCGCGATGCTCAAGGCTGACCGTATCCCCTCAAGTGAACGCACCGCGGCCAAATTGCTGGAGACCTCTTTGCGCATGCGTCCTGACCGGATAATTCTTGGCGAATTGCGCGGCGATGAGTGCAAGACCTTCCTCGACGCGATCAACACCGGCCATTCAGGCTCTTTCACCACAATTCACGCCGATACCGCGCAGAAGGCGCTCGACCGCCTTGCCCTCATGGTCATGTCGGTGGGCATCAATATGAGTTTTGAGGAGGTAAGGCGCTATGCCGCCTCCAGCATCGATGTCGTGGTGCAGCTTGGTCGGAAAGACGGAAGACGTGGGGTCGAACAGGTGTGGGTGCCTGGTATCTTAAAATCAGAAGTGACCAGCTGAGGGATGTTTGGAAGGGTGCGCATTGAGCACTATCGGACGGTAACCTCTCCCGTCTTGTCACAACATGAACGCGTTTGCGCTTGATCGCATTGATTGCGATGATTACACTCCTCTCAGGAGGACATCATGGCAAGCATTACCATCCGGAACCTTGACGATGACGTGAAGCGCCGCCTTCGCATCCGCGCAGCCGAACATGGCCGTTCAATGGAAGAGGAGGCGCGCGAGATCTTGCGCCACGTCGTCGGCGAAGCGAAGCCCTCCCACGATCTTGCCGCGGCGATACGTGCGCGGGTCGCGCCTCTGGGCGGCGTTGATCTGGACCTTCCGCAGCGTGAGGCCATGCGTGAACCACCCGCGTTCGACCGGGCCTGACGCATGATCATCCTCGACACGAATGTCATCTCCGAGCTTTTGCGCCCGGCCCCGGAGCCCAAGGTCGAACACTGGTTGTCGGCTCAGGAAGGGCTCAACGTTTACCTGACCTCGATATCGGAGGCGGAACTGCGCTTTGGCCTCGCAATCATGGGGAACGGCAAGCACCGCGCCGCGCTGGTTGACGCCGTGGACCGCATCCTGCGCGAAGACCTGGCCGGGCGCATTCTGCCCTTCGACAGCAACGCCGCGCAGTCCTTCGCTACCATAGCAGCGGCACGACGGTCCGCCGGGCGACCGATCGCTCAGGCCGATTGCCAGATCGCTTCCATTGCCCACGCCTGCGGCGCCACCGTCGCCACGCGCAATACGCCTGACTTCGAGGGTTGCGAGATCGACCTGATCAACCCCTGGACAGCCGCATGAACGCCGTTGAAATCGAACAAGCTGTTTCCGAACTCGCCGAGCAGCCCTTTGATGCTGCCGAGTTCCCATATGCCTTCCTCATGGCCTTCGGCAACAAGGACACGACCATCAAGCGGCTGCGCACCGGCGCGTCGAACAAGTCCGACCTCGGCGGCGTCCTGCAGACCAACAACATCCACCTTGCGACCTGTGCGCCGGGCGATATCGCGGCAACGCTCACCGCCTTGCGCGACAGCCCAACCACCACCCGCGCTAAGGCCAAGTTCATCCTCGCTACCGATGGCATTGATCTGGAAGCCGAAGATATCACCACTGGCGAGACCATCGCCTGCCGCTACACCGATTTCCCCGACCATTTCGGCTTCTTCCTGCCGCTCGCCGGTATCTCCACCGTCAAGCAGATCCGCGAAAGCGCCTTTGACATCCGGGCGACCAGCCGCCTCAACCGGCTCTATGTCGAGCTGATCAAGGACAACCCCGATTGGGGCAGCGCCGAAAAACGCCATGACATGAACCACTTTATGGCGCGGCTGATCTTCTGCTTCTTCGCCGAAGACACCGACATCTTCGTCAGCGACAACCTGTTCACCGCGACCATCGACCAGATGGCGAACCGCGACGGGTCGAACACGCACGAAGTCATCGGCGAGATCTTCCGTGCGATGAACACCGCCATCCCCAAACGGGCCGAGGCCAAGCTGCCCCGCTGGGCCGATGCCTTTCCCTATGTGAACGGCGGGCTCTTCTCGGGCAGCACCGATGTGCCGCGCTTTTCCAAGATCGCGCAGCGCTACCTGTCGCATATCGGCAGCCTCGACTGGACTCAGATCAACCCCGACATCTTCGGGTCCATGATCCAGGCCGTCGCGGATGAGGAGGAACGCTCGGTCCTCGGGATGCACTACACCTCCGTGCCGAACATCCTGAAGGTGCTGAACCCGCTCTTCCTCGATGACCTGCGGGCAGAGCTGGATGCGGCAGGCGACAACGCGCGCAAGCTGGCCAATCTGCGCGCCCGGATGGCCAAGATCCGCGTCTTCGATCCCGCCTGCGGGTCGGGCAACTTCCTTGTCATCGCCTACAAGGAAATGCGCGCCATCGAGTATGAGATCAACAAGCGCCGGGGCGAGCCGCTGCGGCGTACCGACATTCCCCTGACCAACTATCGCGGGATCGAGCTGCGGGATTTCTCGGCCGAGATCGCGCGGCTGGCGCTGATCGTCGCGGAATACCAATGCGACGTGACCTATCGCGGCCAGAAAGAGGCGCTGGCCGAGTTCCTGCCGCTGGATGCGCAGAACTGGATCACCTGCGGCAACGCCCTGCGGCTAGACTGGCTGTCGGTCTGCCCGCCCACGGGGACGGGGGTGAAGTTTCAGGCCGATGACCTGTTCATGTCGCCGCTGGATCAGGCGCAGATCGACTTCGCGAATGAAGGGGGCGAGACCTATATCTGCGGGAACCCGCCTTATCTCGGGTCAACGTGGCAAAGCACCGAACAGAAAGAGGATTTGCAGCGCATTTTCGACGGGCGCACGAAAAGCTGGAAGTCGCTCGACTATGTCGCGGGCTGGTTCATGAAGGCCGCCGATTACGGGCTGCACACGCCCACCGTTTCGGCATTCGTGTCCACCAACTCGATTTGTCAGGGGCAGCAGGTGCCGATCCTCTGGCCGCTGATTTTCAAGACAGGGCACGAGATCGCCTTTGCTCATACCAGTTTCAAATGGGCGAACCTTGCCAGCCATAATGCGGGTGTGACGGTTGCGATTGTGGCAATCTCCAACCATGCAGCGCCGATGCGCAAGCTGTTCACGCTGGCAGATGATGGCGGGTCCGTTGTGAAGGAAGCGGAAAACATCAACGCCTATTTGGTGGCAGCGCCAACAGTTATCGTGGACGGTAAATCACGCTCGCCAAGTGATCGTGGCTACATGGTTTGGGGAAATAAGCCGACCGATGACGGCAATTTGGTTCTCTCATCAGACGAGCGACAAGAGTTGGTTTTGACCTATCCAAACGCTGAGCAGTTCATTCGCCGATACTACGGCGCGGCAGAGTTTATCAGAGGTCTCGAACGTTACTGCATCTGGATCGAAGACGACGAGCGGACCATAGCAGAAGAAATACGACCAATACGCGAGCGAATTCAGAAAGTTCGTGAGTTTCGCTCAAACAGCAAGGCTGCGGAAACTCGGCCTGCGGCAGCATTTCCCCATCGGTTTCGTCAGATACAGTCCGTTGCAGAACGTATCACATACATCGTTCCACAGGTCAGTTCAGAGAGCCGAGATTATCTACCAATCGGCCTACTCCCTGAGCGGTCAATCGTTTCAAACCTTGCTTTCGCCCTCTACGACGCCCCGCTCTGGAACATGGCCCTGATCGCCTCGCGGCTCCATCTGGTCTGGATCGCCACGGTCTGTGGGAAGCTGGAAACTCGCTATCGCTACTCCAACACCATGGGCTGGAACACCTTCCCCGTCCCCAAACTAACCGAAAAGAACCGCGCCGACCTGACAGCGGCGGCGGAGGGCATCCTTCTGGCGCGCGAGGCGCATTTCCCCGCCACCATCGCCGACCTCTACGACCCCGAGAAAATGCCCGCCAACCTTCGCGCCGCGCATGACCACAACGACGAGGTGCTGGAACGCATCTACATCGGCCGTCGCTTCCGCAACGATACCGAACGGCTGGAAAAGCTGTTCGAGATGTACACGAAGATGACGACGAAGGTGGCGGTATGACGGAGAACCCCGTGTCAGCAGAAGAAGATTTCGGCCTTAAGCAGAGCCGCGAATTGGCGACGGCGATGGATCACTGGCTTGAGCTTTTCGATGCCAGTTTGTCAGAGCAAGGGCTGGCGTTGCCACAGCGGCCCTTGCAAGCTCTGATGATGTCAATTCGCGAGGAAGTAATCGAGGTCAAAGCAGGGGAGGAACGTCTGAGCAACCAAGGTAGTATCGGCGAGCACGCTGAGACGATTTGGTTTCGCGTTCTCTATGATGCAGTAGAATTTTGGTACTCAGATAAATACGGTGCTGCTGCCATGACAGCAAAAGGCACTGCACCACTCATTGGTGCAGTAATGGTTCGCGGCGCTCCGTTCTTGATTTCGGGCCCTGCCAACCGAATGAAGGTGGAGGAGGAAGGCGAACAGGCGTGGATGTACTTCGAGGAAGGGCTTGGTGAGGGTGAAGAGGCTGCTTCTTGGATCATCAACGGCCCAGATCTTTCAAAACTCGATGACAGTGCCCGCGACGAAGTCGTCGCCGAGGTAGCCAACGTCGCGGAGACTTTGCGATATGTCGAGTTCCGGCGGGTAACTTTCCATTCGGACGGCGACCACGAAGTTCAAAAGTTAATTCAGTCAACGTTGACATATCTCACACAGGCCGCGGAGCGTTTGGTTTCTCAGCGTACTCCTGAGCTTGGGCCTGCATGGTTTGACTTGCAGATGGCCAACGAGGCTGCGCTCAAGGCTGTGATACGAAAAGAAACAGGAAAACAGCCGAAAATCCATTTCCTCGGTGAGCTTCTTGAAAAGGCGAGCAAGCATGGGGTTGTATTTGATTCCAACCTCTTGTCCGCTTGGCCGCGTTTCGACGACATAAGTGAATGGAGATATGGACAAGGGCATCCGCGCGGAGCTGTTGATTTCTACGCAGCCTATCGTATGACGCTTGCCCTTGTTCGCGCTTGCATGAAGAAAATCACACCCGGAATGACGTCAGGGTTTGGGATTTTAGTTAAGTATAAGCCGTGGAGCGCAAAAGGCGCCACCGGAAGCTATCGAGGTTGAAGAGTATTCATGACAGCCAATAAATCCGTTCCCTCTTTCTCCGTCCAATACGCCACGAGCCGCAGTGAGGTCAGATCGAACAAGCTTGGCATTCGCGAAATGCATGAACGCGCCCCTGAGAAGCGCCGGTTGGTCGTGATGGGTCAGAAAGTGAACACACCATGACCCTTGACCCTGTCATGAGCGCGGAACGCACCCGCAGGCTGGTGGACGATCTGCGCGCCAAACCAGGGGAAACCACCTGGATCGAGTTCAAAGAGAACAATGCCGACGGACCGTTGATCGGTAAGCTGATCTCGGCCTTGTCCAATGCCGCACGGCTGGCCGATCAACACTTTGCCTATGTGGTCTGGGGGGTGCGAGACGGTGATCATGCGGCTGTCGGCACGGTTTTTGAGCCGACAGTGAAGAAGGAGAAGGGGCAGCCGCTCGAACTGTGGATTGCGAACCACCTGTCGCCAAGCATCGAGTTTCGTTTCGAAGAAGTCGATCACGATGGGGGGCGCCTGATCCTGCTGACCATCCCCGCCGCCGCAACCGCCCCGGTAGAATTTGACCGCACAGCCTATTTGCGCATCGGCAGCGCCACGCCGCGCCTGTCCGACCATCCGGAACGCCTGCGTGCCCTCTGGGCAAAGTTGCAGCCCTACGCTTGGGAGACAGGGATCGCGGCGCAGTTCCTGACTGGTGACGATGTTCTTGGGCGGCTGAATTACGCCAACTACTTCGATCTCACGGGCCAGCCCTTGCCGGATAACAGGCAGGGGATCTTCGACAGGCTATTGGCGGATCGCCTGATCCAGAAAGATGTAAGCGATCGTTGGAACATCACCAATCTAGGTGCAATCCTGTATGCCAAGAAACTTGCCGATTTCGGCCCCTCTGTAGAGCGCAAAGGCGTCCGTTTCGTGGCCTATGCCGGCACCGGACGTGCAGATGACGTGAGTCACCGCCAGGATGGCCAGCGCGGCTATGCAGCGGGATTTCAGGGGCTGGTGGATTACATCGACGGCCTTCTGCCCCGCAACGAACTGATCGGTAAAGCATTCCGCGAGGAGCGACCACTTTACCCGTCGATAGCGATCCGCGAATTGATCGCCAACGCATTGATCCACCAAGACATGACAATCACCGGCGCAGGACCACTCATCGAGTTGTTCAGTGATCGAATGGAGATCACGAACCCGGGCGCCCCCTTGGTTAGCCCCGACCGGTTTTTGGACTCGCCGCCGCGTTCCCGAAATGAAGCCCTTGCGTCGTTGATGCGGCGGATGAAACTTTGCGAAGAACAAGGCACCGGCATCGACAAGGTGATCTCGGCGGTTGAGCTACACCAGTTGCCCCCACCGGATTTCCGCATGGAGGGAGACGCCGTGCGCGTGGTTCTGTTTGCACCACGCCGATTTGCGGACATGACACCGGAAGAAGCCGTGCGAGCGTGTTACCAACATGCCGCGCTCAAATACGTAGGCGGTCAGAAGATGACGAACGCGACACTTCGCGAGCGGCTTGGTATCGACGACCAGAACGCTGCGCAGGCATCGCGGGTTATTCGCGCAACGCTGGATGCTGATCTGATCCGTCCTGCGGATGCTGAACGCCCTCGGGCCGGATATGTCCCCTCATGGGCGTGACAGGGACAACATTTGATCGGGTTTTGATTGTGCGTATGTGGGCTGGAGGGCGTAAATTGGAAAATACATATAAATCATACTGTTACGATAGGCAGGGTGCGGTATCGCTACTTGATCGGGTTTTGATTGCCTGCCCCAAAGCGAATGATTCCGCGCCCCTCAGAAGGAAAACATCATGACACAGCAGGTTCCTTCCGTCTCTGTCAATTACGCGGCCAATGGAAGCTCGACCAAATCGAACGAGCTTGGCATGCGCGAAATGCAAGAGGGTGCCTATGAGAAGCGGGGCGAGCAATACCTGCTGATCAAGTCGCCCCCGGCCTCGGGCAAGAGCCGCGCGCTGATGTTCATCGCGCTCGACAAGCTGCACAATCAGGGCCTGCGCCAGGCCATCGTCGTGGTGCCGGAAAAGTCCATCGGGTCCAGCTTCAACGACGAGCCGCTGAGCAAGTACGGCTTCTGGGCAGACTGGACCGTGCAACCGCGATGGAACCTATGCAACGCTCCCGGCGGGGATGACGGCAAGGTCGGCGCTGTCGGCAAGTTTCTGGCGAGCGACGACAAGATTCTGGTCTGCACCCACGCGACCTTTCGGTTCGCCGTGGACAAGTTCGGGATTGAAGCGTTTGATGATCGGCTCATCGCGGTAGACGAGTTTCACCACGTCTCTGCCAACCCTGATAACAAGCTGGGCACGCATCTGGGCGCACTGGTCGCGCGCGACAAGGTGCATCTGGTTGCGATGACCGGGTCCTATTTCCGCGGCGATGCCGAAGCCGTTCTGTCGCCCGAAGATGAGGCAAAGTTCGATACCTTCACCTATACCTACTATCAGCAGTTGAATGGTTACAAATACCTCAAGACGCTCGACATCGGGTATTTCTTCTATTCCGGGTCCTATGCGGACGACATCCTCAAGGTTTTGGATCCGACCGAGAAGACAATCCTTCACATCCCGAACGTGAACTCGCGCGAAAGCACTAAGGACAAGCATCGCGAGGTCGAGCATATCATTGACGCCCTGGGCGATTGGCAGGGAGCGGATCCCATCACAGGCTTTCAGCTGGTCAAGACGCCCGACGAGCGTTTCTTACGCATCGCCGATCTGGTGGACGACGAGCCATCCAAGCGTGACAAGGTTTCCGCCGCGCTGAAAGACTCCACGCAGAAGAACAACCGCGATCATGTCGACATCATCATCGCCCTGGGTATGGCGAAAGAAGGGTTCGATTGGATCTGGTGCGAACACGCCCTGACGGTGGGTTATCGCGCCAGCCTGACGGAGATCGTGCAGATCATCGGCCGCGCCACCCGCGATGCCGAGGGCAAGACCCGAGCGCGGTTCACCAACCTTATCGCGGAGCCCGACGCCGCGGCCGAAGCCGTGACCGAGGCAGTCAACGATACACTGAAGGCGATCGCTGCAAGCCTGCTGATGGAGCAGGTGCTGGCCCCACGTTTCAACTTCACGCCCAAGACCGTGAAAAGTGGCCCTGTCGAAGGGTTCGATTACGGCGAGGGCGGCTATGACCCCAACAAAGAGAACGTTGGCTTCAGCGAGGCCAGCGGGCAGTTCCAGATCGAAATCAAAGGTCTGGTCGAACCCAAGAGCAAGGAAGCCAAACGCATCTGCCAGGAGGACCTCAACGAAGTCATCACAGCTTTCGTTCAGGACAAGACCACGATCGAGCGCGGGCTCTTCGATGAGGAGCTGGTGCCGGAGGAACTGACGCAGGTCCGCATGGGCAAGATTGTCGGTGCCAGGTTCCCAGAGCTAGATGCAGAGGATCAGGAAGCGGTGCGCCAACACGCAGTTGCTGCGCTGAACCTGACCCAGAAGGCGAAAGAGATCGCGCTGTCGAACCGCGATGACACAGAAACAACCGGCAATACCGCCTTGATCGACGGGGTGCGCAAATTCGCAATGGACGTGCGCGAACTCGACATCGATCTGATTGATCGCATCAACCCGTTCGGCGAAGCCTACTCGATTCTGGCAAAGACGATGAGCGAGGAAAGCCTTCGGCAGGTCCAGGCCGTCATCTCTGCGAAAAAGGTGCAACTGTCACCGGACGAGGCGCGAGATCTGGCGAAACGCGCCGTCAAGTTCAAGCAGGAGCGGGGCCGTCTGCCTTCCATCACATCGCCTGATCCGTGGGAGAAGAAAATGGCCGAAGGCGTCGCCTATCTCGCGCGCATGAAGCAGGAGGCTACCAATGGCTAAGGGTTTCACCGACGAAGACGACGCCCTCCTTGCTGAGCTTGGCGTCGAGGTCGAGGTCAAGAAGCAGCTCAGCCGCACACCACGCGAAGAACGCATCATCGCAGGTTTTGAGGAAATCTTGCGATTTGCAGATGAGCATGGCCGGCCTCCCCAGCACGGGGAGGATCGTGATATCTTTGAACGCCTCTACGCCGTGCGTCTTGATCGGATCCGCGACTTGCAGGAATGCCGCGACCTCCTTGCCCCACTCGACGAGCAGGGTCTCCTAGCAAACACCCCTGCGCCCTCAGCATCGGACTCCGATGACCTCGATGACGATGCCCTCCTCGCCGAACTGGGCGTGGAAGTTGCTAAATCACCCCTCACGGAATTGAAGCATGTCCGGTCAACAGCCGAGAAAAAGGCCGCCGACGAAGTCGCAAACCGCGAGAAATGCGAGGATTTCGCGACGTTCAAACCCTTGTTCGAGCAGGTCCAGAAAGAACTGGATAGCGGCTTGCGCGAAACTCGCCCGTTCGAGATGAAAGCCGAGATCGAGAAGGGACGCTTCTTCATTGTCAGCGGTCAAAAGGCCTATGTCGCCGACAAGGGCGAGACCATCACCAACGAGCAAGGTCGCACGGATGCGCGTCTGCGGGTGATTTTCGACAACGGGACCGAGAGCAACATGCTGATGCGCTCGCTTCAGCGCGCGTTGAACAAGGACGACGCCGGACGGCGGATCACCGACCCATCGGCAGGGCCACTTTTTTCCGATCAGACAATCGATGGCGACGAGGCGAGCGGGACAATTTATGTGCTTCGCAGCAAGTCCGATCATCCACTTGTGGCCGAAAATCGCGACCTCGTACACAAGATCGGCGTCACCAATATGAGCGTTGAAAAGCGGATCGCTGGCGCACATCTGCAACCTACGTTTCTGATGGCGAACGTCGAGGTGGTTGCGACTTATGAACTCTACAACATCAATCGGACAAAACTGGAGAACCTGATCCATCGCATCTTCGAGCCCGCGCGGCTCGAGATCGAGATCATGGATCGCTTTGGTAGGCCCGTGATTCCGAGAGAGTGGTTTCTCGTGCCAATATTCGCGATAAAGGATGCAGTTGAACGGATCAAGGACGGGACGATTTCGGGCTATGTCTATGACCCGAAACAGGCGCGATTGGTATCTGTCTCATAGCTGGCGCATGGCAGAACAGCACAGCCACATTCGATTTCCAGATCATCCCCTCGCCTTTGCGTCCGAAGAGCGCGCCCGACCACCAAAACGTGTTTTCTTTGGCTTTGCCCTCGCGGCTTCTGCGTATCCCTGTAGCGCGCCTGTGTAGGTCTGCACCGCAGTCTCGAATTCCTTGTCGCCCATGGAGACCGCCGCGGGTGCTGCAGGTTCTGAATGCTCGAGGGTGATTTTCTTCGGCCTGTTCGAGACTGGCGCTGCAGCAGGAGGATAGGGCAAGGAATGCCCCTGCCGTGCTTTGTCGATCTCCTCAAAATGCCGGTCCGCATAGTAGCGGATGTGATCCGCCTTGATTGGATATTGCCCCTCAGGCAGGACTAGGACCTTGTCGAGCGGGAAACGCAGCAATTCAGCGGGGGATACCAGCGCCCGTTCTTCCGAGCGACGGCTGATATTTGCGCTCTCCGAGAGCTTGCGCACGGTTGCCTGTGATCTGGTCTTGCCCACGATCGTGCGTTTGCCGAGGGCTGCGGACAGCACGTCTGCGGTGCGATCATCCTGCGGGGTCATGTAGATCTGCACACCAGCGCCGGCCTGCAGAGCGCGGCGGTCGGTTTCGCCGTAGATGCCCTCAAGACCGGGGATCGACTGCGAGATGATAAACAGCCGCCCGCCATAGGAGCGGATCGTCTTGATGCTCTGCAAGACCAGGGGTTGTTTGCCCAGTTGGTCGAATTCATCCATCAGAAACATGACGGGATGTGGCTCGTCCGGTCCGGGATGCGCGCGTTGCAGACATGCGATGGCATCAGCGAACAGGAGCCGGATCAGGGGGGCCAGTGTTTTCAGGTGCTCCGGCTGCACGACAATATAGAGCGACTGTGGCTCTCGTCGGAACGTCCCGAAGTCGAAATCGCTTGCCTGTGTCGCCCGGTCCACCGCCGGATCGAGCCAGAGTTCCAATCCAGCCCCGCGGATCACACTGACATAGGAATCGAGAATCTTGTCCACTTCGTCGGCCATGCTCAGGAAAATCTCTGCCACCACCGGGTTTGCAGTCTGCATCGCGGCCCGTTTGTAGAATTCCTTTTTATTGCCGCCGCCAGTCATGATCCGCAGCGCCTCACCGATCGTCGGCTTTCCGGTCTCGATGGCATAGAGGCAAGACGCCACGAACAGGCTGCGTCCGGCCTGGAAAAAGCTCTGCGCGTTCACGCTTTCGACGATGAGGAACAAGTCCGCCATGGTGTTGACGGCGGTGTATTGCTGCTCGGGGCTGGGCAGATCGGCAATGCGCTGGAGAGGATTGAACCGGTGCGTGCGGGTCAGGACGGGCCCGTTCTTGCCCTCGGGCTGAACGTAGTCATAGGGCGAAAAGTACCAGACCTGATTGTTCAGCGCCTTTTGGCGGTGGATGGATGTCTTCTCGAAATTCTCGCCCTTGACGTCGAGGATCACGGCACTGCCCTGGAAGTGCAAAAGGTTCGGTAAAACGAAGCCTACCCCTTTGCCCCGGCCCGTTGGCGCGATCATCATTGCGTGTGGGAAGCGATCTGGCGTGGCCGACACGAAAGGCGCGCGGGACGCAGGTGACCCGAGCTTGCCGAACAGAAAGCCGTTCTGGGAAAGAGACGCCGACATACGGTTGCGGCGGAGCTCGGGACGCGACTGGAAATGCGCATCATCATAATCGGTGAGCGACCCGCGATGAACGGATGTCGCTCCTGTCGCCGCCAGAAGCAGGGCAGGAAGTGCCGTGATGAGCCACGCAGTATGTTCCACCGCAGGGTTTGCCTTGACCCGTGGATCAGACAGATTGAGCAGCCAAAGTTCGAAAATATCGAACCCACCCAGGTCTTCGCCAAATCGCGCCATCAGATAGAGCGTGGCGATCGCGGCACCGATCCAGGTGCCAACACCGAGACCGAGCAGGATGGCGATTGGATACCGCCAACGGCTTTCCATTGCATGCAGCATGTTTTGAATCCTCTAGAGGCCGTAATCGCCACTGGTATCGTCCCGGTCGCGCCCCCGCACCTCGGCGCGCTCGAAAGCCTCGATCCGGGTCCGGTAGGTGGCGGCTGGTTCGCTGTCGCGCCCGGTAATGTCATCACCCGCATCCACTGCGGCGATGGCCTTTAGCTCCGAGAACACGGCTTGTCGCAGACCAGGGTCTTCGATGCGGTCCATGAGCGGATCGATCCGGCCAGCGGCCAGCTGATCCATATCCCCGTCGCGCAGGTCTTGCCGCACGTCGGAGATCAGCTTGTCCAGCGTGGCGATGTCGGCAAGGCGACTGCCCTGCCCCGCGTCAAGAATATCCTGACGCGCCAGATCCGCCAAAAGATCACGATCCATGTGCAGCCCCGCAAAAACATCACGCGCGCGCGCCTGCAGGTCGCGTTCGAGCCCAAGCCAGTCCGAGCGCTCCTGGGCGTCCACTGGGCGTGAGGCTTCGAGTTGCGCCTCGCTGCGATGGGGTGCGGTGAAACGGGCAGCAACTTCTTCGATACTGCTGCCCGCCTCCTCGAGTCGTGCCTCCATCGGTGCCAGAACGCGCGCCAACTCCGCTCTGAAATGACCCAATGCAGCATCGGCCTCGGCGACGAGCGGATTGCCCTCCTCTGCTGCCCGTGC
Source organism: Ruegeria sp. YTSC002 (assembly GCF_059609845.1). Lineage (NCBI taxonomy): Bacteria > Pseudomonadati > Pseudomonadota > Alphaproteobacteria > Rhodobacterales > Roseobacteraceae > Ruegeria > Ruegeria sp. YTSC002. The sequence goes on from NZ_JBXWML010000015.1 coordinate 30,202, forward strand.
AGCCAGCCTCGCAATCCCCTGAACACTGTAGGGATCGCGCTCGGGCGACACCGATGAAGAATGATCCGCAAGAAAGTCGCGGCCCAGAAGCGTGCCCATTTCGCGGGCCTTCCCCGCAAAGAGCTGTTCCAGTTCGACCTTTTCGGCACCGGGAGCCATGTCCTGAATGGCGCTCCACGCGGTGTCGGCTTCCGCTTGCAATGTCTCGCGGGCGGCGATCAGACGACCGATCACATCCGCTCCGGCAGCGGGGATATCAACCCCTTCGGCAAACCCTTCTTTCACCGGCATTCCTTTCATCAAGTTGGTGGCGGCAAGCTCTGCTCCCTCCGCGATGCGCCCCATCCATCCATTCGGAGGGGTGTCGGCCTCCAGGCCCATCCCCGCAAGTTGCGCCAGCTGCCGATACCCCTCGGCGTGTCTGCGTATCTCGGCCTCTCGCAGAGCGCGGCTTTCAGGATCCAGCGGGGCAACCACTGGCTCCCGTCCCTCCTTGCGGGCCGCCTGCAAATCAGTGTCCCGCGGGGCGTTTTCCATGATGCCGCGCGACAGACGGGAAGAGGCGTTCAGCACCAGCCCGTGCTCGCCCGCGATCTGCGCATGCAGCTCGCGCATCATGTCATAGCTGATCTCGGAATGGCGGCTGATCGAGAGGAACTTGCCGTCCTCCATCCCGACCTTGTCGACAAGAACATGGGCATGCACATGGTCTGTGTTGCAATGGAGGGCCGCCACATACCGATATCGATCCCGGTAACCCCCGCCGAACACCTCCTGCGCCCATTCGCGCGAGATGGCTTCCGCCAATTCCGCCTCGGTTCCCTTGGGAAAGGACAGGATGATGTGATCGGTGTGACCCCGTTTCGGGGCCCCGCACCAGGAAGCACTCCAATCGGCAATGACATTTTCCATGCCGCGCTCGCCAAAGACACGATCGATGCCGATCTGGTTCGACCAGGCTGCGACCCGCGCCTCGTCGCGCAGAATGTATTTCATCTGTCGGCGTAACTCTTTTGGCGAATGACACCCGCCCGTGCCGACACGCTTCACCACGCTTTGCGGCACCCGCAGCGCGTTCCAGGACATTACCGCAACTGCCCCGCCGGACGTGCCACGCCGACGGCCCGACGATACGCGCGCTTCGCCTGCCATGGCTGCAGACCGCCGCCCCACATGAGGCAGAATCTCGCCCAATACCGCCTGCTGGAGGGTGCGTGTTTCAGCCATCGCGCTGCCCCTCCCCAACGTCACGAAAATCGGACACCCGGACGAAGGACCCGCGCAGCGAGGCCGCGCGCAAAGCCTGCACGGCCCGGGCAACCTCTTCGGCCCGATCCGCAAGCCGACCGACCATTGCCGCGTCGCGCGCGTTCCACCGCAGCTTGCCCGCATGGGCAAGCTTCAGCATCTGGACAAGATTGCGCGCCAAGGCATTGAGCTGATTGGCCGACGCCTTGAGCGCCGTGACCTCGTCCCGGCGAAACGCGACAATGCCGGATGAGAGACGGATCATGTGCCGGAGCAAACCCGACGTGGTCATGCCCGTCTCAGCCACAAGCGCCTCGAATGCTTCGGCCTCACGGGCGGACACCCGAACCTGCAGCACGCGGCCCTTTGTGGTTCGATCCGTCACCACACCGCGCGCCCGCATGCGGGCGACAGTGGGTCGGGAGCAGCCAACACGCACGGCGATCTCCCCATCGCCAAGCCCTTGAGCAGCGAGCCGGAGAACCTCTTGTCGGGCTATGGTGGAGAGGCGTTTCGACATGGGCGGCAAGATTTATCATTAGATAGTTTTTGTAAACACGAAAACTCTAATGAGTCGCCGTACAAGTTTTGTCATACACAATACCGTTCCTGTCAACGTCCCTTCGGTCCGTTGTCGCACCTTCGGTGATCAGCAGGCAGGGCCTTGGCCATGCCTGCTGTAAACCCCACGCGACAACGAACAGACCGAAGGGACACCGCCTCCCCCGCGCCGCGATCCGGGACCCCAGCCCGGATCCTGAACAGGCGCGGGAATGACGTCGGCGCAGCCGACACGATATCCCTTCATTGGCGTTGAATGCTCAAAGGGGTTTTCCCGGAAGGAGAAGAAGACCTTGTGGGATTGGAACGCCTGCGCAGCACCGTGCGTATTACCTCGGCGCTGATACGGATAGTCGATGGTCAGGTGACCCGACACCTCGAAGGCTGATGGCAGCATTGGGAAATTGCCACAACGACGCGATGGCGAAAAGGATGGACGCTGCAATCACGGTCGGCGTGAGTGACCTGCTGACCAATTGACCGAACGCGTACGCAGATGATCGCCAAAACAGCACATCGCCTCAGCAGATACACATCTGTCTGACCCAAAGGTTGAACGTCTGTATCGCGCAAGGTCTGGACGCCATCCCGAGGCATCGCCATAACGGCGCAAAATATACGTTATGGAGACATTGAATGCTTGTTGTGACGGCCATCTCCGCGAAGGGCGGTTCGGGAAAGACAACTCTCATACAGATGCTTGCGTCCGCCATGCTGGCACGCGGCCGCCGTGTGCATGTCATGGATGCGGATGCTGACAAGCAAATCCTCGAATGGGAATCAAAAAGCGCGCGCGCCGACTTCGGTGATCTGCCACGCCTTCCATGGCCCACGGGCTTGACCGTGGTCGATGCCCCCGAGACCGTTGAAGGCCTTTACCACGCGCTGGACAGCTTTGAGGCTGAAGGTGTTGATCTGGTTCTGATCGACACCCGCCCCGGCGAGCACCCCGACACCGAAACACTGGCGCTGGCCTGCGACATGATCCTGGTGCCGGCCGTGCCGGTACAATCGGATTTCGTGGCGGCCCTGAAAACCCTGACATGGGTTATGCGCATGATCGAGACCCTCGGACCGGATGACCCCGCCCCGCTGTTTTCGGCGGTATTGATGAACGCGGACAAACGCGCGATCGATTTCGTGACCGCAGGCGATGACCTTGAGCGTGATGCGGCAAGAAGCAGGGTTCACCGGCAGGACCTTGAGGTCTTCGAGGTGATTTCAACCCTGCCACTTCTGCCAACGCCGGTGCCCCATCTCGCCGCGATCCAGCGCATGCCGCTGACCGGGCCACTGGGATATGTGCGGGACATTTATGAACAAGATCTTCGTCATCGGTTGCAGGCGGGGCATCTTTCCTCCGCCCTCGCCTTATGCAGTGAGATCCTTGGCGACATCGAGGCCGTGGTGGATGCTGCCAATGGCTAGGAAGATTCCAAACCGGTCCGGGACCGCTGTCTCGAACGAAGACAGGCTGACGCGGTCGCGGCAGTTCGCCACGAGCGCCACGAAATATGCCGTGTTCGATCAGAGTACGGCGGAAGCGGTCGCGACAGAAGGCCCAGCGGTAAATTCAGTGGACAAGAAAGAACCCCGGAAAGGGGAGAAGGCAGCCTCGGCTGAAACGGCGCGCATCAACTCGGGGGTGTCTACTCAGCCGGTGGCGGATGATGCTTGCAGTACTCGCACCGAAGGGCAGTCTCGAACCTATTACGTGCGCATCGGGGCTGAGGATCAGGCACAGATTGATGCGCTGGCAGAACGATCTGGCCTTGACCCGGATTACATTCGGCGTGCCTTGATCAAAGTGGTTCGCGCCCGCATGCAAAACCTGCGCGACACCGCGACCTGGCATGAGGTTGCCTCCGCTGCACGACCACGCCTGTCCGAGTCCAAAGGCACTGGTGCCCCCTTTATGAAATCGATGATCAGGCTCGACGCCGCCCATATGGCGGCGTTGCAGACAAGCATTGATGACCCGCTCAACGTCTATGGGGTGACGCTGCTGTTATCCGCCTTCGGTAAGGCGCTGCTGCACTCCGAGATCGAAGAGCTCGCTCAAAAGATCAGCGGCATCGAAGCCCGGGCAGCGCGTCCTGATCCAGCGTAAAGGCATCGCGTGCGGTCACGACAGCAATCTGACCGCCCGCCTCGATCATATCGATGAGCTGTGCCCATTCGGCAGGATCAGCATCCCGTTGCGTTGCGATCCCGTCCTGCACTGAAAAGGCAGCCTGCTCTCCGGTCGCCGCGAGAAAGACAATGCGTTGTGGCGCTTTGTCATCGCTGTGACGCGACAAAAAGTACGCATGGCTCTCGTTTGGGTTGTAGACACGGTCAGGATCGCAAACTAAGAGCAAGGTCCCGTCGTTTGCAGTCGCAGCATAGGTCTCCAGACCTCGCGACAAGCCGATCTCCCACTCGGCAGCGACAGCCGATGAAGCCGCGCCCAGAAAGAGCGCAATATGTAGAGGCCTGTAAAGCAAGTTACTAAACTCCGTTTTGTGTTGGCCAAGCATATATAGGGACAGGCAGATACCTGCCACCTGATTACTGCGGCTCCGACCAATGGAGGTCAGGAGAAGAGCATGAAGAAGTATGCGGGATACCCCGTCGAAGTCATTTGGACGACGGTAAACGGTGAAGACGTCGAGGTCGGCGTCGTATTCCAATGGAGCTGCGGCATGCGCCGTACCAGATGGTCCGATGACTTTGATCAGGCGGACGGCGCGAACCTGAGGTACGAGCCCTATGAGGACGCGGGATAGACCGCCTCCAGCCCTAAAATGTTCGCAAGCGACCGGAGCAGGACACGATTGTGATCCGGGCCAATGACACCGAGAGAGGGAACACGCGGGGCAGAGATCGTTGCAAAGGCGACGACGGTTTGTAACGCTACCAAAGAAGACCGATAGGAGACCCATGAGATGAAAGAGATTTTCAACGTTGGCGAGACAATCTTGCTGGACGGCGCGCCGCTTGCACTGGTGACCCCCGATGGCGTCAAGGCCTGGATCGAAGACGGCGTTCAGCACAGCTTTCGCTATGACCAAGTGCGCGATCCGCTCAGCGGCGAGATGAAATACCGCTGTCTCTACGAGAAGTACGGGTCGGATATGCCGTTCGTGCTGGTAGGCAACCCTGACAGTGAAGAAGGCGCGCACGTTATTCTGTTCGACCAGAAGCCAGACGCATAGCCCTTCGGAGTCTTATGCCAGGTGGCGAAGACTAGAGCCCCTCGGCTTCGCCCGGCGGCAGCGTCCACCTTGCAAGAGGGATGCAGACCCGTCAGGGCTGAAAGCGGATCGTGAAGGCGACCATGTGGCAAACGTTTTGGGATGGCTCAGGATGAGACAGACCAAGACGTATTGGCACAGGAAGACAGCAAGGTCGGAATTCAGGGCGGAGCCTCAGCAGCCCGGCCCCGCTTACGGGGCTTGCCCATGTCGAAACCTTCACCATTACAGTCACGCACATCGCAGCATGGAAGCCTATTTCGCAGGTGCAGCATCGTGTTCGGCCCAATCCGGACACTCACCGCCTTTCCAAGTTTCTGCGGCACGGCCCGACGAACCTGCCGTTCGCTGCGACCGTAAAGTCTAGCTTTAGCCAAGCGTCGGCAGATCCACCGCTATGAACTTCAGCCGCTGACGGACCTCGCTGACCGCCACTGCGCGGTCGGATAACCGAGCAAGGTCATAATCACAGCGGTCGCTCGAAAGCTTGTCACCCTCGCGAATGGGCTGTGCCGAACTCGACGAAAATGGGAACCTCCGATTCCGTCACCGATACAATTGCCGGAGCGCAAAAAGGGGCTGGGCGGCACAAATTCTGGAAAAGTTACTTATCCTTTGGCCAACCTGCCGCCCTTAACTGTACGAGTACAGTATCCACGTGTTCGTGGCTCGCATAGAACCTGCTCAATGCGAGCTCTGGCTGAAACATGGGCCAAGTGCGCGACAACTTTGAGAGAAGTTCCTGAGCCTTTGCAGTCTGTGCATTTGCCTGGTATGATACTGCCTTGTAGAGCAGCGTCAGCTCACTGACGGGAGCACCTGAGGCAATCGCTGAATCGAAGGAAGAAACAGCCGTCTCGTATTCGCCAAGGTGAAAACTGGCGACCCCATGTATATTCAGGTTTGCTTGGTGTGAACCTACATCTCTGCGCGGCGCGTCAGGCGCTGAAATCTTTTGTGCTTCCTCAAAACTCCCTGTCAGCAAAAGAATGAGAGCATAGAAGTTCAAAACCCGTCCATCTAAATCGCTGAGCAGATAGGCCCGGTTAGCGAGCGTTGTTGCGTTTTCAAAATCCCCACTGGCAAAGGCCAGCCAGGCTTGGGACGAAATGCCCCAGCCGTTGGTCGGGTCAAGATCGACGGCAGTGCCGGACATGAGTGACGCCGCCTGAAGCATTTCCTGACGTTGCTTGAGGTCCGGTGCCAAAATAGCCAGAGTGGACAAGCTGTGAGCTGCTCCCGCATACCCGCCTGCATACGCAGGATCGATGCGAATGGCCTCTTCAAACAACTTGAGTGCTGCGGTTTGAAGTTCGACATCCGCGATCGGGAACAGCATTTCACTGGCTTTTGCTGTCATGTTGGAGGCCTGCAACGTCGCCATGGACTTCTCTGCCAGCGCCTTGCGTTCCTGCACCACGCGCTCCTGCGCGTTGATGTCCGCCCTGTTCGGGCTCGGGGAAAAATCGATGCCACGTCCAATCGCCCATACGAGCAGAGTCGCAGCGAATAGCGCAATTGCAGCTATCGGAATTCGCAATTGTGCGAGGCGTGATTTGTCCGGCTTCTGGGTATCTTTGTCTCCTTCACGAAACTCGAACCTGGGAACATAGCCGCCGCTATCGATGTGGATCACGACTACGTCATCACTGCCTTGCGTGGCGTAGTAATCTGACAAGGCGCGGCGCAATCGGCGGGCATCGACCCGCACGATATTGTCGCTACCATCGGCGGGCTGACGCCCGTAAACGTCCTGGGCGATGATCTTCCCGACGATCTCTTCAGGGTGGCCCAGCAGGCTTTGTTCGACCACGTAAGTCAGAAAACCCTGCAGCCGGGCAGAGCCGGACAGCTGCGGACTTTGCAGAATGTCCTCCAGCGCAATTCGAATGGATTTTTCGTTTTCCGGCGCCATGAAGCGATTCCGTGCCCCCATTCAGTCATGCGCTAAGAAAAACATTCCAAAACAACCGCCTAGAAGAATTTCTCCGGTGCGTTTCACGTCACCTTTCACCGTATAACCCTTGTTCCGACCTTTCAACCACAAGGAGGATTGGTGAGATGGGCTCTAATGACGAAAACCCAGCGGCCTACCCCGCTCAGGCAGAAGAATGCCTGCCAAAAGCGCGCGACTCGATCAAAAGGTTGCGCGCGACGGACGCCATCTTTGCAGAGATTTGCGACGATTACGAGTTGCTCGTGCGGGATTTTCACGGCCTGTCGCAGTGTGATCGTGCCTCGGAAGAGGATTTGCAGAAGGCACGCGAGCTTTTGCTGGAGAGTTTGAAAGGCCTCACAGACGAAATCCGCGCCGCGCTCGAGAAAGCTTCGCGCAGGGTCGGAGGGCCCCGGGGGTTCGACTGCACCAGTTCGAGCCCACACTAATTTTCACAATCTGGAGAAGACACATGAAACAGAAATTAGGCAAGGCATCATGCAGTGCGTTGGCACTTGCGATGCTGTCGCTGACCGGCGCGCATGCCGAAAGCGGCAAGATCATTCATGATGCCGAACATTATGTTCTCGAAGCACAGCACGGCGAACGCTGGGCCGCCGAGGACGCGTCACTTCAGGAGAAACTGGACGCGCTGGAGGCCAAATTCGGCACCAAGCCCAACATCATCCACATCATGTGGGATGACACTGCGGTGGGCGAGGTCGGCATTCCGGAAATTCAGGCGGTGCGCGGGTTCGAGACGCCACACATGAACCAGATGGCAGATGAAGGCATTAACTTCATGCGCATGTACACGGAACCCGCCTGCACGCCCACGCGCGCGGCGTTTCAGACCGGCCGGTATGCCGTGCGAAGTGGCATGCACACTGTTTCCTTCCCGGTCGAGTATTCCGGCATGGATGCCGAGGAAGTGACCATCGCAGAAGTGCTGTCGAATGTCGGCTACAAGACGGCCTTCTATGGCAAGTGGCACCTCGGCGACACAGAGTTCTCCTATGCCCACAACCAAGGCTACGACGAGGCGTTCTTTACCCCCTACAACCAGGTGCCTTCGATGTGGAACCCCGGAGCCGAGGTTGGCAATGTCATAACCGGGCTTTATCCCGAGCTTTACGGCGAAGACAAATATGACATGGATAAATCCTGGCAGCCGCTGGGTCAGGTCTGGACACTGGAAGGCACCAAGGGCGGCGAAACATTCGAATGGGGCCCGCCGCCAAACATTGAAAACTACTGGGATATCGAAACTGAATCCCAGCGCCGGACACTGGCCTTCATCGACAAGAGCGTCGAAGCCGGAGAACCATTCTTTATCGCCTACCAGCCCATTCTCGGTGCGTTTTTTCCCGACCCCAGAGTTGCGAAGAGAGCGACGGCAAATAAGAACATGCTTGCGGAAGGCCTGATCGCTGTCGATGACTTCGTTGGCGATCTTGTGGCGCATCTTGAGGAAAAGGGCATTGCCGAGAATACACTCGTCATGGTGATGGCCGACAATGGGCCGTTCATTCACTATGGTCCTCGGGGTATGGTCGAGACCCTGTACACGGGCGGCAAGGGTGACTTTACCGAAGGTGGCGTGCGCGTACCGGCAATTGCGAAATGGAAGGGCGTGATCGAACCGGACCAGATCGTGGGCGACATCCTGCATGTCAGCGACCTGTTCACCACATTTGCCCGCCTCGGTGGCGCAATTGACCAGATCCCCACCGACCGGGTGATTGATGGTGTCGACCAGACATCGCTGTTCCTGAACGGAGACGGCTTCAGCCGCCGGGACTATGTGATGATCTACCAGGGTCCGAACCTGGCCGCCGGTGTAAAAGGCCGCTTCAAGCGCGACTGGAAAAACGCGACCCCCGGTCTTTCGAAGAACGAGTTCTATGATCTCTATACCGATCCGCGAGAAAGGACCGGGGAGATGATTCAGCAGTTCCACGTCAAATCGATGTTCAACCGACAGCGTGCGCGGCACGAGATGTGGATGCAGGAATATCCAAACCGTCCGGATGCAACCCCAGGGCCGGCGTTGACGGGGATTTCGAACGAACGTCCCGAAACCCGCAAGCTCTATACGTCGCCGGTCGAGACCGAAAAGCTGCCGTTCACGCCACAGCAGATCGGCAACTACCCGCTGCCCTTCGCCGGTAGCGATATGTAAGGCAGACAAGCACTGGAGCCGATGGGTTCCAGTGCCACTTTCCAAGTTCACGGCAATTCTCAAAAAGATCAGAGAAACAACTCATGCACTTACGCAGGATAGCATGTTTACTTGGTGCCGGCTTGATGCTGGCGACCACCAGCGTAAACGCCCAGTCGGATGACGACCTTGCCAAGCAACTTGCGAACCCCATCGCGTCCTTGATCTCGTTGCCGCTGGAACTCGTCTATGACCAAGGGCTCGGCCCATCGGGAACGGGATCCCAAACCGCATTCGTGGCCAAGCCGGTCATCCCATTCAGCCTCAACGAGGACTGGAATGTCATCTCTCGAACAATCATTCCGTATGTGTGGCAACGGAACCTGACACCGGGGACCAGCAACAGTGGTTTCAGCGACGTCACCCAAAGCTTCTTTTTCTCTCCGAAAGCTCCCACTTCTGGCGGAGTGGTCTGGGGCGCCGGTCCGGTGTTTCAGATCCCGTTATCCGCTAGTAACGGGCTTGGCCGCAATGCTTGGGGTGCGGGCGTGACAGGTGTCGCGCTCAAGCAAACGGGTGGATGGACCGTTGGGATGCTGGCCAACCATATATGGGACTTAGAGGGCAACTCTGCTCAGCAAAGCACGACATTCCTGCAGCCGTTCGTGAATTTCACGACACAGGATGCGTGGACCTATGCGCTGAATACCGAAAGCACCTACGAGTGGGTCGCGGAAGAGTGGAGCATTCCAATCAATTTCAAGATCAGCAAGCTTGTTCAACTTGGCCGCCAAAGGGTCAGTCTCTCCCTCACGACGCGCTACTGGGCGCAAAGCCCGGCCGGTGGGCCGGATGGCTGGGGGACGACCTTCGGAGCGACTCTGCTTTTTCCCAAGTGAACACAACAATAATGATGCTAAAAGGAGAGCCCAATGCCTGATCGACGCACTTTTCTGAAAGCCGGATTGCTGACTTTGGCCACTCCTGCAATCCTTGGAGAACGTGCCGCCCATGCCCAGGGCAACGGATTACCGATAACAGTTTCCAGCTACAGGCTTGACCGGACTCAGGCGTTGTTTGACGGGCGCGTTTCGATCGAGGGGACCAACGCGACCTTTGTCGAAGATGCCATAGGCGATATGAACACCGCTGCCTTCAGCGGCAAGGGGACGAACGAAATTACGGAATTGGGACTGCATCCGTTCATGCTGGCGCATGCAAACGAAGGGTTTCGCGCCTATGCCCTGTTGCCTGTCTTCCTGCTGCGCCAGTTCCGGCACAAGAGCGTTTTTGTCAGGACAGATGCGGGCATTGCCACACCGCAAGATTTGCGTGGCAGGCGGGTTGGCACGCCGGGGTATTCCTCGACTTCGCTTACGTGGATCAGAGGCATATTTCAGGAAGAATATGGCCTGCGCCCGGAGGAGATCGAGTGGGTAGTCGCCAACAAGGACAGTTCCGCAGGCGAAGCAGGCAAGATTTCAGAGCAGGAGCAACAAGCGCCGGAAGGGATACCCATTTCCCAGGGAACGCCGGGGCTGGACGAATCCGAACTCCTGCTCGCCGGAGAGGTGGACGCCTTGTTTCACGCGGCAACCCCAGCGGCCTATGTGCAGGGTGATCCGCGCATCTCGCGGCTTTTCCCGGACTTTCGCAGCGTCGAACAAGACTATTTCCTTCGCACCGGTGTGTTTCCGATCATGCACGTGCTTGCGATCCGTCGCGACACGGCCTCGGAATATCCTTGGCTTCCCCGGGCGGCTTTCAACGCCTATTCCCGAGCCAAGATTGAAGCCTACAAGACCAAGGATCGCCTGACCTGGGCCACGGATATGTTGCCCTGGTACAGTCAGGAGCTTGAAAACACCCGCGCGCTGATGGGACGAAATTTCTATCCATATGGTATACGGGAGAACCGTCGGACACTTGAAACTCTATTCCGGTACTCGAAAGAACAACGACTAGCTTCTCGGACATTGAGCGTTAAAGAGACTTTCCTCGAAGAGAGCCTGGAGTATTTTGAGGACTCTACCTAGCGTATCGCGGATATATTTGCCTCATGAAGTGGCTTGTTCAGGCGGTCATTTGTTGATCTCGCTTCATTCTGAGCTTTTAAATCTGAAACAGGCAATTGAGCCTATTTTTCGCGCCTCAAAGGCTAGAATGGCCGCTTTCTCTACTTGCGTGAGTTCACTTTGCACCCGCAGCGAACGACCGGTTTCCGCCCTGCGCGTTGCTGATGCTGCAGATGCGAGCAAATTGCGCGCAGATGCAGCGAACGACTGTAAGGTCCCGCAAAGCCGCCCGTCACTCGGCCTTGCTGAACTCCCGCGCGAGAATTTCCCGCGCATGCGCGACCCCTTCTGGGGTCAGGCTCAGCGATTTCGCCTTGTTTTTGGGATCAAAAATCAGGCCTTTCTCGAAAAGCCGGTTGGTGATGGCCCAATCGACTCCCTTCCAGACCTGATCGCCGTAATGCAGCGTCAGGCTAAGGATCGCGAGAGCCGCATCATCAATCTTATCGATGTCGAGTGCCATCTCCCCCTCGTTTTCCTGTGTCTGCCCGCTTTTCGAACCGCGGCCGCGCATCATGCATAACCCCGCCGCTTCTTTATCGCCGCAAGTTTCATCAGCGCGGTTACGGCGCGCCCTTCATCTGGATGCTGCTCAATCATCATCTGCCCGCGCGCGCCAATGCGGCCCCATTCGCGCACCAGGCTGGCGCCCCCAAAGAGATCGGGTTGAATGCTCATGCGGTAAAACCGCCTCATGTTGCAGGCTGGATCGATCCGCCGCATCTGCAGGTCGGTCGGGAACACCTCAAGTTGAGCGACAGAGTGAGACATATCGTGATCCAGCAGGCTTTCTTCCATAATATCAAGTGGACGCATACCCTGCCACCTCGATTTCCCCGCGAGAGGAAAAGGGGGCTCATGCCCCCTTCTCGAACTTCATGACCGGGATGCCGAGCTTTTTGGCCTTGTCAGCAAGGTTCTCCTGGATGCCGGTGCCCGGAAAGACGAGAACACCCACGGGGAGCACATCCAGCATCGCGTCGTTGCGCTTGAAGGGAGCGGCTTTGGCATGCTTGGTCCAATCGGGCTTGAAGGCCACCTGCGTCACGCCCCGGGCCTCGGCCCATTTGGCGGCGATGAGCTCCGCGCCCTTCGGGCTTCCCCCGTGCAGAAGGACCATGTCGGGATACTTGGTCCGGACCTGATCGAGCTTGCCCCAGATCAGGCGGTGATCGTTGAAGTCGGTCCCGCCGGTGAGGGCGACCTTGGGGCCTGCGGGCAACATCACCTCGGTTTCTGCGCGGCGCTTGGCGGCAAGGAAGTCGCGGCTGTCGATGAGCGCTGCTGTCATGTGCTGGCGGTTCACCATCGAGCCGGTGCGAGGCCGCCAGGTCGAACCTGTGTGATGGACGAACTCGGTGGCGGCGTGATCGCGCATCATGTCCATGCAGTTGCGCCGTTCGATCAGGGTCAGGCCTTCGGCCGTCAGGCGCTCAAGCTCGTTCGCCTTCACCTCGGAGCCGTCCTGCTCGCGCTGCAGGCGGCGCTGCGCCTGTTCGTTCTCATCGAGCGACCGCTCAACCCTCGCCGTGGCGCGGTGGAAGAGGTTGACCTGGCCCCAGAGCACCTCTTCGAGGTCGGGTTCCATGCGGGTATCTTCCAGGGTCGCGACGAGGGCATCGAAGATGTCGGCGACGGCGACGGCGAGGCGCTGCCCATCGGGCATCGGACGCGGATCGGGCTCGTCAAAGGGGCGGTAGCCATAGAGCTGCAGCTCGTCGAGCGCATGGGCGGTCTGGGATGCGGTGTAGGCGGGTTCATACGCGTCGTCGTGAGTGTGGATCGTCATCAGTTTCTTGCCTCCGGGCCTGTCTCATCCGCGCGACAACCCGCGCGGCCTTCATGGGCTGCGAAAGCCGTCATGGGGGACGCCCCTTCACCCCGCCTTTCGGGGCCGGAACGCATGTGGAGGAGGGCGGCAGGCAAGCTATTTGTTTCGCGATGCAAAGCGGGGGCTCGTCCCCCGCGGCGGAAATAGCTTGCCTGCCGCCCTTGATGAGGCGTCCCCTTTGACGGCCGCCTGCCCATCTCTTGAAGGCCGCTCGGGTGTCGGGTGGATGAGATTTACCCGGGAAGAGGCAAAGGTGATGATCCACACCCGCGACAGGACTGCAGGACGCCTACCCCCTCAACCCCTGACCGCCCCCTGCGCGATGTGGCTCAGCCCAACAGGCGTTGGCGATCCTCAAGCCCGATCTGCCCTGCCAGATGCTGGCGCAGCGCCTCTTTGCCGGTCGCCCGGAGATCATCGTTGAAATCTCCGAGCCGCGGTTCCAGCACCCGGACGGCAATCCCGGCGTCAAGGGCTCTGGCGCTCAACCTCTCTGCCGCTGCGCGCCCCGCCGGATCGCGGTCGATGGCGATGTAGAGGCACTGAAGCCCCTCCGGCAGCAGGACGGCCCCGAGGTGTCCCGACGAGAGCGCGGCCCAGACGGGCAGGCCGGGCACGGCTTCGACGAGGGACAGCATGGTCTCGATGCCCTCCCCGACGACGAGGATGTCGTCATGCGGGGTCAGCCTGACGGCATTGCCGAGGAGGTGACCCATGGCCCGTCGCTGCGTCTCGACGGCCGCCTTTCCCTGTCCGTCAGGCGCCAGCCAGGTGCGATGCACGCCCTGCAAGGCCCCTGCCCCATCGGTGACCGCCGCGATCAGCGCTGGTCTAGGGACGCTCCGGGTCTGGCCTTCATCCCGATGCCAGCAGTTTGGGTGGAAGCGGAGCGCGCTCATCGTGCCGCCTTGGCTGATGCCCCGGGCGCGGAGGTAGGTGTCGGCAAGCGTGCCTGCGACCGGCACCGAGGCCGCAAACAATCGCGCCGCCGCGGCTCGTGTGCCACCGGGGGCTTTGGCCTTCTTCGGCACTGGCGTATTCGGGAGGACCGGCTGGGGACGGCCAAGATGCGCTCGGGCCTCGGCCAGAAGATCGGGAAAGCGCGAGATCCCGGTTCGCTCGCGGATGATGTCGAGGAGATCGCCATGCAGTCCGACAGCCGCGTCCTGCCATTTGCCACGGGCTCCCGGTCCTGATGTGGGTCCAGTCAGCCGCACGAAGAGCGACCGGCCGGGGTTGTTCTGCAAATCGCCGACGATCCAGTAGGACCCTTCCCGCCGTCCGGCGGGAAGGTAGGCGCGACACACGCTCTCTGCGTTCTCCGCCAGAGCGCGGATCACATCTTCAGTCTCGGAATACATGGCTCAGCACCCTCCACGCGCATGTAGTCCTGTCACGGGACAACGTGCAAGCAGACGATCAAGCACTGTGATGCCGCTGGAGTCTGCTGGGCAGAAGAGCCGCAGCTTCCAGGCGATGATCTCCGAGAAGAACCCATCTGCCTTCAGCCGGTCCTTGGCGGCACCCAAAAAGCCCGACAGCTCGATCCGGTTGACGCCCATGACGCGCGAGCGGTGCAGCTCCATCCCTTCGGCCAAGCGCACCACGGTCTTGCCCTCCAGAACAAGGGCATGGACCTGCGCCGCCGTGAGCTTCGGCGCATCGGCGGCAAGTGTGGTCGCGACCCACGACGGCGAAACGCGGCGACCGATGATGCGCTGACCGTCATCGGTCTGCAGCCGGTAGACGCGGGTTTCATCCTGGGGGAGCTGCTTCCAGATCGGCAGCAGCAGCCCCGCCACGATATGCAGCGTGGTTTCCGAGAATTCCGGCACCTCGGCCAGTTCCGCGGTCCAGGCGGCGGCGAAGACTGCGCGGTCGGCTTCGAGCCAATGGGTGTCCTCCATCATCCGGGCCGGAACCGTGCTGGCCTCCGTTGGCCGGATCAGCCTCAGCCGCGGTTCGATGGTGCCGTCGTCTAGCATCAGGCTGGTCGCGGGCACCTGCACGGCAGCCCTGTTTGAGCGGCTGTTAACTAGCAAACGCGCCTTCGGATCGTCCAGCCAGTCGAGCGCATCAGCGAGCGCGGTCGGCGTGTTGCGCTGCTTTTGCGCGATGGTCAGGAGCTGGGTTTCTGCGCCGGAGCCGGGATGGGTGTAGATCACACGCGCATCCGTCACCTGAAAGCTTTCGGCGCGCAGCGTCTCGAGCCCGAGGTCGTAGACCCCGGCAGCGATAGCGCCCTCGATTCGCTGGTCGAGGAGTTCCTCGAAGACCGAGAACAGCACGGCCTGCATGTCGATCGTCAGCGCCAGCAGGCGATTGAGGAAGGTCGTGATCGGGGGCAGATCATCCTTCAGCCCATTGTCATCGGTCAGGCTGAGACCTGTGGCATCCTCAAAAGCGCCAAGTGAGCACCCCGCGACATCGCCGCGATAGATGCGGCGGTAAAGCTGGCGCAGAGCGTCGCGGGCATAGGGAGACTCCAGATTGTCCTCGGGCCGGAACAGCCCCTGCCCGCCGGTTTGACGCTGGCCGCGCGTGATCGCCCCGAGCGTGTCGAGGCGACGCGCGATGGTGCTGAGGAAGCGTTTCTCTGCTTTCACATCGGTAGCAACGGGCCGGAACAGCGGTGGTTGCGCCTGGTTGGTGCGGTTGGTGCGGCCCAGTCCCTGAATGGCCGCATCGGCCTTCCAGCCCGGTTCCAGGAGGTAGTGGACCCGCAGGCGCTGGTTCTTCGCCCCGAGATCGGCGTGATAGCTGCGCCCCGTGCCGCCCGCGTCCGAGAAGATCAGGATGCGCTTCTGGTCATCCATGAAGGCGGCGGTTTCCGCGAGGTTGGCAGAGCCCGCCCGGCTTTCCACGACCAAGCGGGCGGCAGAGCCCTCGCCTTTGCGCACGATGCGGCGCGAGCGGCCCGTCACTTCCGCCACCAGATCCGTGCCGAAGCGCTGGACGATCTGGTCGAGCGCTCCAGGCACAGGCGGCAGGCTTGCCAGATGCTCGATCAGCGCATCGCGCCTCCGGGCGGCCTCGCGGCATTCGACCGGCTGGCCATCGCGCGTGACCGGGCGCGAGGAGAGGTTGCCTTCGCTATCGGTGAAGGGCTCATAGAGCTGCACCGGGAAGGAATGGGCGAGGTAGTCCAGGCAAGCCTCTCTTGGCGTGATATCCACCCGCACATCGTTCCACTCGTCCGTGGGGATCTCCGACAGGCGGCGCTCCATCAGCGCCTCACCTGTCGAGACGATCTGGATTACGGCCGCGTGGCCCGCGGCGAGATCGGCGTCGATGGCAGCGATCAGGGTTGGGGTTTTCATCGAGGTCAGCAGATGGCCGAAGAAGCGCTGCTTGGCGGATTCGAAGGCCGAGCGCGCAGCGGACTTGGCCTGACGGTTCAGCGTGCCAGAATCTCCAGTGATGTTCGCCGCCTCCATCGCGGCGGCGAGGTTGTTGTGGATGATGGCGAAGGCCCCGGCATAGGCATCGTAGATGCCGCGCTGCTCAGGCGTCAGCGCATGAACCAGCATCTCGTATTCGACGCCGTCGTAGGAAAGCGACCGGGCAGTATAGAGGCCAAGGGACCGCAGGTCGCGGGCGAGGACCTCCATTGCCGCGACACCGCCCGCCTCGATGGCCTCGACGAATTCCGCGCGCGTCGCGAACGGGAAATCCTCGCCGCCCCAAAGACCGAGGCGCTGCGCATAGGCGAGGTTATGAACCGAAGTGGCCCCCGTGGCCGAGACGTAGACCACGCGGGCATTGGGCAGCTTATGCTGCAGGCGCAGGCCCGCCCTGCCCTGCTGCGAGGCCGTGACATCGCCGCGCTCGCCTTTCGATCCTGCAGCATTGGCCATGGCATGGCTTTCGTCAAACAGGATCACTCCGTCGAAATCCGCCCCCAGCCAGTCGACGATCTGGTCGACGCGGGATTTCCTGGCCCCGCGCTCCTCTGAGCGCAGCGTTGCATAGGTGGTGAACAGGATGCCCTCGGTCAGCGGGATATCCTTGCCTTGCGCAAAGCGCGACAGCGGCGTCACCAGCAAGCGTTCCTGCCCGAGTGCGGACCAGTCGCGCTGCGCATCTTCCAGCAGCTTGTCGCTCTTCGAGATCCAGAGCGCCTTGCGCCGACCCTGAGCCCAGTTGTCGAGCACAATCCCGGCCGACTGGCGGCCCTTGCCCGCCCCGGTGCCGTCGCCAAGGAAGAAGCCGCGGCGGAAACGGACGGCGTCAGCGGCATCGTCCGGCGCGGCCGAGACCATGTCGCCGGTCTCATCGACGGTCCAAGACCCCGCGAGATACGCGCCATGCGCCTCGCCCGCGTAGATCACAGTCTCAAGCTGCGCGTCGGACAGAAGGCCATCGCGCAGGATGGCGGCTGGAAGCTTGGGCCGGTAGCTGGGTTTCGGGGGCGCGACCGAAGCCATGGCCGCAGATTGCACAAGCTTGGTCGGGTGCGGTTCCGCCCCGGGGATGTTGATCGCTTGCAGCCGGAAGGTCTCGTAAATGGCATCCGACAAGCGCGTGCTGGCCCCGTCCTCGGTCACATCCCGCAGGGTATAGGCGAGGTCTGCGGCCTCGATCTGCGGGGCGGTGTTGGTGGGGGTCGTTGCTTCTGTTGCGCGGGCTGTTCTGAGGGCCGTGCGCGTGGTGCGGGCAAGATTTCCCGGGAAGGGGGAAGGGGGGACGTGCGCGCTAGGGCTTCGGGCGTCCAGCGCGAGGCGCGGGGGGACATGGGCAGTGATCATCGACAGCAGGCTGGCCACATCGGACGAAATCGGGCGCGCCAGATCGGCGGTGATGCCGCCCGGCTCGCCACCGCGACATTTGTCGAAGACCGAAATCCGCGTCTCGAAGCTGGTGCCGTGCTTGGCGAAGGCCGCACCCGACACAGCACCCGTAAAGACCAGATGCGCGGTCTGGGTCAGGCGACCGAAGGTCTCAGCCCAGGCGGGCGCATCGGGCGCGAAACCGGCACCTGTGATGGCCACAAGGCGTCCGCCGGGGGCCAGGCGCGCAAGCGCCGAGCGCAGATGCCGGGCTGTCGCCTCGGTGGTGCGGGTATCGACATTGGCCACGACCGAGAACGGCGGGTTCATCAGGATGACGCTCGGGCGCAGCCCCGCGTCGAGATGATCGTCGATTTGCGCCGCGTCAAAGCCCGTGACAGGTCGACCCGGAAACAGGCGGCGCAGAAGATCGGCGCGGGTGTCGGCAAGCTCGTTCAGCGCGAGGCTGCCGCCCGCGATTTCCGCGAGGATCGCCAGAAGGCCCGTCCCCGCCGATGGCTCAAGGACCAGATCGTGCGCAGTGATCTGTGCGGCAGCCAGTGCCGCCAGCCCCATGGGCAGCGGCGTCGAGAATTGCTGGAAGCGCTCCATCTCCTCCGAGCGCCGCGTATGGGTCGGCAAAAGGCACGATACCTTGGCGAGGATCGGCAGCAGCGCCGTAGGCGAGTCGGCCCGGGCAAGAAGCGCACGGCCGAATTTCCGCAGAAACAGGACCAGCGCTGCCTCGCCCGCCTCATAGGCCAGTTTCCAATCCCATGCGCCCTCCGCATCGGAGCCGCCAAAGGCGCGCTCCATCTCAAGGCGCAGGCGCAGCGCGTCGATCTGGAAACCTTGCGCCAGATCAGTCTGCAGCGCTTCGGCCACGCTCAAGATCGCAGCCGACGTATCGAGGGACGGGATGGGGACAACAGGCGCAAGCGCGCGCTCGGTCGCAAAAGGGGCGAGATGGGTCATCGGAAAACTCCGGAATGAGGGACAGGATCAGGCCCGGACACCCTCTTTCGGGCACCCTCAGGCCTGACCTTCCCCGGCCCTCCTCTTCCTCTCAAACCCCATGATTTCCGGAGGCGGCTTGCTTTTGTTCCTGTTATGTTCTATTTTGAAAGCCACGCTATGAAGGGAGATCCCCGATGGAAAGCACCGCTAACGCCCTGCCCGCGACGCCAAAGCAGATCGCCTATGCGCGCGCTCTGGCCCTGCACAACCAGACGCTTCTGCCGTGGAAGGTTCAGCAAGATCGGCGCTCCTTGAGCGCCTGGATCGACGCACAAGCCAAGATGAACCCGGGTGCGCAGGACAGCCGCCCAACATCGAAGCAGGTCGCCTTCGCCGAACGCCTCGCCCGGATCAAGCGCCGCGCCGTGCCGGACGAATGTTTCCGCGACAAGGGGCTGATGTCGAAGTGGATCGACGGGAACAAATGAAGCTGGGTAGCCCCTGCGGTGATTGAGACTACTTCAGCCGATCAACAATCGATGCCCCGCCCGACCTGGCAAGCGCGATCAGGCTGGACTGGATTTTGGATGTGAAGACGGAACTGAACGTGCCGATGGGCGTGCGGTCCTCCCAGACATAGGACCGCTCCAGAATATCGGTGTTGATCTCGTCCAGCATGACCCATTTGCGGACATGGGTCTCCAACCCCACACGCTGCGACTCGATCTGTGGCACCTCGATGCACTTGCGCGAGGGCAAGGGCGGTTGCGTCGTGATCGGCAGGATGAACACCACGGTCTCGCTATCGGACTTGGCGACAGTGACGGCGATACAGACAGGCCGTGTCTTGCGGCCCTCGGTCTCGCCCGCCATCTGCTCGCGTTTCCACAGGAACGGATAGCGGAAAACCTCTCCAGCCGCAGGCTTAGTCATCCGCCTGCGTCAAGTCCCGCTCGAGCCCTTCTATCATCAGCGTCTTGAGATCCTCGGGCATCTCTTCGAGCATGTGAGCCTGCTGCGTGGCCCCTCGGGTGAGTTGCTGATACTGATCCATGCTCATCAGCACGAATTTCGGCTTGCGGTGCTTCGTGATCGCGATCGGCGACCGGATAGCCGCATCGAACAGGTCACTTGTGTGCCGCGTCAGGTCGGCCGCCTTGAACTCGGGAAGATCATGCATGATCGGGGTCTCCATTTGTGCAGAATATACATACATTCTGGATATTCTGCAAGAGATGGGTTGAGCCCTCCCATGTGTCATCCGAACCGCCGCCCCCCTGCGGTGAAGGTGTATTCATTGGCAATGATGCCGTCCTCAACGGACTCGTCCGAGGTAAGGTGGTCGTATTCGCTCTGAAGCTGACGGTAGAGCCAGCGGGCAAGGTCGCGCAGCGCCTCGGTCACGGTCTCTTCTGCGTCCTCGGTGGGCGGCTGCCATGTCGGGCTGTCGCGGGTGACGTCCACCGACATCGTGTATTCGTGGTAGTAGCGACCGCGGTGGCTGACCTCGGCAGCGAGCTGGTAGAAGTTACGCCGCTGGATGGCCTGCAGCCGGTCGGCGATGCCATGTAGCGTCGCGTCGGTCGGGGCGTAGTCCCGGATGCGCGCAGCGACGCCCTTCGCGTGACCAAAGTACCCTTCGAACGACGCTCCGTCACCCTGGCTCCAGAAACCTGAAAACCAGATGCAGGGTTTGGCCCGCGTCTCGCCGCCCATCAGCCGCACAGGCGTGGTTTTGAGCCGGACGCCGAGAATATCGCAGATACGTTCGAAATCTTCGTAGACCGTGTCCCACCAATCGTCGTGAGGCCCAAGCTCGCGATACCAGCTGCGCGCCTTTTCCTTGGCTGCATCTGAAAGCTCGGGGAACTGGTAGACGGTGGTGCAGATGACCTCAGGCATCGACGTCCTCCCCGTTCAGCGCGGCGGCCAGCCATTCTTGCGTGCTGGTCGCGCCGATGGACTTGCGGGCACCAAGATCGATGACATGCGCGCCACCGCCGAAAGCGTCGAGGCGCGGCCGGGAGCAGGTCAGGGAATATTGGAACCCCCAGAGGCCGGTGAGATCGAGCTCTTCCGCAAGGCGCAGCACGAAGCGGATGACCGCCTCGACATCGCCGTGCTCGTCCTCATGGATCCAGAGGGTGCTGCCCTCGGGCGCGTCCTGGCACGCAAGAGTGAAGCCCGAGACCTCAGGCTCGTCTGCGTGCTGATCCGCAGCGCGCAGGTCATGAAACAGCTCGAGTGCGCGGGCGGCCTTTTCGGGGCTGCCGACGTCGATCAGGCATGAGAAATGGGTGAAGTAATCCGCCATGGGGACCTCCTGAATGGGGAAAACCCGGCCGGGCGGCCGGGCGTTGTGTTCGAATGAAGGGGTGGTTGGGGACGATCAGCCGGTGAGACTGTCGCCCGCTGCCTGTCGTGCGGCATGCGCGCAGAGCATCTGCCGGTAGAAACGCTTGCGCGCGGTCCGGAGGCCGCAAACGGCGCGCGTGTCGGGGTGCAGCGCCCGGACCGCCGCGCGCAGAACTGTCTGGGGCGACGCCGTCGGCGGCAGACCGAGGCGCAAGTATGCGGGATCAGTCATGTCAGCTGACCTCGACCACGGGCGAGGCGTGATGCGGATCGACCTGCGCCTCGATCCGCTCGGACCGGCCCATCCAGGGTTCGGGCCGGATGGCCTTCACCCAATCGGCAAAGCTCGGGATGAAGCCGAGATCCTCTTTCACATGTTGTTCGCCAACCCATCGGGTCGGGATGATGCGCCCGGTCGAGAGCGTGAGGGTCTGGCCGAAGATCGTCTCGGCCATGAATATGCCCTCCGCATGTTATCTGGACAGTCAAGTTGTCTCTTTTTGAAAACTTCTTGCCATCATTGGGGTTTTCCCGAGTGGCATGGGTGAGACAGTTCATGGGGGCTCCCTCTCTTCTTATCCCTGTTTCACCCCCACCCAGCTCACCTCTTTCTCTTTCTGATCGTGACCTCAGGTGCCGCCCTGGGACGGCGGCCTGAACGGCAGGACTTTCGGGTCAGCCCGCACGATCTGCTCTTCAAGAACCGCGATCAGGCGGCGTTGTTCTTCACCCTGCAGCGCGAGGATCTGGATTTGTTGCGCCAGGGTTTTGACGGTCGCGCGCAGCTCGGCCATCTCGCCACCGCGTGCGGCCCGCAGCTCGGCTTCAAGTTCGCGGATACGCTCCTTCAAGCCCGCGACAGATCCCGACCGGAACCGCGCCTCCGCCGCACGAAACTCCGCAAGAACGGCGGTAGCCCGGTTGGCCGTTGCCCGGCTGACACCGGCCTCGCGCGCGAGATTGGCGACGGTGAGGCGCCCGTCGGTATGGACGGAGGTTCCTTCGAGCAGTCGCATCATGGCGGCGCGCAAGGCGACTTCGGTCTTCTGACTGACGGGCCGTGTCATACCTTTGGGTCCTCCAGATGAGCGATCAGCCGGCGCTTTCGATCATTGTCCTGTGTGATTGCGACCTTCTGAACCGCTGACAGGGTGTTGCCCTGCAGGAGGCGCTCACCCTCTTCGATCGAAGCCTGCCAGGGCGCAACATGACGCGTGGTCAGACAGGAATTGGGGCAGCGGTCCGGGCTGCAGCGCGAAATCACCGGGGCCACCGGCTTGTCGTCGGGCCGCAGGCAGAGGGCGCTGGCGGGCTCAAAGAAGCAATCGTTCAGAAATCCGACATGCAGCGTCTTTCCAAGATGCGCCAGCATCGTTCTCAGGCGCTTCTGATCGAGGATGCGCCCGGGCAGATCACCGAGGGTGTCCCGAACGTGGTCGAACTCCTGCTTGAGGCGGGACGATGCCGGTCCGCCGGGCTCGTCACCCTGCAGGTAGGCCTCATAATAGGCGACGACATCGTCCAATTGACCAAGCGCCCGTTCCTGCTCGACTGCCCGGCGAAAATCGCCATGCGGCGCGCCGGCATAGCCCTCGAACATCGCCACGGAGGCGTGCTTGTACTGGATCTTGCCAGCGATCACGCCGAAGGGGCGGTTCGCGATGTACCATGCGATGGTGCGCCGGAACTGCCGGGTGCTGAGATGCCATGCGCGCCCATCTACATGTGGAATTGCGGGCGGGTTTGCGACCTTTGCATCCAGACCGTCTCGAAACATCTCGATGATCGGCGACGCCTGCGCTGCCAGGTAGTCCGCGGTCCAGTCCCATGGCTTCAGCGAGACCCAGAGGGATCGAAGATCACGGTCGCCGCGCGCTCCACGCGACAGGGCTTCCATGGCCTCGACGGCACGGGCGACCGGCGCGATGGTGATCCAGTCGGCGGAAACACCCGCCGCCTCGCGATGCTTGTAGACGGTGCTCCGCACACGATAGCGCTCTATCAGGTTGTCGGCACTGCGTTCAACCGAAACGCAGCCCGGTTCCATGTCCTGCAACTCGCTGTCGCGCATTCCGGTCAGATAGGCGCAGACGATGTAGCAGGCCGCCTGCAGCATTCGTTCTTCATGCGGCAGGCTGTCCGTGTCGAAACGCTCCCGCCAGGGCAGGCAGGTATCGGGATCGAGGCTGATCGGGGTATCCATGCCGCCAACCTCGGTTCCCATCTCACCCGCCATCTGGTCCAGCATCCTCACGGTCGCGGTGGAACTACTGAGGTTCCCCGTTTGAGGACAGCCGATCTGAAGGCACATCAGCCTGAAATTATACGCGTTGCCTTCCTTAACATCGGGGACACCGCGGGTGGTGTTTGGACGGCGCTCCCAGATTGGCACGCCCCGCCCTTCCACCCGTCGGACCTCGAGCCAGGTACGAAGACGGTAGCGAAACCGTTCGTGGCGGGTCTGGCGCGCATCCTCGGCAATGATCTGGGCAGCACGGGCTTCAAGGCGATCCAGTTCTTCGTGCGCCGCGATGATATCCGGGGCGAAGACATCGACGTATCGCATCGACCAGTGGAGCAACGCGCCGATGACCGGTTCGGGGATGCGCGGCGTGGTGTTCTCCGAGCTCGTCCGGCTCCGACCGCTGACATTGCTTGCTGTGCGCCCACCCCAAGGCAGGAAGGGAATGCCGCCCCCGGTCACCCATGGCCCGAAATGATGGAGGTCGATGGGGACATCGACATAGAGGCGGATCTGTTGCGATGAACGTGCGCCGTCTGCCCCCAGATGCGCCAGATACGCGTCCAGCACTTGCTGGTCGACGCGCGCCAGTTCGACGGAACCGATACGATCGTGCAGGAACTCTCCGAAATGGCGCAGGAACAGCAATGTGCCCTTGGCGGTCGAGGGGCCGCACGGGCCCCGGTAGCTGCGCAGCGGCGCCTGAAGGCGGGCAAGCATATACTCCTTGGCGAGCCGTCGAAGCGCGGGGTCTGCAATGGCCCCGAAATCCACACGAAACGCGGCCGGACGCGCGTTGGCGCGAAACATCGCCGGACTGAGATCCCAGACATCGTCGCCGAAGCGGGACAGCATCGACCGCTCCGATCCCGGTCTGAGCGGTCTGCCTGCGAGGATGTCGGTGTCGTCGGGATGGATTGCCGATGGCAGCGATGGCCTTGCGGTCGCGAAGTCTGGATTTGCTCTCATGCGAGACCCGCCTCCGGGGGAAGGTAGATCTGTGCCGATTGACTGGCTGCGAGGGCACGCGCGGCGGCGAGATCGGGCTCAGAGAACTGCGGCAATATCTGCGCGACGATCCTGTGGTGGGCCCTCCCGAACTTCGCCTGCCAATCTGCTTCGGACAAAACCTTGCGCTGGTCCACGACGAAATCCAGAAACGCCATCAGCGCGGGAAGCTTGCGGGTGGTGATGACGCCGTTGCGGCATTCGAGGCAGCCCCAGAACGGCACCGGGCAGGCCTCTCCCGACGTGGCGAAAGGGCTGCTGTAGAAGCCGGAACAGCTTGCCAGCCATACATCCTGTTCGCCTGCCAGCATTGCCGGAACATCGGTCGCCAAGCCCTCCGGAAAACCGGGCTGTGCCGAAGACGGAGCTGCCAAGACTTTGGCCTCGGCCTCCGGGGTCAGCACGGTAGGTTGCAAGGCATCTTCGACAGCGTCCATCAGCGCCTCGGCGATGGTAGCTTCGTGGATCGGCCGCAAGGCGGGAATGTCCCCATAGTGGTTCGCGGCAACCTCGACGGTATGTCCAACCGCAAACCGGCGCAGCTGACCGCCGGTCTTGCGATACCACGCAGACTTGTGGGTCTTGCGCAAACGCGAGAGGCAGAGCTTCAACGGCTTCCCGTCATCATCCTGCAACCCGTGATGTTTGACCCAGACCTTTCTAGCGGATTGCATCGGCAGAACGACATCGGTCAGGCGGCCGCGGCAGTAATACGTGAAAAGCTGCTCGCTCTTGAGATGACCGCGCGCGGTCGCGGTCCACTGAATTGCCAGGCGCAGCAGGCCGCCCGGGGTACCTGAGCCGCCATCCCGAACCCGGAGCCGCTTCCACTCGGCATGACGTGCGCGGCGCTTGCAATAATCGATCTCGACATAGCCGCTGGAGGGGTTCTTGAGGCAATCAGCGCGCAGGGTCTTGATCGCCTCGATCTCGAGACCGGTCTCCAGCGACAGCAGAACGAACAGAGCAATCAGATCGCCGAGGAGCAGATGCCGCGTGCCATGCATCCTGTCGCTCAGCCCCTCATTCGAAATCCCCGCATAGTTCCGTGCCCCGTAGAGTTGACGAAAAAGGTCGTTCTTGACGGTAATGAAACCGACACGGTCGATCTCCGCGAAGGCGTCCATCTCCAACCGGTCGATGCGTGTCTTGCACTCCTGCGCAAGCGCCGACCGGAATCGCTCGACGATCGCCGCGACGTCGGTACGCGCGGCCGCCTTCAAGGCCGCCCGGACACTGTCGCTGTAGGCATCACGCGGGCGCGGTGGAACACCTGGGCGCGTGCTGACATAGAGCAACCGGCGGGAAGCGGCCTCGGAAAGGCGGCCCCGTTCTCCCGCATCCGCCAATCGCAGCAGCATCACTACATCTCCCATCTGGTGGCGGCGATGGTTGGGATGCTGCCCGCGCTCATCCATCCAGGCGTCGAAGCCTTCGATGGTGGTGACATCCATATCGGCAAGCGCATGCACGGATGAGCCTGTCGCATCGAGATAGCGCCAGAACCGATGGACAGCCTCTGCCAGCGACATGGCGGTGCGGACAGTGCCCGCCGGGCCACCGACCTGACACGCCTGCCAGAGTGCTTGCGTGAAGGAACGCGCAAGCGAAGCACGACCCGGCAAACGCGTTAGGTCCATCGTCGCGGTCCGTCCGGCCAGGGTAATCTCGAAACGGCCCGCGGCGATGGCAATGGCCGCAGCGGGGCCGGGATCTGGAAGGTGTTCGGGAAAGCTTGCCCTCCGTCCCGGGCGGGGCTGTGAGACGCGGGCTCTGCCGGTCATTGTTCGTCCGCCATGAGTTCGTCGGTCCAGCGATCCGCCGCCGCATCGACGAGTTCCTGCGCCTCGGCAAGGCTGTCGAGATAGATGTAGGTGCTGGTGATGTTCGCGTGGCCGAGGAGGTGTTGGAGATGGCGGAGCGGATCGCCAAGCATCTGGCGATAGGCAGCACCATGCGCATCGGTCGGGTTGAAGATCCTGCCCACCTGTTCGCGTATCAGCATCGACAACATGTTGACCGCAAAGGTGTGCCTCAACATGTGCGGCGTGACAGTAATATCGAGACCGAAGGCCTGGCATCGCTGGCTTGCCCTGCGAAAAGCAACCTCCCAGGTTCCGGACGACACGGGTTGACCACGCTCAGTGAGCCAAAGCGATGCGTGTTCAGGCATCCCATCAGGCGATCGCAGCAGCCGTTGGCGGTCTTGTGGCCGGAGCTTGGTCAGCGCGATGCGCCGGCCACTGCCATCGATGGCGCTGCGGCCATCGGGTGACAATACGAGGGGGACGACCGGAGGAGGCGACGCCTTGGCGGCGGCAACGTGGCGCTCGATATCGCAATAATCCCCGATCAGCTTGAGCACACGGCGCGGCAACCGGATGCGGCGCGGGCGTTCGCCCTTGGTGATCGCGCTCGGAAGATCGAAAAGAAGTATCCGCGGGCTGTCCGACGTCAACCGAGGCAGTTCGTCGATGATCAGGCTGCCAGCCTCACCGAGGCGCATCCCCGTTGTTACGAGCAGTTCCGCGAAGACGGCATTCCGCTCGCCATTGCGGCCGCGCCAGGCTGGGTCCTCGGACCCGTCCGGCAATCTTCCTCTCAGGCCGATATCCCGGAACGCGAGGTAGCGGCCGATATCGACGAATTGCATGTCATGCGGGCGTGCGGCACGTTCCCGCGCCCTGTTACCCTCGACGACCTTGGGCGCTCCACGCCCTTGCCCATGACGAAAGGACAGGTCGTAACGAAACGGGGAGGATGCGATCAGGCCCTCTTCGAGCGCCCACCGATACAATTTGTCGAGCGCCGCGATCGCCCTGTTCCAGCTGGATGCCGAAATCCGGAACGGTGCATCCGACAAACGCCGTGCATGGTGAAACGCGATGACATCGTTGTAATCGGCACGCCAAAGCTGCTTGCCACCACGCCGTTCTTCCAGAAAGCGCATCCAGACGAAGATGTCATGGGCGTAAGCGCGCAAACTGTGCCGCGAACGAACCCCCATGGTCTGACAGGCGCGAAAGAACCGGTTCACTTCATGCAAGTAGCTTCCGTTCCGATCCAGAAAGAACGGCATGCCATCCATCAGGCCGATCCTGCCAGCGGCCTCGGTGAGGGACACGGAAAGATCGACCGGAACGCCTTCGACCGAAACTGGCGCGCGCAGCGCCGATCCGTCGGTGAAATACAGCTGCACCATCCATCCTCCAAAGGCGTTCGCGTCCAGCAAACGACGCCCGCGACTCCAGTCGCGCTCAAACCGAAACGCCGCCAGCCCCGTCCCTACGGCCCTTTTGATGGAGAGCGGGCCGG
This sequence comes from Ruegeria sp. YTSC002, assembly GCF_059609845.1. NCBI lineage: Bacteria > Pseudomonadati > Pseudomonadota > Alphaproteobacteria > Rhodobacterales > Roseobacteraceae > Ruegeria > Ruegeria sp. YTSC002. The sequence continues at coordinate 57,896 of NZ_JBXWML010000015.1, forward strand.
GGCTGGCTCATCTCTCAATCCCAAAGTTCCGCATAACCCGCGCCATGCACAGGAATAAGACGCTTCCATAGAGTCAGGATAAGGCATGGTGCCGCAGGGCCCGGTGCCGAAAATCGGCGGTGATCTCCTTGCTTTGGTCGAACCATGTATGCACCGCGATGAAATCATCGACCGTGCCGCCCCATTTCTTCACCGAGGACTGGGCGTGGTGATAGGGATGTGCCATCGCTGCCCCCTCAGAAATCGTGCGTGTAGAGGTCGGACGAGGTGAAGCGCTCGTTGAACTCGAGATGGATGCAACGTGCGGACGCGTCGAAGCAGAACTCGCCCCACGCGCCGTCATTGTTTTCCCAACCGCCATGGGTGTCGGAGAGGAAGTCGTAGGTGAGCTGCTCGACGACATCCTCCAGCGAGAGCTGCCGTATTTCGACCTCAGGGTCGTCCCAGGTCAGAGCGGCGTAGTCGATCTCGGTCGCGGGGAATTCAACGGCGGTCTTGCCGGACCACGCCTCGATGCTTTCGATCTGGCCGCTGTCACCGGAACCGTCGAAGGTCACGGTGACATGGGTGATGCCGGCGGCCAAAAGACCATCGAACAGGCGGTCCTTGTTGCCCGGGCGAAGGGCGAGGATCCGGGCGGTGCGTTCGGCATGCGCGGCAAGGATCGCCCCGAAATCGACGGTGGAAGGCCGCAGCGGGGCGGCCAGAGTGGGTTCAGTCTGGGTCATGGATAACTCCGTTCGGTGAGGACAGGTCAGACCCCCGGGTGGCGCACTCCTCTGCCCCCCGAAGGCTCAAACCCATCCCATCCCTCCTCTGTCTCTCGGGCGTCACGCCGCGATCTGCAGCGCCCGGGCGGCAAAGGCGCGCCAGAGCGGGTCGACCAGACGCGCATCCAGCAGATCGGCACGGTGATGCAGTCGCTGCGCCAGTTCAGGCTCGTGCCAGTCAATGGCACGTCCAGCCTGGGCGCGAAGTTGAACAGCCTCGGTCACGACGGCCCGCGCCTCAAGAGCATTGGCGACAGGGTGGCACCAAGCCACAGCGCCATGACTGGCGGCCCCGGCAAGAACCAGGCGCTGGTCGCAATCAAGGATGGCCAGAAGCTGCGGCGCTGCATCGGAGCCGTTGTCCTCGGCAAGCTCAAACGCCCCCTGCATGGCATCGGCCAAGATCGCAAAACGCTCAACGACCACGGGGGCAGCGGTGCCCGACATCAGGGCTGCAGGCGTCCGGTGCATCCGCGTCAACGCGAAAGGCAGGCTGGGATCAGGAGCGACAGCTGGGCCATTTGGGACGGGGCCCATCGGGCGCGGGCTCGGCTGAATCGGCAGGGGAAGATCAAACATAGCAATGTCTCCAACGGCGCGGGAAGCCACTCTCCCCGCCTCATCCGTCAAAGACCAAACCGCCGCCCTCTTGCTCGAAGGGGCGACGGTAGCAAGTCTGGTGCCACGATCAGAGCTTGCCGAGGGCCCGCAGGCTCAGCTCCGTTCCGGCACCGACGATGATGTGGTCATGCAGCGTCAGGCCGAGATACTTGCAGCCCTTCTGGATCTCCTTGGTCATGCTGAGATCGGCCTCGGACGGCGTCGGATCGCCCGACGGGTGATTGTGGATCAGGATCAGGGCGCTGGCGTTCAGCATCAGCGCCCGCTTGATCACCTCGCGCGGATAGACAGGGACATGATCGACTGTGCCGGTCGACAAAAGCTCATCGGCGATGATGCGGTTCTTGCGGTCGAGATAGAGGACATGGAATCGCTCGATGGGACCTCGGACGGTCAGAGCGCAATAGTCCATCAGCGCCTGCCAGCTCCCGATGACCGGGTTCTGGCTAAGGTAACGGCCGAGGATATCGCGGGCCTCGAGGACGATGGTTTCTTCCTGGGGGGTCATGGGGGTCTCGCTGAAATGCGCAGGCCGAAGCCCCCCTGCCCTCTCGGGCGGGGCCAGTGGCATGCATTTGGAAGGGGAAAGCGCGACCGCCGCCGATGCAGGCGGTCGCGTTGTCGAGCCCGGCGTCAGCCGACCCGGTCGAGGAGCTTCTTGGCGCGCCCCTCCATGTCGAGGCGGGCATCCTGCTGGGTCTTGTCGCGCGCAAGCCGCGTGATGCCCTGCACGAAGTCGAAAATACTCTCGGGCGGGCGGCCCTCTTCCATCAGCACTTTCTCGATGATCTTCCCGGACTCCGCCTTCGAGAAGCCCCGCTTGCGCAGGAAATCCGCGCGATCCTCGTCGCTGCGCGCTACGATCTGCTGCCGCGCTGCCTTGATGCCGTTCACGAAGCCCTGCGGCGAGGAATTGGCGAAGCGCGTCAGCGCCGGTGCCGCCTCATGGGCAAAGCGGGAAGCGGCGTATTTCGAATGGCGGATGCGGATCTCCTGGAAATCCTCGACGCCCCACAGATTCCTGTTTTGACACACCGCCCGCAGGTAAAAGCTCGCCATGCCGAGGGTCTTGGCACCAACTTCGGAGTTCCAGCAGTAGAAGCCGCGGAAGTAGAGATCGGGGGAGCCGTCCGGTAGCTTGCCCGCTTCGATCGGGTTGCGATCGTCGACCAGGAACAGGAAGACGTCGCGGTCCGAGGCATAGAGCGTGGTCGTGTCGCGGCTGATCTCGACATCGGGGTTGTAGACCCCGGTCGACCAATCGAGCACGCCCGGCACCTTCCAGCGCGTGTCGCCGGTGCCATTGCCCGCGATGCGCTGCACCGCCTCGACCAGCTCGAAATCGTGGATGCGGCCGTAATCGGGGCCGGTCACGGCGCGCAGTTCTTTGCGGCCATCTTCGGTCTCAAAAGTCTTCACCTGTTCGGCGCGGTGGTTGGTCAGACCATATTGCAGGTTGATCCCCGCCAACGGCGCGGGCAATTGCCGCAGATAGGAGGCCGGGGCGCCGACGATGCTGGCAAGCTGGCCGAACGCCCAATGCGTGGGCGCGACCGGTTCTTGCGCCTTCGGCAGCATCAGGTGCAACCGCTCGGGGTTGTCGCGCGCGGCCTCGACGCGGATATCCGCCGTCTGCACCACGCGGCTACGGCTGCGCTCCGACCGGCCTTTCACATTGGCCCAGAGATCATCGAGTGACAGATACCGCTCGTCATCCGGCCGGTTGAACCATTCGGACGACACCCGCCCGTTCCGCTCACCCCGGCTCACATCCACTTTCCAGCCACCCGCCCGCGCCGGTGCGACCGGATCCAGAACTTCCACAACACCCATCGGTATTCCTCCGTGACAGGCGCCGGAAGCCACTCTCCCAGCCTTTAACCTGTCGCGAAAGCAACCAGCCTTTCTCTCACTCTAAATCGGTTTGGGAAGAGGGTGGGCGTCTGATGAACATGCGAAGGCCAGCTTGCGCTTGGCGCGAGCCGCTATTCGTGGCTTTAGGTCTCTCAGACCAAGAAGATTGCGGTATCCGGCTGGGGAACTCGCTTTCTCGGCGGAAGTTCGAAATTGATGACGCCCCGCTCCCGCATATCCAAAAGGACACTGTTCAGATGCTTGCGGCGAATTGGAACTTCCTCCATCGCCTGATTGAACATCGGGCCAGGAAATGCCCGCATTCGGCCTTTCAGGAAACTCACGATTATCTCCTCAGCCCGTTTTCTATTCGCTTTGCACCCGACGCCTTTCTGTTCCTGCTGGATCGCTGCGATGTCGGCAGAAGAGAACAAGCTGACTTGCGGGCTGTCACCTTCGCGGAGGTTGTGACGCATCACTAGTTCCTGCTTCTCGACCTTCTCTTGAACGTCGCGGAATACTTCCAACCCGGACGGGCTCTGCGTACCGAGTATTAGACGCATCTTCACTCGCTCGCGCCTCGGCACCATGATCGAGAAATCGGGTAGATATGATGCCACTTTGTTCGAGCGCATCGCGGCCTTCATCAGGTACAGCATCTTCTGCTCGTTGCTCCAGCCGGCGGGTAGGTGCGCGAACTCATCAGCCCATGCCGCGTCCGCTAGGAACCGCCCGAAGGACGCCTCAACCTCGTGATATTCAGCATGTCGGTTGATGTGGTCCGACATGAAATTCAGCATGAACTCGCCATTCTGTTCACGCAGGAAGCGGAACACCTCTTCGTTACGAATGTTCCATCCGGTCGGGTCAATGAAGGTGAACGTGAAACCGTCAGTCACTTTGGTGGCGATCGCATTGAGGTTGTCTTCGAATGCACCTTCGAAAACGTGTATCTCGAACCGCCCTTTCGAAGCAGCGTACTCCCGAAGGCGCGCAACCGCTTCTGGACGCTGTTCGCAGAAACAGAAGCGAATTTTCAGTCCACCGACGCCGCGCTTTTCTAGATCAGCGCGAACAGCTTCCAAAGTGTTGATTGCCTGATCGAACGACGCATCTGAATACTTAGCGTCATCAGATATGCGCCAAGGTCCGGCAAAGGCATCTACGAAATTGAATGTAGGAGAATGGCCTTGCAGCGTCTTGTATGCCGCTGCTTGGAGGTATTTCGTCAGGAACTGGTGCTTAATGAATGATTGTTCGCGGTCGCGGTAAAGGTCTAAATCTGCTTCCATACGTGTTTCTCGCTATTGCAATTCGGCCATGATCGCCTTCGGCACGATTTGCCACGGGAACCCGTTCCATTCTTCGCCTTCGAGCAGACGACCGCCGGATTTCGGCCGCGCACCGCCCCACTGTTTGAAGAAGAAAGCAACTTCGTATCGCTCACAGGCAACGCGCAATTCGGTCGCCCACGCCGCTTCCATCGGACGAGCGCCGGGCCCACTTTCGCCGCCGACAATCGCCCAAGCAACACTTGTCAGATCGACCTCGCCAATCGGGCCTAGCAGCGGTTCGAATGAGATGAAGCGCGCATCCGAGTTGATCTGCCGAAGGTGTTCAATCCGCCCTTTGTGTGCGGCATCCTCGACGGACACGCCAAGCCAGATATGCGACGGCACTCGCCCACCGTTGTAGCGGCGGCGCACGTAGTTGCGCATCAGTGATGAGCGCTTGGTCAGGACTTGATAGACATGCCAGTCGGCGGCCTCCATCGCATCGAACACGTGGTCGATGAACTCACGCGGAATATCCTTGTGGAACAGGTCGCTCATCGAGTTGACGAAGATCATTCGCGGCTTCTTCCACTGTGCGAGCTGCCCAAGGCGTGACGGCCATAGGCGCAAGTCGAAACCTTGTTCGTATGGATGTCCTTGAATACCGCGCCAGCGTTCAGCGAACCTTTCTGCGTAGCAATGGTCGCAGCCGGGACCGACCTTCGTGCATCCCGTCACAGGATTCCATGTCGCATCCGTCCATTCGATTTCAGATTTCTGTGCCATCCTGCTCCACCTCTTTTTGTGGATAACTCTAATGGCATATACACAGATGAGGAACTCCTAAGTTTGTTGAACATCGATCTACGGAAACCCGCGATGCAAACTTTCAATCTTGGAAATGTTGTAAGTTGCGTCAGCGGCAGGTCGCTAGAGGTCAATTTGTATAGGCGCCAGACCGGTTTGAGCCAAGATTGGCCAATCCCGGCGGGTTTCCCCGCCGGGCCTAAGGGGAAGGCCCCGTTCTCAGAACGGGATCTCGTCGTCGCGGTCAACCAGCTCGGGGTTTTCGTTCTCGGCCGACTTCGGGCGGCTCAGGAAGTCGACCTTCTCGGCGATGATCTCGCAGCCGTAGCGGTCGTTCCCCATGCTGTCGATCCACTTGCTGTAGTGGATGCGGCCATGGACGAGGACCTTCATGCCCTTTTCGCAATGCTCCGCGACCGTCTTGCCGAGACCGTTGAAGCAGGTGATGCGGTGCCATTCCGTGTCCATGACCCGGTAGCCGTTCTCGTCGCGCAGGACGCGACCTTCCGAGAGGCGGGGGCGGGAGGTGGCGAGGCTGAAGTTGGTGATGTTGGTGCCGCCTTGGGTGGTGCGGACTTCGGGGGTCTGACCGATGTTGCCGGCGAGGATGACGATGTTCTGCATGATAAGCTCCTGTGTGTCCTGTCTTCGGGACCGTCCCTTCGACAAGACCCGGAAAAAGCCCGTCGGGCGACGCGAGCACGGTGGACAGCATGGACGCCGGAAACCCCCAGAGGACCGGGGTGGAGCGGGCAGCCCCAAAGGGGCAACTCGGCCCGGACTGACGCGGGGTTGCGCGCGAGAGCCCGAACGGGATTAGGGGATTGTCAGTCGAAGGGATGGCCCGGGAGACAGAGATGCGCGGGGAGCCCATGCCAGAACCCGTCACCCGGCCAATCGAGACCGCCTGACCCCAAGTTCAGCACCTGCCTGGCGGCAAAACGACGGTCACCAGCCTTTGCCACCCCTGCCCCAGCCTTCCGGGAGTTGCGGCGCCCTGCATCGACGGGCTATCGATACCGGGACATTCAGGACACGGACCGCACAAATGGCTGATTGCGATCTCGAGCCACTGTCGCTCGGCGAGCTGAAGAAAATGCAGAAGGACGTCGCCAAGGCGATTGCCACATTCGAGGATCGGCAGAAGGCGGAAGCCCGCGCCAAGGTAGAACCTGTCGCCCGGGATCTGGGCTATTCACTGGCCGAACTCGTCGGGACAGATAGCAAGACCAAGCGCGCTCCAGTCGCACCAAAATACCAGCACCCTGAGAACCCGGCCGTCACCTGGTCTGGTCGCGGGCGGAAACCGCAGTGGTTCGTAGACGCGCTGGCTGCTGGCACAACGGCTGGTGATCTGGAAATTCGCTGAAAGATTACCAACCCTGTGGCTAAAGAGTCCGAGGCGGATCGGTGCCCGACCCAGTCATTCGGGCCTGGCGCCGCGTATGATCGGTGCGGCTTCACTTTGGCCGCCAATGTCGTGCCGCGGCCCACATCGAAAAACTTTCAGAGTTGCCGATATTTGCTGCAAACCGTCTCAATGCCGGCTCATAAAAATATCCAACACTTGCTTCGCTGAGTCACCTAATTGGAACAATAGAACTTCAGCCGCGTGCTTGCTCTGGCACAGGCCGTCTGCATGGCATCCCAATGCATCAGGAACTGCCGCAGGCGGTTCGGCCAACGCTCTTGGTTCAGGCCCTCCACAAGCGCTTGCCTGCGCGCCATCTTCGCTCCGACAATCCAGATTTCACGATCAAAGGACGGATTTCGACACGACGCGTGGAGCAGATCGTTGAGTTGAGCAGATGTGAGACCGTTAGGATTCCGAAAGATGCGGCTACGACCATGTAGCCTGACTTGATTAGCCTGTACGTCGGTTTCCCATCGATCGGGCGTCCAGACCGTGGATGGCTGTCCGCGCGAGATAAACCCGAGGCTTGCGAGTGCTTGCCGACCGACATCCTGTAGTCCGCCGACATGATATCCGGTGCCGCCCCGCCCCACATCGCCGACCTTTGCGTGAACAAACACGATCTTCCTGTTATCAGGATCAAAACCTATGAAGTCCGCGGCTTCACGGCTATCGTCATCACACAACCAGACCGGTATGGCTTCAATTTCGGCGGTAAGTTTGTCATCCGCGATCCCGTTGGCAGCGCGCTGGCCTTCGCATGTTACCGAAAAAAGCCCGAAAATGGATTGCCTGTACCAATGTGCACGATTTGCGGCGTATTGATCGTCGCCCTTCTCGGTCAGGACATCATCGAGCGTGGGCGATGCGTGGATATATTCGAGAACCGGTTTGACGCCACCGTCCTGAACCCACTGCATCTTCGGTTCGTAGAAATTGCCCTCCGAATACACGACGCTGTCACGCTGTGTGAGAATTCGGAAGGCCTGCCCTTTGTTAAGCCGCTGTACGAGCGTCAAGGCCTGACGCCTATCCTCTCCTGCCTGCGCGGGAGCAAGCTCATCCAGCCTTGGGCTGGTAACCCTGTATTTGCGGGTTTCCGAAACGAACTCGACGCTACACGGCACATCCTCGTCGCCGATCTGGATCGTGAATCCGCCTGTTGCGCCATCCACCTCGGCACATAGATCAAAGTAATCGATGTCCTCAAGGAGAACCCAGGCCGCACCACCGGCCTCGTCGTCGCGCATGTCGTCAAGCGATGGGTCAAGCAGGATCGAAACCGGCTGGGCTTCTTGGTCATCGATATCTTCGACCAAGGCAGGATATCGATTAAAGACATGGCTTCGTTCCCGATCGGCATCCGCCAGCTCGGCGGCGATTTCTGTGGTCCATGTAACATAGTCTGCAACCGAAACATGGCGCTCCGAAGCATCGCGCAGGCGCGAGCGATTAAAGCCAACATACCGGGCGGTCCCGTTTACAAAACCGGCGGCAGTTGCAGGAACGAGCGAAGGATCAAGCAAATCGGTAAAAGCATCTGCAAAAGAACGAGTCCGCAGAGCCATTGCCCGGATCGCATGTTGGGACATGTCGAGAGAGGAGAAGGACATGCGGGAAAGTCGGGACGGATTGTCGTCACTCTCGGGGAAGGCCTTTTCCATGACCGACCTGCCCGCTCGTTTGAGGCTTAGGCCGTCCATATCCACCACAAGGCCTTCTGTATCGTGCATGAAAACGAGTTCACCCTGTTGGACAGCAAGGAAAACCCCAAGCTTCCATTCAGAAAAGAACCGGTCGATCAGGTACGGCGAGTTTCGCCACGCATAGTAGGAAAAACCGATCGAACCATCCGGCATGCCTTCAATCGGCGTGATCTTAAACCGGTCCTTGTCCATGATTGCTTCTTCGATCACCGTGGCGAACACACGGATGTCGGGAAGCGGTGCGGCAGTTCTCAGAACAGCGGCGGTTCGGGGAAGCTGGATGTCGCCTGCGGCGAGTGGCTGTTCGAACTCGAAGCGCCCCCGAAATTCACCGCCAATATATTGATACTCGGCCATGTATTCGAGCAGGCGGTCCGGAAGCGTAACCTCGTTCGTGACGATATGCGCGGTGTTCCGCGCCGCATAATCCTCGTAGCCTTGGTATCTCTCCCAAGTAGTCCGAATACGCTCGGCATTGGCAGGAGTGGAAAGAATCCAACCTGCCTGGGGTATACCATCCTCACCCCGCGAATATCTGGTCGCACGTCCAATCTGCTGCACGAGTTGTCGTGCATTGCCCATGAGATCGAAGATGGCGACGGCAACGAATGACGGATCGTCAATCCCCTCCATGAGCTTGTTCTGGTGAATCCAGAACTTCGCGTCAGGGCGGGACCGAAGAGCGGACGCGACGCTGGTGAACATGTCCCGGTTCTGCTGCGTCTTCTTCGCGCGGTCATGGATCACGACAGCTTGCGTTTCGAAGACGCGGTTAATCTCGGTCTGTAAGAGCGTGAGGGTCTCAAGGTCATCACCGCGCACCATGACTTTTGGCGTTACGCCGTTCAAAAACCAGCGTTCGGCCTCCCGCAGGCGCTCGAGCAATTCCTTGTGCAGAATGCCGACAAACTGTGGGATTGCAGCTTCCCGCACAACTGGTCCGACGTCGCCTTCTGGCACGATGATATCGGCGGGACGGATAATACGCCCGTCAACTGCCTGCCTGTAAGGGAAGTTGAAGAGATAACGTCCGCGCACACGAAACGACTTGTAGTCGTTCCTGTAAGGCGTTGCGCTCAATAGAAGAGTCGGCAGATTGAATTCTCGAACGCCGCGTGACCACGAGATAGCAGGCTCGTAATGACCTTCATCGACGATCACGAGATCAAACTCGTCCCGGATATGCGCTAAAATAGCTGCTGCAACTGCCGAACCGCCATCATCAGGATCTTGTGCCGTCTTGCGGATGTCGCCGAGCGCCTGATGCGTGCCGACCAGAATGGCGCGATCAGTGGCCTGATCGCCCAGATGCTGCACCACCATGCCGACATTCTTGGGCAAGAATTGTTCGACATACACGTTGTCAAGCGTGGTGCCGAACACGTCGGCCTCCGCGGTGAAGAGCGCCGAGCCGTTTGCCTCATACCCAAGGTGAGACCAGAAACGGTAACGGATGTCCGCCAGGAGTTGCTCAGTCAGCGCAGTGCGTGGCGTCAATACGAGAACACGGCGGACCTCCGGCAGACACCGCGCAAGGATCGCAATGATGCCAGACTTGCCTGTGCCGGTGGGTAGCTTTAGGAGCGCAGCTTCTGTGTGCTCGGGCCGCTCCGGTATCTGCTTGTCCCCGTGCAGATAGGCAACGACCGTGGCGATAGCTGCTTGCTGGTGCCCCCAGAGGTGTGGCGCATCGTCGACACCCTCCCAGAAGTTGTAGCTTCGAAGGTGCCGGAGGGTCCGCGAATAGGCTCTGTTATCGATTCCCTGTCCCGTAATCGACGTCCGCTCATCCGAAATTAGTTCTTTTAGATTCACTTTTTGTTTTCCTTGGCCGGATGGCAGTACGTCGATCGGCTTGCATACTTCGCCTTATAGTTGAAGCGTAACCACTTATTTTTTTGGCGGAAAGAGCTCTTACGAATATTCTAAGTCATTCAACTATCAAAGCATATGACATTGCAAAGGCCGCTTCGAACGCTGCATGCAGCACCGAAAGATAGAATTAATGTTCGGTCCGGCCCGGACATGTCGATATTCTTGGCGTTGTGGCAGTCGCGTTGCAACTGGCACCTCTACAGCTTCAGGCCATCTGGCGCTGCGCCATCGGCGGTCCACTGTTCCGAATATTTCACCGGCACCGTGCGAGAGCGCAACGACGCAGCAGAAGACGCTTCTGCGCCTCCGCGTGAGCCTGCCGGGGTAACCGTGGGCCTAAGCCCACGGGTCAATCTCAACCAGCACCTGAACCTCGTCGCCGTCGATTTCATCGGCGGGGACGGCGCCGAAGGATCCATCCCCTGCCTGGAAGACGACGATCGAGACCATGAGCGTGGCGGCGAGGGAGGCTGCGAAGGCGTGTGCATCTTTGCGGGACATCTGTTTGGCTCCTGTCTTGGAGGCGGGGGACCATCCCCCGCGCGACAGGACCTCGAAGGCCCGAATACTGGCTGACATCACCGGGTGCGTTCGGCTCGTCCGAATCCACCCGGCGGCACGGGCTTGCCCGTAGTCCGACCCCTCGCGGGTTGATCTCGAAGACAGAATTCGGGGCAAGGAAGGGAATGGCGAGCGGGGGATGGTCCCCCAACGTCAGGAGCGGATTGTCCCGCTGATGCTTCTAACGCCGCCAGCCTCCCGGCCACGCTCTTGGTTGAAGACTCCTTCTTTGGGGATGGATCCTTTGGTGCCCCGCGAACTCAAAGGACAAGGTTGTGATGGATGAGAGGCCCACGCTTGGGCGGGCCCCTCGATTTCAGTTGGGCTCAGGCGGCCAGGTCCGCGCACCCTGCCCTATCACCGTCCTCAGTGCCGACGATCTCGAGCCGCGCATTGCGGTATCCTTCCTTGGCGATCCAAAGCTCGGCCGCAGTGACGGACTCCGCCAGATACAGCAGCTCAGTGTTGCCGGCGAAATCGAGAAGCACGCGCACCTGCCCGGGCTTCGGATCCTCGGCCACCTCGAAGACGAGGGCGCTGTCAGCGGAATGGCTGCGCATGATGGTGACGAGGATCACCCCGTCCGAGGAGAAATTGCCCTCATGCAGCGTGAACGACGCGGGTGCCGTCCATGTCGGGTAAGGTCGGGGTGGCTCCTTTTTCACAAGACGGCCAACGCCGTTCGAGCGCTCCCAAGCCGCGAGCTTCTTGGTGAAGCGTGCAGGAGGCTTGGGGCTGCCGTCGGTGTAGCGAATGAGCGCCCCAAGGGGCGCGGTGTCGATGATGGTTGTTGCAGACATGATTCCTCATTCCGAATGCGAGTAATCGCACTCATCTTATTGATATTGTTATGTTATAGGGTGATTGGGGGCGGAATGCCCGCCCCCCTGCTGGAACACGTTACTCTGCGGCCAGCATCGACGCGCCTTCAGCAGGCAGGTCATCCGTCAGGAATGCAGGAAGGTCAGCCTCACTGACGCTGTCGGCCACTTCGGCATCGACATCCGCCCCCTGCCCTTCGGCATGGCCCTCACCGTCCAGCGCCACGAGATCGTTCCGGCGCAGGACCTCGGGCAACCAGCCGCTGCCCTTCAGCAAGCGCTCGGCCTCACTGGCCATCTCGCCTTTCTTCAGGTGATCGAGGAGTTGGGCAGTCCCCTCCCCTTTCGCCTCGCGCACGGCCTCGAGGATGCGGGCCTTGGGCACGCGGTTGAGATAGGTGTCCACCGTCGGCTCCCATCCCGCCTCCACCATATCGAGACCTGTCGCGCGCGCCACGAGATCGGCATGCGCCATACGACGGGTCAGTCCGCCTGCGGAGATGCCTGCCCCGTATGGGTTCACCTTCTCATGCAGCGCATTGACGCCGAAGCTGAGGCAATGCGCCAGCAAGGCCAGCCGACTGCCCTGGTCGAGGACCGTCAGATAGTCCCAGAGTGCTGCATCATCGCCAAGCGGCAGATCGGCTTCCCATTCCGCGTGACGCTCGTCGACCAGCTTGGCCACCACGCTGTCCTTGAGATCGGGCGCCTGCGCCGACATGTAGACGTGACGCACTGAGGCTTCGAGACAGCTGCCCGAAGCAGAGGAGGTGCGGAAGGTGTCCGTCACCAGCTTCAGCAGCAGCAGCGTCAATGCCACGTCGGGAGAGCGCCCGATCGCTTCACGCAGCGCCAGCGTCCGGTGGGCCGTCAACTCAATGACCAACCGCTCGGGCAGTGGCTTCAACGCCCCGTCATCCTCATCCTCTGGCAGGTCGCCACCAATTGGCTGACCACCCGACATGATGATGGTTCCGACATGAGCGGCACTGTCATAGCTATCGATGGGATCACGATCATCCCCCTGCCCCGCCACCGCAGGATCAGTACCGTCCTGGACCGCGGTCTCGTCAACGGGCTCATCCTCTGGACGCACATACCCGCGATAGACTGCCAGAGCGCCGTAACGGTCGAGCGTGACGAACGCCCCGGCTCGCCCGATCTCCTCCGCATGGAAGATCAACGGCCGGGTCTCGATCTTTTCCATCTCCGTTTCCAACACGCCAAGTCGCGTGTCGACCTCGTCGGGGATTTCATCCTGACCCGCGTATTCCTCCTCGAGCGCCCGGTACTCGGCGAGCAGCTTGGCATGGGCCGCACCTTCGTCATCCGTCATAGGTGCCGGATCGCCGGACAGGGATCGCAGGCCATGGCTGTAGCCGTAGGGCAGGTCGAGTGCAACCTCGATCCACTTCCAGCCCTCAACCGCAACTGTCTCAGCCTCGGCCTGGAGTTTTTCCGTCACCAGCCGATCGAGCAGGGCTGGGTCCTCGAGCCACCCACCGTCATCGCCCTGGAAGAGATCATGCAGCATCGTGCCGCCCGCCGCTTCATAGGCATCAACACCCACGAAGACCGCACGCCGGTCTGACGCCCGGACCGAGGTCTCGGTCAGCATGCGTCGGATCTGGAATGGCTCCTTGTTCCAGGATGAATGGATCACATCCCAGACCTGAACCTGACGCGCGTGATCAGGGTTCACGGTGAAGGCCATGAGCTGCTCCAGCGTCATGCCATCCTCGGCATAGATCTCAAGCAGGGCAGGGGCGACGGAAGCGAGTTTGAGGCGCTGCTTCACGATCTGCGGCGTCACGAAGAAGGCTGCAGCAATCTCTGCATCGCTCTGCCCCTTGTCGCGCAGCGCCACAAATGTGCGGAACTGGTCGAGCGGGTGCAGGGCGACGCGCTGCATGTTCTCGGCCAAGGAATCGTCCTCGGCCAGGATGTCGGACGCAGCATCCCGCACGATGCAGGGAATGGGCGTGGTCTTTGCCAAACGCTTCTGCTTCACCAGCAGGGACAAGGCTTGGAAGCGACGACCCCCGGCCGGGATCTCGAAGTTGCCGGTCTCGGTCCCATCGTCAGCCAACACGGGCCGCACGCTCAGGCTTTGCAAGAGACCGCGGCGGGCGATGTCCTCGGCCAGTTCCTCGACGGACACGCCAGCCTTGATGCGCCGCACATTGGACTGGCTCAGCACCAGCTTGTCGAAAGGGATATCCCGTGAAGGGGACAGGGTGATTTTCTGGGCTGCTTTCGCCATCAGATCTTCTCCACGACGGGCGCCGGAAGCCACTCTCCCGATCTCACTTCCCGTCACCCTCAAACCAACACTCCTTTCCCTCTCGATGACCTTATGGTTGGAACTATCCGGGAAAATTTGCCGGAGGATCGAAGACTACGCTCAATTACAAACTGGTTGAGTGAGCGTGATAAGACCATCACGTCCCTTGCCTCATCATAGCGTCGAGGTAGGCGTTGTTGTTTTTCACCTGTCCTGTGCTGGCTCTCAAAATTAATTCGTCGAGTGCAATAAGGAGCTGCCCTGGACCTCGTTCTCTAAGGTGTTTCATGATCCTGCCCTGTTCTATTCTTAGCAATCTTCCGACATCGGCCAATATTTCGAGAACTGATTGATGATCTCTTGGTTCATGCGGGAAGAAGTCCGATACGTTTTTCAGGTCCGTCCATGCCATAATTGTTGGATCTCGGCGTTCCTGAAAACCAGATGTGCAGTGTGCATCTGCTCTATCTTTTTTTATATTCAATCTTGTGGGTTCTACGTGCCGGACATTTTGTCCGTCGTCGCCGGACATTTGGTCGGGCATTGTTTCCTGAGCGTCATGGTTTCCGGCCGGAAACTCTCTGATGGTCGCTCCGACCAACTCTGCCAGCCTCTTGATAAGCTCTATGATTTCGTCGGCTTTGAGAGTTGCACGGCGTAGGATGTTTCGTACGTTCTGGAGAAATGAGACAGTCTCAACATCCTTTGCTTGGCGCAAAGCCTCGACACGAAGAGCCAGTGCCTCCGCCTTGAGTGACCGTAGCTTTTCCTGATCGCCCACAAGCTGTTCTGCGTGTTCGGTGAGCTCTCTTTCCCGATTATACATTGGCTGCAGATCGAAGCCAAAGGCATCTCTGATCAATCCACCGTAGCGAAGAGGGAACCGTTTGCGGGTTGCGCTATCCCTGCGCTGGATCAGCCCGGCATCCACGAGGTGTCCGATACACCGTCGAATCGTTCTCTCGTTCAGGCCGTTCGTTCTCTCAGACAATGATGCGTTTGAGGGAAAGACGATAGTCATTGGAGCTGTTTGTCCGGCCTTCTTCGGCATGAAGCTGATCAAGGCCTGCAGTGTTACCAGGTCATTTGGTGTCAGACCGAGTTCTTTGCGAAGCGCTCGGATCGGCTCGATTACCCTGTACGGGTTCGTACCGGGTACAGACGATCGTTCCGCCAAGGCGGGTGTGTGAGAAAATACCTGTCTCATGATGATTTCGGCTGAAAAAGCTTCCCCGTTCACCGCGAACGGTGTTGAAAACGATTCGGCTTCGGGGTATCAATCAGGTGTCTAAGCTAATCGAGGCCCTTCGGAAGCACTGCTTTCGGGGGGTCTTTCCTTTTCTGGCCTGTCCTCCTTTCTGCTCAGTTTTTGTTATCGTCTATGTCAGGACCATCAAGATCCTGATCCCTGCCGGAGACTGGGTTACCTATGGGTTCCATTTTCTCTGGGGTAATGATCTGCCCTGGACCAGCGGCCTTCGCGTTCGCCAACGCTAGAAGAGCGGCCTCTGGATTCTCAGAGATCCACTTATGAAGCCCGTCATCTCCGTTCTTGACGGTGATGATCACGTTTCTTTTGGTGACCTTCACCATCCCGAGTTTTGTCTTGATCGCCGATGGGGCAGGGGGCTTGTGCTGTTTCAGGAGCCCTTCGAAGATCGCAAAGCGTTCGTCGGAGGTCTTGCCTGAACCTCTGGATTCCATGAGAGCGTCATGGAATTCTCGGTTTCCGGCCGGAAACCCTTCATCTCCAGAGAAGCCAAGGCTCTCATAAGACTTTGCGGCAGCATACCAACGATCCCGTCCAACCCCGGGTGCCGCCCCGATCTTTTGGATGAGTTCAGTCGGAATACAGGAAGTGACTTGTTTCATGCGAGCAAGTCCCGTGAGCTTGTCACCGGCTTTCCTGGCTTTCTGATCGATGTTGAGGGCGTCACAGACCAGTCCCTCATCCTTGCCGGACTCTATGAGAGAACGTGCAAACAGGGCTTTCTCGATCCAGCTGAGGTCTTTTCGGAAGCTGTTCTCTTGGCCTTGTGCAAGAATCGCTTGATCCTCATCCAAGCCTCTGATGAGAGCCTTTGCGGGCTTGCCAATAAGTCGAAGGGCCGCTAATCGCCTGCGCCCATAGATGATCCTGTACCGGCCCCCTTCGGGACTCAGAAGTATCGGGATAAGCTGTCCCTGCTTGTCAATGCTTTCAGCCAGTTCCCTGATGTCATCTTCGTCATCCAGGGCCAGACGATCCTGGAACTCGGAATCATCAATAAGGTCGGTACTGATTTCTTGAATTGAAGATTGTGCCGCATCCTGAAGAGAACGGGCCATTCCCGAAAGGGCAGGGGCTCGTGACTGGGTTCGAGTCGGAGAAATCGACGAGCTCTGCTGCTTTTCTTCATCCTCGGGAATGTCGAATGTGACTTTGCGGGCCATTACTTACGCCCCCATGCCGTTTTGATGAGCCCTTCGACCTCCGCCACAACCCCGTTGATGGACTCGATAGCCCGATCGTACGTCTGGCGATGAAAATCCGTTCTAGCGATCTCGAACAGTGTCTGTTGCGTGAGCCCAGCGTCAGAGACTGCAGAGGATTTCAGGAAAGGCTGAGTAAGAACGTCATCCGTGAACATGGTCCGCAGGAATGCCGCCATCTGGGTTTGAGGGCCGTCATTGGGCTCGAAACGAGTGATTAGAAATCTCATGAAGTCCCAGTCGGGCGATGCGCCCACATCAGCAATTGTTGCCATGAGGCTGGATGTGAGCTGCAGGAATTGGGCCATCGAGGCGACGTCAAGCATGCTTGGAATGACAGTGACGACTAGGGATGTCGACGCCACCAAAGCCGATAGTGTGGTAAACCCGAGTTGCGGTGGGCAGTCGATGACGACAATATCGTAGTCTGGCTCAACTTCATTAATGCAAAGGGCAAGCCGCTGATAGAACGGCGGCCTGATATTGTTTCGAAGGGCGTGTGCGGTTTCGGTCTCGAACTCAGAGAGCAACAAGCCGGCCGCGGCTAGATCGAGGTTGTGGAAATACGTTTTGCGCACAACGTCTCTAAATGGGATAGGGTCCTCGTACCGAAGGGCATCGTACACCGTTCCGGCCTCAGGGAAGTCGATTTCCGGCCGGAAACCGAACATGGTGGTCATTGAGGCTTGTGGGTCGAGATCGATTGCCAGAACTCGATAACCATCAAGGGCAAGCTTTTGGGCCAGATGGATCGCCGTTGTCGTCTTCCCAGCGCCCCCTTTGAAGTTGGCGATCGAAATGATCTGGATATGCTCCCCATCCCGACGACGAGGAACGATATGCTGGAACTTGGTGCTTGACCGGGCTATTTCGTGGCGCGCTATATCGATTTGCTCTGCAGTGTAGAACCTGCGGCCGCGGGCGTCTGTCTCGATATCACCGAGATCGAGCTTGTCCTCGAAAAACATCTTCCGCAAAAAATCTTGGCTTACACCGAGGATCTGGGCAACTTCCGTGGATGAGAAGCGTCTGAGAGCCTTTCGTTCATCAGGTAGAAACGACTTGCGCATATTCACATCAAGCGATTTGCTTAGACGTGTCGCCATCGTCTGGATCTTTTGATCCATTCTGATCCGCTGCTCGTTCATGCCCGTCCCGCCGCCCGTCTTCCGGGTCTATCTTGAGAAGGAACGCAAAACCGCCGGAAACTGATGGTTAGCGTTCTTCCGCAAAAATGTCAGGAAAGCGTTTGACAGGCAAGGATTTTTTCAGATGGTGGGCCGGTATCCGGTGAAATCATTTATTTACAATGACTTATCTTATTTCTCGGATCCAGCGCGTCAAGTGCTTGTGTCGCTGCCATCACTTAAACGCAAGATGTACCCGATTCACATAGGCGGTTTTGCTTCCAAAGAACGAATCTGAGTCTCTTAAATCATTCCCAGTCTCTCAGCCCGTTCCAGCAGCATCTTGACCGATGAGGGCTGCCATCTCGTTCGGCCACGTGGTGTGCGTTCGCGCATAGATTCCAGCCGTTCACAGATCGCTTGAAGCGTGATGTCGGGATCTGCGCCCTTGATGCCAGCAATAATTGCGGGCAGGCGGTCGTCGGTTTCGCGGCGCCCGGCGCGGGCCAGCACCTCGGCAGGCAGGAAGCCGTCGCGGACATAGGCCTTCACAGCGCGCAGCAGGCGGCTTTGGGTCCAGCGACGCGCCTCGGGCAAGGGGCCGTTGACGATGCGCACCACGTCTTCCCAAGCCAAGTCGGGGCGTAACCGGCGCACATGGGGCACCCAATCTTGTGCCGTCTCGTTCAGACGCTCCATGTAGCCGTCCTGTCGCGCCAGCCGCACCTTGCGAAGAGCGGTTGGGTCTTTGGCCCGCAGCCCAGGGTTCCCGCCCACGCGGCCCTTTGTGCGCGCGCTGGCGAGGCCGGCCTTGGTTCGTTCCCGGATAAGGGCGCGCTCAAACTCGGCCGCAGCCCCCAGCACTTGCAAAGTGAACTTGCCCTGCGGGGATCCGGTGTCGATGGGGTCTTGAATGGAACGAAAGAAAGCACCCTTGGCCTCCAGCCGCTCGATCACCTCCAGCAGATGTGACAGGGACCGCGCGAGGCGGTCGATCCGTACGACAACCAGCGTGTCGCCCTTGCTAATGCGCTCCAGCAAGCGGGCAAGCACCGGCCGGGCACGATTGCCGCCTGAGGCGTGCTCTTCGAAGATCTCGACGCATCCCGCAGTTTGCAGGGCCTCAGACTGGGGCAGGGGGGTCTGATCCTCTGTGGATATGTCGCGTTTAGTTCCCGATTTCAATTGAAGCAGTAAGCTGAAACTGAAGCGCTGGAATTTCACCTTAGCGCTTCACCAACACGTCAAGGTTCCTGAGCTTCACAGCCCCGCGGCTTTGGTCAGGTTCACCCGGAACCTGTCGCGCCTGCGCTGATAGCGGCGGGTCATCTCGGCGGAGGCATGTCCGAGTTGCTTTTGAACATAGCGCTCATCAACCTCTGCCGACGAGGCGAGCCCGGCGCGTAAGGAATGGCCGGAGAACATTGCCAGCCGTTTGGCTTCCGGCAGATCGGACCTGACGCCGCTTTTTAGAACGGTCGCTTTGATCAGTCGCGCGACGTGCTTATCGGAGAGGCGCGCCTCCAGGGCGCTTTTGCCATCCCGGGCGATGCGCACGAAGACCGGCCCAAAGTCGATGCGTCCGAAGTGTAGCCATTGCTCGAGCGCGTGGACGGGACAGGTCTGCTCTGACGAACCACGCCCGACCTCGACCTCGCGCCACCCGGTCTTGGCGTTTAGCGTCAGCAAAACACCGCCTTCGAAGACCTCGAGCCAGCCGCCGGAGTCCGGTGTATCATCCTTGTGTATGTCGAGGCTGACTACCTCCGACCGGCGCAGGCCGCCTGCATAGCCCAGAAGCAAGATCGCCCGGTCTCGGAGCCCGCGGAGATCGTAGGGAAGGGTGGCCACCATAGCCTGGATGTCCTCGGGCAAGATCGCTTCCTTCTGGACCGGCGGGCGCGCGTGCTTGCGTTTGATCCCGGCCAGAACCGTGGCGATGTGGCGATTCTTGCGATCAAGAGTGAACCCGCGCTGCCTGTAGTTCCAGGAAAGTCCCGAGAGACGTCGCTCGATCGTGGAGACCGAAAGGGCAGGGGCCTTCCCGGCTGGTGCAGCCAGATCAGCCACATAAAGTCCAACCATCTCCGGCGAGGGGGGCAGAGGTTCAGTGCCTTTCAGCCGGCACCAGCGGGTGAAGTGTTTCCAGTCGGCGGCGTAGGCCTTGTTCGTGTTCCCAGCCGTCGAGGCCTCGGCGTAGTCCCGGGCGGTATCGATCAGCCGGTCGAGCGTGCCGGAGCCGACCACATGGGTGGGCAGAGCGATTGAGGCTCGGTCCCGAGAGGTTCTCTCGTCGTGTTCGTCACTGTTCAGCGAGCCATACGACGCTGAGCTCGGAATCTCAGCGTCAGACGCCTCAGAATCCTCGATTTTCGTGCCGTTATTCGTGAGACCGCTCATGTTTCCGAGCATATCATTTTTACGTCCGATAACACAAGGTTATTGGACATAATATGAAACAACAAAGAGAGGCGGTTTGTGAGTAATAATGTGGACGAAAGCGCCGCATTGATTTAGGATCCAAGCATGACATTTACCCGGTCAGATCACATCAGCGACCTCGATACACTACCCCGGATGCCTGCCTGGGTCATCTCAGGGCGTGCGGAAACTCCTGAAGATGTGGCGTTTTTGTCGGGGGCCGCGCTGTCGCAACTGCATTTGGTGGTGGGGCGCAAGGAGGTGCCCCAGACCTTGTTACGGGAGCGGTTGGCGTTGGCCGCTGCGGAGGCCTGTATCGCGTTTTCCGGACGTTCGGAGCGGGCAGGGGCGTTGCGCGATGCGGTCGGGTTTCTGCAACCGGGTGACAGTCCGGGCCCGGCGGGGGAGGTGTATCTGTCTTGGCAGAGAGCGGTCGCCCGACCGGTATCGGTCAAGGCGCTGCATTCCGCCATAGCTGGGCGGGACGCAAACCAGATTGCCGAATGGTTGGATGCGGGGCAGGGCGCGCCGGTTACGCGCGTTGCAATGGTGATGGAGGCCGTGCTGAACGCAGCGCCGCGCGCAGATGTTGAGGCCCTGATCCTGGCAGATGCGGCCCTCGCCCAAACGCTTGACTGGGATCATCTTGTACCGCTGCTGGCTGCGGGCCTGAAACGCGCCGACTTGGGCAAACGTGGCGAGGCGTTGCGGCTGGCCTGTCATCGTGCCGTGGCGCGTTCGGCACTTGAGGCCGTGCGTCTGACTGCTGACCTCGCGCGCCGCGCGGCGCATCTGAAAGCGGTCACACCAAAACTGCGGGCCAAGGGGGCAGGGGATGCGGTTGAGATGTTCCTGACCCGTGATGCGGTGGCGCCGTCGGCCCTGCCTTTGCCGGATCGTGCGGCGCGGCGGCTTTGTGACCGGCTGGTCGATCTCGGTGCCGCGCGCGAGGTGACTGGGCGCGACACCTTCCGGCTCTACGGGGTGTAACGATGGCGAATGACAGATCCGAACCCGAGCTTGACCGTGAGTTGGACGACCTGCCGCCCGCATTGCGGTGGCGCGAATGGATGCGCCGGATTGAGGCGGTGCTGTTTGCCAGCGCGTCACCCGTGCCGCGCGAAGACCTCGCCCGCGTGGTGGGGCAGGGGGCGTCTGTTGATCTGCTGATCGACGATCTCACCGCCGATCTGGAGGGGCGGTCCTTCGAGGTGACGCAGGTCGCTGGCGGGTGGTTGCTGCGCACCCGGCCCGCCTATGCCTCCGCGATCCGCGCCGCGGCAGATGTGGGCGCTCAGACCCTCGACCTGCGCGCGTTCGATCTCGCTGTCCTCGCTGCCATCGCCTACCATCAACCAATCACGCGGGACGGACTCAAGGACATCTTCGGCAAGGACATCAGCCGCGATCTCATCGGCCGACTGCACGCGCACGGGCTGATCGGAAACGGGCCGCGGTCCCCTCAACGCGGCGCACCCTACACCTTTGTGACGACCGTACATTTTCTCGTGGCGTTCGGGTTGGAGAGCCTTCGCGATCTTCCCGATCAGGAGCAGCTGGTGGATGCGGGGATTGTCAATAAAACACCACAAGTCGATGTCGGGTAACGCGTAGCCGAGGCTGTAGGCCCGGGTTCACGCACCGCGCAAGAGGTCCTGCACAACAGAAGGTTTCTTGGCGATCAATGCCAGCAGAACCTGTGCCGGACCCGTGGGGTGACGGCGCCCATGTTCCCAGTTCAGAAGCGTGCCTTTCGCAACGCCAATACTTTTGGCGAATTCTGCCTGAGATAGGCCAGTCCGTTGCCGGACTTCGGCGACATCGACCTCCATCACGGAAACTTCATGCACCTTCGAGCCTGCCAAATCGCCATCTGCGAAGGCCAGAGCCTCTTCCAGTCCCTTGGAGATGGATTCCAATGCACTCATGTTGCGTCTCCATACTTCGCGACAAGCGCCTTGCTCATCTCTACCGCCGCAGCCTGTTCGGTCTTCGACAGGTTGGCTTTCTCATTCTTGGCGAAGATCGTGATCAGAAAGATCGGCATATGGATCCCGCCAAAGAAATACACCGTCCTGAAGCCGCCACTCTTTCCGCTCCCCTCTCTCGGGATGCGGATTTTGCGTAACCCGCCACCAAGAGAAATGCCCGCTTCCGGATTGGCGGGAATGAAGTTGATCGCCGCCTCACGTTCCTGGTCCGACATTATTGCCTTGGCACGCCTCTGGAATTCGGGCAGTTCGACCACGGTCTGCAATCGCGTCATGTTAAGTTCCATATAGGTTTCGGCGGCGTATGTGTCAATGACGTATAACATGCGGGTATTGAAAAGTTGCTCAGGTTGAGTGATCCAGCTATGTCGCGCTAATGAACTTCCCAACGATCATGCCACGCCTGAAGGGTTTTCGTTTTCCTCGTGAGATCATTGCCTACGCGGTTTGGGCTTACCATCGCTTTGCGTTGAGCACCGCTGACGTCGAGGATCTGTTGGCTGCGCGGGGCGTGATCTTCAGCCGGGAAGCCGTTCGGCTGTGGGTCAATCGCTTCGGTCAGCACTTTGCAGATTGCATTCGCCGTGATCGGCCGCAGCCGAACGACAAGTGGCACATGGACGAGGCGGTGATCATGATCCGAGGCAGGAAGCACTGGCTGTGGTGTGCGATCGCCGCAAATTGCGATGTGCTCGACATTCTCGTGCAAACGCGTCGAAGCGCCAAAGCCGCAAAGCGCTTCTTCAAAAGACTGGTTGCCAAATTTGGCGAACCCAGGGTCGTTATCACCGACAAATTACGCAGCTACATCAAGCCGATCAAAACACTGGCACCGGATGCGGATCATCGGGCTCACAAAGGTCTAAACAACGCAATCGAAGTGTCGCACCGACCGACCCGCAAACGAGAGAAAATAATGGGCCGGTTCAAGTCTCACCGGCAGGCACAGAGATTTCTGACTGCGCATGACCAAATCAATCTGATCTTACGCCCCGCCGATATCAACTCACCGCAAATTCATACCGCCACGCTCGTTCTGATGCGTTCAACCTCTGGGACGATTACGCCGCAGAAATGGCGACCTGAACCTGCCTTTGCCATTTCCTCGCAAGCTCACGTCAGCAACTTGGCAATACCCATCAATGACGTTCAGCACCCGAAACCTGCGGCCATCCTCCAGCGCATCCGACATGAAGTCGAACGACCATCTCTGGTTCGGCCCCTGTGGGATTTCCATGGGCGTCCGCGTACCGATTGCGCGCTTGCGCCCGCCCCATTTACGAACGGTTTACCCTTCTTCGTGGTAGAGACGATATAGCTTCTTCCTCCCTCTCGGGATCATGCTTTGCATGACCCTGTCGGGCGACGGTTGACCTCCCAGCCTTCGCGCTTGAGCAGGATATGCAGGCGCCGATAGCCGAACCGCCGCCGCTCGGACGCCAGTTCCTTCATCCTGGCCCGCAATTCCGTGTCGGCGGGGCTCTTCGACTTGCGTCGGTAGACACGCGGATCGATGCCGGCCAGCGCACAGGCCCGGCGCTGATTGTAACCCTTGGTCTTCATGGCCCAGTTCACAGCATTCCTCCTTGAACCGGGCCTCAGAAGTTTTTTCCAAGCATCTCTTTCAGTGTCGCCACATCCATCATCTGTTCGGCCAGCATCTTCTTCAGCTTGGCGTTCTCGCTTTCCAAAGTCTTCAGACGCCGTGCGTCGGATACCTCCATGCCTCCGTACTTGGATCGCCACTTGTAGAATGTCGCATCACTGATCCCGTGCTTGCGGCACAACTCCTTCGCGCCAAGCCCAGCCTGGTGCTCTTTCAAAATGCCAATGATTTGCTCTTCGCTGAAACGGCTTCTCTTCATCGTCTGTCTCCTCAGTTGGAGAACAGGCTAACCTCAAATCGAAGACTTTTCGGGGGAGCAGGTCATTCGCGAAGTGGGACAGATGGCGTAATCGCCCTCCCGACAGACACCGAGACTTTGGCTGTCTAAGCCAGATCAGAAGATGAAAGCTTCTACCGTCAGGGAACTCAAATCGACCCCTTCCAAGGTAATGGTGTTGCCGTCACCGGCATTAATGATGGTGTTCCCGCCAACCTCACTGAGATGGTTGCTGCTTAGATCAGTAAAATCCGTGATTGACAGAACAGCGCTCAAGTCGATGCGTTCTTCAGTTTGTGTAATGTTGAAATCTGTCACCACATCATGTCCAAAGTGGTTCAAGAAAACAAAGGTATCTCCGCCTAATCCCCCTGTCATCCGGTCATCTCCACTGTCGATGAGGAAGGTATCATTTCCCCTGCCCCCAACCATGCGATCAGCACCTTTGCCGTCAAGGAAAGTATCGTTCCCGGCACCTCCAAAAAGCGTATCGTTCCCCCATGCGCCATTCAGAATGTTGTTACCAGAGTTCCCTGTGATGGTATTATCAAGTCTGTTCCCTGTACCGTTGAGATTGCCCCCTTCCGTCAGCGTTAGTGTTTCAAGGTTCTGGCTGAAATCTTTGAGCGAGAACGAAACAGAAGCATTTACATGATCATTGCCTTCATCGGCATTTTCTACGATGCTGTCACCCGAGTTATCAATTCTATAGGTATCGTTTCCCCTGCCTCCAACCATGTGATCAGCGCCATTGTCGTCAAGGAAAGTATCGTTCCCGGCACCTCCAAAAAGCGTATCGTTCCCCCATGCGCCATTCAGAATGTTGTTACCAGAGTTCCCTGTGATGGTATTATCAAGTCTGTTCCCTGTACCGTTGAGATTGCCCCCTTCCGTCAGCGTTAGTGTTTCAAGGTTCTGGCTGAAATCTTTGAGCGAGAACGAAACAGAAGCATTCACATGATCAATGCCTTCATTGGCATTCTCTACGATGCTGTCATCAGAATCGCTCACAAAATAAACATCGTTTCCAGGGCCCCCAATCAAGTTGTCAATTCCTGCGTTCCCTGTGAGCGTGTCATCATTGATGCTTCCAATAAGTTCATCATCGGTGACGTTCTGATCGTCTCCATATAAATTGACGCCCACATTTGATGACTGATCCGTAACGACAATCTGAATCAACTCATAAGCTCCAAGAGAAACCGAAAGAATCTCATTGCCATCCGGGTCCATATCAGTCTCGCTAAGATGCGTAATCGTTCCATCACCATAGTAAGAGACATTATCTCCCCCTACCATGCCGAGCCGTATGGCATGGACATGTGAGTTTTGATCGATAAGAGCCGCCAAATTCGCGGTGACGTCTAGTTGCTGATCAGTGCCCGACACAAAATAGATAACGGTCTTTTCAGAGCTTTCAAAAACCATTGAATAGCCGTGCCCGCCAGGTAGGTTGAAGTCGGAGTTCTGCGTTTGTAATTTCGTTCCAATCACATTCTCAGAAAGCATACGATAGAGATAACCAGTTGGCGTAAGCTCTGATCCATTATTTTGCAATGAAAGGGATTCCGCACCATTTCCTGCCGCTACAGCCGTCCAGAATGTAGCCATATCAACACCATTTTCGATCATTTCAGAGAAAGTACGCATCAATGGCGCATTCCGCATCAAGCCGGACAATGGCGTATTATCAGGCCCATTTCCACCGACGTTCCATTCGGAAACCAGAACAGGAATATCGACAGAACTGTTAGGATCATTCCAAGAATCGTAGATATCATTCAACCGGCGCTGAACTCCACCACCAGCCCCCATTGGATTGCCATTCCCGTTTGTCGTATAAAAGTGAGTGGTAACACCATCAAGCGCGTCATATTCTACGCTGCCAAACTGATCCCGGATGGCCTGCGTCTCCACGTCCGTTCTGCCAGCCTGGACAAAGATTTTTGGATCTACCCCGTTGTCAACAGAATCTATTCTCTGCTGGATAACCTTCGCTATTTGGCTGGAAAGCTCTCCAAACTGTTCAACTGACCAAGAAAAATTACTTTGGTACCATTCATTGCCAATTTCAAAGCCATCAATTTGAACCTGTCCACTGACAACAATTGGATGGGTAATTACATATTCTACAAAATCTCGAATTACTTCTTTGTCTGCCGCAGAGATGTAACCAGAGCTTAGTAGAGTCTCATTAAAATACCGTCCAGTCGGAATAACAATTAGCAATTCAGAGTTGCTTTCAGCAGAGTATTGGCCTGCATTCCCCAAGTGGCGTGTCGTTTGAGGTGAAGATCGCCTGTATCCGAGCGCTAGACAAGGATTTTCTGCCGC
>NZ_JBXWML010000016.1:0-83687 GCF_059609845.1 Ruegeria sp. YTSC002
GTCCGTCTGCGCCGTGGCCTGATAGGTAAAGTGCTGGTCGTATTCGGTGGGCTTGATCAGGACGTTGTCAGAAACAGTCCAGCCCGCCTGACCATTATGCCCCAGAATCTGCGATGTGATGTTTTGGGTGATCGCGACATTGCTGGAGCCGTTCGAGACGAAGATGAGCGGAATTTCAATGCCGCCTGTCTGTGTTTTTTCATCTACGTGCAGAACGGAGTTCTTTGTGATGGTGATACCATCCGCGCCGTAAACCGAAATGCCATGCAGATGGCCGTTATAGATCACGTTCCCTTCGATCAGGACATTGTGGTGGATGACGTTCGGGTCGCTGAGATCCTTGCCGTCCCCACCAAACCAGATGGTCTGGGTGTAATCTCCGTTGCCCATGTCGAAGACGTTGTTGCGGATGGTGATGTTGTCACTGCCGCTGCCGTTTGCACGCTGGACCTGGATCATGTCACGGTGATCGCCCGCGCCCGCAGCGCCGCCGAAATCGTGAATATAGTTGTTCTCTACCAGGATATTGTCGACATTGTCGAACACCAGACCATCCGAGCGGATCGAATGAACATCGTTCCCGGTGAAGCTCACCCCATCGGAGTTAAGAGCGATGGCGCCCTTCCACCATTTCGAGAATTCGGTATTGATGACGTCGATATTGTTGGAACCGGAGATCATCAGACCGGTGCCATATCCGGTGCCATCCGCAGATGTTCCGGTGCCGCTGGCAAAATCACCGTCGAAGTTCGAATTCTGGAATGTGATGTTCGAACTGTTGGTGACGCTGAATTTATTCTGGAAGTGATAGTCGCCAGGGCTGTACGTGTAATCGAATTTGATCGTGTCGAACGTTACATTCGACGCCCCATTGAGATGCGCTTCAGAGAAGCTTGCGCTTGCATTCGGATCAGCGGATTTAATCGTTACGTTAGATGAAAACTGTTTACCATTCAGGCTGAGCTTGCCGTAATTGCCGGCCGCAAGCAGTATTGTTTCCCCACCTGTTGCCTGTGACAAGGCCTGGTTCAGCTCTGCCGCAGAGGTTACCGTAATTGTCGTCGACATATTTCACCTTCTGTTTCATAGGCGCTGTGAGTGGCAGCGCACGAGTTCCCGCACACCCAGGACAAATGGAACAGCTGCCCGAGGGCAGTAGAGTGGCCTAAATATGGCTATGTTTGGAAATTGTTGCCTGCATTGGGACAATGACGTCCCTTTGCCTTCATTTCCGAGTGAACTCGATACTCGATACTGGGAATTGTTCCACTTCCCTTGGCGGTTGACGTCTGTTTGGGTAATTGATTCCCGTTAAGCAACAATGAACACATAATTGCCACTATTCCGGCGCGTCCTTGCGTATCTCTGGTAGGTGTCGGCAATGAATTGCCCGGTGCCCCTACGGAAGCTTGCAGATTTAATTGAGAC
The DNA here is from genome assembly GCF_059609845.1 of Ruegeria sp. YTSC002. Classification (NCBI taxonomy): domain Bacteria; kingdom Pseudomonadati; phylum Pseudomonadota; class Alphaproteobacteria; order Rhodobacterales; family Roseobacteraceae; genus Ruegeria; species Ruegeria sp. YTSC002. Next base: position 1,429 of record NZ_JBXWML010000016.1, read on the forward strand.
CACCCCGGAAAAGCACCGCTGAGTGTCTCGGAAATGTCATGCGATCCGAGGGGCACCACAATAGACAGTATGCGGGGGTTCGCCTAAGCTTCCGAACGGTCGCAGATCAGAAAGGTACGTCATGCCCAGATCACGTATTCTTGCGCTGGCAGGTATGATCCTGCTGTTCATTAGCCCCGCCTTGCATGCAAAGACCCCTTGCGACAGGCAGCAATTCAAACCCAGATTCACGGCCCAGACCCAAGGTCAGGCCATTTCCGACGCAGCAACGCTGGCAAGTGCTTTGCAGAATGCCCGTGGCGGTGAGGTCTATCTGCTTGCACCCGGAAACTATGGTACTCTGAAACTGGGTAAGGCTTTCCCGTCACCGGTGGTGATCAGATCGGCTGATCCTGCCAGCCTCGCGTGTTTCAGTGCCGCCATTCTTGACGGGGCCGAGAATGTCCATCTGGATGGCATCAGGTTCGACTATACCTTCAAGAACGCTGACCCGTATCACCTGGCCAACTTTGTTGTTCGCAACAGCCGGAACATCACTATCTCCAACTCCGCGTTCAGCGGGGATGTCGCACGCGGCACCGGAACGCCAGAAGACGGGGCGGGGTTTGGTACAGGTCTGTTGGTGTTCCACGCCGCCAATGTAGATATTTCAAATTCCGAGTTTCTCACATGGTGGAAGGCGATCATCGCTATTAATACAGACGGCATAAAGATCACTGACAGCGACGTGCATTCGATCCGCTCGGATGGTCTGGTGTTCGACAATGTCGACGACATCTTGGTTCAGAACAATTACATCCATAACTTTGGCGGGGCCGATGGCGTTGGCGATCACCGCGATATGATCCAGATCCAGCGGGCCAATAACAGCGGAAGCGCCAATATCACGATCCGGGACAATGTCTTCGATGTAGGTGCCGGCGACTTTGCCCAGACGATCTGGGCTGGCGGAGATGGAAAGAACATCGGAGACCCAGAGGTGCGGCATCGGAACGTGCTGATCGAAAACAACATGATTTACAACGGCCATGTCCACGGCATTTCCATCTACGGTTCCGACAACATTTCGGTCAGAAAGAACTCTCTGATCAATGTGCCCGGTGGCCATTCTGTGCCGGTAATCAATATCTCACCGGACTCGACATCCGTTGTCATCGAACAGAACGCCGCGGCAAACATCATGGGGTATGAAAACCAGCGCGATTGGGTGCTTCTTAACAATGCCATGATTCAGGATCAAAACCCGTCTCAGGAAGGGTATTATGATCAGCAGTTCATCTACCATGCGTTGGGGCGGGAAAAGGGGTACAATGAGTTTGGCGTGCGTCCCGGCAGTCTCATGGATCGCCTGAATGCCGGATCAACGCTGGCAAAGAACTATCCCACTCAATGAAGACTGACATGGAAGATTTTCGCTGGCGTGTTTAATGGCAAGGGCGTGGCCATGAAAGCCACCAGTTTTTTTGATTTTTGAAGAGTTACTTGAGTTAAGGGCAGGATATTCGAATGATTGCTGTGTCATCAGCCAAAACGAGAGAACAGGTGACAAAACCGCTTGTCCTGATGTTGCTCGTCATATCTTTTGCGATGCCATTCTATTTCTTTCTTGGCGGGCTGAAACTCAACGGCTATCGCGTGATCCTGCTTCTTTACATGTTCCCTGCTGTTTTTGGATGGCTGAGCGGTAAGGCAGGTAAAATCAGGGCGGTCGATTTCCTGGTGATCGGATTTGCGTTCTGGGCCAGCCTGACTTTGGCCGTCAATCACGGCATTCAGGAACTGTGGCAGTTCATCGGAATGTTCATGATAGAAACGCTAACCCCCTATTTCATCGCCCGAACTTATATTCGCAATTTGGATGCGTTCCGGTTCTTTGTGAAATGCCTCTTCATTCTGATCATGGTTCTCTTGCCGTTTGCGGCTTATGAAGCTGTCACGGGCAAGATGCCGCTCCTGAATCTGTTCGGGAAGGTGATGAGTGTTTATCAAAAGTGGTATTTTCCGCCGAGACTGGGATTGCTGCGCGCCCAGACAACGATGCCGCATCCGATTTTGTTCGGAGTGTTCTGTGCGCCGGCCTTTGCGCTTACCTGGTATGTGTTGGGGTGGAACAAGCCCCTCAATAAAAGGGTCGGTCTTGTTTCCATCGTTGGGGGCACCGTGTTCTGTTCCCTGTCGTCCGGGGCGTTCATGAATGTCATCCTGCAGATGATGCTGATGGCGTGGAACAGGATATTCTGGTTCCTGAAGAACAGATGGAAAATCCTTCTCTATATTTTCTCCTTTTTGTATTTCGTCGGCGAAGTCAGCTCCAATCGGAGTATGTTTCAGATCTTCGCAACACACTTCACTTTGACACCGGGCACCGCATTTACGCGGATCAATATTTTCACCTTCGCCTCTGACGATGTCCTGCAGAATCCACTGTTTGGAATCGGGTTGAATGACTATACGCGACCCCACTGGATGGCCATGTTGACCACGGTGGACAATTTCTGGCTGGTGATAGCATTGCGGCATGGATTCCCGGGGCTGTTTCTGCTGTTGGGTGCGGTGTTGGTTGTCTTTTTCCAACTGGGCAGAAGGAACCTGACCGGAGCCCTCGCAGACGCCCGTCTTGGGTATCTGATTGCGTTGCTGGGTCTGTGCATTTCCGCCATCACGGTGCATTTGTGGGATTCCACTTTCTGTTTCTTCATGTTTCTTTTGGGGGCGGGAACCTGGCTTCTTGATACGGATGACCAAGAAGATCAGGACGGCGACAGGGTGAAGTTGCCAGTCGAAGGCGGGAAGATGCGCTATACGCGGTTCCCGCAGGTCGTTCCGGGTGAGTTAACAGCAAGACGGACGGCCAGGTCCGGTTCAACCAGTCGTCATCCAGCGCCGGCGAGACATTCCCAAAGCCCGCCGCAAACGGCGCAGGGGCGGCATTTGACCGGATAAAGTGGCAGTCATCTCGTGCGTGGACATGTCACCACGCAACGAAGTCCGCGGCCGCAGAAAACTGTTTGCGCGCCAATTGCCGCCATCGCTTGACCAGGCCGCGGTGTACCCCGCAGCGCGCAAGGCCCGAAGGACCCTTGCGTCATAACGCCCGAAGGGGATGCCGGCCTCTGTCACCGGATGTCCGCAGATGTCCTCAAGCTGCGTCCGTGATGCGCACAGCTCTTCGGTCAGTGCATCATCATCCAGGGTGGGCCACGCCGTGTGAGCAATGCCATGACTTCCAATTGTCATGCCCGCGTCGCGCAGGGTGTGAAGATGCTCGACATCCAACGAGCCCACCTGCCCGATCCGATCGGTGAGAACAAAAAAGCGCCCCCGGAGGTTACGGGCCGCAAGGGCGGGCAGGGCAATACTGTAATCTGACAGATTGCCATCATCGAAAGTGATCGTGAAATGGCCCGGATCGGGGGCTTGGGCGATCTGATCCAGCGCATATTCGAATTGACTGACTGACAGCCAGTAAGGGGCCTCGTCTGGCTCCAGGGCACGTTCCGGTGTGCCGATGCCGTGAAAAATGATACTCGTTCCAGTGGTCATTGGCGTGTTTTTTTCAAGCGGGAATGAAGCGTTTCGGCGGTGCCTATCAAAGCCGAACCCAATCCGGCGGGCCGGTACTCATAAGGTCCGGCCGCCAACAAGTCCGTTCCGCCGGTCCGTTGTTTGAATTCTGTGACGGTCGGATTGGTGTCAGGGTCGATACCGTCCAGATCGTACCATTTTATACCCTGTGTCCGATGCCTCAGGATGGATTCCCACATCAGATAATGGCCGGCATTGCAGCGACGCCCCACATCTGTCGTCGCGCCAAACAGATAGACCGCGAAATTTTCTGTCCGGCCGATTGTCATGCCAGCTATGTCGACACCATCTTTTTGGGCAAACAGAACCTCATGGGAAAAATCAGCGCCCTGAAGCGGATAGTAGAATTCGGGGGGAATATCAGGTTGCTCGAACCCCTTGGCGGCCTGCACCAGCTGATAGAGCTTATGAAATCTGCCCGAGGCTTCGGAAATCGGGGCGCTTTCCAGCGACAGACCGCTTTTCAACGCTTTGCGCAGGTGGTTGCGCCATTTGCCATGTTGCGCCTTGAGCAATGTTTCTTCGTCCTGTTCACAGTCGATGACGACTGTCCGATAAGGCCGAGAGCGATCGGTGGTGCAAAAACCCGCTGCTGCGGCAGACTGATCTATTGCTGGTACGTCGTAAAAGGGCAGTGCGGGAAGCCGCAGCCGAAGGATATGCCCGGTTTTCTGGGCATAGGCGCGCAGTGCCGCAAATGTTGCATCCAGCCGGTCCTGGTCGATTTCGGGCTGCTCGCGGTGATGCATCATGGGGCCTGCTGCGATCCAGGCGATACCGCGCCCCAGGCCGGGCACGCGCTTTACGCGCAGGCAGGCGGCAGCGGTCAGCTGACCTGCCTGATCTGACAGGGTGATAAAATCAGTCGTGGCGCCGATCCGTTGTGCTGCGGCCTGCGCATACGTCAGGGTCTGTTCGTATGTCAGATCGTGAAAACCGGCGCTGATCCGGGGCCAGTCTTCCGCGGTGACTTTCTGAAACGAGAGGGTCGTGTTCATAATTGCATCCGTATCCAGCTGCTCCAGAGGCTGTTCGGCCGGATTCCCAGCCGCGGGCGGACTTTCAGGAACCAGACACGGTAGTAAAAGAAATGCAGTGCATCCGCCCACAAAAGCAATAAGCGGGCTCGTAATCGCGCTGAAGCCCGATCAGGTGCCAGAACGATATTGTAAAGCGGCACCAGATCTCCTCCGTAGCTCAGCTTGTATTCATACTCGCCGGCGCCGGCTTCAATCAGGTGCGCATCCTGATCGATCAACTCTTCAACACGCGTGACCAGACCGACGCGGCCCAGGCCTGCCTTTGCAAATTCGGCATCGACTTCCCGTGCATTCAGCCACCAAAGCACCTTGCCGTTCAGGGTGTAACGCAACTGGCTGGACAGCAGCGTTTCATCCCGCCACTGTTCATCGATTGCCGCATGGCCTTTCGGGCTCAGGCCTTGCATCAGGCTGCGATAGAACGCTGCCGCAACCGGCCAGTCGGAAAAATGCCCCCCTTTTCCGGCGGCCTCCCATTGTCGCGTATGCAATGCGATGAACCGATCCATCATTGCATCGACGGTTTCCGGCGTGGAACTTACAGTGCGCAAGACCTCACCTGCCGGGGTCAGGCGTTTGATGTCCCGCCGGACCTCGCGGCGGCGGCTTTTCGAAAGCGAGGCCATAAACGCATCAAAGGTATCAGGCAGAGTCATCAGTGTATGCCCGCGGGTGCTGATGTCGCGCAAAACGGATAGGCCACGCCCATTCAGGGCACGCAGGTTTTCCAATTGCCCTGCGCGTTCTGACAAGGGCGACAGGCTTACGACGCTACATTTCAAATGATCGGTCAGGTGTTCAATGACAGCCCCGAGAACTGTGTTTTCGTAACCGGCGGCAATGGGCAGTTCCATGACCGCGAAATTAGGATCCACGCCCGCCAGCCGGGCGACGCGCACCGGAATGGGGCCGGCCCAAAGGGTTTCAACGCAAAAGGGCAGAACGCTAACAATCTCTGAACCGTTCCGCAGAATATAGCTGACGGGATGCCGGCTGGCGGCAAACGTTTTGCCGTAATGGTCCCACCAGGCAGATTGCCAGTCGGACAGGAAATATATCTCGGCACCGGATGCCGAGACAAAACTGTCCCAACTGGCTTGTATGCTCAGCTTGTGTGCAGGTTTTTCGACACACTCAAGCTCGATATCTGCATTGTTGGAAATGGCGTCCCTCATGCCATCGGTTCCTGACCGAAGAGGTGATATCGGATTGCCGCTCCGGACAGGCGCAGCCTGGCCTTGCGATCAGGCGTGGCGCGCAGCAGCCCGATCAGTCCAAAGGCAATTCCGCGCAACATTGCGCTGCTGAGGAAGATCGCGCGCGTTATCAACTCACCACTGCGGCCATAGTGCTTTCTGGCGTAGATCGTCTTGCTTTTCTGCTTTTGCACATACATGCGCGATTTGATCTGAGCGGTGCTTTTCGAGCCGCCTTCAAGATGCAGAATCCGCGCCTCGGGTGCGAAGACGCAACGTTTGCCCACATTGCGGATACGCCGGCACCAGTCAGCTTCTTCCGAATAGATAAAGAACGCGTCATCCAGCAGACCAACTTTTTCAAAGACTGGACGCGGCACCAGCATGAACATGCCCGATACCACATCCACGTCGCGCTGTGTTGTCCGGTCCCAGCCCCCATATTCGGGCCAGGTAAACAGCCGTTTCAGCCCAAATTCGATCACTGCCAGGCTGAGCGGTCCGGGATCGGCAAAACAGGTCAGCTGGATGGTTTCAGGGTCTTCGAAGACCTGACAGCCGACGCATCCGACATCCGGATGCGCGTCGAGCCAGGCGCTCATGACATCAATCGCATGATCCAGGATGATCGTATCGGGATTGAGCAGCAGCAGCTTGGCACCTGTAGCAATCTCGAGCCCTTGATTGTTGGCAGCGGCAAAGCCCAGATTTTCGGTATTCGCGATCAACCGGACCTGGGGAAATTCATCGGCCACCATTTCAGGTGAGCCATCGCTGGAGGCGTTGTCGACAACGATGATTTCGTGCGGCAGCCGGGTCTCATGCGCAATGGACGCCAGGCAATCCCGAAGAATCTCCCGGGTGTTCCAGTTCACGATAATGATAGATACAGCGTATTCGGTACTCGTGCCGGGCGGCGATGAAACCATGATGCTTCGCTCTCGTTAACCACTTACATTCCAAATTTTTAACCACTGCCACATTCTGTGAACACTTAAAACGTGACCGTACCGGGACCGTTGTTGTCGAAAAGTAGCTATAAAAGTCAAATCATTTAGATCAGTATATTGAGGTAATATTTTGACGGTGCGAAACCTTGAAAGACAAGACTGTATCAAGATCGGGCGCGGGTAAATTTTGGCCTCTGTGTTTGGCATCGAATGACTGACCGTGGGAACGCACTTTATTGCGGCGATCCTGTCATGCGGTTGCCCGATCTGTTTCGCCGGGATTCTGCTGGCGGGTACACGGCCCTGTTCCAGGACCGGTCGGTGTTTTGGAGCTATAATACCCGCGTGGCAATCCGGGCGTCCTGTGACCTTTTGGGGTTGCAGCCCGGGGATGAAGTTCTGGCCCCTGCCTATAATTGCGGTTCCGAGGTCGACCCGCTGATTGATGCGGGCCTTTCGGTTCGGTTGTATCCGGTTTCCGAAAACCTGCGTGCCGACCCTGCACGGATTGCGCCACTAGTTACCGGGCGGACGAAGGCGATATATGTGATCCACTATTTTGGTGTGCTGCAGCCAGACCTGGCGGATCTGCGGGCCTTGTGTGATCGACATGGGCTGCGGATGATCGAAGATTGTGCATTGAGCCTTCTCAGCGGTGCTTCGCCGGCAGAAGGCCGCACCGGAGACGTATCGGTTTTCTGCTTCTACAAGTTTGTGCCTGTTCTGGGTGGTGGGGCCATGATCATCAATGCGCCGGACCTGAGCGTCAGGCATCCGTTTCCGCGGCCTGCTCCGGGCAAGGCCGTGGCCAAAGCATTTTTGCGCGCTGGTCTGGCAACCGTATTGGGGCCGTCTCGTATGCAGGCCGTGCTTCAGAAGGCACGCGGTCGGCAAGAACCGCCGCCCCGCAGTGACGGGGATCAACCTGAAGACATTCCAGGGCATTATTATTTCGACCCGGCGCTGCGCGGCGCACAGATGAGTGTCTTCACATCCCGTCCATTGCGGGCCTATTCCGTAGCAGAAACCATTGCGATCCGGCGGGCGAACTGGCAGCGGTACCGGGATGTTTTCAACGAGTTGCCCGAGATACGCATGCTTGTTCCGGAACTTCCGGCCGATGCCTGCCCGCTGAATATGCCGATCATAGTCGCGGGGCGTGACCGGGTCGTACGGGCGCTGCAAAAAACCGGGATTGGTGCCACCGCCTGGTGGGCGGGCTTCAACCGCAATCTTGACTGGTCAGGGCAGGCCGAGGCGATGACCCTGAAAGACAATGTCGTATCTTTGCCGGTGCACCAGTACCTTTCGGCTGCGCATATCGATCACATAATAGCGCAGCTCAGAAATGAACTTGTGGCCTGATCAGGCGGGCGGTTTATGCAGAGTGAGGCCAGCGTAACCGGGGCCATCACGCCGCCTTGGACAGCTTGCGTTTGAGTTTTGCGGCAAGCTCCAGCGCCAGGCTTTCGAACCCTTTTGGCTTCCCGGCAAGGCGCCAGAGCAGCAGATGCGTGCCAACATAGACAAAAACTCCGACCAGAACTTTGACCGAGAACCGGATGCGCAGCAGCGGCAGGTCTTCCGCTGTCTCGTAAGCCCATCCTACTGCGTCGCCACTGCCATAGGCGCTGCTGACAAATAGAACGGCAAGCAACATGGCAAAGGTCGACGCAAATGTACGCCAGGCCATCAGGATCGGTGCCAGAAACCCGCCGGTTCCGAAATCCTTGGCCATGATCAGCGCCAGACCGATCGCAAACAGGCTGGCGGCTCCGGAGCCGAGGATCGCGCCGGTAAAGCCATAGTTCGATCCCAGCACCGTCAGCGCTGTTGTGGCGATCAACAGGATCGTGTTGCGGAGAAACAGGCGCTTTGTAGAGCCTTCGACATAGCTTGCAGACCGGACATTGGCCTGCAATGTCTCGATCGCCTTCAAAGGGGCAAGCACCCAGATGACCTGTGCGGCGGCCAGCCACTGATAACCGGCCACGACAACGATCAGGTGATTGGCAACCAGGGCCATGCCGACGCTGGCTGGAACGATGATCCCCAGAAGGATGGCATTGGCCCGTTCGAAGGCGTCCCGACTGGAGCCTTTGGTCCGGGAGGCATTGGCAAGGCTTGGGTAAACCACCCGTTCCAACGGGCCGATGATCTGGCTGGTGAACAGGACCACAAGGCGATAGCCGACCCTGAAAATCCCTGCATCGGCCAGACCCAGCATGCTGCCGATGACAATCTGGGGCATGTTGTTGATCAGAAACTGGGTGATCTGGGCCCCCAGTGACCATGATGACACATCAATGCAGTCATGCCAGCATCTGAGCGTTAACCTGGGCCGCATCGGGGCAACGGAAAAGGACCAGATGACCCGGATGACCTGAGTGATGACGCTGGCGACCACGATGGCCCAGTAATCACGCCAGATCCATGTGAGGCTGATGGCCATCAATGTATATGCAATTCGGCTGGTCGTTTCTTCGCCTGCGATGAAGCCGAACCGGAGATCTCTTTCCAAAAGTGGGAAGCGTGTGCTTTTGATGGAAGTTGCGATGGCAATGAAGCAAAGCGGGGGGATCAGCGATGTCAGTTCCGCAAGCCCGAAGAATGTCATCAGAGGGGCGCTGGCCCAGATCAGGAGTGCCGAAAAGATGCCCAACAGCACCTGCATCGTGAACACGGTGTTCAGGTGATCGTCGGTGATCTCGGGTTGGCGGATCAGAATCATGGAAACGGCCCGCTGGACGATTTCCAGAAACGCGGCCGCGATTATGAAATAGGCAATGATCCCGAAATCTGTTGGCGTCAGAAGACGGGCCGTCACAACCAATGTCAAAACGCCCAGAAACTGGCTGAAAACGCCCGATGCAAACAATGTTGCGGCCCCCCTGGTAAGGGTCGCGCTGTGATCGGGTGTGCCCGGGGCGATAGTCACGCCTGGTTCAACTGGAGGCTTCAAAAGGTTTGCCTTTCCATACTCGGAACAAAAAACTTATCAACGTGCCAATGTTTCTAATCTGGCTACCCTCAACGTCGCTTCAAAAAACCCGCACTTGCTGTTCTAGGAATTTAGTCGGCTGGCTGCTAGTCAAACCTGTAAGTATAATTTTGTGTTGAAATCGCATGTTTTTCCAGTTTCAGAGAGATACACCATGTTTCAATCAGTACCGACGCGGCGAGTCGGCGCAGAATATCACATAGCAAAATGAAGTTTCGCCTCAGTGTCTCAGATTGGATTCTGACTGCGCAAGGGTAACAAGTAGAAGAGCCCGGTGTTTTCTGGACCCGGCACCTGTTTTCAAGATGGTATAACAGTATGAAGATTGCGATTTTTGGTCTGGGGTATGTGGGGTTCACGGCAGCATGCTGTCTGACCCGTGAGGGGCATGAGGTGGTCGGCGTCGATGTGAATGCCGACAAGGTCTCGGAAATCAATGCCGGGCAGCCTCCGATCAAGGAACCCAAGGTGGCCGAGCTGCTGACCGAGGCGCTTGCAAAGAACCTGATCCGCGCAACGGTTGAAATCCCCGACCTGTCCGATGTCGACCTGGCCATCGTTTGCGTCGGCACGCCCAGTTCCACTGACGGCTCGCACAACATGAATTTCGTGGCCGAGGTGACGCGACAGATTGCCAAGGCCGTGTCACCGGACCGCGCGCGGCCGCTGACCGTAGCGTACCGATCCACCTTCCGACCCGGCACGGTGCGGCAACTGATCGAGCCGATCTTTCACAGCTATCTGGGCGATCGGACGGGGCAGGCGATCGAGATCGTCTATAACCCCGAATTCCTGCGCGAGGCATCGGCGGTGGATGATTTCTTCAACCCGCCCAAGATCGTTGTCGGCACGGCCGATGGCAATCGCTCGGCGGTGATGGACGAAATGCACGAAGGCCTGGACGCGCCGGTGTTCTACACCGCGTTCGAAGAGGCCGAGATCACCAAATTCGTCGACAACACCTGGCACGCCACCAAGGTGGCCTTTGCCAATGAGGTCGGCCGGATCTGCCACAGCATGGGCGTGTCGGCAAAAACCATGCACGAGATTTTCGTCTCGGACACCAAGCTGAACATCTCGGCCTATTATACCCGTCCGGGCGGGGCGTTCGGGGGGTCCTGCCTGCCCAAGGATGTGCGTGCGTTGCAACACATCGCCGGTGAGGTGGGTGCGCATACGCATCTGATCGACAGCCTGTTGCAGACCAATCAGGCACATAAAACCTATCAGGCGCAGGACATCATGGCGCGGCTGCCCGATGGGGGCCGGGTGCTGATGGCCGGGCTAGCCTTCAAGGCCGGAACCGACGATCTGCGCGAAAGCCCCAATGTCGATATCGCCCGGCGTCTGTTGCAGGCGGGCTATCAGCTGTCGGTCTATGATCCGGCCATCAAACCGGCCGATCTGCGGGGGCAGAACCTGGGCTATGCCTTTACCCACCTGCCCAACGTGGGCAGCCTGCTGGTGGACCGCGCCACGGCCGAGGCCGGACCCTGGGATCTGGTGGTCGGGTCAAACCGGATCGTGAATGATCTGAACCTGGGTGATGCAGAGGTGGTAAGAACCTATGAATATGACTAGCCCTGCACCCGCCGTTCAGCCGATTTCATTCGAAGAGCTGCGCCAGAGCCAGCCCCTGAAGGGCCTCAAGGTTCTGATCGTGGTGGAAAACCTGCCCGTCCCCTTTGACCGCCGCGTCTGGATGGAGGCGCGCACGCTGGCCGCCGCAGGCGCGCTGGTCTCGGTCATCTGCCCCACCGGCAAGGGCCATGAGGAACGCGTGTGGGAAGACGAGGGCATCAAGGTCTATCGCCACCCGCTGCCGCTGGATGCCAGCGGGGCGCTGGGGTATCTGCTGGAATATGGCGCGGCGCTGTTCTGGGAAAGCTGGCTGGCGCTGAAGATCAAGTTCACCCGCGGCTTTCACGTCATCCATGGCTGCAACCCGCCCGATCTGATCTTTCTGGTGGCGTTGCCGTTCAAGCTGTTTGGTGTGCGCTATCTGTTTGATCACCACGATATCAACCCCGAGCTTTACGAGGCCAAGTTCGACAAGCGCGGTTTCTTCTGGAAGCTCATGAAGACGTGCGAGCGGCTGACCTTTGCCTCGGCGCGGGTGTCGATCGCCACCAATGAAAGCTATCGCAAGATCGCCATCGAACGCGGCAGCATGGCGCCCGAGGATGTGTTTATCGTCCGGTCCGGTCCTGATCTGAGCCGGTTGCAGCACCTGCCCCCGAACCCGGCCTGGCGCAACGGGCGGAAATACATGGTGGGCTATGTCGGCGTGATGGGCGATCAGGAAGGCATCGACCTGCTGCTGGAATCCGTGGCGCATCTGGTACAGGTGCAGGGCCGCGACGACATCCAGTTCTGCCTTGTGGGCGGGGGCCCCAGCCTGGACAAGCTGCGCGAACAATCTGCTGAAATGGGCCTGTCGGATTACGTCACTTTCACCGGCCGTGCCCCGGATCAGGACCTGTTCGAGATCCTGTCGACCGCGGATGTCTGCGTGAACCCGGACCGGGTGAACGAGATGAACGACAAATCCACCATGAACAAGATCCTCGAATACATGGCCTTCGAGAAACCCATCGTTCAGTTCGACGTGACCGAAGGGCGGTTCTCGGCGCAGGAGGCCTCGCTTTACGCCAGGGCCAATGATCCGGTGGATATGGCTGACAAGATCACCGAATTGCTGGCCGATGACGACCGTCGCGCCGTCATGGGCCGCTATGGGCGTGCCCGGGTCGAATCCGAGATGGCCTGGCCGCATCAGGTGCCCGCGCTGATCGCGGCGTATCAGCGGATCTGGAAAGGGTAATCGGCCAGAGTGTTACTTTGCTACTTGTTTTGTTCCTGCCTGCCCATGCGCTTTCCTCGGAAACCGAAGCTTCATGGCCGGAGCCTCAATGAAGTGCCATGACAGGACCGCGCATAACAGGGTTAGGGGGAAAGACATCGCCATGTTGACGACTGGCGTCGTGACGCCAGACTGCGCCACCAGTTGCTGGATCGGGAACGCGTAGATGTAGACCCCGTAGGAATAGTCGCCCAGCTTGTTGTAGTGTAAAAGAAGCGGGATTTTGGCATAGCCGGCAAAAATCGCGGCATAAGACAGGCTAATGGCAAAGACAGGTAGAAACAGTGGTGTGAACCAGGCCATAAAGGACAACGCGGCGGACAGGGCCAGCAGCGACCAGGATAATGGTACGTGTCGGCGCCAGATGTAAAAAACCATTCCCGACAGAAAAGGCAGACCAAGCCGTGTGAGGACCTCGATTCTTGGGTTCACGTCGATGAATACGACGATGACTGTATAGAAACACAGGAACAGCAGCGTTAGCCCGGCAAAAATCTTTTTGTTTCCCAGAAATCCAAGCAAGCCACATAAGAGGACGCCGACATAGCAGGTGACCTCGTAGGAGAGGGACCAGAGCGAGCCATTGATCGCAGCACCATATGGATTGGATTCGAACACGCCCGGCAATGTGTACTGCAGTTTGAACAACAGCATGTTGCGGATGAAGTAGCTGCCGGCTTCGTCCCAAAAAACAGAAGGGGGCGCTTGTGTTAACAGAAGCCCGGCAACCAGAATGGTGATCACGGTTACCACGGCAAGTGCTGGGAACAGCCTCAGGGCTCTGGCGATCAGGAATGATGCTGCAGACGGGTTACGGTCGAAACTGCGCGTAATGAAAAACCCCGAAATTGCAAAGAAAGCCCATACGCACATCAGACCAAGCGACAGCCCATGCAGTGTGGATTCAAGCGGTTGCCCGAACTCGGCACCCAAGCTCAGAGGATAGGCATGCGCCACCAGCACAAGGCTGGCCGCGATGATCCGGATCAGATTGAAATTGTTATCCCGCCCGTCTGATCGATCTGCGATAAACAGCGCAGGCTTCCCCGAGATCACATGCACATTATGCTCACTCATCTGCGGTTCTCTGGGTCACTGGCACTATCATGGGATACACAATTATTTGGAAGCTGATCTTTGATACAATATCCATGGTGCGGTTGTCGCAAGAATATTGAATCCCTGGATCTGAGGCGGAAACGATTCCGTCGAGCAAACGATAATTGTATCAGCTTTGGCGTCAGACAATGCGGCTATCGCGGACGGCACTGTATGATGTGCGTCCGAGGCAACGTTCTGAACCACGTTTTGAACATGGGCCAGCGGTCCGATGACGTGCAGCGGTTGCTGGGTGGGATCGGCGAAGGTGGGGATCGCGGTGCCGTTAAAAATCATGAGAAAGGACAGGGGGCGGCAGTTGGGCCGGAATAAGCGTGGATCCCTGGCGTCTTCGACATAGGCGCCTGCGCCCAGGCTGCGCGTATCATGGATGTTCAGTGCCTCAAGATACGAGGCGTAACTTCTGCCGTCCTGATACCATCCGATGCTCAGCACCAGGTTTCGTGCCAGAAACAGCCCTGCGATCATCGCAATGACGATTTCGCGGGACGGTGATTTCACATCGGGAGCCAGAGACAGGCTTGCGGCCAGAAGCGCCAGAAGCAAAAGCGGGATGCGTTCGCCCAAATGCCCGACGCCGAACAGGGTCGGGGGTACGATCAGGATCAGCAGCACGCACAGGGCCACCGCAAGCTTCATGCGTCTGTCGATCTGCCAGATCCCGGTCACGAGCCCGCCGATCAGTACGCCCCACAATACGATGCCAAAGCCCCAGTCGATCGATTGCCATGTGGTTTCGGCCACGCGAAGGAAACCATCGACTCTCAGATAGGCTTCGGTGCTCAGTCGAGCCCATAATGTTCCCTGTTCGGCATGGGCGAGAAGACTTTCTATCGGTGTGGTGCTTCCGGCACCTATGGTTTTCGTTTGGGTAAACAACAGGGTTGGTATGACGGCGACCAGCGCAAGCCTTGTAGCTTTGTAAAAAAGCGTACGCACCCCCGGGTTGCCGGATCCAAGAGCAAGTGACAGCTCGACCGCACCCAACAGCAACCCCCACAGCGCAAAGGCCAGCCCGTGAATGAAAAACAGGAGCACGCCTATGCACATAGTCACGGTCAATTGCCGGACGGGACGGTCCTGTGTCGCAATCCAATAGCCGGTTGCGCCCAGCAGAACCCCCAATCCAAGCAGGAAATTCGAAAAACCCCAGATCAGAATATGGTTATACGCCACCAGACCGGCCAGAAACACGGTCAGTGCCGAAAGGCGGCCGTGCAGAACGCGTGACAGGTACAAAATGCCTGCGAAAGGAGCTGCAATGATCAACCCCGCTATCAGCTTGGCCCCCAAAAGCGGGGGCAGCACATGCATGATACCTGTGCCCAGAATGTCCAACCCGAGATTGGGCAGCAGTTGCCAGGCGGCCTCATAGTTCTGTTGCAACACGGCCGAGCCCGGCAACTTGGCCAGAATATAGTAGCGGGCAATATGGGCGTAGAAATCTGTCAGCGGCAGAACAGGGGTTACGCACAGGGGAACGAGGCAGGCAAACAGAGTCAGTGCCAGAACCGGGCGCAGTGAACGGCGTCGAAGTGTCGTAATCATTTCTGCCGCAGGCACATCTCTACCTACTTACTAAGAACCAAAAAACCTGATCTCTCAGATATCAGCAACACATCATTGTGCAATCTAATTTGCTTAATGCCATCTGACGCCCGGGATGCAATGACTTCGGGGTAAAGATTTGGTGGCCAGGGCGCTGCGATCGCGTCGAGCTTGCCGTCTTTCTAAAACGGTACAAACCGCGGCAGGCGGTTCAGGCTTGGCTCCATGAAACGTTGCAACCTTGCATCCGCATCCGCTTCGGTTTCGCCGGGAAGGATGGGGGTCACAAAGCGAACCAGTGCGCCATCGGTGCGGCCCATGGTGAAGCCGTCCTGAATGACGCTCATCTTGGCCCGGAAATCATTGACCATACGCTTGCCGCGCTGCTCGAACCAGTAATAGACCAGCTGTTTCGATAGTTCTTTCTGGATCACGGCGCGGTTGACCATAAAGCTGCCATAAGGCGTGTTGCCAGGATTGATCTCATAAGGTTCAAGGCTGAAGATTTCCCAGCCACCCACCGGCAGGCAGACCTCGGGAGAATGGATGCCGTCACCTTCGGTCTGCTTGTCGTAGAAGGCTACGAACATGTTCACGAAGTCGCCCGAACCGGTGTCGATATAGGTAGCATGAAGGTAATCGCTGGCACCCAGAACCTGTTCAACCTGTGGATCCAACGTGGTGGGCGACCCGGACCAGGGGCCAAGCTGCCGTGGATAGAGAACAAACGGGTCACGTTCCACAGGCCGCGCTTCGGAAGCGGGCCGCAGGGTCCAGGCGGTTGAAACCGCAAGCGTCAGAAGACCCGCGACCGCCAGTGCCACCGATGCGCGAATGCCAAAGATACGCAAGGCAACAGAACCCAGCCCCTGGGTATCCAGATCAATGGTCTCGGCAAAGGGTTGCGGATTCGGCGCCAGACGCTGCAACCCGATGGCCATCAGGAACAGAATGGCGACGCAGAGCAGGAAGATGATCCAGCCTTCGAAGAAATGCATGAAGCCTTCAGCCTGCTCGATGCCATGCTGATTGACCAGCACGCCGATCACACCGATGCGGATCGAGTTCATCAGTACGGTCAGCGGAGCGGCCGAGACCAGCAGAACCACCTTGTGCCAGATCGGGCCACGGTAAAGCAGGGCAAAGAGATACGAGAAGCTCAGGATCGGGAACAGAT
Organism: Ruegeria sp. YTSC002; assembly: GCF_059609845.1. NCBI lineage: Bacteria > Pseudomonadati > Pseudomonadota > Alphaproteobacteria > Rhodobacterales > Roseobacteraceae > Ruegeria > Ruegeria sp. YTSC002. Next base: position 17,908 of record NZ_JBXWML010000016.1, read on the forward strand.
AGCGCAGCCCGGAACAGGCCTCGGCCACCTGTAGTTTGTAGACCCCCAGATCGATGATGTTGCCTTCGATGAAAACCGAAACACCGGCCATCTGCACGAACCAGACGCCCAGCTCGGACGAAATCCATTGCAGGAAGATCGTGAGCTTCCAATAGACGAACTGCGGCAGGGGCAGCATGAACACCAGATGCAGCACGGGCAACTGATGGTATTTGCCCCGCTGCCAGCCGAACACGGTCAGCATGACGCCGCCCGTCCAGATGATCATGGCATAGGTGACGATATCGGGAATACGGGCCAGGTTGCCCAGAATGGCGATGGTCAGGGCCACGGCAATCACCGCCACACCCGGCCAGCGATCATGCACAACCGGGTTGGGTGGTGGCATGTCCCGCAGTTCACGCAGGAACAGATACAGCGAGATGATCGGGATCAGCGGGCCATGGCTGTATTCGGGGGTGCTCCAGGCGGCGCCCAGAGACACGATCCCGATCCAGAAGACGGGTATCGACCCAAGCAGCAGCAGGACAAACCAGAACAGCCCGACGGTGTTCATGACCGGCAAGCCTCTTCTGGCCGCTTCAAGGATATTACTGCGGCTGTTTTTCGAATCGAGGTGATGCATCACGGTCCATCATGCACAATAAGGTGTGGCCTGAAATTATGACGGCCCAAGCTCCCGCTATTTTGATCCGTTTTCGGGACATTGAGCGCGGGTTGTCCTGATTGTCGATACCATGGACCGCGTGAATGAACGTCAGGGTTTGAGAGAAAAGCGTCGGCCCAAAGTCAGAAAGACCGAGTTTGAAGTTGCCTTAAAGCCGTTCTGATCGTCCATTTCATATTGGTATCCCACGTTTACAGCCCAGTCTTTCGTGACCGCCCGTGTATAGGACGCGCTGAACGTACCGCGCTGGCGCGGGTTGGGTTGACCGGTTCCCTCGTCTTCCTGGTCGATGTAATCGACGCTGAAAGACAGACCCGATACCGGGTTGATGAAATAGTCATATGTCAGAAACACCAGTGTTTCACGTGTTTCTATGCTCTGCGTACTGGTGCCGACCCGGCGTTGCACCGTTGCTCCGATCCGGGAACTGGCCAGCTGGTAGCTGTAGTCAAGCTGCCCGATCGGCGTGACTTCGTCGAATGGTCCTCTGGTCAGGCCCAGGTTGAAGCTGAATAGTCCGTTGGCGCGCTGAAAACTGCGGCCGGCCGTTGCGTTTATCCGTGACCCATTGACCCCGAATGTCTGGTCAATCTGAAAATCCGCCGAGCCGTCTGGCAGGGTTTTGTTCCATGCGAAATCCCAGACGAAATCCTCGGTCACGGTGTTGGTATTGGTTGTGCGCTGGGTGTCATCCACCTGACTGTAACCGATATTCGCACTGACGGTGGTGACAGGGGATATGTCATAGGTCCCCCCTACTGTCACAACCGTCGTTTGCTCATCGGTTCGCACGTTGTCTTCTGCCGAGAAATCAGTGTAGCCGAGACGCAAGTTGGCCTGGAAAACCGGTGACACCCGCAATGTCGTGATCGCCGTGTAATCGCTTGACTTGTTGTCGAACAGGTTCGGATCGATTGTGTTTGTATAAGTGCGTTCGCTATAGCTGTAGATGAATTGGAACCCGATTGGATCATTCAGGCCGGTTTGCCAATTCAGGTTGCCCAGGGAGTTGACCTGATCCCCGATGGTTCCGGTCACATCGGCGGCATCAATTCTGCCATCCAGATTGGTGTCGGTCAGTGAACGATTAAAAGCCAGATCCTGTTCGCGGTAATCCAATAGCAGGTCAAGCTGGCTGTTCTGGCGCGACCGCTGATACGACAGGCGGGCAGTCGGGTCCGCAAAACTGGAATCCGTCCCGATAATCGGCTCATTGGCGATCCGGTACAGCCCGGAAAGGTCAAGAGCCAGTCTCGAATCCGAGGTCTGTTTCAGAATACCCAGGGCCAGCGTATTCTCCCACCAGGTCGTGGACCCAAGCGAAGGGTCGGTCAGGCGAAGATTGCTGTCATGTCTGAGCGACGAGAGATAATCCAGGGTCACACTCAGGCCGGTCCCGGTCCCAATCTGCTGACCGGTCGGCAGGCCGACCCTTCGGGCCGGATTTCGCTGTGCCTGTTGTGCGATCAGTTGCTGGCTGGGTGTCTGCTGCACAACCGTCGATGCGACGGTTGTCTGCTGCACGGATGTTTGCTGTGTCGAGGTTTGTGTTTGCTGCGCAGTCGTTTGCTGTGTCGAGGCCTGCTGCCCGACGGCTGGTGTAAACGAACTTATGACAGCGATCCCACCCCCCAGAATGGTGGACAGCCTGCTCCTGGATTTCCCCACCTGTATCAGCCCCTATTCGAACAAGCGGCGTGCTGGTACGACAACCACGTCTCCGGGTCTAAGCACTGTATTGCCTTGGATGCCACCGCCCGAGCCTTTGTAGTTATAGGTATATTTTCTCATCACGCCTGTTTTACTGTCAGCCCGGCGCAATTCGATGCGCTTGCGAGCCGCGAAATTGGTCAGACCACCGGCCTGAGCCAAAACCTGAAGAATTGTCGTGCCTTCGGTTGCCAGATGCTTGCCGGGCACATTGACCTCACCCATGATGAAAACATCGATGGTTGGTCCGGATGCGGCCTGTCCGCCCAGAAGCGGCGGCGGAGCCAGCGACGCCACTGAAATAAAGACTGTCGGCGGCGTATTGAAATTCGAGGCCAACGCCGATGAAAGCGACGCGCTCAATCCGCTGGTCGACTGGCCGGCCGCACGGATCGAGCCGGCAAGCGGAAAGTTGATGGACCCGTCCGGCAGAACCAGGATGGTCCGATTCAGGGTGGGGTCTTCGAGAACTTCAACCTGCAGCGCATCACCCGGTTGGATTTGATAGGATTGCGCCCATGATGCGGTGGCCACGATCATGGTAATGACAAGAGCGATTAATGATCCGAGGACTGTACGCATATTCAAATCTCTCACTTTTTCCTACTTATGCCTTCCCACAAGCTGCAAAACAATCAGCAGGGAGTCTGATACATACAAGATGCGGCAGAAATGCAGCGGCATCATTGGCTCTGTGTTAGTGGCTGTTGGTGGGTACAGCGTTCAGCTGTTCAATCTCAGCCTCCACCAATGACGCGATTTCCGTAGAAGCCCCGCTGAAAGCCCTGGCCTTATGGAAAAGACGCAGCGCATCTTCGTTCCGCTCCAAAGCCGCATATGTTTTTCCCAGATGATATAGTACCAGGGGATGTTCAGGGAACGCCGCTGCCGCAGGTTCAAGATAGGCGGCGGCCTCTTCATAATTTCCCACCCGGTAGGCGACCCAGCCATATGTTTCCTGGAAGACCGGTTCCTGTGTGCCACGCAGACGTTGCGCCAAAACCTGTGCGCGCCGCAGACTCTCCTCATCGTTGCGATATGTTGTCAGCAGGCTTGCAAGATTGTTGGCTACAATCAGAGAGCGATTGGTGATCGGATAAAGCTTTTCGTATGTTGCGATTGCCTGGTCCAGATCTCCGCTGCGTTCGTAATCCGTCGCCTGCAGCATGAGCAAGGCCGGGTTTTCAGGCAGATTGGCCAATGCCTCGGTCAGAATTTCCCTGGCCTGATCGGGCGCGTTCCGTTCCGTTGCCAATCCGTGCAGCGCAATCCATGCCCGCGTCGTAGTCGGATACTCCTCAAGAATGACACGGTAGAGCTGCTCAGCCTCACCGCGGTCGCCTTCACTGATCAACGCATGGGCTTTGATCAGACGGATTGGCAAAGAATCTGGGTCTTCCGCAAGCAACTGGTCAAGATGGGTGAAGGCTTCGACCGTCTGCCCTTTTGTAAGCATCAGGCGAACAAGCGCGATATCGGCGGGCAGGCCAAATTCGGGATCATCCGCCAGCTCGTTCAGGAAAGAGGTCAGCTCCTGTGTGCGTTGCTGTGCGGCCAGCATATGCGCCCTGAGCTCATTCGCAGAGCGTCGTGTTCCCGGGCTGTCCAGATCCCTGATGGCATCAAGGACGGTTTCCAGGCGGTCCCAATCCTGCATGCTCAGATATACTTCTCCCAACAGAAGCAGAAGCTCGGAATGTTCCGGAGCCTGGTGCAGGGCTTGGGCCAAAACACGTTCGGCGATCACCAGATCACCTTCCGCGATCAGAAATCGGGCATAGCGCAGCGTTTCGTCCGGTGCGTTCCCGGAAATTTCCGTCGCCAGCGCCAGCATCTCGCCCATCAGTTCCCTGTCTCCGTTGCGCTCATGCGCCTGGGCCATCAGGGTCATCAATTGCGGGTCGCGGGGTGCCTGACCGAGCGCTTCGCGCAAAAGCACAATCGCATCGCCGGTCTTGTCCTCGTCAATCAGCCAGGACGCCTTGAACTTGAGAGCGCTGACCTGAGCTGCATCCTCGGACAGGACTTTTTCAACCAAAGCACGGGCTTCATCAGGCTGGCCGACCTGGAACAGCATGAGGGCAAACTCTACCTCACTGGCGCGGGTCTGTATGTTTCTTTCCGCCCCTTCCAGCAGTGTCTGCATCTCGGCGATCGCGGTCTGTTCATCACCCGATCGGAATTTCAGCGCTGCACGCACCGTCTTGAATTGGAACGTGTTCGGGCCGTTCTGAGAGATGATCGTATCCAGCTCGGCAATGGCCGCCGCAGAGTCGCGGTTATCGTTCAGAAAGGCGATCAGCCGCTGTGTCGGCATGTGATCTTCAGCAAGCGGATCCACCTCGGCCCGCAGCATCTGTTCTGCCGCATCCAGATTCCCCTGATCGATATAGTGTTCCACAAGCAACTGCTCGACGCCCTCATCGTCAGGGAATGTCACGGCCATCTGCCGAAGAAACGCCTCGATTTCTGCGGGCATATCCAGTTCCTGAAGTGCGCGGAGCCGGATTCCATAAAGGCTTTCTTCCATTGGATCGGTGGCTATGGCCACCTCTGTTTCCTCCAGAACACCGGGCCAGTCCTCATCGCGGATCAGATGGTCAATTACGATCTGGCGCGCGGTCATCAGTTTCGGATGGCTTTTGATCATCTCGCGGGCCCTATGGACGGCGACGTCCACACCTGCGAAATCCCCATCCCTGACAGCGTCGGTATAAGCCAGCATGTTATTGATGGATTTGATTTCGATATCATCCGGAGCCAGAGCGCTTGCCAATGCGCCGTGACGCCTGACATCTTCCCAATTCCCCACTTCCAGAGCCATCTCAGCAAGGTTGCGATGGCCCTCAAGGTTGTCTGGATACTGTTCTATCAGCCGCAGATACTGACCATATGCAACCGAGATGTTGCCGCGCTCGCGCTCCACCCTGGCAAAGGTCAGGCGTGCTTCTTTATGCTGGCCGTTGAGGTTGAAAACATTCCTGAACTCAACAAGTGCGCGTTCGACATCACCGGCTTCCAGATGGGCCAGCCCGGCCTGGAAATGCGCTTCGGCCCGTTCCTCGGCCGAGTCGCATGCGCTCAGCAGGAGCGCCGCCGCAAAAAGGGCCGCGATCAGCCGTGCGCCAATAGGAGGTACGATCCAGCTCATTGCTGTTCTCCTGCAAAACTCAAGGAAAAAGCATACAACCAATCAACCTGTTCGGCTGTATGGCCCGTTCTCAGCAACCCGTGCCGCGCAGGACAACAAAGATGGTCCGGAACACGATTGAAACATCTGTGCTGAACGACATGCTTTTCCAATATTCGGTATCGTGAAACGCACGCTCAGCAAATGTGGACTGATTGCGTTTCGAAACCTGCCAGGGTCCCGAAAGGCCGGGGCGCATGGCGGTATAGAATTTTCCAGGATAAAGTTCTTTCTGGTTCACCATCATCGGGCGGGGGCCGACCACGGACATTTCACCGATAAAAACGTTCCAGAACTGCGGCAGCTCATCCATCGAGGATTTGCGCAGGAAAGTTCCGAACTTGATGATACGCGGGTCATTGCGCAGCTTCTGATCACGGTCCCATTCTTCCTGGGCTTCGGGGTTCTTCGCCAGATGTTCCTGAAGCACGGCTTCAGCATCATGGACCATGGTGCGCAATTTAAGCATCTTGAAGGCTTTGCCATTCTTGCCGACACGTTCCTGCCGATAAAACGGGGTCACGCCCTGACAGGCAAGAAACGCAGCCAGCAACAGCACCACCGGCACGACAAAAGGCGCTGCAAGCACTGCGAACGCTATGTCAAAAAGACGCTTGCCTCCGCTTCTGTATATCCCTGGATATGACACTGCGGCAGGCACAACAGAAATGCCGGAGTAGCCCGCGCCAGCGTTGGCCACTTCTTTCGAATGACTTGTCACTATTTAAACCCCCAACACACACAATTACTCACGAACCACTCACCAAACTTACGAACCGAACACGCTCGACCTCAACCACATATATTTAAAATCTTATATTTTTATACCACTTCGGCCCTGCACTTACTCACTTGCGAGGCCGCTTTCCCGTATCCAACTGTTAACAAATTCCACCTGCCTTGCAAAACATTAATGCGGGCGAACGTGTTCTTTGGTTGCTGAATACAGGTGCTTTTTTACGGTATCGTAAAGCTGCGCCCAGCTGATCCGACGAAAATTCATGAATTTTCGTTTCCTCACGGGACACAATGAGCGAAAATTTCACCCTTTAGGTTTGATTTCCACCTTTAGAATCTTTTTTAATGTGTGATCACACCAGGTTCTGGTCGCCTCTTTCTCGGTCAACCCAATATGGGCGCAACGGAAACAATCGCACCGATCACCTCAGATTGAGAAAGCGGAAAGGTCAATTCACCGCGTGTGCAGTTTAGTGGTGCCTGCTATCTTGATTTTGTGACAAACTAGTACCCAAGTACTTTTTGTTTTGTGATGTGTTCTTTGTGTAAGGGATTTCTGGTGGTTCAGAGTATGAGTTTGGATAATCTCCGGGGGGCCAGTACGAGGTTTGACAAGGCAGAAGGCAACCGAGGTGCAATGGCGTCCAGCGACGGGTTTTATCTAGATTATTTCGGGCTTGACCGACGGCCCTTCACGCTGCTTCCGGATCCCGGATTCATGTACTGGTCGCCGCTGCACAAGCGCGGTTACTCGGTCCTGCAATTCGGCATCATGAGCTGTGCGCCCATCACCGTGCTGACCGGGGAAATCGGGGCCGGAAAAACCACCCTGGTACAGCATCTTCTCAGCGAGATGGAGCAGTCGATCACCGTAGGGCTGATCTCGAATGCCCAAGGCGGCCGAGGAGAGCTGCTGCAATGGGTCCTGCACGCTTTAGGCCTGCCAATCGACAACGACGCCCCCTATGTACAGCTGTTCCGGGAATTACAGGATTTCCTGGTCGCGGAATATGCAGAAGGGCGGCGTGTGGTTCTGATCTTTGACGAAGCGCAGAACCTGACCGTCGAAGGGTTGGAAGAAATCCGGATGCTGACCAATATCAACTCGAACACGGATGAGCTGATCCAGCTTGTTCTGGTTGGTCAGCCTGAATTGCGCGACATGGTTCTTGATCCCAAGATGCGCCAGCTGACACAGCGCGTGGCCGCAAGTTTTCATCTTGAACGGATGGATGAGTCTTCGGTCGAAGCCTATATCAGGCATAGGATGAAAACGGCTGGCGGTTCAGGCGATGAGTTCACCGAAGAGGCCTGCAAGCAGATTTTCAAGCAAACGCGCGGTGTTCCGCGACTTGTGAACCAGTTCTGCGACTTTGCCCTGCTTTATGCCTGGACGAATGAGGCCGAGAAGGTGGATGAAGAGGTTGTAGAGCAGGTGGTCAAAGATGGCGTGTTCTTTGGCGGAAACTCACTCGAGAAGGAGCTGACAGTCTGATATGGGCCCGGTTCGCTATTACTTTTCCATTTTCCTGAGACGGTTTCCGTATTTCCTGATCGTCGCCCTGATCGTGTCTGTAGCGTCATTCATTGTCGCCAGAACGTTGCCTGCCACGTATGTCTCGACCATGCGCCTGATTGTTGAATCGCCTCAGATTCCGGGCAACCTGGCGGCCAGCACCGTCACGACACCCGCGGCGGAACAGCTTCAGATCATCGAACAGCGCCTGCTGACCCGTCCGATCCTTCTGGAAATTGCGCGCGAGTTTCAGGTGCTGCCCGACCAGGATGAAGCAAGCCCTGACCAGATCGTCAAAGCCATGCGCAAGAACACCTCGATCTGGATTTCAAGCGGTCTCAATCAGGCCAACCTGATGACCATCAGTTTCGAGGCGCGAACCGGTCCGATCGCAGCTGGTGTATTGAATGCGTATCTGACGGAAATCCAGAAGCTGGACGTCTCGTATCGCAAGGAGCGCGCGACCGACACGCTGGCCTTTTTCCAGCTGGAAGTTGACCGCCTGAGCAACGAGCTAAGCAGACGCAGCGCCCGCATTCTCGAGTTCAAGAATGATAATTCCGATGCGCTCCCCGACAGTCTGCAGTTCAGGCTGGCGCAGCAAGGGGCATTGCAGACCAATCTTGAACAGACGGATCAGCAGATATTTTCCCTTAAGTCACAGCGGGAAAATCTCATGAATATCTTCAGTTCGACAGGGCAGGTTGTCGGGCCTCCGCAACAAAACCAGACCCCGGCACAACAGCAGTTAAGTCAGCTGCAGTCACAGCTCGACAATCAGCTTGTGGTCTATTCCGAGAACAGCCCGCAGATCAAACTGCTGCGCGCCAGGATTGAAAAGCTTGAGAAAGTTGTAGCTGCCGAACAAGCAAACGCCCCGGCGCCATCTAACCAGACGGGAAATTCATCCCTTGACCTGCAACTGGCGCAGATCGACTCGCAGATTGCAGCGCTCGAAGATCAGCGCCGGGTGCTTCAGGACAGGCTCGACGCGCTGACCCTGACGATTGACCAGACCCCGGCCAACGCCATCACGCTTGCAGAACTGCAACGCGAACACGACAATATTCAGAACCAGTACAACGTCGCGATCAGTCGCCTGGCCGATGCTTCAACCGGGGAACGGATCGAAGTCACGTCCCAGGGGCAACGTATTTCCGTCATCGAGCATCCCTCTACGCCAAGCGAGCCGGCCAAGCCAAACCGCTTGATGATCGCCGGCGGGGGCGCTGCCTTTGGCATCGCACTGGGGCTGGGGCTTGTGGTCCTGCTGGAGATCCTGAATCGCTCCGTGCGTCGGCCCGAAGACCTGATCAGCAAGCTTGATGTCTGGCCGATCGCCACTATTCCCTATGCTCCGTCCCGCGGTGAAGTGTTGATGCAGCGCGCGGTATGGGGTGGGATCATACTGGCCATTCTAATCGGAGTGCCGGCCGGGGTCTGGGCAGTGCATACCTATTACCTGCCTCTCGATCTTATTACCGAGAGAGTGATGGATAAACTGGAGACATACTGGTGAGTATTGTTTCGATTGATTTGGTGAATGTGTGATGGACCGTCTTCAGAAAGCGATTCAAAAGGCGCGCGAGGAACGGCAGAGCCGCGAAAGCCCGCCGCCGGTCATGGAACAACCGCCCCGTCATGCCCCGTCAGAAGACGCTCGTGACGCCCGGTGGCAAAGCGTGCCCGAGATACAGATCGACCCCAAACTTGCAGTGCGCAACCGGCTTGCATCGCTTGCTGGCGGCGGAGACGCCACCCCCTATGACATGTTGCGGACCAAGATGCTGCAACAGATCTTGTCCAACAAATGGCGCAGGGTGGCATTGACCTCCCCGTACAGCGGGTGCGGCAAAAGCACGACGACGGCCAACCTGGCGTTCAGCCTGGGGCGGCAGGAAGATCTGCGGACGATCGTGATCGATTTCGACATGCGGCGCAGGGGGCTGGCCGAGATTCTGAAGCAAACCGGCAACCACAGCATGGCCGACGTCATTCAGGGATCGGTGCCGTTTCACGAACATGCGCTGCGGTATGGCAAGAACGTGATTTTCGGGCTGAATTACACGCCCACGCGCAACCCGGCGGAAATCTTGCAAAGCCGACGGGCGATCGAATTTCTCGAACAGCTCGAGGCGGATTACAAACCCGACGTCATTCTGTTCGACACGCCCCCCCTGATGATGAGCGATGACAGCCACGGCTTTCTCAGGAATGTCGATTGTGCCCTGCTTCTGGCTGCGGCCGAAGAAACCAGCATCGACCATATCGACGTTTCCGAACAGCAACTGGCGGAACTGACCAGCGTCATGGGGATCGTGCTGAACAAATGCCGATACATCAGCGGGACGTTTGGCAATGAGTACGGATCCTACTGATACGGCTCCGGCCGATGCGGTGATCATTCCCCATTACAACGATTTGCCCCGGCTGGAACGATGTCTTCTTGCCCTGAGAGAGAACGATCTGACGGCGACCGAAATCGTTGTCGTTGACAATAACTCTCCGGTGTCGCTGGACACGATGCGCCAGGCCTTCCCCGAGGTGCGTTTCGTGGTGGAAACCCAAAAGGGCGCGGCCCATGCCCGCAATCGCGGGGTTGCAGAAACCAGGGCGCCCCGGCTGTTTTTCATCGATGCCGATTGCGTACCCGCGCCGGACTGGTTGAGCGTCGGGCGTCAGGTCGCGGATCAAGCCGATCTGATTGGTGGCCGGGTAGATGTCTTTGACGAAACCCCGCCCCCGCGCAGCGGCGCAGAAGCGTTCGAGGCCGTTTTTGCATTCAACTTCCGCAGGTATATCGAGGTTCAAGGGTTTTCCGGCGCCGGCAACCTGCTGACCCGGCGCGATGTGTTCGATGCGATCGGCGGGTTCATCAACGGTGTCTCGGAAGATCGGGAATGGACCATGCGCGCGGTCGCGCGCGGGTATAGCCTGATCTACCGGGACGACTTTCGTGTCAGCCATCCATCCCGGCAGAACTGGCCCGCCCTCAAGGCCAAGTGGCGGCGCACGACCCAAGAGGCATATCTGCTGCATGGCACCAACGCCGCCGCGCGCATGCGGTGGGCGATCCGTGGATTGGCCATGCCGGCCAGTGCAATTGTGCATACCCCGAAAATCCTTACCAGCGACAAGCTGGCCTCGGCGGGCGAAACCAGTCGGGCGGTCATCACGTTGTTCCGGCTCAGATGTCAGCGGATGATCTGGATGTTGCGCCAGGCAGCAGGTGGCGACATCTGATCAAAAGAAAAGGGACCGCGAAACGGCCCCTTGTCCTGTTTGTCAGGTTTGTGTGTCGCTTAGGCGGCCTTGCGGCGACGCGTCAGAGCCAAACCACCAAGCGCTGTCAGAAGCAGCAGACCACCGGCGGGCAGCGGAACTGGTGCGACGTCGAAATCAAACGTAACCGGCACCGGATTGCCATTGGCATCGGTCGCCCCTTGAGAGTTGGCCCAGCTGAACACCAAATTCTGGCTCAAGCTGTTCGGGCTGACGCTGCTGAACAGTGTGCTGAGTGTCGTCTGAACACCGCCCAGAACCGACGTTGATGCCAATACGTTGGCAGGATTTAATGCGTCGACCCAGCTCACTGTCAGAGCCGTGAAGGTACCCAGCAAATTTACAGTGATCGAAGCATTCGCTACACCAAAAAGAGGATCACGGGGCGACTGGAAGTTGACTGCGTACATTCCAGGTCCACCCATCGTGGAAACCGTACCGGAGAAGAGCGTGTCGGAGGTGATGTCATATCCACCCCCCAGCAGAGGACCACCACCCGCTGACACCGAGGTCAGAGCGCTGGCCGATCCGGCCATCATCACAGCAGCAACAATCCCTGCCGCCATCATTTTCAAACTTTTAAACATACAAAGTCCCACCTTTGATTTTTATAACACAACCCGCTCGAAATCCCGGCAGGGCACCTACTGCAATTATTAATAATTCATTTCCATTTGATTGCGAAGGATTTTCCTCGGAATTGTGGCTTTTTTTTGTCGCAAGGGCCCATTGTCCGGCACAATGGATACCTGAGTTACAGTTTGTTTCCCTATCGTGAACCAGAATCACCCGAATAAGGCGAATCTGCGTCTGGAGAACATGCCGACTTGCCGGCGATTCCAAGCGTTTTCACATTGCACCAAGCATAATCCGAACCGGTTCAGGCAATGCAGAACCACGCCCGATCACTCTGTCATGAAATGCAGCCGGCACGTCTTTTCACATGACGGGCGCCCCCGTGCCGCACAAGGCAAGAAACAATACAAATCATTTCAGCGCACTGTCCACTTTCGGCCCGCGACAAGGGCCCTGCGGATCGCGACAGAAGGGAAAAAGGCCACAAACCCGGGCTCCGCCATATTTCTTCTTCGACGGTCCGAAAGTTTCGTGTAGCTTTGGATTGTTATTGTACCAAGTTCAGGCACGCATTTTCAATCGGAAGCCCTTGTTTAGCCGTTTGTCTATTGTGCCTGCCTATTTAGCGAGGAGACATTGCGCATGGGCGTTGGCCAGAACATAGCCGCTGAGAATGCGAACTGGACCTTTGGGGGCAGTGTTCCCGATACGTTTGTAGACCACATCAAATTGTCTGTTCCTCTTTATGAAATGGGTCACGGCCTGATCTGTCAGGTTTCCGATTTCTTCGTCCGCAATGACAGTCTCTGCTATGAAATCGGCACATCGACCGGAGAGTTGATCCGCAAGCTGGCAGAACACAATGCGGGAAAGCCGGACGCACGCTGGATCGGCATCGATGTCGAACCCGAAATGGTGAAGGTCGCCGAAGCTCATTGCGCGGACGTCCCGAACATTTCCATTCTTCATGACGATGCCCGTCATATGGAGATGGAAAAGGCGGACATGATCGTCAGCTATTATACAATGCAGTTCATCCCGCCCCGGTACCGGCAGGAACTGTTCACCAAGATCTACAACACCCTGAACTGGGGCGGTGCGTTTGTCATGTTCGAAAAGGTCCGGGGGCCGGATGCGCGGTTTCAAGATCTTGTGACTCAGCTCTACAACGAATTCAAAATCGGCAACGGATTCTCAAGCGAGGAAATCGTCGAAAAGGCGCGCAGCCTGAAAAGCGTGCTGGAGCCATTTTCCACCCAGGGCAATCTGGATCTGCTGGGCCGGGCCGGTTTCAAGGATGTGATGAGTATTCAGAAGTATATTTGTTTCGAAGGTTTTCTTGCTATCAAATGATTGCTTAACGCGATTTTGGGCGGTGGCCACAGTGGAATTCGGCCCCACAGCCCGCTGGACAGAGGCAGCCAGGAACGCTGATGAACACGTCTGTTTCAAATCTCAATGACACGCGCCCGGACATCGGGCCCGGTCCAGATGTGGCTGCATCCCGCGAGACCAGACCAAATGCTGCGGAAATGACATGAGCGTATCGGCACCTTCGGACAAACTGGCCTTGCAGACCCGGTCGGCCCTGCTGGCCACGCTGGCGGTTCTTGCCTGCCTGTCCGTGTTTCTGGTCAACGGTGGTCCGCTCTATTATTTTGACACAGGCAGTTACATCCGGCAGGGCAGCGTGGCCCTCAACAGCCTTCTGCCGCCGGTGAACGAGACCAGCACGACAGGCGGCACTTACACCGCAGATGAGGACGGGACTGCAACCGGCTCCCGCTCGCTGATTTATGGCCTCATCATGGCCGCGTTTTTTCGCGCCGACGCCCTTTACGCTGTTCCGGTCATCCATCTGGCTGCCACGCTTTTTACAGCCTGGATGCTGGCGCGGACGGCGGGCCGGTCTCTGGGCGGTGCGCAGAACACAATGCTGATGACGGCAATCCCGCTTCTGGCGGCGGCCAGCACCTCTTTGCCGTTTTACATCGCCTATATGATGCCGGACATATTCGCACCAATTCTCCTGATCGCGATTGCCGCACTCACCGCCTTTGGGCAGACAATGCGCCTCTGGGAGCTTTTTCTGATCTCGGGGCTGGCTCTGTTCTGCATTGTGCTGCATCCGTCGCATCTGGCGATCACAGGGCTGATGATCCCTTTTGTCGCCCTGACGGCTCTGGGTCGCAGGATGCCGGGGCGCTGGCGCGCAACGGTCCTGATGGTGATGCTCCTGACGCTTGCGGCGGCCGAGCGCAAGGCCTTCCAGATCACCGTTGAAGCCCAGATGAACAAGGAAGTTGTCTATACCCCGCATATCACTGCGCGGCTTATCGTTGACGGGCCGGGGATGGACTATCTGAAGGATGTCTGCCCGGATGCAAGTATACCAACCTGCGCGCTGCATGAGGCGCTTTCATGGTCGGATGACCCTTACAGACTGACCGCATCCCATATCATTTTCGAGCGCTCCTCTCAGTTGGGGTCGTTCCGTCTGCTGTCGCCGGAGGAGCAAAAACAAGTGGCGCTGGCACAGGGGAACTTTGCCAAGGCAGTCTTCCTGTCCAGGCCGATTGCGACGTCTTTCGCATTGGCCAAAAACGGCTATCACCAGATTATGCGCTATAGCGTCAACATGACAATTCCGACGGATGTGGAATTGACCAACGCGCGCACCCTGGCTCGCCTCGACGAGGCGCAGTACGATTTGATTCAGAAAGGGAATCTGGCCTGGGACAGGGGCTGGATAGAAACGGCCGATATCGTGCACGGCGCGATCTATGCCGTGTCTTTTGCCTTTATCGTGTTTGTTCTGCTGCGGCCGGGTCGTGTGTCGCGTGACATGAAGCTGTTTGCGCTGTTCATCCTGATCGGAATAGCGGTCAACGCTCTGGTCTGCGGAGGAGTATCTCAACCCGCGGATCGTTACGGCGCGCGCGTGATGTGGTTGTTGCCCTTTACAGCGGCCTTTCTTTTCCTTGTTCAGCGCTCAGGCGCTTCGCGTATCATTGCCGGAGATCCTTCGTGAGTTCAGATCAATCCCTTTCCATCAGCGTGGTCATGCCGGCCTACAACGCCGAACATCTGCTGCCGCGCGTTTTGCCCCCATTGATTGAAATGCTGAATACCGGACAGGTGCAGCAGGTTCTGGTGGTGGATGACCAGTCCCCGGACGGCACTGCGGCGCTGGCACGGGAAATGGGCGCAACCGTTCTGGCCACGCCCGTCAATGGCGGTCCCGGAGCCGCCCGCAACCTGGCCGCCCAGCAGGCCACGGGCGATATCCTGTGGTTCGTGGATTCCGATGTCATCGCCTGGCCCGATGGCCCGGAACATATTCGCCGGGCGATGTCCGAAGACAATGTCGGTGCCGTGTTCGGATCCTATGATGATGCCCCGGACGGGCAGGCCTGGTTTTCACGCTACAAGAACCTTCTGCATCGCTATCACCATCAACGGGCCCGCCGCGAGGCGCGCACCTTCTGGGCCGGGTGCGGCGCCATCCGGCGCGACGTGTTTCTGGAGGTCGGTGGGTTCGACGTAAAAACCTATGAGGTCCCCTCGATCGAGGATATCGAACTGGGCTACCGGATCGCGGCCACCGGCCGCCGCATCCTGGTCGAGCCGCAGTTGCAGGGCAAACATCTGAAAGTCTGGACCATCCGCAACAGCCTGAGCACGGATATCTTCTGCCGCGCCCTGCCCTGGGCCCGGCTGATGATCTCGCGCGAGGGGCTGACCGATGACCTGAACACCTCGATGGCCGAGCGGGCACGGGCCGCAATTGCCGGGCTGTTGCTGCTGTCGCTTCTGGCCCTGCCGTTCTGGCCCGGAAGCTGGCCTCTGCCCCTTCTGTTACTGGCCGCGGCCTTTGTCGCCAATCTGGATCTGGTGCGCGCCATGTCCGGGCATGGCGGGCCGTGGTTTGCGTTCAAGTGTCTGCTCTACCATCAGGTCTATTACGTCTATTCCGCCACCACCTACGTCTGGTGCCTGTTCGAATATCACATACTGGGGCAAAAGCAAAAGCTGCGCGTCACACGAAGCTAGAGACCCGTGTGACATGGCAGAGCATTGAGGTCAAACATCAGAACTGTTTTGCCGGCAATTGTTCAAATGGCAGTTTTTCGACCTGATCGAAACGCGGATTGCGCTCATGAACATAGAATGTATCGTAGAGCGAGTTGCGTACAAAGTGATAACCGTTGGCAAACAGCAATTCATTCAGTTCCGGCGTCGGGCGCTCAATGGTCATTGCCAGAAAGCGGTATTTGTCGAACGGAAAATCACGCAGAATTCGTGTTTCCGACCCTTCCACATCCAAGCTGAAATAGTCGATGTCTTTTGGTGCCTTATAGCGATCGAACACCTCGTCCAGCGGCACGGCCTCAACCGTAACGACTTTGCCTTTTTCCCGAAACTTGGTCAGCTTCGAGGCGCGGCGTTCGTTCATGTTGTCGGCCTCATCCACCAGCAAGCTGCTACGCTGGCCGTCGATCATGAATTCCAGTTGACCGGGCTCGGGGTCGACTGCTAACGGAACCGGGGTTGCCGTGCGGTGATGCCAGTGAGTGATCCGGTGGTAATTAACAGGGTTCGGTTCGATCAGCAGCCCGTTCCAGCCATAATGCTTTTCCAGAACAAACGTGTTGGAATCTGAAAACCCATCAGCCGCGCCAAGTTCAACAAAAAAGCCCTTGCGCTTGCCGTTATAAACTTCGTTTATAACCCACATATCCTGCCCCCCGGTCCGAGACGCGTTTGGGCAGGTAACCAAGATTGTTCATCGCGAAGCGGCGACTTAGATTTCGAGCACTGACGACGCCAATATACGCAAAATAGGCTGGCTTCTGGAGGAGCGGATATGCTTCGACCAGCTTGGTAAGATTCTGCTTCATAAAGTTCTCCACTTAACTGCCCACTGTCGTTTTTTGCGGGCAAATACATCGTTTCACAGTCACCGACTATCTCAGTCCCAAAACCTTTGCGATATCCCAGACCGGATGCGGTGTTTCGCGCACACCGCGTCCGAAAATGATGTCAAATGACACACGATAGACTGGGGCGATACTGACCGGCACCTGGGTGTTGTGCAGATCGCTTTCATAAATCGCACTGCCCCGTGTCACCAACACCTGACCGTCGATCGCATCGCCAATTATTCTTTCATCAGCATGTAATGGCGTATCCACTGCTCGAACGAAATAGTCTGCCGCAGTGTCATTCGGTGTCATTATCCTGGCATACACGTAAACGGACAGCGCCCCGGCCATATAGCGCTTTTCCAGCTCGGCCTGTGTCCAGATCGGCGGAAAGGCCTCGTCGATCAGCCCCTCTACGGTGCCTATTTCCTCCACATCGGGAAATGGCTCGGCATCGGTCTCGAACGCGATGCGATGGCCCAGATGCCGGGTTAAAGTAAAGGGGCGCAACGTTTCAGGCCAGCTGATCCAAACGCTGACCGCCAGCCCGGCCAGTGCGCCTACAAGCGCCAGTGTAGGGGCCGCCTGAACCAGGCGCAGGCGCCAGAATACGATTAGCGGTATGATCGCTGCAGGCACGAAATGATGTGGCAGAATGCGGTAAGCCTGCACATAAAAGAACAAAACATACGCGATGACGGAGAGTGTCAGCGCTCTGGACAACTTGTCCTGCCAAGGCCAGGCCAGCAAGGCCAGACCGGGCAGAATCCCGCAGGGCAATAACCAGAACAGGATCCGTCCGGTATCAAAGATCGTAATGAAACGCAGGCGGTTCAGGATGCTGCTGGTATTGAACTCCGTGGACAAGCCCATCAACCCCAGCCGGTCTAACAGAATTTCGAACAGCGATGCCATAACCAGGATGGCTACGGCAATTCCCCCCCCGATTGTTACCTGTCTGAATGGTAAAGGGCGGGTTAGAAGGAAATAAGATATCAGGAAAAAACCGATCAGAAGAAAACCATTCGGCGCAGTAAACAAGGCCAGCGTGGACACAATCGCCATCCAGCCAAACTTCTGCTCTTGGAAAAACAAGATATAACCCAGTACTCCGAGCAAGATCATCGGCTCGCGGACCATAGGCAGAGCAATGTCAGCGAAATACGGATTGTAAGATGGGTTGAATGCCATCACGAAAGAAAACAAAAGTAGAGCCATGCCCAACCCAAACACCGTCTGCATGTTGCTGCGTGTCTTGGTGGGGCGGACAAAGGCCAGCATAACCCCGAACAGGATCGAGATACCCGGCAGATAGGCAAGGCGAATAGAAACTTCATACGGCCCAAATATCCGCATAAACCCGGATTGCAGGAATGTCTCCGTCATCATTTTGGGGCTAGGGTACCCTCCGATCGTACCAGAGTTCGGAGGCCAGAATGGCAGACCCTTGGTCATAAACAGCATTGCGTTCAGAAAGCTGTGTGCGCCGTCGTCATTCAGCACCTCCCAATAGAATTTCGGAGACATCAGCAACAGCACAGCCAGAGGCAGCAGGATCATGCCGGTTACATCCCAGCCTTTGCCCCGAAACATCTCTGTCTCAAAAGAACGGGCCTGAAACAGATAAAGGCCCAGCACGCAAAGCAGCAGGATCAGCAAGATGAAGGCTGCTTCCGTCATCTGCACGCCACTGACAGCCTGAACCAGTGCTGCAATGGTGGGAATACCGAACAGGGAAAGTGTAAACCCTTTGAGCAACCAATGCTCGAACCGATCACCGGGCGCGCGGATACCCCATGCCAATATCAGCCCCGGAGCCAAAAATAACGCCGAAGCTGACAGGGTGACCAATGGAACCCAGATGTAAAGAAACAGTGCGTCATCCACTACGAAATAAGGGGATGCTCCATCTGCCAAGGCGGCCTTTGCAGACAATGTTGCCGCAATATCCTGTCCGGCCAGTAAGATACCGGCCAATACAATAAGAAGCAAAGAAAGGCGAAATACCATCACGTCTTATATAAACTCGTTAAAAATAGTAGGTGAAAATTAACCGATGGCGGATATCCCGTTATCCTGCTGAATACCGTTCCTTTAAACCACCAACTTGTTGATAACATGCAAGTCATGTTGCTTTGTCAGTTTCTTCTGGATGAGTAAATTACACCTACAATGCGACATCAATACGGCAAATTAAGCAGCATTGGCGATCCATTGAAAACAAAAGGAGCAGGTACAGTATTCGGCGTCAGAGTTGGCCTCAGCAATGAGAAAGAAAAGCCTAGCCTGTTTTCAATTTCGGATTACACAGATGACACCCTGCACGGAAACAGGCCTTAAATTGTACGCCGTGCAAGATCGCACGACGTACCCAATCTGTGAATCAGAGCAGGCATGTACCGGATCACCAGCACTATCCTGGTCAGTGTCACCTCCGATTATCTGGCAGCGGAAAAACCGCTGATATGATCAATAACCCGGCTCAGAGCGCCGCTCTGTTACTAAGTTTGTCTGAAGACGTCTGGTTCTTTTTCTTGGGCTTGGCTTCAAACTCTTCGTGATACGAGCGCTCAACATTGACATCCCAGACGTCATGATCCTCGCCCAGAATATTGCGCGCGGCATACATCGCCGACAGCATGGAATGATCCTGGTTGTTGTAGCGGTGCAGACCATTGCGACCCACGGTCTGGAAGTTTTCCAGCGTCTTCAGCCAGCCGCTGACCGTGTCCAGGGCGTCCTTGTATTCACTGTCATAGACCGGATAGGCCTTGGGCTGCCGGATAACCGCGTGATCGATGACATCGCTGGCCTTGGCCAGACCCAGCTTTTCAAGCTCTTCACTGGCGAGATGTCTGAGATCCTCGTCACTTGACGACCACAACCCGTCACCTTTCTGGCAGAAATACTCCATCCCGATCGACGCGGTGTTCTGATCGGGCAGCATTTCCGCGGACCAGGCCCGGAAATTCTGGATGCGCCCCACCTTCACCTGCGGGCTGTGGATGTAGATCCAGTTGTCCGGGAACGGGTCCGCGTGATCCAGGATCAGAGTCACGATCAGGAAATCACGATACCGCAGACGGTCTGCCGCCTCGACGACCTCGGGCGGTGGCGGCGGATCAAACGCATGGATCAGATCACGAACGGCCATTGAATTGACGAACTCCGTGCCTTCCACCCGTTCTGTGTGTTTTTCGCCATCTTCAGTCCAGTGGCGCACATCGATCGAGGTGACGCGATTGCCATCACGGTTCACCTGGATCACTTCGGAATGGGTCTCGACCGAACCGCCCTTTTCCTTGATCAGATCGCGGGTTTTTTCCCACATCATGCCGGGGCCCAGGCGTGGATACTGGAACTCCTCAATCAGGCTGGCGGTGTCATTGGCCCCCGAAATCGCGTTCCAGACAGCCTTGGGCAGGGACAGGTTCTTGATCCGCTGCGCGGCCCAGTCGGCCCGGATTTCCGACGGTGGAATACCCCAGACCTTCTTGGTGTAGCTGTGGAAGAAATGCATATAGAGCCGCCCACCAAAGCGGTTGATCACCCATTCTTCGAACGTGTCTTCCTGCGGCTTGGGCCGCAACTTCCATTTCACAAAGCTGCCGATGATCTTGTAGGTCTCGTAGGGACCGATATTGCCAAGGGCATTGAAGATACGCAGCGGGTAATCGTAGAACTTATTTCTGTAAAAAATGCGGCTCAGGCGTTGCACGGTGATGAAATCATCTCCCATCACCTCGTGCCACATCTCTTCGACCTCACGCACCTTGGTGAAAAACCGGTGCCCGCCAATGTCGAAGCGATAACCTTTGTGCGTTTCGGTTCGTGAGATGCCACCAACCATATCCGAGGCTTCAAACACCCGGGGAACATGTGTGTCGCTCAGTTTCTGAAGTTCATAGGCTGCTGTCAGCCCTGCAGGACCACCACCAATGACGACAACGGGAACAATATCTTTTTTCAAATGACTAACACCCATACCAAAACACTGACCTAAAGCTACAAGAGGTTATCCGAGATTCACAACAAAATCCTGTCAGCCCCCGAAACGGGGCTCCTGCGTATTAAGTTCCACCCCTTCCGTGCAGAAAAATCAACCATTCCGTTTGACGAACCGCACTCGCGTCCTTCTCTGCAAATCGATGGCAGACCCAAACCGGGTCGCCTGTACCGAAAGCCGGTTTGGGTTTTGCGAAACCGACGGTCTTTCACACCGCCCGAAACAGCACGCGTTTTCCACAATGCCCTGAAACATAATGATGATTGCTGGCTGGCACAGCCAGCCGAAACTCCCCGCCCGGAAGCGAAACATAGATTGGATCCATACACCCCTTGCACGGCGCCTGACCTGAACCATGACCGCTTTTTTCAGGCTGCGTCTGTGATGTCCTTCACTGTATCGGCGGGCCGAAAGCGCGCATCAACAATGCTGTGACTTTTCCCGCATTGTGTATGGTTGAGCGCCAGAGCATCAGGAAATTCAGCGCCTCACGACTCGTGGCCTTGTGAATCTTGACAGGGTGGCAGCACTGCCGTCCTAATGCGTGCGAATGTTTGCAAAAGACCATATGCCCAGATCCGGGTTAAGACGAGTGTATTGGTAGCCAGTCTCGTTGTTAACGAGGGAGCGATTTTATGAAGTGTGTTATTCTGGCCGGCGGCTTGGGAACCCGGCTCAGCGAAGAAACCGTCAAGATTCCAAAACCCATGGTCGAGATCGGCGGCAAACCGATCATCTGGCATATCATGAAAATCTACGCGGCACACGGCATCACGGATTTCATCGTCTGCCTCGGCTACAAGGGTTACGTGATCAAGGAATACTTCGCGAATTTCTTTCTGCACAGTTCAGACGTCACGATCGATCTGGCCAATGGCGGGCTTGAGATTGCAAACAGTAAATCGGAACCGTGGCGCGTGACGCTGGTCGATACCGGCGAGGACAGCCAGACTGGCGGGCGACTTAAGCAGGTCATGCATCTTCTCAAAGAGGAAGAAGCGTTCTGCCTGACTTATGGCGACGGTGTTGGTGATGTCGACATTCGTGCCGGGATCAATTTTCATCGGGCGCATGGCAAGCTTGCAACCGTCACGGCAGTTCCTCCGCCCCGCCGCTTCGGCCAGCTCGAACTCCAAAGCAACCAGGTTCTGAATTTCTCCGAGAAACCCGTCGGAGATGGTGGGCTGATCAATGGCGGGTTTTTCGTGCTGTCCCCGAAAGTGGGCGATTACATTGACGGCGACAATACCGCTTGGGAACGCAGCCCCCTAATGAATCTGACACGCGATGGCGAGCTGATGGCCTTTGAACATAAAGGCTTCTGGCAGCCCATGGACACCATTCGTGAACGTCAGGAACTGGAAGAGCACTGGGCCACAGGCAACGCACCGTGGAAAATCTGGGAATGAGTGCGAGCGCGTTTTCTGGACGCAGGGTGCTTGTTACCGGGCATACCGGCTTCAAAGGCGCCTGGCTGGCTGCCTGGCTGGCCGAGGCAGGTGCGAAAGTCACCGGGTATGCCCTCTCCCCCGAGACGAAACCCAATCTCTGGACGTTGCTGGATCAAAGCAAAATACGGTCGGTCATCGGTGACTTGAATGATCGCGTGGCCCTGGACCGGATCATCGCGGAAACCGATCCTGAATTCGTCTTTCACCTGGCCGCGCAATCGCTGGTGCGGCGATCCTATAGCACGCCGGTCGAGACTTTTGCGACCAACGTTATGGGCACGGTTCAGCTTTTGGACGCGTTGCGGGCCGCGCCCAACCTGCGCGCGGTGGTGGTCGCCACCTCGGACAAGGCCTATGAGAATGTCGAACAGGTCTGGGGCTATCGCGAAACCGATCCGATGGGCGGGCATGACCCTTATTCTGCATCGAAAGGTGCAACCGAAATAGCGGTCGCAGCAATGCGGCGCAGCTATTATTCGCCGGGTGCTGCCGATCCGCACCCGGCCCGGGTTGCCAGCGCACGCGCAGGCAACGTCATTGGCGGCGGCGATTGGGCCGAAGACCGTTTGGTTCCCGATATCGTGCGCGGCTGCCTGAGCGATGAAGGGCGTGTCGTATTGCGCCACCCCGGCGCAATACGCCCTTGGCAGCATGTTCTGGAACCTCTCAGGGGGTACATGGTGCTGGCCCAGAAGCTCGAACAAAGCGATGCCTTCGCGACGGGCTGGAATTTTGGCCCCGAACGTGACGATGAGCGTCCGGTTCTGGATGTGGCCCAGGCGATCATCAAGGCACTTGGACAGGGCCGGATCGATATCGATACCCCGGCAGACACCCCGCATGAGGCCACAATGCTCCGGCTGGATGTATCGCAGGCGCGTGCAATGCTTGGCTGGCGCCCGGTCCTGAGCTTTGACGATACCGTCAGGCTGACGGCAGGCTGGTATGCGGGCTGGGCCCGTGGCACCCCGGCAACCGAGCTGTGCCACGCCCAGATTGCTGAATTCGAAACACTGAGCATGAGACAGGTATGACCGGCACAACCAATCCCACCTGCCGCCATTGCGGCGCGGCCCTTGAGATGACGCTTGTCGATCTCGGGCTGTCCCCTCTGGCCAATTCCTATGTCGACCCCGCAGAGGCAGACACGCCGGACCCGGTCTATCCATTGCACGCCCGTGTTTGCACGGAATGCTGGCTGGTTCAGGTGGATGATGTCGTGCCGGCGGAAGAGATATTTTCAACCGATTACGCCTATTTCTCCAGCTTCTCGGACAGCTGGCTGGCCCATTGCCGGGGCTACGTGGAAAAAATGGTAAATCGGTTGGATCTCGGGCCAGACGATCTGGTGATCGAGATCGCCTCGAATGACGGGTATCTGTTGCAGTATTTCGTCGAGAAAGGCATCCCGGTTCTGGGGATCGAACCTTCGGGCAGCGTGGCAGCGGCAGCCGAAGAAAAAGGCGTGCGCACGCTGGTCGATTATTTCGGCGAGGCGCTGGCCCTCAAGGTGGCCGCGACCGAGAAACCTCCGGCGCTGATCGCATCGGCCAATGTGCTGGCGCATGTGCCTGACATCAACGATTTCGTCGCCGGGATCGCCACGCTTCTGACCGGCGATGCGGTCTATACGGTCGAATTCCCGCATCTTCTGAACCTGATCAGGGAAGTGCAGTTCGACACGATCTATCACGAACATTACTCCTATCTGTCGCTGCTGGCGGTGGAAAAGATTTTTGCCAAGGCGGGCCTGCGTGTCTTCGACGTCGAGGAACTGCCCACCCATGGCGGTTCGCTGCGGGTGTTCGCCTGCCTTGAGGGTGCCAGCCACCGCGAAGGGCCCGGTCTGGCCAAGGTCCGCGCGGATGAGGCTGCGGCGCAGTTCGACCGGCCTGAGGGCTATATGAATTTCACCATTCAGGTCGAAGCGCTGCGCGACGGATTGCTCGCCTTTCTGCGCGAAGCAAATGCCAGGGGGGACACCATTGCCGCCTATGGTGCCGCCGCCAAGGGCAACACGCTGCTGAACTATGCCGGGATCGGCCCCGACCTGATTTCCTACTGCGTTGATCGCAACCCGGCCAAGCAGAACACGCTGCTGCCCGGCAGCCATATCCCCGTGCACGGGGTCGAAGCCCTGCGCGAGACGCCGCCGGATTACGTGCTGATCCTGCCCTGGAACATCCGGGACGAGGTCACGGATCAGCTGTCCGACCTGAAGGCGCATGGCACCCGCTTCGTGACCGCCGTGCCAGAGATCAGGATCAGCTGATGGCACGGGTTCTGCTGACGGGCGCAACCGGATTGATCGGGCGCGCGACAGCCACGGCTCTGACAGAGGCGGGCCACGAGGTGGTGACGCTGGGCCGCAACCCGGCAAGCGACATCACCTGCGATCTGCTGGACCCCGGTGCCACCACGACAGCCCTCGACGCCGCCCGCGCCAGCCATCTGGTGCATCTGGCCTGGCATGACGGCGCGCGCGACCGCTGGACCTCTGGGGCCAATCTGGATTGGATGGCCGCAACGCTGCATCTGGTGCGGGAATTCGCGCATACAGGCGGCCAGCGTGCGATCTGCGCCGGAAGCTGTGCCGAATATGACTGGTCGGTACCGGAGCTGGTCGAAACCAGCCCCCTGCGCCCTCGCACCCTTTATGGGGCGGCCAAGGCCGGGGCCGGTCTGGCACTGTGCGCGGGCCAGCAGACACTTGGCCTGTCCCTGGCATGGGCCCGCATCTTTTTTGTCTACGGGCCGGATGAACCGCCGGGGCGACTGTTCGGCGATCTGATGTCAAACCTCGGGGCGGGACGGCCGGTTGATTGCACCGATGGACGGCAGGAGCGGGATTTCCTGCATGTCGATGATCTTGCCCGCGCCTTGCTGCGCGTGCTGGAAAGCGATCTGACCGGCCCGGTCAATGTCGCCAGCGGAACGGCGACCCCGGTTCGAGACCTGATTGCAGAAGTGGCAAACCAGATGCACCGGCCCGATCTGATCCGCCTGGGCACCATCGCCCGCGCGGCGGACGATCCGCCCCGGCTGGCGGCGGACGTAACCCGGTTGCGGGACGAGACCGGTTTTATGCCACAATATGACATTGCTTCCGGAGTCGCCCGGTGTCTTCGGTCAAGGGAGGAGGCCGTATGAAATCTTCATCTTTTCTACGCAAGCAATCCTTCATGCTTTTTGCCCTGGTCGGCATCGTGAATACGGCCTTCGGGTATGCGGTTTTTTCGGTTCTGAGCCTGTCGGGATTGCCCGCACAGGCGGCTCTTGCGATCTCGTTCGTGATCGGCGTGTTGTGGAATTTCATGACCCACGCCCGGATCGTATTCGACACCAAAGGGTTCAGGAAATTGCCCTTCTACCTGCTGGCATATGTCATGGTTTACGTTTTCAACGCCTTTTCGCTCGAAGCTCTTCTGAGCACGGGACTGCATCCGATCCTTGCACAGGGCCTGCTGGTTCTGCCCGCGGCCGTTCTGGCATTCATCCTTGTTTCCCGGGCGCTGACCGATCGCTTCCCGTGGCAGCAGGAGGTCTGATATAATGCCTAAAAACTACAGACATAAACACTTTCGATCCGTAACCGGTCCATCTGATATATAGTAGGATATGGACTGTTAAATGTATTTGGTACCAGTGCTGGAAGGATAATCGTCAATGCGTCTTTATCTTGCTGATCTTGGACATAACCTCGTTACTGCCACGTCGGACACCTACCCGTTGGGTGTTGGAAATCTTGCGACCTATGCCCAGGCTCATGCAAAAAGCCCGACACCGGTCGAGGTCGCGATCTTTCGTGATCCGCAGGAATTCAAAGCGGCCGTCGACACAGCTCCGCCCGATGTGGTCGGCTTTTCCAGCTATTCCTGGAACCACCATCTGGCCCTGTCCTTTGCCAACTACGTCAAGGCGGTCAATCCCAACAGCCTGACCCTGATGGGCGGCCCCAACTTCCCGCTGACCGAAGAAGAACAGGACAGCTGGATCCGGACCATGCCACAGATCGACATGCATGTGCGCGGCCCCACCTATGAGGGCGAGCGCGCGTTCCTCAGCACGCTGCAACGCTTCATCGATGTCGGCGCCCGACGCGAAGGCATGTGGGAAGAGGCCGTCGATGGCGCGCTTTACGTGCACCCAAAAACCGGAGAGATCCTGCGCGGGGCCGAGCCGCCCCGCATCCGCGATCTGGATGAAATCCCCTCGCCCTATCTGGCCGGGCTGATGGACAAGTTCTTTGACACCGGCCTGTTTGCACTGATGCAGCTGGCACGGGGCTGCCCGTTCACCTGCGCGTTCTGCAATTCGGCGGTCAAATCGAATTCGAAGGTCTTCCGCCATTCGTTTGAACGCACCAAGGCCGATCTGGATTACATCGTGGCCCGTATCAAACATGCCAGCCCGCTTTGTTTTGCTGACGACAATTTCGGTATGTATGTACAGGACGAAGAGGTGGCCGATTACCTGGGCCATCTGATGGACCGGTACGATTGGCCCAAATATATCCGCACCACCACGGGCAAGAACCGCGGCGACCGGATCATCAAGGTGATGCGCAAAGCCAAGGGCCGGTTGCCGATGACCTCGTCGGTTCAGTCGCTGAATCCGGAAGTTCTGAAAAATATCAAACGCGACAATATCAGCCTGGACACCTATGCCGAGGTACAGCAGGAGCTGCATTCAAAGGGCATGCAATCCTATGGCGAGCTGATCCTGTGCATGCCCGGTGAAACCAGGGAATCCTTCATGGATGCCGTCGATCAACTGATCGAAACCGGCGTCAGCCGGGTCGCGGCGCACCAGTTGATGCTGCTGCACGGCGCACCCCTGGCCAATCCCGACAGCCGCGAGAAATTCGGCTTCAAAACCCTCCATCGCGTGGTTGCCCGATGCCTGGGCAAATATACCGGTCCAACCGTGGTCGAGACCGAGGAAATGGTGGTCCAGTCCGAGAATTTCTCGTTCCAGGATTATCTGGACACCCGTGTTTTCCACCTGCTGCTGACGATCTTCTATTACGAAGACAATTTCGAAGAAGCCTTCCGGCTGGCGCGGTCCCGTGGCATCCGGCCCTTCCTGATCGTCAAGCATATGCAGGACATTCTTGATCAGGCCCCCAAACCCTTCCGGGATGCGGTGGCCGGTTATCTGGAGGAAAACCAGCAGGAGCTGTTTGAAACCCGCGCCGATTGTGTCGCCTGGGCGCAGGAAAATTATGATGATCTGATCAGCGGCGAGTTGGGGGGCAATCTGCTCAGCAAATATTCGATGATTGGCCGGTTCATCGTGCTGGACGAAGCACTTGATTTCCTGAAACGGGCCATCAGCGACCTTTTGGACAAGGACGACCACGAAGCGCACGAGATGCTCGACACGATCATCAATTACTACAGCGCCGTGATGCTGCATGTGCCCTTCTCGGAAACCCTGGAACACGAACCCGTCTGGAGCTCGTCTTTCGATGTCGAGGCCTGGCGGAATTCGGGATACGAGGGCGCCCTGACCGATCATCAGTTCGACGCGCCACGCAAATTTCAGACGCAGGTCGACCCACGCATAAAAACAACTCTGCTGTCCCGGATCAACACCTTTGGTGAACACGCTTCGGGACTGGGCCGGTTCACACGAACGATGTTTGCCAATGATTTCAGACGCGATTTCGTAGCGCTCGAAAACCAGCAGGCGGTCGAATAGGCCCACAAGCCTATTCGCCATCCTTCAGATAGACAGCTTCGCGGCCCGGGAAGGCCGCGATGATGTCTGCGTTCTGCTCGGGGCCCATATCGCGCAGGAAAATCGGTTTGCCTTCGGGCAGGAACGGGTCGTTGAGATAGAGTGCAGACCCGATATCGCCCTGTGTCGAGACAAAGACCAGAGCGTTTCCAAGCCCGGCAGCCTGCCGTCTTATGTCACCGGTATAGCCGCCATACCCATTGTATTTCGACACTCCCCGCCATGGGGTGAAGCTGACAACAGACACCGCACACAGCAATAGGATGACGCACTGCAGACGGCCACGATGCCGTTCGGGCAACCGGTCCCGGACGGTCTCGATCCCGGCCGCCGCCAAAGCCAGCGCCGGCAACAAAGCCGTATGCCAGTAGCGCGGCCCAAGATAGAACGTGCCCGTAAACCAGTAAAAAAACAGGGCCCCCACAAGGATCGCGAACACCACCAGCATGGCCCGGTCGAACCCGGTCAGCTTTCTGCCCCATATGAACGCAATCCAGACCGGAACCAGGGACCCGAATGTCCAGCCCAGAAGTTCGTAATTGAGCGCGGCAAAACCATTGATCAGATTCAGCAGACCCTCGGCCGGGCTATGCCCGACCCAGATGTCGAGCGCGCCCCAGCTCTCGGCCGGTGGCCCTACATTGGGACCAAACCCATAGGCATTCTGCGTGTCGGGCCATAACCGGCTCAGGTAATCCGCTTGCGGGGTCAGCAGCGCGTCTCCGGTGATCATCAGGTTGAGCAGCAAAAAGACCCCACCCGACAGAACACCGCCCAAGGCGCAGGCGATCACCTGTCCGATCCCCCCCGGCAGGCGCCGCAGCAACCACAGGCCGGTCAAAACGCTTATGATCAACCCATCAAGCTGTCGGGTGACAAAGGCCCAGCCCAAAGCCAGACCTGCAACAAGCGCAAGCAAGACATCCCTGCGCGTTGATCCCTCTCCGGCTCTGAGCAGACACCACCATCCCAGCAGCACCATCACCAATGTCGTGGAATGTGCCATCAGCGTGCCCCCGACGGCGAGCACCCAGGGTGACGTGGCCATCAGCAACGCCACCAGATCGGCCCGTTCGCGACTGACGGCACGGCACACGATGCCATGCGCCAGCCAGACAGAGATTCCGGTCAGCACGGGGTTGACCAGCCACGGCACCCCGGCCAGCACGCCAAGGCTCAGAACGATGGCCCAACCCTGTGCCGGCACGCCGATCCACTGATCGCCGCGAATGTCGAACAGATAATATTCCAATGCGGGCTGCGCCGCTGCGGGTGGGGCCGGGCTTCCGAGGACACCCGCAGCAAAGGTGCGCGCCTGAAACAGATAGGCCACCTCATCCTCGACATGAGGCACGCGGTCGAACGCCGCCCAGGCCAGAGCCGCGCTGGCCAGCGTAGCAAAGACGGCCAGGGCCGGAACCGGGATGCGGGGTGCCCTGTCAGGCCCGGCAACTGTGAAAACGGCGACCAGCGTCGCCATCTGCACAAGGTTCAGCGCACCGCCGATCCCGATCTGCAAACCGAAAGCCAGATAGTACCCGTAAGCCACGTAGGGCGTCGCAGAAACGCAAAAGGCCGCAGCCAGCCCCAGCAAAAGGATCAGCCGCCACCGTCCTGCTTCTGCCATCAGGCCCGTTATGGCCGCCCTTCCCTGCGGCCGCACAAGCACAAAGCCCGTCAACACCGTCTGTCCCGCCAGTATCGCCAGCATGATCAGGTTTTCAGGAGGGTTTGCGGAAATCTCGAGCCGTGGAAACCAAAGGGGCTGGGTCAACCACAACCGGGCCGCACTGCCCAAAAGCAGCGCCGCGCCAAGCAGGCCAAAAAGAAGCTGGCCGCGCTGCCGGAAAACACCCACCACAAGCAGTGCAGCGATCGCCATGGCTGCAAACCAAAGGCGCAGGTCCGCCAATGTGGCATTGCTGCCCGCGAGGTCCGCAGCCCAGGCCGAGCTGCCGCATAAGGCCATCGCCCCGGCACAGAGCCACATCGCCCGACCTGAACGCATTTTCATGCCAAATGCTCGTCTTTGACAATCGCCGGGTCCCGTGCGGGACCTTCGATATTGATGCGTTCCTGTTCAGTGACGATCGGACCGCCCCGCACCTGATTGTGGATCGAGGTTATGTATTCCCCCAACATGCCGATAAACAGCATCTGGATGCCCGACAGGAAGAACAGGGAAACGATAATGGTTGTTGTCCCGCGTGGTACCTGATCGGGGTTAATGAAAAACAGCACTGCGGAAATAAGAGAAAACAGAATACAGGCAGCGGCAATCACCAGCCCGCTGATCGTGCAGAAGCGCATGGGCGCGCGCGTAAAGGAAAAGATTGCGTTAAGTGCCTGATCCGTCAATGCCATCAGGCTGTGCTTGGTCAACCCGCTTCTCCGCGCTTGCCAGACATAAGGCTTGATGATCCGGCGAAAACCGCAACTTGCGATGATACCGCGGATATAGGGGTAATGATCCTTGTGTGCCAGAACCGCCTTCAACACTTTGCGGTCGATCAGTTGAAACTCTCCGACAGACGGTTCCAACCACACATCGGATAACCCATTGACAATTCGATAAAAGATGCCGCGCATATTGCGCATAACAAACCCTTCTTCACGGATGCTGCGAGCCCCTGCGACCACGTCATATCCGCTTTCCCACAATTCGACGAATTCAGGGATCAGCTCGGGCGGATCCTGCAGGTCGACCGGCAGCATGACGACGATGCCGTCACCGGTCGCATAGCGCAATCCGTTGAAGGTTGATCGGAACACCCCGAAATTTCGGGCGTTGACCACCACCTTCACGTCCTGATCCTGCGCGGCAATCTCGCGCAGGATGTCCACGGTTCGGTCCGAAGAGGCATTGTCGATAAAAATATGCTCGCGCCTGTAGCCCGGCAGTTCTTTATCGAAAATCGCCTTCACGGTCTCATAACAATTCGCCACGTTGTCTTCTTCATTGAAGCATGGCGAAACAATAGAAATTGTTTTCATAGCTTTATTTAGCATCAAACAGCACCGCTTACCCCACCAATACCCGGGTATAATCATACCATCCCGCGAAGATCGGGATTCGCCAACACTTAACCCGCAGAAATGGTATGGAATAATGCGCGCATATCACCACAGAAGTGTGGCAAAATCATTTTTCCGTGGCAACAATACCCTGCGGCTATTGTTTCCGTTAAACCGACGTCCGTTAAGATTTCACGTGATTGTAAGTAGGCAAGACGCAGATGAATCGTAAACTACGAAATTCACTTTTCAAACTTCACACCTGGCTGGGGCTTCATCTATCACTCTTTTTCGCGTTCATGTTCCTTACGGGCACTTTGCTTGTTGCCGGCTTCGAACTTGAATCAATCGGCCGCCCGGATATCTGGACCACGATAGACAAGGAAGAGCGCACCGCCAGCTTCGGCATGATCTATGACGGCATCAAAGAGGCCCACCCCGAGAGTGGCATTTTTCTGATGATCAAACGCCCGACCCCTTGGTTTGTGGATCGCACATTCGGCCGCACGGGCTGGGGAGAGAATGTCAGTTTCTGGACAGACCCGGTGACCGGTGCCGTCATCGAAGAAACGCGCCCCAATGGATTTCGCGATATCCTACGGGACTTGCATGATACCTTTCTGACCGAGAAGCGGATCGTGTTCATGCTGGTCAGCGCCACATCCATGATCCTGCTGTTTCAGATCATCAGCGGCCTCATTACTTATAGGCGGTTCTGGAAAGGGTTTTTTCGCTGGCCCAGCCGCGCTACCGGATTGCGAACGTGGGCAGGCAGCACACACCGGCTGACAGCTCTATGGTCAGCGCCACTCCTGATTTTGACCGCCGTGACCAGTTTCTATTTCCTATTGGGCAGCCTGGGGTTTGAAGGCACCCAGCCACAGCCCAAACCACCCGTCCCGCGTGAAACCGTCCTGCCAGCCAATTTCGGTTCAGACCTTATCGATCAGGCCGAGGCCAGCGCCCGCGACGCGCTGCCCGGGTTCGAGCCGTTCATCATGTTCCTGCCTGATAAACCCACTGGCTCTTTCGGTTTCACAGGACATGTCGCAGGACAATCGGGATTTTTCGGACCAGGTAATGTATCAATCGATCCGGTAACACTCGAAGTTCTGGGGGCTTACACGGCAAATGAGGTGAGCGGGCTCGCCTACTGGAAACCTCTTATGGACATGCTGCATTTTGGCACATGGGGTGAGGCATATTCGATGGCGCTGTGGATCGTCCTCGGGCTGATTACGACCTGCCTCGCCGTCACCGGCGCTTTGATTTTTGCAGGCCGACTTGCCCCCGAAGCGGCGCATCTCGGTCCCATCAGGCGGATTTGGCGAGGCATGGGATGGACACGGTGGGCGTATTTGCTGCTCATGATGGGTATTATAGCGGTTGCTGTTCTCCGCTTCGGCCCCGGATCCCATTCTAAAACCAGCGCGTTTGCAATTGATGCGCCGCCCTCGGCGGTCTGGATGCTCATGCACGCACCACTCAGACGTGACACCCCCCTGGATATCGAATTGCGGATCAACGAGCCCGATGTCGAAACCGTATCCATCGAGTTCAATGGGAAAGAGGTACAGTCGCTTGAGTTCATGCAAACAGGCGAGACTGCCATAGCATCTTTTCAGCTACTGCCCTCGGACATGGAAAACACCATCGTTGCCCATCTGCAAAAACCGGATACAGACACAAGAACCGCCACCTTCCGCCTGGGACGACCCCTTTGGTAAGCGAAGCCCCGCCGCCTTTAATCAACCGGGATACTCAGCCCGCCGGGTTGTGTATCCTGCAAACCTGTTCCTTCTTCTCCTTCGGTGGGGGCATTCAACGCCATATCAATGACCTCAGCACCTCGCTGATGGCACACGGGCACAAGGTAATCAAAGCCGGAACCCCCGGAAAAGCCACTGCCCCCGAGGATGGCAGTCTGTTTTTGCCCTTACGGTTCGACCGTGTCAGCGATCACGCTGCCAACGGCCAGCTTGGCCTTGTAACGCGGCTTCACTGGCTGGTACGCTCGGCCCTGACCCTGCGGCGGGCGCTCAAGGCACATAAGGTCGATGTCATCCATGCCCATGAAACTGCCCCGCTTCTGACAGCCCGTCTGGCCAGTCTGGGGATGGGGATCCCCATTGTGATGACCTATCACGGCTCGTCGCCCGACCGTCTCAACGCGGTGGCCCGCGCCTGCCGGCAGCAAGCCGATCTGGCAATCTGCCCCAGCGAAACCGTCATGCAATCCCTGCTGGAACGCCAGGTCGACCCCGATAAGGCGCGGGTGATGCTTTTGGGGGTACGTCCCAACCCGCCCGCCGATCCGGCCGCCGCAGAGGCCCTGCGGCGTGAACTGTTGGGCGAAGATGGCACACATCTGGTTCTGTCCTTGTCCCGTCTGGATCACCAGAAAGGCCTCGACGCGATGATCGAAGTGGCCCGGCGTGTGCGGCGGGACCTGCCCGGTCTGCGGATCGTCGTCGGGGGCGAAGGCGTGCTGCGCGGCCAGGTCGAGGCCTGGGCCGAACAGGCCGACGTTTCCGACATCATCCGTTTCCCCGGGGTGATCTCGGATGTCGCCACCTATCTTGCGGCCTCGGATCTTTATCTGCTGACCTCCCGGTGGGAGGCCCTGCCGATTTCAATTGTCGAGGCGTTCCGCGCCGGGCTGCCGGTGATCGCCACCGATTGCGGCGGTGTGCGTGAATTGGTGGATGGTGATGTCGGGCGCCTGTGTGCGGTCGATGATCTTGACGCCCTGTCTCAGGCGCTGCGCGATCTTTGCACCGACCGCGCCGAATATGACCGGCTAAGCGCCAATGCCACGGCCCGCGGTGCAGAAGACAGGTTTTCGCCAGCCCATGTGCATAGCGGGTTTGAAAAGCTGTATCGGCAACTGGCCGGGCGGGGATAACCCCCGGTCAGTCCGCCGCGCCGTTCTCAAAAGCACCAGCTTCCAAGGCATGGGCCAGATCGGCCCGCCCTGCACGATGCGCGGCCTGCGCAAAGGCCGCGCCGAACCGGCCCAATACCTGATCTTCGCGCCAGAGCGTCTCAAACCCGTGCCGCGCCGCTGCCGCCATCTGATCCCGCGCGGTGCCTCCGTCCTGAAAACGGCGCATGGCTGCGATCAGATCATCCTCGGTTTCGAACAGTTCCCCGCCCCCTGCCCGTTCCACGATCTCGGGGAACGGACCCAACCGCCGGGCGATCACCGGCGTGCCCAGCCGGAAGCTTTCGATCAGGATGATGCCGAAGGTTTCATAACAGACCGAGGGCACGATCAGCCCCAATGCACCACGATAGTAGGCGTTCAACTCGTCAGGCGTCTTGCGGCCCAGGAATTTGATCCGGTCATTGCCTGCGGCCTGTGCCTTCAGCTCATCCGCATAATCGCCATCACCGAGGATCAGCAGATCGGCATCCGGGTAACGATCAAAGGCGGGGAAGACATCCTGCAACCCCTTGATCTTTTCCAACCGCCCGACAAACAGGAAATAGGGGCGTTCCTGCGCCGCCGGTTCCGGCAGGGCGCTCTGATCCAGGTCGGGCAGGAAATAGGGCAGCACCTGCATGTCCTGCCGCAGGCCGAATTCACGATGTTTGGCGCGGCTGAATTCGCTTTTGGCGATGATCAGGTCCATGTGATCCAGCGCCCGGTCCAGCGCACCGGTATAGCGCCAGAGCTGCGGCGGACGCTTGTGCTGCAACACGCAGCGCAGGCACTGGCGGTCATCGCACAGCTCGCGCCCATGTCGCCACAGCACATGGGTCGGGCAGACCAGCCAGTGCTCATGCGCTTCATAGACTTTCAACCCCTCGCCCATCGGCAACAGGCCCGGCCCGCCGATCAGGGATGTGTTGTTGTGCCAGATGATATCCGGCTTCCGCTCGGCCAGTATCTCGCGAATGCGGGCGGCGTGCACAACCGGGCGGCCCAGCTGCTGGGTCAGCAGGTTCGACATCACGCCGTTGCGGCTGCGCAGGCCGATCCGCCGCACGCCGTCGGGGTCGCCCTCGGGCTGGGGCTTGCCGCCCAGGATCAGATAGCTGTCTTCGTCATGCACCACCGTCACGTCATGCCCGCGCGCCACAAGCGCCCGCGCCATGCGCTGAATGCCGATGGCGTCACCGCCAAAGGAATAGGGGGGATAAAATGTGGTGAACATCAAAATGCGTAACGATTTCATCTATCTCTCAATTCCTTGAGTGTCAGCCGCAGGCAGGTGCCCGTCTTGCGGCCCAAGCATCGAAACCAGCAGGCGCAGCCTGTCCCGCTGGAGCAGAAAAGCCAGCAAACCATAGGCCAGAACACCCGTCACCGTGCCGGCAAGTAAAAGCAAAGCCGGAGACAGGCCGTCCAGTTGCCACACGACCCCCTGCACTGCCGCCGCCATCCCCCCTGACAGCAGGAGCGGCGCAAGATGCTGCCGTATCAAAGCCGGGCCGGACAGCCCCGCAATATGCCCCAGATTGGCAAATTTGAGCGGCCAGACCAGCAGAAAGACAGCCACAAAACCGGCTGTGACGACCGGCAATCCATACGGGGCCAGCACCACAATCACCCCTGCCGCCAGCGCCACCTCGACCCAGGACAGGATCGCCAGACGACCGGGCTGACCGGCCGCCAGACAAAAGGTCTGCTGCACCTTTTCGGCGCACAGATACATGCCAAACACAGACATCAGGCTCAGGACCGGAGCCGCCGGAGCCCATTTCTGACCGAACAGCAGCACCAGCGCCGGTTCCGACAGAACCGCCAGCCCGGCAAAGGCCGGAAAGGCCAGAAACCCGGTCAGGCGCATGACATCGATCAGCAAATCCGTCGCCGGACCACCATCGCGCGCCGCCGCACCAAAAGCAGGCTGCGCCACGGTGCGCAGCGGTGTGATAACCAGGAACGAGGCGGTCTCGATCACGCGCCAGGCGATTGCGTAATACCCGGCCGGAACCGGCCCCAGCATCGCGCCGATGATCACCGCAGGCGATTGCACCGCAGCCAGTTCCGCCGCGCGCAGGCCCAGAATCCGGTGACTGAAATGCAAGACCCTGCGCATATGATCCCGCGACGCATGGAATGCCGGGCGCCAGGAGACCGCCCCCCAGGCCATCACGATATTGGTGGCCGTCATCGCCAGCCGCTGACCGACCAGACTCCAGACGCCGTATCCCGCCAGCGCCATGCCAATGCCCACGCCCCCTCCGACCGCCGCGCCGAGCGCTGCACGGATGGCCAGAACACGGAACCGCATTTCCCGGCGCAGGATCGCCACCGGCACCGCCGTCAGGGAAATCATCAGCACCGTTGGGGACAATCCGATCAACAATTCACGCGCAACAGGCTCATTGTAGAAATATGAGACCGGCCCCGCGCCCAGATACAGCACAACCGTCAACACGCCCCCCAGCAGCGCCAACAGCCAGAAAACCGAGTTCAACCGCTCCGGTGACAGCGCCTCATGGGTCAGCAGAATGTCGGAAATCGTTTCGCGCACCAGGAATTCGGAAAACAGCACAAAGGCTGCAACCATCGCCAGAAGACCAAAGGCCTCGACCCCTAAAATACGGGCAAGAATGGCAAAAATGATGAAATTGAACGCCTGCTCGACCCAGATACCAGCCGACATCCAGGCAACTCCACTGCTGAAACTCTGCCGCCCTGACATCCGTTTCCTTCCTGCCGCCCGCACCCCGCCAAGTGCCGATGGCACACATGGCTCAAACACTCACACCTGTTGCGCACTGTATGCGCAATTGCAAACTTGACGCCTTAACGGTCGAATTTGGTCAAATTTATTGTCTATGTTCAGTCTGTACGTGTTCGAATACTATACGCAATACAGGGAATTATGCCCGTCACGTTCCAAGCGCCGCGCAAATCTTGCAGCGGGGGCTGGGGCAGGGATTATTGAGTGAATAAAAGGTTTTCATTTTCATGAACAAAGTCGCAGAGCCGATGGAGACGAACAGCACCACACCCGAAGAGCTGATCGCATCGGAAACCGCCGGCATGAGCCTGAGCGTGGTCATTCCCGCCTATAACGAGGAAAACGCCGTCCGCCACACGGTCGAGGACGTGCGCACCCATCTCGAACCGCTGGGCATTCCCTATGAGATCATCGTGGTGGACGATGCCAGCCAGGACAACACCCGCGCCGAGGCCGAGGCCAGCGGCGCGACCGTCACCTTCAACGATGTCAATTCCGGCTATGGCGCCAGCCTCAAGCGCGGGGTGCGGATGGCGCAGCATGAATATGTGGCCATTCTGGATGCCGACAGCACCTATCCCGCGCGCTACCTGCCCGGAATGCTGGCCCTGTGCCGCGATCAGGACATGGTCGTGGGCGACCGGGGCGCGGCGATGAAGAACGTGCCGCTGCTGCGCCGTCCGGCCAAAAAATTCCTGTTCGCTTTCGCCTCGTTCCTGGCCGAGCGCAAGATCAATGACCTCAATTCCGGCCTGCGGGTGTTCCGCAAATCCGAGTTGGTCCCGTTCCTGCCGCTCTTGCCGCAGAATTTCTCGTTCACCACCACGATCACGCTGTGCATGACCTCGAACGGCAAGCGGATGATCTATACGCCGATCGAATACGGCAAGCGGGTGGGCAAATCGAAGATCCGGCCGATTGATTTCATCAATTTTATTATCCTGATCTTGCGGATCAGCACGTTGTTCAATCCGCTGCGGGTATTCATTCCTATGGGGCTGGTGTTTTTTGCTCTGGGGGCTGTGAAGTTCACTATTGACCTCACCTACCTAAACCTCAGCGGAACCACGGTATTCGCGTTCCTTGCTGCGATCATGATCTGGTCATTGGGATTAATCGCCGACATGATCTCACGGCTGCATCTCAGGCCCTGATTGGGCATGACACAAACTTTCTGAAGCAGTAAAGGAATGCACACGTGACGGATGTCTCCCCTTCAGATGGCGGCACTGAAAGACCCCATATCATTATCCTCGGTGCCGGGCCGGCCGGTCTGGCCGCGGCCCATGCCCTGACCGGGCAGGCGAAAGTGACCGTGATCGAACGCGCGCCCAGTGCGGGCGGAAATTCGGCCTCATTCCCGATCGAGGGCGTGATCTGCGATTATGGCTCGCACCGGTTTCATCCGGCGGCCGAGCCCGAGGTTCTGGCCGATGTGAAATCCCTGCTGGGCGACGATCTGCTGCTACGCCCGCGCCACGGGCGCATCCGGCTGGGCGGCAAATGGATTCACTTTCCGCTGAAACTGACCGACGCGCTGATGCGCCTGCCCAAACCCTTTGCCGCGTCGCTGATCGGCGACATGGTGCTGAAACCCTTCCGCAACAAAAGCGAAGGCCCCGAGACATTCTCGACCGTGCTGTATGACGGGCTGGGGCCGACGATTTCGGACAATTTCTATTTCCCATACGTGCGCAAGCTGTGGGGGCTGGATCCAGACAAGCTGGCGGTGAAACTGGCGGAACGACGGGTGGGCAGCGGCTCGGTCGGCAAGATCCTGATGAAGATGCTGCGCCTGCTGCCGGGGCTGCGCAGCGAAACGGCGGGCCGGTTCTTTTATCCGCGCAAGGGGT
Source organism: Ruegeria sp. YTSC002 (assembly GCF_059609845.1). Taxonomy (NCBI): domain Bacteria; kingdom Pseudomonadati; phylum Pseudomonadota; class Alphaproteobacteria; order Rhodobacterales; family Roseobacteraceae; genus Ruegeria; species Ruegeria sp. YTSC002. Next base: position 56,278 of record NZ_JBXWML010000016.1, read on the forward strand.
TCGGGCAGATCTCGGACGCGATGCGCAACAGTGCCGAGGCCAATGGCGCCACCTTCCTGTTCAACACCGAAATCACTGCCATCGAGCGGGACGGCAATCGCATCACCGGGTTGACGATCCGCGACGAAGAAGGCGAGCGGCACCTGACCGGCGATCTGATCCTGTCGACCATCCCGCTGACCGGGCTGACGCGCCTGATCGGCGATGCTCCGGCCGAGGTGGTCGAAGCCGCCCGCGCCATCCGCTTCCGCGGCATGATCCTGCTGTACCTGGTGCTTGAGACCGACCAGTTCACCGAGTTCGATGCGCATTACTTCCCGGAACTGTCGATCCCGATCAGCCGCATGTCGGAGCCCAAGAACTATAACGCCAGCGGCGAACCCAAGGGCGTCACCGTTCTGTGTGCCGAACTGCCCTGCGACCCGGATGAAAAATGGTGGTCCATGTCCGACGAGGAACTGGGGCAGGAGTTCACCAAATGGCTGGGCCAGCTGGGCCTGCCGGTCACGGTACCGGTGCGCCGCTGCGAAACCCGACGGCTGAGCCATGCCTATCCGGTCTACGATGTGGGCTATGAAGACCGGTTCGATACGGTCGATCAATGGCTCTCGGATCTGGACGGATTGCTCGTATTTGGACGGCAAGGCCTGTTCGCCCACGACAATACGCACCACGCCTTTGCCATGGCCTATGGCGCGGCGGATTGCATCGACGACAAGGGCAATGTCGACCGCGCGAAATGGAACTGCTATCGCGAGGTCTTTGCCACCCATGTGGTGGAAGACTGACCCATGCCCGCCTGGCAGGCCGATATCCTGATGTATCATTCGATCTCGGATGCTCCGGGGCCAACCTCGATTGCACCCGACATCTTTGCGGCGCAGATGCAGGCGCTGGCGGCATCCGGCCTGCCGGTGGTCACGCCGGACGCGCTGGCCAACCCGCCTGCCCCCCGTGTGGTCATCATCAGTTTCGATGACGGGTTCCAGGATTTCGCCGATACCGCCTGGCCGATCCTGCGCGAACATGGCTTCTGCCCGATCGTCTATCTGCCCTCGGGCCTGATGGGCGGCACCGACAGCTGGGCCGGGGGCAATATCCCGCCCCGCCCGCTGATGGGCTGGGACCGGGTCGAGGCGCTGGCAGATGAAGGCGTCTGTTTTGGCGCACACAGTATCAGCCATCCCGATCTGTCGACGCTGGATGCAGAGGCCCTGGAGGAAGAAGTCACCGGATCCGGTCAGGATATTGCCGCCCGGCTTGGTCAACCCACCCGGCATTTCGCCCCGCCCTATGGCGCGTCGAACCCGACGGTACGCGCACAGATTGCCCGGCACTACGACACCTCGGTCGGCACCCGTCTGGGCGTGGCCGGGCCAGGGGATGACATCCACGACCTGCCCCGGCTCGAGATGTTCTATTTCACCGACATCGCCCGCTGGCAGGCTCATCTGGCCGGGCGCGGCGGGTCCTATCTGGCGGCCCGCAAACTGATGCGCGGCGTGCGAAGCGGGCTGAGCAGGGTGCTGCCCATCAACTGAATGTCAGGCTTCGGGTGCAAGCGTTCCGATCCGGTGGGCATTCGCCATCACACTGAATGTAATTGTCGTGGCCGGGATGGTCGGCAGGACAGAGGCATCAACGACGTGAATGCGCGTCGCGCCATGCGGGCGCCCCAGCACATCGCTTTCACCCGGGCCCGGGGCATCTGACATCGGCAGATCACCTCCGACATGAAAACTGGCCCCCGGCGCCCCGAACCGCGCTGCAAAAGACAGGCTGGTCAGACCAAGCCCCCGCAAGGCCCGGCCATAGCGCGCAAGTGCGGCGCGCATTGTCTCGGCGGTTGCGGGATTTTCGTTCAGTTCCGGGCGTAACCGCCCATCCTCTGCCAGACGCAAGGCTATTTCATGCGAATGATCGGAATGCAGGAAAACCTGCGCCACGATCAGACGTCGGGCCAGGGCCTCAAGCAGCGGCCCGCTGCCGGGTATCCGGCGGCCATAGTTCTGTTTCAGATCGCGGGCATAGTATTCGTTCCAGGTATAGATCTGCGCGTGAACCAGTTGCCGCGATACGGTCGGGTCATCCAGTTCGGCAAAAAGCTGCGGCAGCGTCTGATAGGGCAAAACATCGGGCCGCCTGGGCACCCGCCAGCGATGCAGCATCGGCAGAAAGGCCTGCTGGCTGTCTTTCAACACCAGCTCCTTGCCCCGCAGGCCGGGTGACGCCAACAGGATGCGTGCGCTTTCAAGCACCCCGGTGGCCAGAAACACCCGGCTTCCGCGGACATCACTGCCATCTGCCAGAGTGACGACGACATCATTGCCTTCCTCGCGGACCTGCCGCACCACGTGATCTGCACGGTAGGTAAAGCCCGGCTCTGCCTGCAACGCCGCACGGGTCTGTCTTGCAGACCAGATCAGCGACCACGGGCACCCGTGCAGACACAGCCCGCAGGTCTGGCATCCCGATCCAACCGCCTGACGTGCCAGACCGACATGCATCCCAGCCCCCTGCAATGCCTTCGCCTTCTGCCTGGACCGGGCCAGCAGCATCCCGGCCTGCGCGGTTGGTGGAACGGGTGTTCGGCCTGTCATATCGCAGGCGGGAAAGAGATTCTGAAGCCCGTCCTGTTGCCCGGACACAGGCATTATGTCCGCCACCGCGCTGTAATGTGGGGCAAGATCGTCGGTCGTTATGGGCCAGTCGTCGATATCCGCCTGCCGATACGGCAAGACCGCAGCGCCCCAGACATTGGACAGCCCGCCCGCCGCCCGCGAGGCGCGCAAAGCAAACCAATCCGCCCCTTCCGCCAAGATGCGCGCAGGTGAGGCCAGCGCATAACCTGTTCCATAGCGCCACACCTCGCCTTCCGGGGCCTGAAACTGAGGTTCCATCCAGGCTGTACGCGCCTCAGCGGTCCAGTCTTCGGCGCGGGTTCGGGACATCTGCTGCACCCGGTCCGTGACCCCGGGCCCCGGTTCCCCCCCGGCATCCAACATCGTGACGTTTCGCCCCCGCGCCAGCAAGGCCCGGGCGACGGAAACCCCGGCAGGCCCGGACCCTATGACAAGATCGCTCACTGCGCCTTTACTGCCCGGACCAGAACCAGCATTTCATAGTTGGGATCATGGGTGGACAGTTCTTCGGGCGCAATTTCACTGGCCCCAAGGCCGTGCAGGTTGCAGATGCAGGTAAAGACATTGCCAACGGTCGACACCTCGACATTCTCTGCCGGGAAGACCGCCCGGAACAGGCGGCGCTTGGACTGGCTGGTGAAATGCCAGTATTCACCCCAGTCATCCACGCCTTCACGGCGCGCCACACGAGTCATCCCATGCGAGGTACACAGCACCACGCCACCGGGTTTCAGAATGCGTTCCAGCGTAGCAATCGCCTTGTCGACCTCAAAGATCATCTGAAGGGTCTGGGTGATGATGATGCAATCGAAACTGTTGTCGGGAATATGCGGCGCATCGGTGATATCCGCCACGATGGTGGCCTGCGGATTGCCCTCGACATAGCTCAGTACATCCGCCTGCGTGACCCGGTCACCGCCGAATTTCTTCGTATAGGCCGGATCACCGAATTCCAGAACCCGGCCACGGATATCGTCGCTGTGATTTTGCAGGAATTCTTCCATGTAATGGCGTTCGATGGTCAGCAGGTCGCGATCCTGCCCGAACACGGCACTGATCGGCGACAGCCGCCGCAGCCCGCCGAAATCGACCGACCCAACCGGCACCGACTGAAGATTGTGCAACCGTTGTTGTTTACGGATCCATTTGCGCAGCCGGTCCGGCAGCAGCACGGTCGCGGTGTCGCGCACCAGCTTTTCAACTCTTTGTCCCGGTGTCATCGTGTTTGGCTCTTCATGCGTAGGCTTTGGCGCGTTTCTCGGCCATGATGTCAGCGATGATATCATCCAGCGTGCGCGCCGGGCTGAACCCGGTGAACCGCCGCAGCTTCGAGACATCCGGCAGACGGCGGGCCATGTCTTCGAACCCTTCGGGATAGACCTCTTCATAGGGCACCAGACGGATTTCGGACGCGGATCCCGTTGCGGCGATGACCTTTTCGGCCAGCCCCCGGATCGTCACTTCCTGTTCACCACCGATATTGAAGACCTGCCCCCGGGCTTCGGGGACATCGAGCAGACGCATGAGCGCCTCGATCACATCGGCCACATGGCTGAAACAGCGCGATTGCTCGCCGGTGCCATGAACCTGAATCGGCTGGCCGGACAGGGCCGCTTCGATGAAATTCGGAACAACCATGCCATAGCGCCCGGTCTGGCGCGGGCCGGTCGTGTTGAAAAAGCGCAGGACGATCACCGGCAGATCCACCTCGCGCGCATAGGCCAGCGCCATGAACTCGTCCAACGTCTTGGCGCAGGCATAGGACCAGCGCAGAATGCTGGTGGCGCCGATCGTCAGATCGTCATCTTCGTTGAACGGGAATTTCGATGCCTTGCCGTAGACCTCGGAACTGGAGGCGATGAAGACCAGGGGCTTGTGGCGCAGGGCCGCCCGCAACACGTTCTGCGTGCCGTCCACATTGGTTGCAATCGACTGGCTGGGCTGATCCATGATCAGCTTGACCCCGACAGCGGCAGCCAGATGAAACACCGCATCCGCAGCCCCGACCAGCTCTTCGACCAGACCGGTATCCAATACGCTGCCTTCGACAAAACGAAAGGCGGAATGATCCTGAACGGAAGACAGGTTTAGCAGAGATCCGGTGGACAGGTCATCCAGCACCGTCACCTCATGCCCATTGCCAATCAGACGCTCGGCCAGATGTGACCCGATAAAACCGGCCCCGCCCGTGATCAATATTTGCATGAAAAACCCTCGTACCAACAGAATCCACTCTAATGCCACAGGCTTAGCATAGGGATCGGTGGCCACCAAATGGTAGATACCGCTATGGTGCGCTGACAGGCCGGGCCTGCACAGTTTTAAGAAAAGGGCTGAATTGTTGCACAACGCATTAAGAATGTTGAACCTGCGGACATGACCGAAAAACACGTAGACCCCCGCCCCGGCGACGGGCTTGCAGGCCAGCGCGTGGTCGTGACCGGCGCGACCGGCTTTATTGGCCGGCGCCTGATCGATGCGCTGCTGAAACTGGAATGTGATGTGACCGCCTTGCTGCGCACGCGCCACGGGGCTGCCGCGTTGGAACAGGCCGGAGCAAAGGCACTGGTTTGCCCGCTGCACCCCGGCCCGGCTCTGACGCAGGCGCTGGACGGCGCGGCGGCTCTGTTTCATCTGGCTTACGATTTCCGGGCCTCCGGCGCGGAAAACCTTGCAGCCTTCGACGCGCTTGTCAAAGCCGCTGAAGACGGGTCCTGCAAACACATCGTGCATCTGAGTTCCGCCGTGGTCTATGACAGCTGGCCAAACGGGCCGATCACCGAGCGCAACCCGATCACGCCGGAAGATGTGCAAAGCTATCGCGGTTCCAAAATTGCGATGGAACAGAGACTGTTGCAGGGGAAATGCGACGCCGCCATCTTGCAGCCAACCATCGTCTACGGCCCCGGCAGCGCGCTCTGGACCAACGGGCCATTGGCGATGATGCGCCGGGGCGGCATCATCCTGCCCGACCCGCCCGGACAATGCCCGGCCGTGCATGTCGATGACGTGGTGCAGGCCGCCCTGCGCGCGGCCTCATCGCCCCGGGCCGGGGTCGAGCGATACCTGATCAGCGGGCCGGACACGCTGGGGTGGAAGGCGTTTTTCGAAGGCTATGCCCGCCTTGCCGGATGCGGAGAGGTTCGGATTGATCCGGTTGCAAACCCGGCCCCGCCCCCGCCGCCCAATGACAGTGCGCCCGCAGGCCCCTCTCTGGCGGGGCAGCTCAGCGCGCATCTGCGCCACCTTGTCGGGCGCCGCCGGGTCGAGGCCACCGCAGACTGGGTACGGTCCGTTCAGGCCCGGCTGGCGAACCCCCGGCCCGTGATGCCTGACATGGCCGGGCGCAGGCTTTTTGCCGGCCTGCCAGAGGTTTCAACCCGACATGCACAGGATCAGATCGGGTATGTGCCTCGTGTTTTCTTCGATGAATGGGTCGAGCATATGCGAAAACAATCGGCGCGCTGATTCAAGACTGCCTTGTTTTTGGAAACACCCATTCCGGGTCTTTGCCGGGAATGACAAATTAGTTGGCTTCGTTTCCGATCTGTCCTATCCGATGAAGAGAGAAGGTTTCCAATCTGCTAAGCTAATTTTAATTCAGTGTGACTTTGTACGATCAGGATAGATTATGAACTACGAAACCTCGCACCATCAGTCCCTCAAACAGCTTATCGCGGCGCGCGATGCGCGGGTTGCCGTGGTTGGGCTTGGCTATGTCGGGCTGCCGCTGGCGCTGACCGCCTATGATGAAGGGTTTGATACCACCGGCGTTGATCTGAACCCCGACCGGGTGGCGCGGATTAATCAGGGCGATCAGGTCATATCCTATCTGGCATCCGACCGGATCGCACAGGCGGTGGAGAGTGGGCGCTTTCGCGCAACGCAGGACGCCGCAGCACTGGCCGAGGCCGATATCATCCTGATCTGCGTGCCGACCCCGCTGACCGACGCACAGGATCCGGACATGCGCTTTGTCGCTGCCGCCGCGCAGACCATCGCGCAGCATCTGCGCCCCGGTCAGATGGTGGTGCTGGAAAGCAGCGTCTGGCCCGGCGCCACGACCACGCTGGTTCAGCCGATCCTCGAAGCGGGCGGTCTGCGGGCAGGTTCCGATTTCTTCCTGGCCTTCTCGCCCGAGCGCGAAGACCCCGGCAATGACAAATTCGACACGCACAGTATCCCCAAGGTGGTTGGCGCCGACGATCCGCTGTCGCGGCAACTGGTCGAGGATTTCTACCGCGCCATCGTCACCAGCGCCGTACCGGTCAGTTCGGCCGCCACGGCCGAAGCGGTGAAACTGGTCGAAAACAGCTTCCGTACCGTCAATATTGCGCTGGTCAACGAGTTGAAGACCGCGCTTGAAGCAATGGACGTGGATGTCTGGGAAGTGATCGAGGCGGCGGCGACCAAGCCGTTTGGCTTCATGCCCTTCTATCCCGGTCCTGGAATTGGTGGGGCCTGCATCCCGGTGTCTCCGGCCTATCTGGCCTGGCGCGCCGCGGATGCAGGATCTGATACGCCGCTGATCAATCTGGCCCGCTCCAGCAATGACGCGGTCCCTTCGATGCTGGCGGCACGGATGGCGGCGGAACTGGCCGCGCGCAACGGCTCGGCGCTGGCGGAAACCGGGCAACCCCTGACCGGCCAGCGCATCCTGCTGATGGGCATCGCCTATAAGCGTGATGTCGAGGACACCCGCCGCAGCCCGGCGCTGGTGCTGCTGGACGAACTGGAAAAGCTTGGGGCCGAGGTCGAGTATCACGACCCGTATTTCCCCCGCCTGCCCGAAGGTGGCGAATACCCGCAGCTTGCGGGCCGGACATCTCAGCCGCTGACAGCAGAAAATCTGAAACGTTATGCGGCGGTGGCCGTCATCACCGATCACAGCGCCCCGGATTATGGTCTAGTCGCGCGCGAGGCCGCGCTGGTCTTCGACACGCGCAACGTTTTTGAAAAGCAGGGGATCAGGGTGGCAGACGGACGGCTGGTCAAGATGTGAGCAACCCACCAGATCGCAGAAAGGCGGGTCGGCAGGCAGTTGGTTTTCGGCGCTATTTCTATCTGAACCCCCATTGCGGTGTCTTATGACCCCACGGAACTGCGCCAATCGGCGGAGCTTTGCATGTTCTGAGGGTTTGCGCGGGCAGAGATTGCAGTCATAAAAATTTTGCTAAATAGTACACTGAACATTCCAATGCCTGAAAACAGGCAGTGTTGAACGAGTAGTGGGGCAAAGCCCCGTCAGGTAAAAATAACCAAATTTTAACCCAAGGTGGTTCACAGTTTTGCCATGATTCCGGCGCGGAATCATACCGGGCACTCACCCCGGTGGCACAAACACGGCCACTCTGGAAACTGACGTGGCCAAAACCAATGCCGGAGGACCGGATAACATGATGGGAATTCTCGGAATAGCTGTCCTTGTTGGCTTGGGAGCCAGTGGATTTGCTTTGTACTCCGGCATGTCCATCCTGATGGTCATAGGAGTCTACATGCTGGCGGGTTGGGCATTCATCCTTGCCGCCGTCATCGTGATCTTCGCCATCCGGTCATTCAGACCACAGGCACAGAAACAGGATCACGCCTATTCGGGCTGATCCTTTACAATGTACCGGAACATCTTCCATCAAATCAGCAAATGCGCAGCGGGATGCCCTAGTCCCGTCCGGCGACCCGCTTGGCCACATAGCCCAGAAACGCCCGCTGCGGGTTTCTGATCTGTGGGCGGCCTGACGCGGCCCAATAAGCCAGCCAATCCGCTTCCAGCGCATAGACATCGCGGCCCGGCGCCATCGCCCTGGCCTCCTCCAGCGCCTGCGGCGGCAGGATCGGCTTGTCCGGCCCCTCGACCACCTGACCCCGGCGCGAGAACCGGATCAGGTCGCCCGGCTCTTCGGTCATCTCATAATCGGGCAGGTGATCGGCTGCGATCATGTCACGGATCATCTTGCGGAACACCCGGCGCGGTGAGGCCGAGCCAGATTTCTTCAGCAGCACCTCGACCGAGATCCGCCACTCGGGCTGACGGCCACAATGTTTGCGCGCCAACTCATAGATCCGCCGCTCGAGCGGTTTGCGCAGGCGGAAGTAATCGCGGCTGAGGGTCAGCACCGATTTCGCCAGCACCGCGCGGAACAGCCAGTCCGACAGTTTCACGCTGACGCTGGCCATCCGTCCTGCCCTTGTGTGCCGCACGATTTCCCAGCTTTCGATCAGGCCGAACCCGGTGGTGGTTTCCTTTTCACCCGTCACAATGTTGGTGGTGATCCTTGTGCCGGCCAGCCGCTCGAACGCTTCGCGCAGACGCTTGTAACCGTCACCGCTGGTTTCGCGGTTGGTGGCCACCAGCAGATCATGCGCCTTCAGATGCAGCACTCGGCTGACCGTCCGGCCCGCATTGATCGCCGCCATCAGCTGGCTGATGCAAAAGATCAGGATGTCCTTGTCGTGGATCGTCGCCAGACCGCGCACCGAAGGCGTCACCGTGATCTCGACCCCGTTATGTTCGTAATTGAGGATCCGCCGATCCGGCCGGGTCGAGAGCGAAAACATAGGATGCTCCATCGAACCCATATCTGTCTTGGGCAGCGCATCGAAGATATCGCATACAAAAAAATCGCCCGTTGGGTGCCGGTCAGGCAACAACGCCCCCGACCCGCTCATACTGCCCTGCCCATATGTCCTGCCCGAATCTTTGTTCGTGGTTTTATTGACGCTCACCGTAGAGTTATCCACAGGATGCGTAAAGCCGCCGGAACGTGGGTTCAGAGTCACTGCAACGTGGGATCAGAGTCACTCTATCGTGGGATCAGATTCAGTATGATCTGCAAGAAATACAAAAACCTCTTTTTTTTCTTATACTTAAGAAAACTCGAATTGACCCGTAACTAATAAGATAACAGGATTCTAACGGAACATTTTTTTGCTGTACGCTCAAAAGCAGCGTCTCGAAGGGTTTCTACCCCTTAATTTTGCTTAGAAAATCCGGTTTTGTGCTCATAATGCTTTCACATGCGTCCTTTTGTGGTATATTGGCGAAAACATAGCACATGGGCAGTATTTCAATGCGAGCAGCAACGTCCGAGGGGCTTCCCCCGTATTTCAATATCGATCCGGATCTGGCCTATGCTGAACTGGGTGATCCAACCGGAACACATGAGTTCTCACAGATCGCGGATGCCTGTGCACGGGGTCGTAGCGACCTGGCAAACCGGGGGCTGGAAGAAAACGGTCAGAAAAAGCTGCGCCTGTTTTCAACCTGGGAAATCACCAAATATCTGATCCCTGTGGCACCAGCCCATTTTCGCCGGGTCCTGAAAGGCAATCCGGATTTGCCCCAGGGACAGTCCGAAACCGAGGGCGGCGCGAAGTGGTTCACGCTGGATGAAGTTCTGCGGCTGCGGGCGCATTTCGCCTCGGAAGGATCCAAGGCAAAAGAATACCGTCCCTACCGACCCGAGGGTCTGCCCGCCAAGATCGTCTCGGTAGCGAATTTCAAGGGTGGCGTCGGCAAAACCTCGACCTGCGCCCATCTGGCCATGTCGGCGGCTCTGGACGGCTACAAGGTTCTGGTCATCGACCTGGACAGCCAGGGTTCGATGACATCGATCTTCGGCGGCAAGGTGAGCGATGAATGGCAGACGGTGTTCCCCTTGCTCGCCCGTCATTACGCCACCCATCTGCGCCGCGACAATCAGGGGCGTCTTGACCGGGGTGAGGCCCCGCATCCGATCGACGACACCTTGTCCGAGGCGCTGAAGACCCGCAGCAGCGATCTGATCCAAACCACCCACTGGCCGAATATCGATCTGATCGGAGCTCAGCTGAACCTCTACTGGGCGGAATTCCAGATCCCCGTCTGGCGGATGCAGGGCCGCAGCTGGAAGCTGTGGGATGCGCTGACCGACACGCTGGACGAAGATGGGGTGCTGGACGATTACGATATCATTTTCATCGATACCCCCCCTGCCCTTGGCTATCTGACGATCAACGGGCTGGCCGCATCGGATATCCTTCTGGTGCCCATGGGGGCCTCGTTCCTGGAGTTCGACTCCACGGGGCGGTTCTTTGACATGCTGCATTCCACCTTCCAGTCCATCGAGGATGGCGAGAACATGGCCGCGCGCGCCCTGGGGCGACCCGAGATGGCGTTTCAGTGGGATGCGGTGCGCACGATCATCACCCGCTATGACGGCAGCCAGCAGGCGGAACTGGCCGGGCTGATGCAGGCCTATCTGGGCCGGACCTTGTCGCCGCACTGGCAGGGCTACACGGCGCTGATCGGTCAGGCCGGGGAACAGGTCAACGGTATCTACGAGGCCGATTACCGCGATTTCAACCGCGAGACCTATGTGCGCGGGCGGGAAACCTTTGATGCCACCTATGCCTCGTTCAAGAAGCTGCTGATCGGCGTCTGGCGGGGCGAAGAACGGGCCCGGCAGGCCGAAGAGGCGGGAACACCGGAATTGTCGCTCTGAGCGCGATGTTTCGCGCGCGAAACACGCCTGCCATGTCCCGAAACAGAGTCTGATCCGCGCAGGAAAAGGAGAAACCAATGGCAAAACGCAAACGACTGACCCCTGCCCGGCCGGATTATCTGGAAGACAACCGCCCTGCCCCTGGGCTGAACCCCATGTTTCCCGCAGATACACCCCGCGCCGCGCCGCCGGTCGCGCAGGTGGCCGGGGCCACGGCGGCTCAGGCGGCGCTGGAAGAGCTGTCCGGAGAATTGCGTGCCGCGCGGGCCGAAGGGCGCTTGGTGCAGGATCTGCCGTTGGACGTCATCGAAGAAACCTATCTGGTGCGTGACCGCATGGCGGCAGATGACGCGGACATGGAGGCGCTGAGGGAAAGCCTGAAGACCCGCGGGCAGCAGACCCCGATCGAGGTCGTGGAACTGGAGGGCGGGCGTTACGGGTTGATCTCGGGCTGGCGGCGCCTGACAGCGCTGCGGGCGCTGGCGCAGGAGACGGGTGAGGCCCGCTTTGAAACCGTACGCGCGTTCCTCAGACAGCCACAGAGTGCTTCGGATGCTTACGTAGCCATGGTCGAGGAAAACGAGATCCGCGTCGGGCTGAGCTATTACGAGCGTGCCCGGATTGTGGCGCGCGCGGCAGAGCAGGGCGTTTACCCGGATGAGGCGGCCGCTCTGCGTGGGCTTTTCGCGTCGGCCAGCCGGGCGAAGAGATCTAAGATCGGCTCGTTCATCGCGATCTATCACGCCCTGGATGACCATTTGCAGTTCCCTTCGGCGATTCCTGAACGGTTGGGGCTGTCGATTGCGAAAGTTCTGAAGGAGGAGGCAAAAGCCGCTTCCTTGATCACCACCGCTCTGCGGAAGGCCGCACCTCAGAGCGGGGAGGCCGAGATTTCCGCTTTGACCCGTGCAGTGAGCGGCCTGGGGTCGAATGGGAAAAACCCACCTGCTGCCAAGACCCCCCTGAAAGAGACATTCGGCGGCATTCAGTTGAAACAGAGTCGAAACGGTGCACAGGTCACCCTGTCCGGCGAGGGAATGTCCGAGACATTTCTTGCGGAGTTGAAAGCCTGGTTGCACGCGCGCGGTACATGATGTTTCGCGCGCGAAACAGATTCTTCCATCACCCCAGCAGATCCGTTGCCGGGTTTTCCGCAATATCTACGTCATCATAATACTTCTGCGCCTGCGCCATTGAGCGGTGCAGCGACAGGCGCATGGCGGCCTGGATCGGCGCACCGTCCAGCGCGGCCTGGGTCAGAAAGCCAGACCGCAACCCGTGTGGTGAGGCAAACCCCTCGGGCAATCCGGCCAGCCTGAGGCGATGTTTCACGATCTGATAGATCGCATCCGGGGTCAGGCGGCGTTTCAGCACCCGGTCCGCCTTGGAGATGGGACGGAACAGCGGTCCGTCAGCAATCTCACCAACCTCGATCCAATGCACCAGCGCCTGCGCGGCGCGGCCCTTTAGGATCAAGCGCGGCGTCTCGCCCTTAGCTGTGGTCTTGGTTTCCAGCAGCGAGATCCAGACCACTCCTGATTTCTCAAACTCCTTGAGGCTGACATCCTCGCGCATCAACCCGGAGATCTCGGACCGTCGGCGGCCGCCCGAGGCCCAGCCCAGCATCAGGATCGCCCGGTCGCGGCAGTCGCGACGGGAGCCGCGACAGGTCGCGAGTAGCTGTTCCAGCACATCTCGGGTGATCGGGTGCTGCGACTTTGGGGTAGGCGGGCGGGCCGCCGCCCGACGCGCTTTGGCCCGGGCCTGTTTGAACTGAGGCGCGCCAAAGGGGCTGGCGAGATTCTTCATTCGGTGGAAGGTCAGCCAGGAGGCGATGCGCCGGTCCAGCGTCGATGGCGCCGGGCAGGCGAGGGATTTTCGCAGGCCTTGCAGGATGAGCGCTTCTGCCGTTTGACGCGCGATGTCCGCCTCTGGTGCAACGCTGAGATCGCGGGCGTGATCGAGAATGAAGGCGAGGGCGGTTTCCTCGGATTCTGGCCAGTCCAGTACAGCTTCAAACCGTGCAGCCTTCCAAGCGGTTATGTAGAGCAGATCACGTTCATAGGCCCGCAGCGTGTTGGCGGGGGTGCCGCGGATATAAAGATCGGTCAGCGCCTCCTGATCTGCCTGCGACAGGGCAGGGGAGGCGGAAGGGAGATAGGGGGCAGGGGGCTTCATGGCAGCCACTCTGCGTGTATTTCGCGGAAAAATCAAACAAACATGATAAGCGATACTTATCGGAAGTGAATAGTCAATAAATCAGAAAAAGCGGTAGGCGTCGTTTTCGGAACTTTTTGCGTTTTACTTGATTTAAGCCTCAATATTAAAGCCTAAATAATTCTGAATCTAAGGTCTTAGGCGCTGTAACAAGCGGGGTATCCAAAACCTGCTTCATGAAGATGGCTTGGCGAAAACCCATCGACGGGATGTCAGATACGTGATTGCCGGTGACCTGCCCCCCGAAACTTCCCTCTTTCTGATGTAGAGTTTGCTCAACCTTTTGAAGGAGCAAGCGAATGCGAAAGAGCCGTTTCACGGAAGCCCAGATCATTGGGATGATCAAAGAACAGGAAGCCGGGATGCCGACTGCGGAGGTGTGCCGCAAGCACGGTCTCAGCCAGGGCACGTTCTACAAATACAAATCGAAGTATGGCGGCATGGAGGTGTCTGACGTCGCGAAGCTGAGAGCGATGGAGGACGAGAATGCCAAGCTCAAGCGGCTGCTGGCCGACGCCATGCTGGACAACGTGGTGCTGAAGGATCTTTTGGGAAAGAACTGACGACGCCGAATGAGCGGCGAGAGGCAGCGCTCAGGGCGATGCGGGATCATGACATCTCGCAACGCCGGGCCTGCCGACTTGTCGGTGTCGATCCGAAGACGGTCCGGCGTGAACGCCCGCCGGACAATCCCGAGATACGCAAGGAGATGAAGGCCGTCGCTGCCAAGCGCCGCCGGTTCGGCTATCGGCGGATTGGCGTGATGCTGGAACGCAAGGGGATGATCATGAACCACAAGAAGCTCTATCGGCTTTACACGGATGAGAAGCTGGGTGTCAGGCGACGACGGGGCCGCAAACGGGCACGGGGATCGCGGACACCAATGCCGGTGGCGCTGAGACCGGGCGAACGTTGGTCGTTGGACTTCCTGTCAGACACGTTCGGGGCGTCCCGTCGGTTCCGCATTCTGGCGGTAAACGATGATTGCTGCCGCGAGAACCTGTGCCTGATGGCCGACACGAGCATCTCAGGGGCCAGAGTCGCGCGGGAACTGGATGCGCTTGTCCGGGTCTATGGCAGACCGGCCAGCATTGTCAGCGACAACGGGACCGAGTTCACCAGCCGGGCAATCTTGAAATGGGCGAACGAGAACGGCGTGGATTGGCACTACATCGATCCGGGCAAGCCCCAGCAGAATGCCTTCATCGAGTCATTCAACGGCAGTCTCCGCGACGAGCTTTTGAACGAAGAGATGTTCGACAGCCTGGACGAGGCCCGACGGAAGCTCGCCCTGTGGCGCTACGATTACAACAACGTCAGGCCGCACTCATCGCTCGGCAACCAAACACCCGCAGAAGCGCGCCGGACGCTTGAGCAATTTGAGGACTCCGCGCCCGGCGCGCTTGCCCAATCAGACCACGGAGAATATGAAAACCAGACCCGCAGACTCTCGTTATGAATGAGGGAGCCTCGGGGGGCAGGTCACCGGAACCATTAAGATAATTACGCAAAGAGCCAGAAAATAGTTCACCCCCCAGGGGCCTTGTTGCACAAATCAGGGGTTGAGCGGATTTACCCCGTCCCCAGACAGACTTAACCTTCGGGCTCTGTGACGGGTAAGCCAAGAGCAGTGTAGCGGTTGAGCCCCGCGATCCGAACCTAAAGTTCTGCGACCTGCCGGTTGAAGTCTCTCGACATCAGGGATTGGCCGAGGAGCTTGATGCAGTTCATCTTGCTTTCAAAGCATGGGTCGCTTGGATTTATGACACGTACCGGCTCTGAAGGGGTGAGTGTTTCGTTTGCAAGCACAAAGGCTCTGTTTAAAGCCAGATAGTGAGTTAGGCTTTTATTTTGTAACACAACCACCTTATCCTGCCATACGTCCTAAGAGCTAAACGAGGGAGATTTGAGCAATACATTGTTCTCAGATTTCCATCGGATTAACTTTGTTCTTGATAGTTATTTAAACGGAAACCATTTTGCCCCGTTATCATTCAGCCAATGACCATTTTGAAGCTTTAAAACCATGATTTCAAAGCTCAAAGACAAGCGCCTGCTCCTCAGGTTTCTCAGTATCAGCGTTCTGGGTACGATTGCGGATTACCTGTTGGCGCTGTTGCTTGTTCTGACTTTTGCAGCCCCTTATGTTTTTGCCTCAATATGCGGCTTTGTGCTGGGCTCATTTGTCAATTACTGCGGGCATAATATCTTCAGCTATGAGCATACCGACAAAGGCACAATCTCGCTCCAGGGATATGGCAAATATCTGATGGCGGTTCTGTCATCTTTGCTGGCCCGCCTCGCTGTGGTGGCGGCTCTGGGATATGTGACAACCCTGCCGTTCTGGTTCATCCTTCTGATTGCGATCGGGGCATCTTTTGTCACCAGCTATGTGATTTCGACACTCTGGGTGTTTCGCAAACCGGATTAGGCATCGATGTAAAGCTCGTACCACATCATGTAGTTCAAAAGACCCCAGAGCGGGCGGCCATTGTCCCGTTTTCCGCTCAGATGGTCGTTGATCAGTGTTTGCACCGCCTGAACCCGAAACAGGCCCGTACGCTGAATATTCTCGGGTCCGAGATAACGCATCATCAGATCCTTGAGCTCGGTCTTGAGCCAGCGGGAATAGGGCATTTCAAGCCCGACCTTCTTTTTGTTGAGAATGCTGTCGGGCAGATCGTTTTCCATTGCACGCCGCATAAGATGCTTCTTGCGCCGGTTCTTCATTTTCAGATGTGAGGGGACTGTGGCCATGAACCCGGTCAGCTCCGGGTCGGTAAAGGGCACCCGGGCCTCAAGAGAATGCGCCATGGTCATCCGGTCATTCTTGATCATCAGATCGTCGGGCAGGAAGATGGTTGAATCGATATACATCAGACGTGACAGGGTCTCTTCCGCACCGCAATGTTCGTAGGCCGCCTGAAAATGCCGCACTGAAGGCTGCAAGGTCTCGGTTTCGGCCACACCATCTGCGTAAAGGTCCAGTTTTTCAGCTTCGCCCAGGACAATCCGCCACCAAAGATGGGCTTCTTCAGGGGGCAGGTCCAGCCCGCCCAGAAACCGCTTGGCCTTGAATTCGAAGCTGAGCTTCTTGTCTGACACGGGCAAACAGTTCACCAGCGGTTTCACCACGCCATTCCGAATGAACCCGGGTATCTTTCGGGCCTGTTTATACATGTTGTAAGCCGCATGGGTGTCATAGCCGGCGAAGACTTCGTCGCCGCCTTCGCCTGATAGAACGACAACCACCTCATCCTTGGCCAGTTCGCTGATGAAATACGTCGGTATTGCAGACCCGTCGCCATATGGCTCATCGGTGAAGCTCAGGTATTTTGGTAGCATGTCCCGCACCATATCGGCGGTGACGGTTACTTCACGATGCTTGGTGTTGAACTTTTCGGCCACAATTCGGGCATAGGGCAGCTCATTGAAGCTCTGATCTTCGAAGCCGACGGAATAGGTGTGGATAGGCTCATCCACATGTTTGTGCATGAGTGCGACCAGGGTACTGGAATCCAGCCCTCCCGACAGGAATACGCCAATCGGAACATCCGCGACCAGACGGCGCTGCAAAGCCTTGTCCATGAGTTCATAAGACTTTTGAATCACCTGTGCTTCGGTCATACCGGGATCGACATGGAAGTTCAGATCCCAGTACCGCCGTATCGAGATTGCGCCGTCACGGGTGACAGTCATGTGATGCCCCGGCGGTATTTCGGAAATACCGTCAAAGGCTGTCTGGGTTCCCGGGATGTAGTTGAAGGTCAGAAAATCATGCAGGGCTTGCATCGATGGTTTCCGCACAACCCGGCTATCGGCGATGATCGCCTTGATCTCGGAGCCAAACCGGAAATAGTCATTATCTTTCTGGTAGAAGAATGGTTTGATCCCATAGCGGTCGCGCGCCAGATGCAATGACCTGCTGCGGGTATCCCAAATCGCAATTGCAAACATCCCGTTGAGTTCCGGGATCATGTCGAGGCCAATCTCCTCGTAAAGGTGAATCAGGACCTCGGTATCCGTGCGCGATTTGAATACATGACCGCGCTCTTCAAGGCAGTGTTTCTCTTTCAACTCCTGAAAGTTGTAGATTTCGCCATTGAAGACGATCACCACAGTGCCGTCTTCGTTGGTCATTGGCTGGTGGCCGGCATAAGACAAGTCGATCACCGAGAGGCGCCGGAAACCCAGCGCAACATCTTCATTCAGCCAAGTGCCATCATCATTGGGTCCACGATGGGCCAATGTTGTCGCCATTTCTGTGATCAGCCCTTCTTCGGGTTGATCGGCCGTCGGGTCGACCCGCAGGATTCCGCATATTCCGCACATATCAATCGTTATCCTTCACAGTATCTGCGCCATTCTCTGTGCCGGGTGTTTTGGAGGGCTCTTCAAGGTGGACCACAACGTCCCCACCTCCCAGCGATCCCCGGAACCGTGCAGCCGCAGAATATTCTTTTTTGATCCTTTCCAGTATCCCTGGATATGTGGTTCGGGCGTGTACAGGCATCGTATAGACAAGCCAGGTTCTGCCGGAACGCGAGGCGAGACGGTCCAGGTCATCGGTTGTTTCGATGACATTCCATCCCTTGCCATAGTACTCATTGAACGGAAATCCTGCGATCCCGACAGCAAGCACCGTGTCTTCGGGCTGACGGCTGCGTTCAATCAGATTGATGGCGCCCTCGAAATCCTGCTTTGGCAGATACACGTGCCGGAGGGACAGGAGAGATACGGCCAAGATACCGGAGCACAACAGCGTCGGCAGCCATTTCGTGGCCGGTGCGGGCAATCGCGCTACGTGCGCCGCCAGCTGGCCAGTCACAAAGGCCCCGCGGATCACAATGAGGATTGCAAATCCAAAGTTGAAAAAGAAAAACCGTGGAAACAGAGTATACCCGATGCTGGTCATCACCATGAACCCGACCCCAACCGGGATCAGAAACAACGCCACAACGGCTGGTCGCGTTCGGACAAAGCTGATAACGCCGATCGCAAAGACAAGACCTGCAGCCATAACGACGCCGGCACTGGCCAGCCCGATCTGCAGGCTGCTGAACAATTCCGCCAGCGCCCACAAGGGGTTGGTCCACTCATTCTCCTTTCCCTTCAGTCCGGAATTCAGCAGCGCACCGCCAACCATGCTGGGCAGGACCAGCGCATAGACCTGAAACGTGAACAGACCTACCGGGATGAAACCACAAAACAATCCGTTCCAGCGGTAGCGCTTGTCGTCTTCATTTTGCCGGAACCAGGCCGCGCTCCAGATTGCAAAATGCGCAAGCACCATCAGCCCCATGGTGGGGTGCGCATACGCCCCCAGGACGACGGCGAGGCAATACAGTCCCCATTTGCGGGGGCTCCCCTGGCGCATGGCGTCCAGAAACCAGGTGCTGGAAAGCAGGGCAAAGAACAGTAATGCGGTGTAACCACGTGCATTCTGGCTGAACCAGATGTGGTGATAGGAAAACGCCAGTAGTGCCGCCGCAAACAGAGCCTCACGAGTCGGGCCGACGCGACGGGCAAAAAAGTAAATAGCGGCAATGCCGGCAATACCAAAACCGACCGCAGGCAATCTCAAGGCCCAGACACTGTCACCGAAGATTGACAAAGACAGGCGTGCCAGCACCGAAAACAGGACATGGTTGTTGGCATCGTGATAGGTGCTGACGATCTGCCCGATTGTGAGGGGCATGTAATTTACGGATGTCAGGATTTCATCATACCAGATGCCGGTATCAAGTCGGTAAAACCGTAAAGCTGCGGCGCAAATCAGCAGAAGACCAAAGATCAGTGTCTGGACCGGGCTAGCGGGAGAAACCTCGGGGCGCTGTGGAGATAGCGGACGGCCAATCGGCAGTAGCCGCAGTAAAAGAAGATATGCCCCTATGATGATGAGACCGGCCTTGAACAGCCAAACCCCTTGGGTAAAGGCCGGATCGGCTGCCGCATCGGCGCCGCGCAACACCCGGGTGAACAGACCGACTGGCAAAAGCAGCCCTAAAATAGCACTCGTCACTCCCGCCAAAGCGCCAAAAGAAAGCCTGCCCATCCAACTATGTACTCGATACCATTAACGTTTATGTCCTAAGCGCCCTGCGGAATTTTGCAAAACCGGCTCTACCTGTGCCGGGAATACGACAGAGATTACATTTCTTATCACTCATATCAATTTTTGGATCATCAGAAACTTATTCTGCTGATGATCGCAGTTTAACGAAACAATTTCTAGCTATGTGTAATAATGTTTCAATCCGGTGCAAGTACATCTCGGTCGAGAGAGCTATGAAACAAACTTAGCCCGAATTGACTGTTTTGGTCGCATCGTGGTGAACTAAAAGCTGGTTTATCTCGTGACGAGACCTCGACATTTCTACCGGGACGATTGTGTTCCTCCGGCGGTTATAACGCGCAGTAAGAGACAAGAATTTCATGACGACATCCGAAAAAGGTTCTGTTTTTCCCAACAGACGCGAGTATCGCACAGGTGCCGTCCTGCTTGCCTTGACGGTTGCGGTTTTGCTGACGCTGATATTGCGGCTCTGGGGAATTGATCTGCGCAGTATGTCCCATCCGGAAATCTATGTCCCTGGCATCGATCTGGTTTCCGGTATATCCGAACCGCCGCCGCGCCATAACCTGGCTGAAACCATCTGGTGGCATTTCCACGATGAACCGCATCCCATGGGCTGGTATGTGTCCATGCTGGGCTGGACCAAAGCGTTCGGCACGTCCCATTTTGCCGTGCGATTCCCAGGAGTTTTGTTCGCTTTAGGCTCGATTCCACTGATTTTTCTGATCGCCCGCAATATCTTTGGATCGACTGTGGGATGCCTGGCCGCGCTGCTGTTGTCGCTTCATGGGTTTCATGTGTTCTGGAGCCAGATGGCCCGCATGTATGTCGCTGGGGCCTTCCTGTCATTGCTGGCGACCTGGTTTTTACTGTGTCTTGTCAGAACGCGCGAACCGCGCCCGGGCCTTGAGATCGCTTATGTCCTTTCGGTTATGGCGGGGGTTCTGACGGTTGAGCTGTTCTGGCCCCTTATCATGATCCATGTGTTCTGGGCGGCTCTGGTCTTGCCCCGGACAAACGTGGATGGCCTGCGGTTTTGGCGCCGGACCGGTTTGCGGCAGGCCCCTCGGCTATTTCAGGTGCAGGCGCTTGCCTTTATCCTGTCCGCCCCGGCACTGACCCATGCGGTTTATCGGGCGCGTAAAGGAGCGGCTCCTGATCCTTCTCCTGACTTTCTGATCGAGTATTTCTCTTTTGGATTTCTGTTTGCAAAAGACGATTTTGCAGTCCCGCCGCTGCAGATCGGGCCGGTCTGGACCTGGTTTGTTCTGGGTTTTGCCCTGCTGCTTTTGGCGGCCAGCCTGAAAGCCCCCAAACGCGAAGCGCCGGTGGTGGTTCCAGAGCGTAAGATCCCGATATGGGTTTTGGGGCTGGCAGCGGGTTGTTCGGCCTGCTTCATGTTCTGGCTCGGCTCAATCGCCCATCGCAGGAGCGAAGCGCTGATGGCGATGTCTGTTTTACCTTTTCTGGCGCTGCTCATTCCTGTTCTGGGCACCATGTGGGGCGCGGTTGTGCCCAAGCTGCCCTCAAACACACTGCACTATCCTCAGGAACGGACATTGCTTTTGTGGCTTGTTGCGGTTGTCTCGCCGCTGATCCTGTTTGCAGCGTCCTACAAAGTTTCCATCCTGGCCCCCAGGGCCTTTCTGCTTTTCGTGCCTTATTTGCTGATCCTTTGCGCGGCCGGTGCAGTTCGGGTATTTCAGGACCACCGTTTCAGGCTGGCCTCGATTGGCCTGTGCGTTTTGGTGTTTGCGGCCAGCATACCTTACGCCGCTGGTAAGCCGGGCTCTCCCAATGACTATCAGGGAATTGTGAAGGCCATGCTACCTGAAATGCTGCCCGATGATCTGGTTTTTCTGAGGGACCGGGATTGGATCGATACGCCGCTGTTTTACTACATCAATGATGCGAATTTCGTCGTCTCCGAATACGATACATCTTTGCACACCAACCCCACATCCCGCGTCTGGCTGATCACGTGGCCTCACGAAGGAGACCTTGTCATCACCGATGCACGGCGGGAAGCTCTGCAGAATTATGAACGTACTTTGAAAATTGAACGTTTGCGGGCCAGCGCCGAGCTTTTCGAACCTGATACCGGGCCTTGATTACCCGGGCGGTCCTCCTGGCAACCCCGTATCGGGAGGGCGTGTCTGGCTGACAAACGCCAGCCTGCGGGTTGGTCGACTTGCCCACAGGCAGGTCAATGGGCCTGATCATCCAGGCCCAGGCTGCTTTCGACAATGTAAAGCGGCCGTTTCTGAGCCTCTGCATAAAGCCGCCCCAGATATTCCCCGATGACGCCCAGCACGACAAGTTGCAGGCCGCCGATCAACAGCACTGCAACCATCAATGAGGCATAGCCGGGTACATCCACCCCGTAAACAAGGGTACGTGAGATCAGGAAAACACCGTAGATGATCGCGGCCAACGCAGTCAGCATGCCGACATAGCCTGCAATCCTGAGAGGTACGGTGCTGAACCCGGTAATACCGTCCAGCGCAAAGTTCCAAAGGCGCCAGTAGTTGAACTTGGTCTGCCCCGCCGCACGCTCGGGGCGGTCATACGCCACCTCGGTGTGCCGAAACCCGACCCAGGCAAAAAGGCCCTTCATAAAGCGGTTGTGCTCGCGCAGCTGAACGACAGCCTGAACCACGCGCCGGTCCATAAGGCGGAAATCGCCGGTATTGGCGGGTATCGGCACGCCTGAGAGCCGGTTGATGACCTTATAGAACTTCCGCGCTGTCCAGCGTTTCATCGCGGTATCGCTGTCGCGGTGGCGCCGGACGGCATAGACGACATCGAATCCTTCGCGCCATTTTTCCAGAAATGTCTCGATCAGTTCGGGCGGATCCTGCAAATCCGCGTCTATCGGAACAACGGCTTCACCCGCAGCTGCATCCAGCCCCGCCGTCAATGCGATTTCCTTGCCGAAATTACGTGAAAAGTTCAGCACCTTGATACGATCATCGCGCTCATGCGCAGCAGCCAGAATCCTGGCGGTCGCGTCTGTGCTGCCGTCGTTCACGCAGATGATCTCATAACTTTCCCCAAGCTGACCGAGGAATTGCTCCAAACGTTCGAACAGGGCCGGCAGAACCTCTTCTTCATTGAACATGGGCACGATGATGCTGAGCGTCGGAGCGCTTTGGCCCGGGGCTTTTCCCTGGGACGGAGATGTGGGGGTGCTCATGTTCAACGTCACCATGACGCGGGCCTTTTTCCGTTCATTTGGGCACAGGTGATCATGGTTTTGACTTCGGTTCAAAAAATTTTGCATGGGCGCGCAAAATTTCGATTTTCAGTATCTTTTCGCTACCAATAAGTACCTCACGGCGCGCATAGGGAATAGCGACTTTTTTGGCGTGATCAATGTGAGTAGCCAAGCGCGCGCTTTTGGGGCTCGAAAAAAGAAAACCGAATGCTCATCAAGATGAAGATAGTGAGTACTATACATCTCAAACTGATTGAGGACGGTTTGTGCAGAAGTGAAAGGGCGATGCATGGCATTCGAAATTCGAAACAGAGTGAAAGCATCTTGCGTGAAGGCAAAGCACAGGTGCTTTGGTACTTTCAGGCCGGGTCCAGAAATTGACCCGGAAACGTCTGGTTTCGGAAGAGCCAGCCTTTTTGCCGCATCTACCAAATTAACCCCCATAACGTCGGAAAGCGAATTCTTACCAACCTGTTCACAGGTGTTGGAGCGTATTTTCTTGGCTGCCGCATCTTCTGAAAGATCGCAGGGGATACGGTCTGTGTTTCTTGAGGTCGAACGAAATCCCGATTCTGTTGCCGTCAGGATGGCAAAACCAGGCAGGGGCGTTTGATGACATCTTTCCACCGACTCAATCTTGTCTTGCGATCCTTTCGCCGGGGAGAAATTGTTGGCGGATTAAAGACAATGTGGATGCTTTTCAGGGATCGTGTCGTCGGACAGCATAGGTTGCTCTTCGCCATGAGTGGCGGCAAGGCCCGGCAGATCGACAGCATGTCAAACACGTTGACCGTGCGGTGCTTTCGCAGTTGGTCCGATCTTGATGATCAAAGCAAAGACTTTCTGAAGCGCAATCAGGACAAGATCCACTGGGATGTTCAAGGCGACCTGAACGCGGGCATGTCCGTCTGGATCGGGTTTTCCGACGGGGTTCCGGCAACCATTGCGCAAACCCGCTTCGGCCAAAACGTGGACGTATATTTCTTCCCGATGACCGAGCACTGTGCTCTGATCTCTCACTGTTTTACCGTTCCAGATATGCGGGGCCGGGGCTATTATGTGGAAATTCTGAAGCATGTGTGCCGCACGCTGGCAGAAGAGGGGACCACGCGCATTTATATTGATTGCAGTGACAGTAATCTATCGTCAGAACGCGGCATTCTTTCGGCGGGGTTCTTGCCCATCGGACAGGGGGTCCACCGCCGAAATGGAACCGTTCATTGGCGACAGGATGCGCCACCATCGATTTGTCGCTTGGAGGAAAGATAACTCTTGAATCAGTGAATGCTGAGGGGCGAGGCAGTCACAGCATTTCAATCCGTGACGTGCCAGTTCGATCAGAATTTTATCCGGGAAACAAACTCGAAACAGATGATCAATAATATTCAAGCCTTACGAGCCTTTGCTGCCATAAATGTGGTTTTCCTCCATGTCATCAAGACGGCATCAACATATGGACAAAGCACCGATTATTTATCCTTCCTGGCCGGGTGGGGTGCAAATGGGGTCGATATCTTTTTCGTGATATCCGGCTTTGTCATGCTGCACACTCAAATGCAGAAAAAGCGGCGCACAGGCGCTTTCTTGAGATCGAGAATTCTAAGGATAGTGCCAATTTACTGGCTGATCACACTTTTTGTTGTGGCGGTTTATTACGCAGTTCCCGGGATCTTCAGGTCCATGGAACTTTCAGGAACCATCATATTGTCATCGCTCCTGTTTTCTTCGCTTCTGGTGCTCGGTGAGCCGCCGATTGTGTATGTTGGGTGGACCCTGGAATGGGAAATGCTCTTTTATTTTGTTTTTGGACTGTCTCTCTTCCTGAGGTCGTGGGTCCATGTTTTCCTGGTTGTCAGCCTGGTTCTGATCGGGGTGTCCCTGGTGTCCGGTGATTTTATATCGCTTGAGTTCCTGTTTGGGATGGCTGTCGCGTATTTTTACAACAAAGGGTTTGAAATCAGGGAAAAGACAGGGGTCTTGATATTTGTTTTCGGGATGCTTCTTTTATGTGCCTCCCTGTCGAGTGAACTTGAGGTCGATCCAACAAACCGTGTCATTATCTGGGGTGTACCGTCGTTCTTTATCGTTTTTGGGCTGCTGTTTGCGACGCAGATTTCAAATCGGTTTCTGGTTTATCTCGGGGATGCATCCTACAGCATCTACCTTGTCCAGATACTCACCATTCCCGCTTTTTATAAAGTGTCCTCGATTGTCCTCAGACCTGTGAATGGTGACGTTCTGTCCATCTTGTGCCTGGCCAGCAGCGTTGCCGCAGGATGCCTGGTTTTTTCACTGGTGGAAAAACCCATCACCAAAAGGATGAAGCGGGCGTTCTCCTGACCAATGCAGCAGGGTATTTCGCCGGTGGTAAAACGCCTGAGACATTGAAACGGTATCTTCGGCGCCCCGGCTTGACGGCGTTGGAGCGCTGCTGATCCCTATTCAGCGACGCGCTCAGCCGGAAAGGCGGTTGAAATTCAGAAAAACTCTTTCAGTTTCCGCGCATGCTTCAGGTTCGATGGCAGCGATATCACATGTCGGGCCAGCTTGGCCAAGGATCGCGTACCGGGGATGACCTTGAGAGCCGACAGGCTTTTGGACGCTTTCAGGAAGTTTTCATAGGCCTGGTTGTCCGCGTGGCGGAAGTCTTTTGCGTTCAGGTCTTCCCCGCCGTTGTCGGTTGGTACGGACACGACAGAAGTCGCCTTGCGGTTCACATCGAATACAACAAAGGATTCATAGAAACGGATGCCCCAAACCCGCTTTTCCGCGGCATCCGAGAGGAGTTTGGAAAAGCGCCGGTTTACGCGATCTACCATGCTCATGGCGTATTTTACGAAGGAACGGTGCTTGGGACCGAAGCCTTCCATATAGGATGTATGCGTGTCTTCCACGACCAGCATGCCGCCATCGCGGATATGCGGCAGCAGGCACTCGGTTGTTATGATCTGTTGCTCATAGGTATGACCGCCATCGTCCAGGACGATGTCGATTTCACCGACCTCTTTTGCGATTTTTTCCAGAAAGGCCGGATCGCTCTGGCTGCCGATGAAAATTTCAAACCCATCCTGTTCCCAACGTTTTGCGCCGGGGTTCAGTTCAACACCGATGATGCGGGCTTGCGGCCCGAAAAACTCGCGCCACATGAACAAAGAGCCGCCACTGAGAACCCCGATTTCGACGAAGGTAATTGGCTTGCCGATGTAGGGAGAGAAAAGCTCGTCATACACATCGAAGTAGGTCGAATGCTTGCTGCTTTTGTACGGGCTGTTCAGGTAAGCTTGGTAGCTTGCTGCGGTCACTGGCATTTTCTCAGGTTTCATTTCGTGGTCCTGTAATTGAATAAAGTTTACTCGTAAGCAAGGTCGTGGCCCGTCTGTCTGTCATATATGATGCCGATGCAGGATCATGTGTCGAGACAAATACTCCTTCACTCTAAAACACAAAACTTCCGCAATCTCATTTCGGAACGGACCCGATTGGACAGCCCCGCCCTGAAGGCCTGTTACAATACGGGGGGCGTAAAACTCCTGGGTGGGGTCAAACTTTTTTCGCATGTGTCGTAGTGAATTGCGCTGCCCACAATGAGCTTTAAGTCAACAGGAATGCCTCATAAAGGGTGTATGCGCACAGTTTTGCATGTTCTGAAGGGCGCTGATCCGGAAAAGGCGCAGGCGGGCCCCAAATCTGAGACCCGCCCGTGCTTTGATTGACAATTTCTCTAACCTGAGGCGGTTGTTGCCATCAGGCAAACAAATCCGCGTATGGATTCGGCGACGAGTCAATGAATTCCACATCGTCTTCGACCCCGAGGCTTTCCACGCTGTCGCCAACGTACCAGTCCCGTTCTCTGCCGCCCGCGAAATCGAAATCGGTTTCGGTTTCATCCAGGACAACAGCGCCGTCCACCAGCACCTGAAGGCGGTCAGTATTCTGATCGACCATCAGGGTCACCTGATGTGCCTCTCCGTCGTTCAGATCAAGATCCTTGATCTTATAGCCATCACGGAAACCGCCATCGTTGTTGTCGACTTTCGCGACCAGATGACCCTTTTTGGTCAGCTTCAGACCGAAGTTCGAGTGGTTCCAGACAAGCCGCTCGGCGCCGGTATCGTCTTCGCCTCGGGTCATCTCGAACGATAGAGAAACTTCCTCGGCTTCTGCGTAACCAGGCACTTTTCCGATGTTCCCCCGGCTGTCCTGATTGCTTATGTCGATCATCAACTCGCCCTGAGGTTCGGCAATGTTGATGGGGTTTTCGATGTCGGCCTCTGTTTCAGGCTGATTGCCTCCGGCCTCGGGTTGGTTTTCCCCGGTTTCGGGCTGATTGCCTCCGGTTTCGGGTTGGTTTCCCCCGGTTTCAGGCTGATTGCCTCCGGCCTCTGGTTGGCTTTCCCCGGTTTCGGGCTGATTGCCTCCGGCCTCGGGTTGGTTTTCCCCGGTTTCGGGCTGGCTGCCTCCGGCCTCGGGTTGGTTTTCCCCGGTATCAGGCTGGCTGCCCCCGGTATCAGCAGGTGGTGGGTTCGTTCCGATATTGGGTTGGCTTGTTCCGGTATTGGGCTGAGACGGCGTGCCGGTCCCGGTATACCCGTTGTTTTTGAGCCAATCAAAATATGAACCCGAAATGCTGTTTGCGAGGTCAGAACCTGCACTGACCAAAGCCGCCGGGCTTCCCGGTTTGACGATGTATTGATTGTAGCCGTCCGTCTGCGCCGTGGCCTGATAGGTAAAGTGCTGGTCGTATTCGGTGGGCTTGATCAGGACGTTGTCAGAAACAG
>NZ_JBXWML010000017.1:0-66684 GCF_059609845.1 Ruegeria sp. YTSC002
CCGAACGCATGCTCGATCCCGTGCATCTGCAAAACCTTAACAAACGCCTCTTCCGTCGTCATCTTCATGTGGGTGCTCTCCAAACAAGAGTGAGTGAAACCGGGCACTGTGCCCGGCGTTTGATATGGTTTTGGCGCAAGGGTGCGACCTGCGTTAGGGCCAAAACGAAAGCCGGATTAGGTCCAGATGAGGCTTAAACGGCCCGAATTGCATCTGCGATCAGTTTCACGCCGGGCGAGATACGGTCAGTTGGAATTGAAGAGTAGCCAAGTCGATAGAAATTCTGTGGCCTGTCCGGTCCCGAGAAGAACGGTGCGCCGGGCTCAATGTGAACACCCTGGTTTTGCAGTCTTAATGCCAGTTGAGTTGTGTCGACATGCTCAGGGGCTGACATCCACATTGAAGAGCCGCCGAT
This sequence comes from Ruegeria sp. YTSC002, assembly GCF_059609845.1. Classification (NCBI taxonomy): domain Bacteria; kingdom Pseudomonadati; phylum Pseudomonadota; class Alphaproteobacteria; order Rhodobacterales; family Roseobacteraceae; genus Ruegeria; species Ruegeria sp. YTSC002. The sequence goes on from NZ_JBXWML010000017.1 coordinate 416, forward strand.
CACACCCCGCCCAGCCACGGTCAGCCCACTTTCCGCGATGGCTTTGTCCATCGCGTCGCGCCGCTCCTGCAAGGCCTTCGACATACGCCGAATTTGCGCGTCGTAGTGGCCCAACGACAGGAAATACGCCGCCGTGCGTTGAATGTGGCCTGGTGGGTGGCGCAGGACCAATGAGCGCAGCGCACGTGCCTCGCGGATAAAAGGTTCCGAGCCGACCATGTACCCGAGTCGCAGCCCTGGAAACAGCGACTTGGAAAAACTACCGACATAGATCACGCGGCCATCCCGGTCCATGGATTTCAGCGCCGGCGAAGGCGCACCCCGAAAGGCCATCTCAAACTCGTAATCATCCTCGACGACCATCGCGTCGAGTTCGCGTGCCCGATCCAGCAATTGGTTGCGGCGGTCGATCGGCATCGTCGCGGTCGTCGGGCTTTGATGGCTGGGGGTGGTAAAGATGACGTCCGCTTCGTCGGGAATCGCCTCGGGAGGCAGACCGTCCCGGTCCACGCTCAAGGGTGTGACCGCGCAGTCCCAATGGTTCAGAAGGCTGCGCAGCGCATAGTAACATGGGTCTTCTATGACGGCCGTGCGATTGTGGGTCAGCAAAATGCGCGATGCCAGCCAGAGCGCGTTTTGTGCGCCCAGAGTGATCAAGATCTCTTCGGGGCGGGCCGCGATGCCACGGCGTGGTAGAGTGTGACGGGCAATAAACTCGATCAACAACGGATCATCCAGATCCACGTAATCTCCGGTCAGTGAATCGAAATCTTTATGCCCCAGCGCGCGGACGGCGCATAACCTCCAATTGGCGTGGTCAAACAAGGTTCGGTCAGCCTGCCCGTAGATGAACGGGTAACGGTACTCTCGCCAGTCGCTGGGTTTTGGCAGAACGTCGCTGTCCAGAAAGCGGCGTGCCAGTGCCTTGTCCCAGTCGACGGATTCGGTGCCGCGCTGGACAGGTGAATACTTGGGGGGGACAGGTGCGTTTTGCGATACGTAGTACCCGGACCGCCCCTTGGCCGTCAGGTAGTCATTGGCCAACAGTTCGGTGTAGGCCAATGTCACCGTTATTCGGCTGACCCCCAGATGCGCGGCCAGTTTGCGTGACGAAGGGAGTTTTTCTCCGACGTGAAAGCGACCCGACAAGATGCCTTCGGCAATCATCTGCTGGATCTGGGCCTGCAATGTGCCCTGACCATTGAGTTCAAGAAAGAATGTATCGACCGAAATCCCCATGCCTGCTTATAGGGTGGACTTAAGGGCGGGGCAATCTGGACTTACATCGCAGTCACGAATTTTTGTCAGCAGGGTTGACCGAAGATCCCCTTCGAGCTAAATAACTAAAAATCTAGTTTAGTGGAGATAATGGATGTGGGAAGCTGCTGCTGCGGGGTTTTCTGCCATGGGCTCTGAAGCCCGGCTGAAAGTCCTGAAGACGCTGGTCCGGGCTGGCAAAGCCGGATTGACCGTTGGCGAGATACAGGACCGGACAGGGATTGCCCCTTCGACACTGGCCCATCACCTGCGGTTTCTTGCGGCCGGTGGTGTGGTCGAACAGGAAAAGGTCGGTCGCACCACGATCAACCGCGCCAGTTACGACGAATTGAGAAATCTTGCGCAATTCATTCTCAGCGAGTGTTGCGCCGACGAAGTTGGAAAGGCTGCGAACGATGGCTGAGTTGACACAGAACCCGCGCATGACTGCCAAAGGGGTACTGGACCTGATCAAGACGCCCTGGACGCTGATCGTCGTCATTCTTGCGGCGGTGGCAATCCTGGATCCCGGAAACTTGACCGGGGTGGTGACATTCGCAGCCAAGGCTCTGGCGCATACAGGGCAATATATTCTGTTTGCAGTGCTTCTGCTGTCTTACCTCAAGGCGACCGGCGCAGAGGTGATGGTGGCGCGTGCCTTTGAAGGGCGCGAAACCCGGATGATCTTTCTGGCTGCCTTGTTCGGTGGTCTTGCACCGTTCTGTTCTTGCGAGGTTATCCCCTTTATCGCGGGTCTTCTGGCCCTTGGTGCGCCGTTGTCCGCAGTCATGGCGTTCTGGCTCAGCTCACCCTTGATCGATCCGCCGACGCTTTTGATTACCGCCGGTGCGCTGGGATGGCCCTTTGCCATCGGCAAGGCTGTCGCTGCGGTTGCGCTTGGCCTGTTCGGTGGGTTCGCGGTTCGGTTGCTGATGCGCAAAGGTGCGTTTGCCCAGCCTTTGCGCGAATACAAGCCCGCCGGATGCTGCGGGTGTGGTCCGAAAATGGACGACAAACCTGTCTGGAAATTCTGGCAGGAGCCCGAGCGCCGCGTCCGGTTCCGTTCGGAATTCATGCACAACGGTCTGTTCCTGTTGAAATGGCTAGCGCTGGCTTATGTGCTTGAGGCTCTGCTGGTTAACTATGTGCCTGCCGACCTGATCGCCGGCGTGGTTGGCGGAGAAGGCGTGCTGCCAATCGTCGTTGCTGCGCTGGTGGGTATGCCGGCATACCTGAACTCGTACGTGGCACCGCCTTTGCTGGCAGGGTTGATGGAGCAAGGTATGACGGCGGGTGCTGCCATGTCGTTCATGGTTGCCGGTGCTGTCAGTTCCATCCCGGCGATGGCCGCGGTCTGGTCATTGGTCAAACCACGCGTCTTTGCAGCCTATCTGACCCTGGGCGTCGGTGGCGCAATCGTTGCTGGTATCATCTTTCAATTGGTATGAACGCAAAAGCCGCCCGGTGTCAGCATCGGGCGGCTTTGTTCTTTCGGTTCCGTCGATCAACTGCCGTCGCAGAGACGCGGCAATTTGAACCGGTATCGGGCTTCTCCGCTTTCGACATATACGCGCTTTTCGATACAGGCCGTCGTGCCCACTGTCTGCGAAATCTGCGCATCCGTGGACGTAATCGATGTAGCGGAACCATCCGGCAAGCGGACCGATGCCACGACGCCGTTTTTCAGATCTCCGTTCACCGGAGTTGCAGACAGTACCGGGACGGTCAGGAACGCCTCATGCTCGTGTTCGCCTTCATCCCCCAGCAGGAACAATGTCGTGACGATGGCAATCATGACAACGCCGCCGGCCAGACCAAGCCCCCACGTTTTCAGAAAGGCATAAATCGTGACGGCGCGATGCGGGCCAAATACCGCGGATAGAACATTCAGCATGGCAAGTCCGTGAAAAAAGCCCCAGCCGAAATGGCCGAGGCTGTTTGCGTGTTATGTGCGAGGATCTTCTTCTTCGTCATCCGCCCCACCCTTGGGCAGGTTGAAGAAGCTGTCTGCGTCAAGGATCGGCTCGTCTTCTTTCTCGTCCGACGGCTCGTCGGACAGCGAGAAGGTTTCCAGACCTTCAATTGCGGTCGGGATCTTCGGCGCTGCGTCCATTTCCAGCGACTGCTCGGTCGACACCAGCTTGCGACGTTCGTCATCGCTCATCACGCCGCCTTCAGCCGCTTTCTTGGCCGCCGCTTTCTGCACGGCGGTGTCCAGTTCGGACTGTTTGCACAGACCCAGAGCAACAGGATCAATCGGCTGCATGTTGGCGATGTTCCAGTGCGTGCGTTCGCGGATCGACTGGATTGTGGGCTTGGTGGTGCCTACCAGCTTGGCTATCTGGCCGTCGCTGAGTTCCGGATGGAACTTGACCAGCCACAGGATCGAGTTCGGACGGTCCTGACGCTTGGACAAAGGCGTATAGCGCGGACCACGACGCTTTTCCTCGCCAGCGGCCGACGGGTTGAACTTGAGCTTCAGCTTGTGAAGCGGGTTGTTCTGCGCCGCGTCGATCTCTTCCTGGGTCAGCTGGTTGTTGGCGATCGGGTCAAAGCCCTTGACGCCGGCGGCGACGTCGCCATCAGCGATACCCTGCACTTCCAACTCGTGCATTCCTACGAAATCCGCGATCTGCTTGAAGCTGATCGTGGTGTTGTCCACCAGCCATACGGCGGTTGCCTTGGCCATAAGCGGTTTTGCCATCAGCCCGTCTCCTATACATACATCTGTCCCGTCGCCGGAATTCGGCGGCCCCTTGGTTTTTGGGGCAGGTTTCCGTTGTCGGGGAACTTGGCCCGTATATAGTCGCGCAAAGGCAAGAAGGGAAGAGGCGAATGCGCCAAGGGATTATGGGGCTGGTTTTGTGGGTCTTAAGTGCGATGGCTGCGCTGGCCGAGGGCGAAAAGGCGGGCGAGTTCGACTACTACGTTCTGTCGCTCAGCTGGTCGCCCAACTGGTGTGCGCGCGAAGGTGATGCGCGCGGATCGGATCAGTGTGATGATCGGCATGATCACGGTTGGATACTGCACGGGCTTTGGCCACAGTTCCATCAGGGCTGGCCGTCCTACTGCCGTACCCCCGCAAGCCCACCTTCGCGACGCATGACGCGGGAAATGGAGGATATTCAGGGCAGTTCCGGCCTTGCTTGGCATCAATGGAAGAAACACGGCACATGTTCGGGATTGTCGGCATCCGACTACTTTGCCTTGTCCCGGCGGGCTTATGAAGCGGTCAAGCGCCCTCAGGTGTTCCGCAAGCTGGATTCGTCCGTCAAACTGCCGGCTTCGGTGGTCGAGGAGGCATTCCTGAAGGCCAACCCGGAATTGGAGCGCGACATGATCACGATCACCTGCAAACAGGGCTATATCGAAGAGGTCCGCTTGTGCCTGTCCCGTGATCTTGCGCCCGTCCCCTGTGGGCGTGACGTCATCCGCGACTGTACGGCCAAGGACGCGCTTTTTGATCCGATTCGTTAAAGCTTTTTGTTCTGACAGTCCCGCGCATACTCGAGCGCTTTGGACGTTCCCTTGAGGTCGATGGCCATCACCACCTCACCTGCGGGGTTGTAGACGGTCATCGTTTTGTTCTGAGCAATAGCGTTCACAAAGCTCCGATCGGTGAAAAACACGGTCGCGCCCGGCACGTCGCGCTGGTTGAAGCCGATGGCAGTGGCATCATAGCTTTTGCCGTCCAGATCAAACCGGATCGGGTAGCTCTCACCCTGCTTAATGTCGCCCCAAGCCTTGTTGTAGACAGCGAAGTACCCGCGATTGTCCAATGCGTCATAGCCCAGTCGCACGACTGAGAGATCCTGATACACCGTCTGGATCAGGCACCCGTTGCCAAGTGCGGGGTCCATCATGATGTTCCAGCCTTCGACGTAGCCTTTGTCGATCAGCTCTTTTGAAAGGGCGGCGGTTGCGGTGAAGGCGGCGAAGGTAAGGGCTAGAAGGCGGGTCATAGCACATCCACAAATCAGACAATCTATTAATGTCATTGTAAATTGTCGTAGAAGTTAGACAATCTGTTAATTTCCAAGGGGCTGTGTCAGGTCTCGTCGCCGTTGGAACAAATCTCAAGTCTCAGGTTAACAATTGCCTGGTTTGGAACGTCTTCTGAATTCAGCGACCCTCCAACAGCTAACCATTCGGAGTATTCAGGGTTAATGCAATCAACGTATAGAACGCCGAAAAAATCGCCATACTTACCTTCACCGCGAACATAGACGTGCCTGTCTGTTTGTTCATCATATCTTTTGTCTTCCGGAATAGCGCTCCACCATTGTTTGTATGGCGGCGGTAGATCGTGGGTGTCTTCGTATAAGTAGAGAGTTTCAGCGGCAATGGGCGAGGAGAAAGCAGCAACAATTGCAACAAACGCTAAGTGTTTCATCGTGTTTGATAATCCGTCAAATTAACAGAAAGCAACTCATCCAATAACTATACCGCTGTCAAGGTGGGTACCGCGATATTTGAGCGAGCGCTGTGCGCTGTGCAGGCGACGACTGACGCAAAAGCCGCGCGAACAAAAAGAACTAGGAAATAGAACTACAGTTCCTTCCGCGCCCGCAGCGCGGCCGTGATCGTCCCGTCGTCCAGATAATCCAGTTCTCCGCCAATCGGCACACCCTGCGCCAGTGACGTCAGGCGGACCTGCCCCTCAAGCTGATCGGCGATGTAGTGGGCGGTGGTCTGGCCATCGACGGTGGCGTTCAGCGCCAGGATGACCTCGGTAATCCCTTCGGCCACAACCCGGTCCTTGAGGCGGGGAATGCGCAACTCGTCGGGGCCGACCCCATCCAGCGCCGACAGCGTGCCGCCCAGAACGTGGTAGCGGCCTTTGAAGACCCCGGCGCGCTCCATCGCCCACAGATCGGCCACGTCTTCGACCACGCACAGCTCTCCGGTCGCGCGGTCCTCGCTGTTGCAGATATCGCAGATGTCAGTGGTGCCCACGTTGCCGCAATTCAGGCATTCGCGGGCGGTGATCGCGACCTGCTGCATGGCATCAGACAGGGGCGTCAGCAGCAGGGCACGTTTGCGGATCAGATGCAGAACGGCGCGGCGGGCCGAGCGGGGGCCGAGGCCGGGCAGCTTGGCCATCAGGTCGATCAGGTTGTCGATGTCGCTGTTCGAACTCATGGCCAATCCTGTCTTGCGCCGGAGGGAGCCTCCGGCGGGAGTATTTTGGAAAAGATGAAGATCAGAACGGCAGCTTGATGTCTGCGGGCAAGCCCATGCTTTCTGTCAGCTTGGCCATTTCTTCCTGCGAACGTTCGGCTGCCTTGGTCTGGGCATCCTTGATGGCCGCCAGGATCAGGTCTTCGACCACTTCCTTGTCATCGCCGTTGAAGATGGACGGGTCGATATCCAGACCTTTGAGTTCACCCTTGGCTGTCGCCGTTGCCTTGACAAGGCCTGCACCGGATTCGCCGACAACCATCATGTTGTTCAGCTCTTCCTGCATCTCGGTCATCTTGGTTTGCAGGTCTTGCGCGGATTTCATCATCTTGGCCATGTCGCCCAGACCGCCAAGCCCGCCGAGTCCTTTCAGCATAGTATTCTCCTGTGTCTCCGTTTGCGCTCTAGATACGGGCAGCAGCCACATGGCACAAGGGTTCTCCCGCCGGTGGGTGGCTCAACCGTTCCGTCCGGCATGTTGACCGGCGCAGGCGCCAGCAGGAACCTACCGCCCATCTGCGACGCCAGATTTGCCAGCAGGCCCGACAAGCGCAGATCGTCCTTGGCGCGCATTTGGTCTGCAACCGAGAGTGATTGAATGGGGCACAGAAACTCGGGGCGGGGTTCGAATGGCCAGGGAGCACCCGGATCAGAGTTGTCACGGGTCACCTTCCGCTGGCCGATGTCGCAACAAACGATCTGAGACATGCAGGCAGAGGGGATATGCGCACAAGTCCCTGCCTCACATCAAGGGTGGATGTGTTCGATTGAAACCGGGGGGAAGGGCGGCGCGGGGTCAATCTTCCTCGAACGGGTCCCACTCGTCTTCCACCTCGGGAAGCGCTTCGGTCTCGACCTTGGCGGCGCGTTGTTCCGGCGTCTCGATACTGGTGATTCTCGCCTTGGGGAATTGCGCCAGCACAGCCTGAACCAAAGGGTGTTGTTCGGCCTCGGATTTCAGCGCCAGCTCGGCTTCGTCCCGTATTTCTGCAATTGTGGGGGCTTCTCCGTCCGAGACGATCGAGACCGCCCACCGGTTTCCTGTCCAGCGTTGCAAGGCAGAGCCCAGCCGTGGAGCCAGATCCGCCGGTGCCTGGGCGGCTGGTGTGAATTCGATTCGTCCGGGTTGATAGGACACGAGGCGCACGCCGTTTTCCACCTCGACCAGCAGCTTCACGTCGCGATTGGTCCGGATCAGTTCGACCACGTGGTCGAAGGTCGGGTACCGCGCAAGGGCCGTTTGGGTATCCTGCGCCAGGGCTGCAACCGGCGCACCACCGGCACCGCGAGAGGGCGATGCGAAGGCAGGCGGATGGGCCGCGCCAGCCGGCGCCGGACCGGCGGCGCCCGGTCGGGATATCGAAACGCCGCCATTGGGCCCGCCCGGCGGCAGTGGCGGGGTATCCTGCAATCGCTTGATCAGTTCTTCGGGGCTGGGCAAATCAGCCACATGAGTCAGGCGGATAACGGCCATTTCAGCGGCCATCATGGCGTTGGGGGCAGCCGAGACTTCCTCGAGTGCCTTCAGCAGCATTTGCCACATCCGGGTCAGGACCCGCATCGGCAGAGCCTCGGCCATCTGTTGGCCCCGGGTCCGTTCGTCCGGAGAAACCGTCGGGTCCTGCGCCGCGTCAGGCGTGATCTTCACGACGGACACCCAATGCGTGATCTCGGCCAGATCGCGCAGCACCGCCAGCGGGTCCGCGCCTTCGGCGTATTGGCCGCTCAACTCGGTAAGTGCTCCGGCGGCATCGCCGCGCAGGATCATATCCATAAGGTCCAGAACCCGGCCACGGTCTGCCAGTCCAAGCATTGCACGAACCTGATCGGCGGTCGTCTCGCCAGCCCCGTGTGAAATCGCCTGATCCAGCAACGAGGTCGCATCCCGGGCCGATCCTTCCGCTGCTCGGGTGATCAGCGCCAGCGCGTCTTCGGCGATCCGGGCGTTTTCCGATTCGGCGATCTTGCGCAGAAGGCCAATCATGTCTTCGGGTTCAATCCGGCGCAGGTCGAACCGCTGGCAGCGGGAAAGCACAGTGACAGGCACTTTGCGGATTTCAGTGGTCGCGAAGATGAACTTCACATGCGCGGGCGGTTCTTCCAACGTCTTGAGCAGCGCGTTGAAGGCGCTGGTCGAGAGCATGTGGACCTCGTCGATGATATAAATCTTGTAACGCGCGCTGGCGGCGCGATAGCGCACGCTGTCGATGATCTCGCGGATATCGTTGACGCCTGTGCGGCTGGCGGCGTCCATCTCCATCACGTCGACATGGCGGCCTTCCATGATGGCGACACAATGTTCGCACTGACCGCAGGGTTCGGTTGTGGGGCCGCCGGTTCCGTCCGGACCGATGCAATTCATGCCCTTAGCGATGATCCTCGCGGTCGTGGTTTTGCCGGTGCCACGAATGCCAGTCATGATGAAGGCCTGCGCGATCCGATCGGCCGCGAACGCGTTTTTCAGGGTGCGCACCATGGCATCCTGACCCACCAGATCGGCAAAGGTTTCCGGGCGATATTTGCGGGCGAGAACCTGATAGGCGGGGCTGGAGCTGTCTGTCATGTCTTCTCGTTGGGATTCGGGGCTTGGGCACAGCGTAGTGGCCACCGTTGCCCGCGTCCACAGCGTGGTGTGATGATTTTTGTTTTAGAAACGAGTCGCTTTCGCACTAAACTGCGTTAGCAGATTTAATGGCTCATTTTTGTAAAGAGTTCTTTGGGGAGGACACGTTTCATGTCGCAGTTGGTGATCTACGCCCTGCAAGTCGGTGGCGGAACGCTGGCACTGACCTCGATGCCCGGACGTGGCGGGGATTATTTCAGCGATCTGGATATGATCGCAGGCTGGCAGCCGGGGCTTGTTGTATCGATGACAACGGATGTCGAGATGCTTCAGGATGGGGCGAAGGATTTCGGCAGCGACATTCAAAGCCGCGCCAGCAGATGGGTTCACCTGCCGATCGAAGATTTCGGAGCGCCGACACAAGCGATTGATGACGCGTGGCCGTCCGTCAGCGCCGCAGCCCGACACGCGCTGTCAGGAGGAGGTCGCGTTTTGGTGCATTGCCGTGGGGGCTGTGGCAGGTCAGGTATGGTTGTTCTGCGGCTGATGATTGAATGCGGCGAACGCGCGGACACAGCGCTGGAACGATTGCGGGCGGTGCGCCCCTGCGCCGTCGAAACGGATGCGCAACTGGCCTGGGCCTCGCAGCGTGCGCAGGCACAGGTCAGTCTGGACTCAGATTGAAATCTGCGCGGGCGCGCAAACAGGTTTTCGCGGCCGGATCGTGGAAACTTCGATCATCGCGCAGGGTGGGGTTTGCACGACGCCGGATGGCATCGCACTGACCGTGTTTCGGAAGATCAGGTCGGCATAACCGTTCAGCGGCTCAATTGCGGCTTCGGGCTGCGTGCCGCAAAAGACACGAATGCTGTCTGATTGCGCGCGGAAAATTGCATGACATCCTTCGGTGCAATGTGACAGCTCGCTGCTGCCCTCAATCTCGAAATCATCACTTGTGGCCGAGGTCGCCTGGGTCATGGCTTCGGATATCGAGCGCGCCAGCCGCGCCAAAGCGGGGCAGGTTTTGCCCGTCCGCTGACATACTGTTGCACTGAATTCATGCGTTTTTGTCTTCCAGATCATCCTGCGCCCTCCGCGCGTGGTGGACAGGATATTTGGGACAGGTGGGACAGCGTGATGCCGTCAGGACCTGCCCGGACACCCCGTCCGAGTTTCGGTTTCGTTTCCGATGGCAGGTCTCCTGACTTGCGGGTCATCGCTTTGCCGACCTTCCCAGCCTTTGGGGCCAGTGGTGTTTTGGCATCGCTTACCGTTTACAGTTGCGGGGGCAGTCGCGGATTTGGTTGTTGCCTGCATGACCAGACATTACCGCACCGTGTTCCCTTTTCATCCCGACCCCTTGTGGAGGCCGGAAACCATCACACAACCGCTAGCGTTTGAGTACGCATCGAGTCAAGCCGATCTTTTGGCCGGACGCTTGGTCATGCTGGATACGATGTAGGTTCATGCATAATGTCGAGGGTGTCGAGGTTCGGAAACCGGATTTACCAAGCGAAAAGCAAGAGATCATGTTGGATACAGAGCAAACGGTATTGACCGAGGAGTTTCGCTTTCCTTCCGGGCAGAAAACACTGTCCGCCCGATTGTATAGCCCGCTGACTTCGCCCGAAATCGTCGTCGTGCTGAACAGTGCAACGGGTGTGCCGCGTGATTATTACCGTCATTTCGCACGATGGCTTGCCGCTGAGAAGGGTATGGCCTGCCTGACCTATGACTATCGCGATTATGGGCATTCCTTGACCGGCCGCCTGAAAGACTCGCGTGCGACCATGGCGGATTGGGCCTTGATCGACATGCCCGCGGCACGGGCGGAAATGCGTCGGCGATACCCGAATGCGAAACACTGGACCATCGGCCATTCCGTCGGCGCGATGTTGGGGCCTGTGCAACCGGATATCGATCTGATTGACCGGATGATCTGTGTGTGTTCGGGGCTTGTGACCCTAAGCGACCATCCGTGGCCCTATCGGGGTTTGGCGGGGTTGTTCTGGTACGGCCATGCTCCGCTTTTGGCCCGAGCCCTTGGCTACCTTCCCGGAAAGGCGATCGGGTTTGGCTCGGACCTGCCGGCATCGGTCTATTGGCAGTGGCGCAAATGGTGTACCGCGCCTTTGAATTATGTGCCTGAAATCGGGCATGAGTTACCTGCGGCGCAGTGGAAGGATTCTGGAACGCCCGTGGATTTGCTCACCTTCGAGGACGACCAGATGGTGCCGCCGGAAGCGGTTTGGCGGCTTGCGGAACTATACGGCCCCGATGCCAACCGTCACCTGCTGAGCCCCGCCGATTTCGGGTTGCCTGAGGTTGGACACATCGGAGCATTTGCCCGGCGCAACGCAGCGGTTTGGCCGCGACTGATCGCCTGACCAGACGCGGCGCAGGACGGGCCGGGCACCGTCCTGCCATCACCGGTTACGAAGCTTCTTTTCCTTCATGACGCCACGGACCATCTTGCCGAACGCTTTGTCCCGCGCCCGGGACTGCGCGACAGTTTCTGAGTTGCGCTGATCTTCGCGCCGAAGCTTGCGCCACCGGTCCAATCGAGCCGGGTCAAGCGTGCCGTGGCTGATCGCCTTTTGCACGGCACATCCGGGCTCGGAGTTGTGCTGGCAATCCGAAAAACGGCAGTCCCGGCTCAACGCGGCAAGGTCCGAGAAAACGTCGTCGATCCCGTCCTGAGCGTCCAGCAGGCGCAACGCGCGCATACCGGGTGTATCGATCAACCAGCCGCCGTTGCGCATCCGGTGCAGTGCCCGAGCGGTCGTCGTGTGCCGGCCCCGCGCGTCATCCTCGCGAATGTCCGAGGTGGCGAGATCCTGACCGGTCATGGTATTGGCAAGCGTCGTCTTGCCAACGCCCGACGAGCCAACCAGCGCTCCGGTCTGGCTTTTGGGGCACCAGGACAGAACCTTTTCAACCTCTGCCGGGTCCAGCGCGTTGATCGCCAGAACCGTCAGGAACGGGTCCAATGATTGTACCTGTCCCGAGAAACTGTCAGGGTCCGCCGATTTGTCGGCCTTCGTCAGAACGACGACCGGGTAACACCCGGCCTGATGCGCAAGCGCCAGATATCGTTCCAGCCGGGGCAGATTGAAATCGGCATTGCAGGAACTGACGATGATCAGCACATCGACATTGGCTGCGATCAGTTGCGTCGCGGCACCTGTTCCGGCGGCGCGCCGGTGCAGCAGGCTGCGCCGGTCGAGCAAATGGCGCACGCGTTTGTCGTCGTCGGTGAGAACCCAGTCGCCAACGGCATAGGTGCCGGTTGACTGATCAAGGGTCAGCAACGGGACTTCACCATCCGGGTTCAGCCCGATCAGGCGGTCCCGATGAACGGAAGTGATGCGAAAAGGTGTGCAGGAAGGATAAGCCGCGTGTTGCGCAGCAAAGTGAGAGGACCATCCCAGGTCCGAAAGTGTAAGAAACATTGGTCTGCCTGTCGTCAGAAACAGCACTCCCGACGGATGGCAATCGCTCATCCCCGGGTCATGTGTTCAGGCAGTCAGTTGATACCGTGAGGTCAGAACCGTGCTGCCCGAAGGGTCTTTGCTACAATCATAAAGCCCTCCTGCGGCCAAGGTTCATTAAGGTTCATAAAGTGAGAGGTTGGACATCGACCCAAGCGGGGCTCGTTGTGGCTGCTTCCTTCCGGACCTGACCAGGTTGGCGAGGCGCTCGCCCGCGCCAACCTCTCGACTCTGGATATAGGGAAGGCTTCGGCAAAAGACAACCCGTCAGAGCGTCAGGCGAATGCGCGCAAAACCCTGTTTGTCAGGTTCCAGAATCTTGGGGGCGAACCTGTTCAATTCGTCGACATATTTCAAAGCACCGGGCCCTGTCCGAAGAATGGTCTTCATCCCCGATTTCGGCATCAGCGAGAACGGATAAGGTTGCCGGGCCAATGGGTCGGGTGGCAGGCGGTGCGTCATGTAATCCCGCAAAATGTCCCGGATATCCAGCGGGGGCAGATCTATGGCAGGGGCCGATGACACATGCGGGAAATGTCCGCCTCCGCTTGCGCGATAATTATCGAGCGCAACGACAAATGTCTGATCCGGCCGCACGGCTTGGCCCGCGCAAGTCAGATGATGCACTCGCCTGTGGCCGGGATGGATCATTTGCCCCCCGACATCGTAACGCGCCTGTTGCGACGGGTCGATCTGATAGGACAGGCCAAAGATGACATCGAAATTGTATCCCGCCCGATCCCGGTCGAACAGTTCTGCCTCGGCATCGGGGAATTGTTGGTTGAATGCACTGGCTGACATCTCCAACCATTCCAGCAGCTGCGCGCCCGTGATCTGAACCGCGCGCAACTCGTTGGGAAAGACATGCAGGTCCGCCACGTGACGCAGACAGATTTCACCGGGCGGCACGTCCGTGTAGTGCCTGGGGCCAGAGCGTCCGCCGCATTTGGCTGGTGACGCGGCTGACAACAGCGGCAGCTCTGCAAGCGGGGTGCCGTGTAAAAAAGGGCGCAACGCGGCTGCTTGTGCGGCGGCAACAAGCGTCAATCCACGATCCGGCGCACAGAAGCTGAAATAGCTGTGCAATGTCTCCGAGACGTGCGCAACGGGCGCTGCCATGTCCTGACGGGTCTGCTGATGTGCGTGTTCAACCAGATTCGCGATTGCCAAATCTTCGCCAATCGCGGTGCCGTCCACCGAAACCGGGCGCAATTCGGCGTGGCTGTCAACAACACGCAGCCCCGACTGGGGCTGTAGGGTAACGGCCAGATCGATTACTCCAAGATATGCGCCTGCCGAGCCGGGCATGACAACCGGCGTTCCATGCACCAGCCCTTTCACGTAATCCACATTCGGGGTTTGCGCGCCGGTGCGTGCGGGAAGGGTCAGGTGAGTGTGCCCGGCGACCACAGCGTCGATGCCCTCGATCGCGGCCAGGGGAATAACGGCATTTTCAGTGTCGGTCGCTGTGTCCGGGTGTCCAAGCCCGGAATGGGCGAGCGCCACGATCAGATCGCACCCCTTTACGCGCAAAAGACGCGTCAGGGACCGGGCCGCGACAACGATGTCGTCCGCCTCTACGGTTTCGTTCAGATTGTGTTCTTCCCAACGTGTTGTTTGCGGTGGCAGAACCGAAAACACGCCGACGCGAATGGGTACATCCTTGTTTCCCACCGACACGATACGGTCGAGGATCGCAAAACGCTGCCATGATTGTCGTTCTCCGGACCGATGAAGATTGCCGCACAGAACCGGGCACGGGGCTTGCGCAAGGGTCTTGTCCAATGTCGGCAGCCCGAACCCGAAATCATGATTGCCCAGACCAATCGCATCATAGTCCAGCGCCTTGAATGCCTGCATCATCGGGTGTGGCGTGTCGTTCCGAACGGCCCATTCGCCCATCGGCGTTCCCTGGAGCGAATCCCCGTTGTCGAACATCAGTACCAGCGCGTCTGTGGCCTCGTGTCGGGCCTTGCGGATCAGGCTGGCGGTGCGAGTCAACCCAAGCGTTGGGTCTGGTGTGTCCGCGTAATAGTCAAAACCGGTCAGATGCATGTGCAGGTCGGAGGTGGCAAGAATACGAATACGCCCACGGTCTTTTGTGGGGTGAGCCTGCGTCGTTGGGTTTTGCTTCACTTTTGTTGTTCTGCTTTTGAATGTGGCAATGGGCTAAAATCATCAAAACGCAGTCTAGATGATTTTTCCGAGGCTGCCATGCGGCTTTTCGGCGGCGCGTCTGTGCGTTTTGCGTCTTGAATTGCCATTGCAACAGGGCCTGAGACATGGCAGCCCTGTGCGCAAGACCAGAAGGAATTCCAATGAAAAAAGCAGAGCAGGTGACTTTCGGCGGCTCGGGCCTGAATCGGGCAGCACATCTTCGTGGGGATTCCGAGAAGCTGTCCGAGATGGCGCGCAACCCTGCCGCGCGATGCATATTGTTGTGGCGAGGCAAGCTTTTGGTCGTGGGCGCGGCGCTGGATCAGCTTGCCCTGACGCAGATGACCCACCCGCTGGTCAGCGATGGCCCCGGCGGCGTAATCGAAGCACCGGTTTTTCTGGGCCTGAGTGCCGAGGGCGCTCCCCTGTTTGCCGCGGATATCTCGGCCTGGGCGGCAGAGGGATTGGATCTGACCGGCCTGGGAGAGTTCGTGGACAGATCCGAACAGCAGCATCCTGATTTGCCCCAAGGACATGTCTTTGCCGAGCTTCGCCGGATCATGGCGCGATTGTCGCCCCGTGATGCCGAACTGGCCGCATCGGCCAAGGCGGTTGTCGGTTGGCACGAAACACATCGCTTCTGTGCCCGCTGCGGCGCAGCCAGTGATGTGTCGCAAGGGGGGTGGCAGCGCAGTTGCCCGTCTTGCGGCGGGCAGCATTTTCCGCGCACGGATCCGGTTGTGATCATGTTGATTACGCATGGAGACAGTGTGCTTATAGGGCGATCTCCGGGGTGGCCCGAGGGGATGTTTTCCTTGCTGGCAGGATTTGTCGAACCCGGCGAAACGCTGGAAGCGGCGGTGCGCCGCGAGGTGATGGAAGAGGCAGGCGTACCTGTTGGCGAGGTGTCTTACCTGTCCAGCCAGCCCTGGCCTTTCCCGGCATCCCTGATGTTCGGATGCGCCGGCGAGGCCCTGTCGCGCGACATCGTGATCGATCCGGTCGAGATCGAAGAGGCGATGTGGGTCAGCAAATCCGAAATGATGCAGGCATTTGCCGGCGAACATCCCCGGTTGTTGCCGGCGCGCAAGGGGGCTATCGCTCATTTTCTGCTTCAGAACTGGCTTGCGGATACGCTGGACTGAGGAAAAACTGGTGAAGCCATAAACAGCAAAGGTCACTATGCAGTTTTCAGCGCGGGAAGATATCGAAGCCCCTATCAATTCGGTATTCGACATGGTGTCGGATTTCGAGAGGTTCGAGCGTATGGCGATGCGTCGTGGCATCGATGTGCGGCGTCTGGACACTGATGCAATGGTGATTGCTGGCACCGAATGGAAAACGGAATTCAGGTTGCGTGGAAAGCCGCGTCAGATGTCGGTGGTGATGACGGACTATGACAAGCCGTCGCAAATGCGGTTCGAGGCGGCCAGCAAAGGGATGACCGGCCTGACGACAGTGGATTTTCTGGCCCTGTCCCCGCGTCGGACACGCCTGAGCGTTGAGATGTCCTTGGCCGCAAAATCCTTGCCCGCGCGGTTGCTGTTGCAGTCCATGAAGCTTGGACAGTCAAAGTTCCGCAAGCAATTCCAGCTGCGGTTCAGCGAGTTTGCGCGTGAACTGGAGCAGCGCCATTTCCACAGCGGGCAGTAAGACCCGGCGGAGGATGCTTTGAACATGTACGACCCTAGAGATGTGCGGGAAAGCGACGCAGACGGTCTAGCTGACGTACTGAGCGAGATATTCAAAGCAGGAAAACGTTTGACCGCAGGCAGCAAGGACTTTGTTCACGAGCGCTATATTCACGACCCCCAACGTATCAGGTGCACGGTCGCAGTTGATCCGGACGGTCGAATTCTGGGCTTTCAATCCCTGAAGGAGGCAGAGAAAGACAACCTGTACGGAACACCTGTTGGATGGGGCGTAATCGGAACGCATATCCGTCCGTCTGCTGCGCGGATGGGAATTGGTCGAAAGCTGTTTGCCTGCTCACTGGAAGCCGCTCGAGCGCATGGTTTGCCAGCCATCGACGCAACGATTGGCAAGGACAACGCCGAAGGTCTGGCCTATTACGAGGCGATGGGTTTCAGGGCATACAGGCATGCCCCCGGTGAGATATCCAAGGTATTCAGACTGGATGCCTAGCGGTTCGGAAGCTGTGGAGGACGGATGGCGAGCATAATCTTCCTGCACGGGGCGTCGAGCAGCGGAAAGAGCACGATTGCGCGGGCATTGCAGCAGAGTATCAAGGAGCCGTTCTGGCATATCTCGATTGATCATCTGCGCGATTCCGGTGTTCTGCCTACGGCCGGGTACAAAAACGGAGCGTTTGACTGGAAGGCAGACCGCGCAAAGGTTTTTGACGGGTTTCATGCATCACTGGCCGCCTATGCGGATGCGGGTAACAACCTGATAATAGAACATATCCTGGACACCCCGAAATGGGCTGATGATCTGAGATCGCTGTTGGCTCAGCACGACATCCTGTTCGTGGCGGTTCATTGCCCGCTGGCCCTGTTGGTTGAGCGCGAGCGCCTTCGGGGCGACCGCGAACTGGGCAGCGCTGCGCGCGACCATTCCTTGATTCACGACGGCAGGGTTTACGACATCGAGATCGACTCGGCCGAAGGTGTCGAGGCAAATGTTCAATCGATACTTCAGGCGTGGCGCGGTGATACGCGCCGATCCGAGTTTGGCAGGAATGCCGAATGATGTCTCAGCCGCGCGGATGGGCCGCTGGGTAGACGCCAAGAATCTCGACATTGGTCGTGAAATGTTCCAGCTCGTCCATGGCCAGCTGCACGTTGCGGTCTTCGGGATGTCCAACGATGTCCGCATAAAACTGCGTTGCCGTGAAGGACCCGTCGACCATATAGCTTTCCAGCTTGGTCATGTTGATCCCGTTCGTGGCAAAGCCACCCATTGCCTTGTAAAGCGCGGCCGGGATGTTGCGGACCTGAAACACGAAGCTGGTGATCATTTCATACTCACCCCGACGAGACAGATCCGCCTCTCGTGACATGACAAGGAAACGGGTCGTGTTGTCGTCATTGTCCTCGATATGGCGGGCCAGCACGTTCAGGTCGTAGATTTCAGCCGCAAGTTCGCTGGCCAGAGCGGCGGAATGCAAATCCCCGATTTCGGCCACTTCACGCGCAGCGCGGGCATTGTCGGGACTGACACGGCCGCGAATACCGTGTTCTTTCAGGAAGCCGGAACACTGCGGCAGCAGCACCAGATGTGAATGCGCTTCGGTGATGTCCTCCAGCTTGGCGCCGGGTACACCAAGAAGGTTGATGTGAACACGCACGAACGCTTCATCGATGATATGAAGCCCGCTATGCGGCAGCAGCCGGTGAATGTCGGCAACCCGACCATAGGTCGTGTTTTCGACCGGCAGCATCGCCAGATCGGCCGCGCCCGAGCGAACTGATTCGATCACGTCCTCGAATGTGCGGCAGGGCAGGGCCTCCATTTCGGGGCGTGCGTTGCGGCAGGCCTCGTGACTGTAGGCGCCGGGTTCGCCCTGAAAAGCAATGCGATTGGTCATTTGGTCGATTCCATGCAACAAGTTCGCGATTTGGTCGTTTCGTCGCGGTGTCTATACCTTGCCTCTCGCAAGTGGAAGCCTTAGACACCTGCCCAGACAGCTGAAATGGACACGCGATCAATGTTCGACACGATGACAGTTACCAAGGCCGCCGCAGGCCTGTTCGGCACTTTCCTGGTGCTGCTTCTGGCCAAATGGGGGGCGGACATCCTCTATGCTTCCGGTGGCCATGGCTCGGCTGAGGCCGCCTACATTATCGAAACCGAAAGCTCGGGCGAAAGCGCCGACGGCGAAGAGGTGGTCTTCGAAGATCTGCTGGCCGCCGCTGACGTCGAGAAGGGCGCGAAAGTATTCCGCAAGTGCACCGCGTGCCACAAGCTGGAAGACGGCGCGAATGGCACCGGCCCTTATCTGTACGGCGTTGTTGATCGCCCGGTCGCTTCGGCAAAAGGTTTCACCGGTTATTCAGCCGCTATGCAGGCGCATGGTGGAAACTGGACGCCCGAAGCGCTGGATGCGTTCCTGACCAAGCCCAGCAGCTATATCTCGGGCACTTCGATGAGCTTTGCCGGCTTGAAAAAACCGCAGGACCGCGCAGACGTGATTGCCTATCTGCAAACAATCGGCAACTGATTGCCTGACAGGCCAGACAAGTTGAGAGCCGCTGCCCCGCGCAGCGGCTTTTTTTATCTGAAGGGAACTTCACAAAGCGCACACGCATTCTAAACTTGAAACTGTCAGCGTTGGCACTTTAGCTAGCGTATGCGACAAAAAAGATGACAATGACCCAGAGGATGAGCCACATGATATCCCTAATGCCTGCTGCACGTGATCTTAAGGTCAGGCCATTGGCTGGCATATTCGGGCTTTGTGCTGTTCTGCTCTCACCGCAAGCCGCTTTGGCATTGGACGAGGGGGTTACCCGCAGTCATGGATATTCGTATTTCGGAAATCTGGATTACCCTGCTGACTATCCGCATCTGAATTACGTGAATCCAGATGCGCCCAAAGGTGGTGAGTTGTCCTTGGCGGCTTCAGGGACGTTCGATTCCCTCAATCCCTATTCCCGCAAGGGGCGCGCAGGCGCCTTGACGACGCTGCAATATGACCGCCTGTTCGAAAGCTCGGATGACGGAGTCGGGCAGTATTACGGCGTGCTGGCGGAAAGCCTGGAATATGATGAAGGGCGCAACTACGTCATTTTCCATTTGCGACCCGAAGCAACCTTTTGGGATGGCACGCCGGTGACGGCCGAGGATGTTGTATACAGCCACCGCCTGTTCATCGAACAGGGCCTGCCTTCGTACGCCCAGGCCGTGGGTCGCATGGTGACGGGGGCCGAAGCGCTGGATGATCACACGGTCAAGTTCACGTTCAATCCGGAAGTCACCCGCCGCAGTTTGATCGAAACCGTTGGGTCGACCCCCGTCTTTTCGAAAGCATGGTTCGAGGCGGACGAGTCCCGGCGCCTGGATGAGCCGCGGCTGGAAGTGGCGGTCGGATCGGGCCCCTACAAACTCGACAGCTATGACATCAATCGCCGTATCGTTTACAAGCGACGAGACGACTATTGGGGTAAGGATCTGCCATTCAATGTCGGTCGCAACAATTTCGATACGATCCGCGTCGAGTATTTTGCCGATCAGACAGCGGCGTTCGAGGGGTTCAAGGCCGGTGAATACACGTTGCGGATTGAAAGTGATCCCAAGCTTTGGGCGACGGCGTATGATTTCCCGAAGATGAACGAAGGTGTGATCGTACGGGACGAGATACCGGATGGCAGCCCGCCAACACCGTCAGGCTTCGTCTTCAACCTCGGAAAACCGCAGTTTTCAGACAAGAACGTACGCAAGGCCCTTGCCCTGGCCTTCAATTTCGAATGGGCCAATGAATCCCTGCTGTTTGGTCTGAATTCACCGCGCAATTCCTTTACACAAGGCACCCCGCTGGAAGCGCATGGCTTGCCCGAGGGCGATGAGCTGGCGTTTCTTCAAGGGCTGGGTGAGGTTGTGCCCGAGGACCTTCTTTCAGAACCTGCCGTGACGGTTCACGAGTCAAACCCCGCGCGTCTGAATGATCGCAGAAATCTGCGAAAAGCCGCGAAACTGCTGGACGAGGCCGGGTGGCCGGTCGGCGATGGCAACGTGCGGCGCAACGCGGAAGGGCAGACGCTCAGGGTGGATTTCCCCTATCCTTCAAACCTGCCGACTTCGACGGCCACGATGATTGAAACCTATGTCCAGAACCTGCAAGCCATTGGCGTGGATGCGTCGGCGGAAAAGGTTGACCCGGCGCAATACACGCTGCGCAGCCGCGAGCGGGACTATGACATGGTCTATTCCACACGATACGGGTCCTTTTTGTCGACCGGCGGCGGGTTGAGCCAGATGTACGGGTCGAAAGAGGCTGCATTCAGTCTTTTCAACCCGGCCGGATTGGCCAGCCCTTTGGTTGACGCAATCATCGAAGCATCCTTTGATACCGACAATCAGGCGGATCAGGACGCGGCGTTGAAGGCGTTGGATCGCGCCCTCAGGTATGAGTTCTTCGTGATCCCCGTAGGATACATCGCTGACCACTGGGTGGCATATTACGATATGTATGAATACCCGGAAAACCTGCCGCCTTATTCGCTGGGCTATCTGGATCTGTGGTGGATCAATCCGGAAAAAGAGGCTGCACTGAAAGCGAAAGGCGCGCTGCGATAACATGGGCGCCTATATTCTAAGACGTTTGTTGCTGATCATCCCGACCCTTCTGGGCATCATGATCGTCAACTTCACGCTGGTACAATTCGTGCCTGGCGGTCCGGTCGAGCAGATCATTGCCCAGATCGAAGGTCAGGGGGATGTATTCGCCGGATTTGCAGGTGCGGGCGATGCCGGCGCGGGTTCAGAGCCGGCGGGCGGCGTTTTCGACGACAAATATGTCGGTGCGCGGGGCCTGCCGCCCGAGTTCATTGCTGAACTTGAAAAGGAATTCGGCTTCGACAAACCGCCTCTGGAGCGGTTCCTGATCATGATGGGCAACTATCTGACGCTGGACTTCGGCGAAAGCTATTTCCGCTCGATCAGCGTGATTGATCTGGTGCTCGAGAAAATGCCGGTCTCGATCTCGCTGGGCCTGTGGTCAACATTGATTGCCTATCTGGTTTCGATCCCTCTGGGCATTCGCAAGGCGATCAGGGACGGTTCGCAGTTCGACACGTGGACCAGCGCTGCGATCATCGTGGCCTATGCGATCCCTGGCTTTCTGTTTGCCATCCTGCTGCTGGTGCTTTTCGCCGGTGGATCCTATTGGCAGATCTTCCCGCTGCGGGGGCTGACATCCGACAACTGGGACAGCCTGAGTCTCTTTGGCAAGATCGCGGATTACTTCTGGCATATCGCGCTGCCGACGATTGCGCTGACGATCTCGGCCTTTGCGACGCTGACGCTGCTGACCAAGAACTCGTTTCTCGATGAGATCAAAAAGCAATATGTCATGACCGCCCGCGCCAAAGGTCTGAGCGAACGCAAGGTGCTGTATGGCCATGTGTTCCGCAACGCGATGCTGATCGTCATAGCCGGATTTCCGGCCGTGTTCATAGGCGTGTTCTTCGGAGGCTCGATCATCATTGAAACGATCTTCTCACTTGATGGTCTGGGACGTCTGGGTTTTGAAGCTGCCGTGGCGCGGGATTACCCGGTGATCTTCGGCACGCTGTTCATCTTTGGCCTGATGGGCCTGGTCGTCGGTATCATCAGCGACCTGATGTATGTGCTGGTCGACCCGCGCATCGATTTCGAAAAGCGGGAGGGGTAAATGGCATTGTCCCCCCTGAACCAGCGCCGCTGGAGCAATTTCTGCCGCAACAGGCGCGCTTTCTGGTCATTGATCATTTTCTCAGTGCTGTTCGGTCTGTCGCTGTTTGCCGAGTTCATCGCCAACGATAAACCGATCCTCGTGAAATACCGGGGTGAGTTCTATACGCCGGTCTTCAACTTCTACGCGGAAACCGATTTTGGCGGAGACTTCCAGACGGAGGCGATCTATCGCGACCCCGAGGTTCAGTGCCTGATAGACAGCGGCGGCCATGAAGAATGTTTTGACGATCCTGAAGGCATTATCGAACAGATCGACGCCGGCACGTTCCAGGCGGAAGGGTTCGAGCGTGGCTGGTCGATTTGGCCGTTGATCCCTTATTCCTACAACACATCGGTCGATCGCCCCGGGGCTGCGCCCTTGCCACCCAACGGCCAGAACCTGCTGGGCACCGATGACACCAAGCGCGATGTGCTGGCAAGGGTGATTTACGGCTTCCGCCTGTCGATCCTGTTCACGCTGATCGTGACGGGCGCCGCCAGTCTGATCGGTATTTTCGCCGGTGCCATACAGGGCTTCTTCGGCGGTTGGCTGGATCTGATCTTTCAGCGGATCATCGAGATCTGGTCAGCGACGCCCTCGCTTTACGTCATCATCATCATGTTCGCGGTGCTGGGGCGCAGCTTCTGGCTGCTGGTCGCGTTGATGATCCTGTTCAGCTGGACCGGGCTGGTTGGCGTGGTGCGCGCAGAATTCCTGCGGGCGCGAAACCTTGAATATGTGCGCGCTGCGCGGGCGCTGGGCGTGGGCAACATGACCATCATGTTCCGCCACATGCTGCCCAACGCGATGGTGGCCACGCTGACCTTCATGCCCTTCATCGTCACGGGCACCATAGGCGGGCTGGCTTCGCTGGATTATCTGGGTTTTGGCCTTCCCTCTTCGGCCCCCTCGCTGGGAGAGCTTACCTTGCAGGCGAAACAGAACCTTCAGGCCCCGTGGCTGGCCTTCACGGCCTTTTTCACCTTTGCCATCATGCTGTCCCTGCTGGTCTTCATCTTTGAGGGCGTGCGGGATGCGTTCGATCCCAGAAAGACCTTCTCATGAGCCTGCTGGATGTAAACAACCTGAAGGTCTCGTTCCGGCAGGACGGTCAGATCAGTGCTGCGGTTCGGGGCGTGTCGTTCCATGTCGATCGCGGGGAAACCGTGGCGCTGGTGGGCGAATCCGGATCGGGCAAATCTGTCACCGCGCTCAGTACCGTATCGTTGCTGGGCGACAGCGCCATCGTCGAAGGGTCCGTCACCTATGACGGGCAGGAGATGATCGGCGCCTCGGAGCAGCGCCTGATGGACGTGCGCGGCAATGACATCAGCTTCATTTTCCAAGAGCCGATGACATCGCTGAACCCGCTGCACACGATCCAGAAGCAGATGGCGGAATCGTTGGCCCTGCATCAGGGGGTGACGGGTGATGTCGCGCGCGAACGGATTCTTGAACTGTTGAACAAGGTCGGTATCCGCGACCCCGAAGACCGGCTGGACAGCTATCCGCACCAGTTGTCAGGCGGACAGCGGCAGCGGGTGATGATCGCCATGGCGCTGGCGAACAAGCCGGACATCCTGATCGCCGATGAACCGACGACGGCGTTGGATGTAACCATTCAGGCACAGATCCTCGAGTTGCTGGCCAGTTTGCAGAAATCCGAAAACATGGGGATGCTGTTCATCACCCACGATCTGGGCATTGTGCGCCGGATCGCTGATCGGGTCTGTGTGATGAAGGATGGTGAGATCGTCGAGACCGGTGCGACTGCCGAGATCTTCGACAACCCGCAGCACCCCTATACCCGCAAGCTCCTGGCCGCGGAACCTTCGGGTCAGCCAGACGCCGTTGCAACAGATGCCGAGGAAGTCGCGCGCACCGATCATCTGAAGGTCTGGTTCCCGATCCAGCGGGGATTTCTGAAACGCACGGTCGGCTATGTGAAGGCGGTGAATGACGCCTCGCTGAGTGTACGCGCGGGTGAGACTTTGGGGATCGTGGGTGAAAGCGGGTCGGGCAAGACCACGCTGGCGCTGGCGATCATGCGTCTGATCGCGTCCGAAGGCGGCATCACCTTCCGCGATCAGGATGTTCGAAAATGGTCCACGCGCGAGCTGCGCCGACTGCGCAAGGATATGCAGATCGTGTTTCAGGACCCGTTCGGCAGCCTCAGCCCACGTATGACCTGTCAGCAGATCATCGCGGAAGGTCTGGCCATTCACAACGTCGATCCTCATCGCGCGCCGCGCGAGCTGGTCGCTGAGGTGATGACCGAAGTGGGCCTGGATCCTGCGGCGATGGACCGGTATCCGCACGAGTTTTCGGGCGGGCAGCGTCAGCGCATCGCGATTGCGCGCGCGATGGTCTTGCGACCCAAGCTGCTGGTACTGGACGAACCGACCAGCGCGCTGGACATGACGGTTCAGGTTCAGATCGTCGATCTGCTGCGCGATCTGCAAAAGAAATACGGGCTGGCCTATCTGTTCATCAGCCATGATCTGAAAGTTGTGCGGGCGATGTCGCACAAGGTGATCGTCATGCGAAACGGAGATGTGGTTGAAATGGGCACGGCCGAGGATTTGTTCGAAAATGCCCAGACTGACTATACCCGTGAATTGATTGCTGCGGCGGGCTGAAATCAGCCCGCCACCGTCAGGCCGTCAGGCGCTTGCCTTTTCTTTGGATGCCGCTTTCGGCACCGGTCCGCGCAGTTCTTCATAGTGATCAAAGCTCAGCTTGACCCACCCGGTTCCGCGCGTGGCGCTGGCAAGAGTGCGATGCAACTCATCCTCGGCCACGGCGGGTATCAGGGCGTTGAAAATCTCCCAGCCTGATGCGTTTGGGTTGCCCTCAAATCCCAGAACCTGTCCTTGCAGAGAGCTGATCGTCGGCACCAGGTCGCCAACAAAATCAGAAGGCAGGTGGATTTCGGCGTTCAGGATCGGCTGCAAAACAACGGGCTTGGCCTGTGGCAGCGCTTCGCGCACGGCGTTCTTGCCCGCGGTGCGGAAGGCATAATCGGAACTGTCCACGTTGTGATGCTTGCCGTCATGCAGCGTGACCTTCACATCCACCACCGGAAAGCCCTCGGGGCCTCGCTCCAGCGCGTCCCTGGCGCCCTGTTCCACGGATGGGATGTAATTCTTGGGCACCGCGCCTCCCTTGACCACCTCTTCGAACTGGAACCCAGATCCGCGCGGCAGCGGTGCGACCGAGATCACGACATCCGCGAATTGCCCGGCCCCGCCGGATTGTTTGCGGTGTCTGTGGCGATGTTCGACAGGTGTTCGGATGGTTTCGCGATAGGCGGTTTCGACTTGGTCGGCTTCAATCTCGATCCCGAAATCCTCGGCCAGCTTGGCGGTCACGCGTCGCATGTGCTGCGGACCCTGAGACCCAAGAACGGCGTGGCCGGTAAGCTCATCCTGTTGCAGGTGAAGGCCGGGGTCGATCTCGGTCAGACGGCTCAGGGCGTTGGACAGGCGCACATCGTCCCGCTCATGCGCAGGCGAGACGATCTGACGATGCGCCACCGGATGCGAGGCCGCCCATTCCGGCAGTTCCGTCGCCGAATTGCTGTCGTAGATATAGCCGGGGTTGAGGTGATCGGATTTCACCGCCAGACCAATCTGCCCGGCCTCAAGCGTGGCGATCTGGGTTTTGGCATCCAGCGTTGTCAGGTTGCCGACGGTCTCACCGCCCAAGGCTTCATGGGCTTGCACGCCGTCCCCCAGGCCGCGCAGTACGACGATTTTTCCGATGTGTTTTTTGACATCCGCAAAACCGGCAATGGCGCGGGCGCTGTCTCCGGCCTCGTCGCGCCCGGCGGCGATATCAAATTCGGGGGCTTCGTGTCGCAGGGCCTTCATCAGGCGCGTCAGCCCGTTGCCGTGGCTTGCGGCACCCAGACAGGCGGGAATCAACTGATGGTTCTTCAGGACCTGTGCCGCCAGGTCATAGACCTCGTCGCTTGGCGGCTGTTTGTCTTCGATGAGCTGTTCCAGCAGGGTGTCATCGAAATCGGACAGGGTCTCCAGCAGCTCGGTTCGGGCCTCCTGCTCACGGTCTTCGACGGATTGAGGCAGTTCGATCAGGGCCGAGGGCTGGCCCTCCTGATATTTCCAAGCCCGTTCCGAGATCAGATCAACCGCCCCGATGATCGTATCCCCTTCGCGGATCGGGACCTGACGCAGGGCGATGTGATGGGTGCAGTATGTTTGCAATGCGGCGATGATATCGCGGATGCGGCCGTTGGGATTGTCCATCCGGTTGATGAAGAGAAAACACGGGATGCCGGCCTCTTCTACCAGTCGCAGGTAGGGCGCGCACAAAACGGCGGCATTCGGGTCGGGGGGCACGACAACTACGGCAGCGTCCGATATAGCCATTGCGGGTCCGACATAGGCCAGAGCATCGCCGCCCCCGTCAACGTCGATCGCGCACCAGGGCTCGTCCAGGTAAGAAAAACCGTGCAAATGCACGGTTTCGGAAACATCGAATGTGGTGGGGCGCCCGTCGAGGCGGCTGATGGCCTCGACAAGCGTAGATTTGCCCGATTGACTGGGCCCGAGGACGGTGAATACGCGCATGAGTGTTGTCCCTCTTTCAGGTTGCAGATTGGCTGCACGAAAGGGACCGACCGACGCGTTGGCGTCGACAAGGATTGTCTGTATTTTGCCCGCCTCAGGCCGCAGAGCGAGATGTCGCCCTACAGCATGAGTGTGGGAAAAACCGCAGGCGTGCGTCAAGCCCCTGATGTGTTTTGCGCGTGACGGGCCGAATGCTGCCCGCCGAAAAAGGGTCAGATGGCCGAGCTGTGCCCGGCTTTGCTGAGGTCATAGGCGTCAAAGCTGCGGGCGATCATCCGGGTCAGCGCCCGCGCTTCGGGCGGTATGAAAAGCCCGGTTTCAGTGATTTGCAGCATCCCGTCGAAAGATGCATTGGCTGCGTGATACATCTCGTCCAGTTCAGCGGCTGATACATCGTGATCCCGCAGGATTTCTGCCGTGTCGATTTTGAAATCGCACATCAGTGCCTCGATCAGGCGGGCACGCAGAATGTCCTGACCCTTGAAGAGGTGCCCTCGGGATGTCGAAAACTGCCCATCGCGAATGGCTTTGGTGTGGACAGAGGTGGCCGGAGCGTTTTGCGCGTAGCCTTGCGGGAAGCGCGAGATCGAGCTGGCCCCGACACCAATCAGAACATCGGCCTGATCGTCGGTGTAACCCTGGAAGTTCCGCTTGAGGCGGCCCGCGCGCAAAGCGTGGGTCAGCCCGTCATCCTGAGTGGCGAAATGGTCGATGCCGATTTCGGCATAATTGTCCCAAAGAAACAAACGCCGGGCCGTGTCGAACAGCTCGAGGCGCTGTTCGGGTGTGGGCAGGGCGTCCGACGGAATAAGCTGCTGCCGCTTGGCCATCCAAGGCACATGGGCATAGCCGTAAAGCGCCACGCGATCCGGGCTGAGCGACAGGAGCTTCTGTACGCTTTCCGTCATGCGCGCCTTGGTCTGATGCGGCAGGCCGTAAAGAATATCCGCATTCAGGCTGGCGATGCCGCGTGCGCGGATCATGTCGATGGCGTCGCGCGTGGTGTCATAGCTTTGGATGCGGCCGATGGTTTTCTGGATTTCGTCGTCGAAATCCTGCACCCCGATCGAAGCACGGTTCATGCCCGCGTCTGCCAGCGCATCCAGACGCGCCTCGTCAATCTCGTTCGGATCGATCTCGACCGAGAATTCGGCATCAGGCCCCATGGGCACGATACCCAGGATGTGTTGTGCCAGTTCACGCATCAGTTGGGCGTTCAGCAACGTTGGCGTGCCACCGCCCCAGTGCAGGCGCGACAGAACCACACCTTCGGGCAAACGTGCTGCCAGAAGATCCAGTTCGGCCTTCAGAACGTCGACATAGGCGATCACCGGATTGTCGGTTTGTGTTCCTTGTGTCCGGCAGGCACAGAACCAGCATAGCCTGCGGCAGAATGGAACATGGATGTACAAGGAAATGGCACTGCCGGGTTTGATCCCGGAAATCCAGTCGCCAAACATATCTGCTCCCACGTCGTTGCTGAAGTGGGGGGCGGTGGGATAGCTTGTGTAACGCGGTACTTTCGCGTCAAATAGTCCAAGCTTTGCCAATTGTGGTTTCACTATCATGGCGATACCCTTAGGGGACAGAGGACACTGGTGCTTTGATGGAGATCAAGTGGGAACGCGCATGACAGTAAAAGCACAATTTGACCATTCAAATTGCGGAGATTGCCCGATACGTCATCGCGCCGTCTGTGCCCGGTGTGATGCTGACGAGCTGGAAGAGCTTGAAAGCATTAAATATTACCGCAGTTTTGAAGCGGGTCAGACGATCATCTGGTCTGGGGATCAGATGAGTTTCGTCGGCTCGGTCGTGGCCGGAATCGCGTCGTTGACCCAGACGATGGAAGATGGCCGCACCCAAATGGTTGGTCTGCTGCTGCCCAGCGATTTCGTTGGCCGGCCGGGTCGCGATACTGCACCTTATGATGTCCAGGCGACGACGGATGTCGTGATGTGCTGTTTCCGCAAGAAACCGTTCGAAGAGCTGATGGACCAAACCCCACATATTGCGCATCGTCTTTTGCAGATGACGTTGGACGAGCTTGATGCCGCTCGCGAGTGGATGCTGGTTCTGGGGCGCAAAACGGCGCGTGAGAAGATTGCCAGCCTGCTGTCGATCATTGCGCGCCGGGACGCTTCGGTCAGCCAAAAGGGTCTGACTGGATCTATAGTGTTCGACCTGCCCCTGACCCGAGAAGCAATGGCGGATTACCTTGGTTTGACACTGGAAACGGTCAGTCGCCAGATTTCGGCTTTGAAAAAAGACGGGGTGATCACACTTGAAGGAAAGCGACACGTGACCATCCCCGATCTGGGCCGCCTGATGGAAGAGGCAGGTGACGATTCGGATGGCGGCTTTCCGGTCTGACGCGAACGGTTTTTGACCGCCAACAGCCGTCGCGGTCTTGTTCGCAGGAATGTCTGATTCAGGAGATCGACATGGAATTTACCAGTTTGTTGGCAATGCTTTTGGTCGGCGCAATCGCCGGTTGGCTGTCTGGCAAGATCATGGAAGGCCGGGGGTTCGGTCTTTTCGGCAACATCATTGTCGGAATCGTCGGCGCGTTTCTTGCGGGGTTGATTTTTCCGGCACTTGGATTTGCCGTTGGCGGCGGCCTGCTGTCGTCTATCTTCTTCGCAACAGTAGGCGCCGTGATCCTGTTGTTCCTGATAGGCCTCATCCGCAGAGGATGACAAAAGCCGCCAAGTCAGGCGGCTTTTGAAGGGCGGATCAATGGGCAAGGAATACGGGTACGCTAGACTGCTCCAGCATGTTGCGTGTTGCGCCGCCCAGAATGGCCTCGCGAAAACGGGAATGACCGTAAGCGCCCATGACGATCAGATCCGATTCTGTATCGGATGCGTGGCGGTTGAGAATATCCGACACGCGCGTCATGCTTTTGCTCAGCACATCAATCTCACATTTGACCCCGTGTCGGGCCAGCATCTGTGACAGCAATCCGCCGGGGTCAGACCGGTCGGGTCCATGACGGGGTGGATCGATGACCACGATTCGGACCAGCTCGGCCTGTTTCAGGAAGGGCAGGGCGTGACGAATGGCGCACATGGCCTCGACGCTTTCGTTCCAGCCTATCATGATATTGCGCGGCACCGTCAGGGGTTCGACGTCGTCCGGTACGACCAGAACCGGGCAATGCCCTTCGAACATGGCTGCTTCGATGATGGGCTCGGCCTCGGCCCCACGGTCTTTGCCGTAGGGGTGCGGCAGGATCACCAGATCGGAAAACCGTGCCCTATGCGCAACATGGCGTCCGATATCAGCGATTTGCGCGACGCCATGCTCGGCGGACCAGCGAACGCCGGACTTGCCAAGGTAATCATTGGCAAAATTCAACAGCTCCTGGGCCTCGGCGTTGGCCCGGCTCAGTGTTTCCTGAACGATAAGCGCATTGGCACCCGCATAGTAATAACCTGTCTGACTGCGATCAACCCCCAGGCACAGGGCTTCGGCATGGGCATCCTGAGATTCTGCCATGGCCACCATCTGCGCCAGAGCGGCGGGTGCTGTCTTCGTTTCGGTCATGACAGTGAGTAGAGATTTGTAAGTCATCGCGACCTCATGATTCGGGCATTTGGTCTCATGT
Organism: Ruegeria sp. YTSC002; assembly: GCF_059609845.1. NCBI lineage: Bacteria > Pseudomonadati > Pseudomonadota > Alphaproteobacteria > Rhodobacterales > Roseobacteraceae > Ruegeria > Ruegeria sp. YTSC002. Next base: position 30,663 of record NZ_JBXWML010000017.1, read on the forward strand.
GACCAGTTGGCCTGTTTCCTCTACAATGCGTGTCACAGAAAACGCAGAACTGTCTTGATACAGATCAAAGCAGTAACAGCCGCCGTGCTTCAGAACGGCAGCCAGTCAAATGGGTTTCGCGCGTCACAAGAATCAAAAGCGCGCGGGGCATGGCAAAGGGACGCAATATGTCGAATTACATCAAGCTGATCGTGCTTGGTCTGATCGCGCTGTTTGCAGCGATCGGAACCAATTATGCACGTGATTTGGCGTATCAGGTACATGCGCTGCTGGTGATGCTTATCGCCGGTGGCTTGTTCATCTGGACGCTTCGAAACACTGACGAGCCGGACATCCTCGTGGATCGGTCCGGAGAGTATATGGACGACGTGGTCCGCTATGGCGTGATCGCAACGGCTTTCTGGGGCGTGGTTGGATTCTTGGTGGGAACCTTCATCGCGTTTCAGTTGGCCTTTCCAGTGCTGAATTTCGAATGGGCGCAGGGGTATCTGAACTTTGGTCGTTTGCGTCCGCTGCACACGTCGGCAGTGATTTTTGCCTTTGGTGGCAACGCGCTGATCGCAACGTCGTTCTACGTCGTTCAACGTACCAGCGCCGCGCGTCTTTGGGGCGGCAATCTGGCCTGGTTCGTTTTCTGGGGCTATCAGCTGTTCATCGTGCTGGCGGCGACCGGCTATGTTCTGGGCGGAACGCAGTCCAAGGAATATGCCGAACCTGAATGGTATGTCGATCTGTGGCTGACCATTGTCTGGGTCGCCTACCTGGCCGTGTTCCTGGGCACGATCGTCAAGCGGAAAGAGCCGCATATCTATGTGGCCAACTGGTTCTACCTGGCCTTTATCGTCACCGTTGCGATGCTGCACCTGGTCAACAACATGACCGTTCCTGTCAGCATCTGGGGTTCGAAATCGGTCATCGTCTGGTCGGGCGTGCAAGACGCCATGATCCAGTGGTGGTACGGCCACAACGCCGTGGGCTTCTTCCTGACTGCCGGCTTCCTGGGCATGATGTACTATTTCATCCCGAAACAGGCCGAGCGCCCTGTATTCTCGTACAAGCTGTCGATCATCCACTTCTGGGCACTGATATTCCTGTATATCTGGGCCGGTCCGCACCACCTGCACTATACCGCGCTGCCTGACTGGGCTTCGACGCTGGGCATGGTGTTCTCGGTGGTCCTGTGGATGCCGTCCTGGGGTGGTATGATCAACGGTCTGATGACCCTGTCGGGCGCATGGGACAAGCTGCGCACCGACCCGGTGATCCGGATGATGGTGATCTCGGTCGGCTTCTACGGCATGTCCACCTTCGAAGGCCCGATGATGTCGATCCGTGCGGTGAACTCGCTGTCGCATTACACCGACTGGACCATCGGTCACGTGCACTCGGGTGCGCTGGGCTGGAACGGCATGATCACCTTCGGCGCGCTGTACTTCCTGGTGCCCGTCCTGTGGAAGCGTGAGCGTCTTTACTCGCTGCAAATGGTCAGCTGGCACTTCTGGCTCGCCACCATCGGCATCGTGCTTTACGCGGCGTCGATGTGGGTCACCGGCATCATGGAAGGCCTGATGTGGCGTGAAGTGGATGCCAACGGCTTCCTGGTGAACTCGTTCGCCGACACTGTGGCCGCCAAGTTCCCGATGTATGTGGTGCGTGCTCTGGGTGGCGTGATGTTCGTCGCTGGTGCCTTGATCATGTGCTACAACCTGTGGATGACCGTCCGGAAAGCGCCGGCCAAAGAGGCCAGCCTGACCGTCGCGGTCCCGGCTGAATAAGGAGGGCCGGAGCAATGGCAATTCTCGACAAACACAAGATCCTCGAGACCAACGCGACCCTCCTGCTGATCTTCAGCTTCCTGGTCGTGACCATCGGTGGCATCGTTCAGATCACCCCGCTGTTCTATCTTGAGAACACAATCGAGAAGGTGGAGGGCATGCGCCCTTACACCCCTCTCGAGATGGCGGGGCGTGAGATCTACATCCGCGAAGGCTGCTATGTCTGCCACAGTCAGATGATCCGCCCGATGCGGGACGAGGTCGAACGGTACGGCCACTACTCGCTGGCGGCGGAATCGATGTACGATCACCCGTTCCAGTGGGGGTCCAAACGCACCGGGCCGGATCTGGCTCGTGTGGGTGGCCGCTACTCGGATCAATGGCACGTGGACCATCTGCGTGATCCGCAATCGGTGGTGCCGGAATCGGTGATGCCGAAATACGGCTTCCTCGAGCATCGCAAAATTGACGGCAAGTACATCGGTGATGTGATGGCCACCAATGCTCTGGTCGGGACACCCTATTCCGAAGAGATGCTGGAAAACGCACAAGCCGACTTCCTCGCTCAGGCCGACCCGGACAGCGACTATGACGGGCTGCTGGAGCGCTATGGCGACAAGGTCAACGTGCGCAACTTCGACGGCCAGCCCGAGTTGACCGAAGCTGATGCGTTGGTTGCCTATCTTCAGATGCTGGGCACGTTGGTCGATTTTTCGACCTTCACCCCGGACGCAAGCCGCTAAAGGAGAATCGTGATGGAAGAATACACAATTCTCAGGCAGTTCGCGGATAGCTGGATGTTGCTGCTGTTGTTCGCCTTCTTCGTTGGCATCGTCATCTGGGTTTTCCGCCCCGGTGCTAAGCAGGAATACAAGGACACCGCCAACATCCCCTTCCGGCATCAAGACAAACCCGCCACATCCAAGGAGGCGCGGCAATGAGCAAGACACCTGAAAAACAGCCGGGTGATCCGAACACAACCGGGCACAGCTGGGACGGGATCGAAGAGTTCGACAACCCGATGCCGCGCTGGTGGCTGTGGACATTCTATGTGACCATTATCTGGGCCGTGATCTACACGATCTTGTATCCAGCATGGCCCCTGGTGCAGTCGGCAACCGCCGGCGTCCTGGGCTGGTCTACACGGGCTTTGGTCCAGCAGGAGATGGTCGCATTCGAAGAGGCAAACGCACCCTGGAACGCCAAACTGGTGGAAACACCGCTGGAAGACATCGCAAAAGACGCTGAGCTTCAGCAATATGCCGTGAACTCCGGTGGTGCCGTGTTCCGTACCTGGTGTGCGCAGTGCCACGGTTCCGGTGCACAGGGCGCGCCGGGTTTCCCGAACCTGCTGGATGACGCCTGGCTGTGGGGTGGTACGATGGAAGACATCGTCTACACCGTCAGCTATGGTATCCGGAACGAAGAAAGCGACGATGCACGCTATTCCGAGATGCCTGCCTTCGGTGAAATCCTCGAGCATGATGAAATCACGCAGGTGGTTCAGTATGTCATGTCGCTGAGCAACGCACAGACCGATGACGCGGCGGCACAGGCGGGCAAGGTTGTCTTCGAAGACAATTGCGCGTCCTGCCATGGCGAGGATGGTACGGGTGACATCTTCCAGGGGGCACCGAACCTGACCGACGCAATCTGGCTATATGGTGGCAGCGAAGAGACTTTGACTGAAACTGTGACCTACAGCCGCTTTGGCGTCATGCCGAACTGGGATACCCGCCTGACCGAGGCGCAGATCCGTGCGGTATCCGCCTATGTCCACCAGTTGGGTGGTGGCCAGTAAGACCTAGAGGGCAACCTTCGGGCGGTTCGCCGCCCGAAGGCTGTAGCACCGGCTGTTCCATCTGTTCGCGCGTTTCCTGAACAGCCGGTGCTTTTTTACACTGAATTCCAGTTGTTTTGCCATTCCGTTCTTTGCAACGACGGCTGACCATCCGCATTCGGGCAGGTCTGACCCGGGGCTGCGACAATTGGTCGGTACTTGGAAAACCGCATGTACCACGTGCAGCCGGTATCGCGCCACAAGCAGTTTTTCCGCCAAAATCGGCTGAAAATCGGCTGAAAATCGGGTAAAATACTTCATTTCCTGCGCCGGCAAGATGGGGCGATCTTCAAAAGATGTTTGCTCGATGCGCTTTTTGACCCATGTCAAAGTTCGCCTGTGCATGATCTGGAACAAGACGTCTTCAGAAGACCCATTTGTGGAGCCAGCCAGTGAGCGATTCCGATCCCGCCCCCAGCCTTTACGCCGCGCGTGAACCGATCTTTCCAAGACGTGTTTCGGGCAAGTTCCGCAACCTGAAATGGATCATCCTCATCGTGACGCTGGGCATCTACTACGTGACGCCTTGGATCAGATGGGATCGTGGCCCCAGCCTGCCGGATCAGGCTGTTCTGCTGGATCTGGCGAATCGGCGTTTCTATTTCTTCTGGATCGAGATCTGGCCGCACGAATTCTACTTTGTCGCCGGTCTGCTGATCATGGCAGGTTTGGGTCTGTTCCTGTTTACGTCAGCCCTGGGTCGCGTGTGGTGCGGATATGCGTGCCCGCAGACCGTCTGGACGGATCTGTTCATTCTGGTCGAGCGGTGGATTGAAGGTGACAGAAACGCCCGCCTGCGCCTGCACCGTCAGGAAAAGCTCGATTTCCGCAAAGCTCGCTTGCGGATCACCAAATGGACGGTCTGGTTTCTGATCGGATTGGCGACGGGTGGTGCCTGGGTGTTCTATTTCGCGGATGCACCGACGCTGGCCCGCGATCTTGTGACGGGCAACGCGCATCCCGTAGCCTACACGACGATGTTGATCCTGACGGGTACAACCTTCTTCTTCGGCGGGTTCGCCCGCGAGCAGATCTGTATCTATGCCTGCCCATGGCCGCGCATTCAGGCGGCGATGATGGATGAGGACACGCTGGTTGTCGGCTACCGCGAATGGCGGGGTGAACCGCGTGGCAAAGGCAAACGGACGGCCGATTCTGAATTGGGAGATTGTATCGACTGTATGGCCTGCGTGAATGTCTGCCCTGTCGGGATCGATATCCGGGATGGTCAGCAGCTGGAATGCATCACCTGTGCCCTTTGCATCGACGCGTGTGACGACATGATGGCCAAGATCGGTAAGCCACGAGGGCTGATCGACTACATGGCGTTGAGTGACGAAGCCCATGAGCGATCCGGTAAACCCGCCAAGAATGTCTGGAAGCACATTCTGAGGCCGCGGACAATCATGTATACCACGTTATGGGCGCTGGTCGGATTCGGGCTGCTGTTTGCACTGTTCATCCGTTCTGACATCGATCTGACTGTTGCGCCGGTGCGCAACCCCACCTTCGTCACCCTGTCGGACGGTACGATCCGCAACACCTATGACGTTCGTCTGCGCAACAAGCACGGTGAGGACCGTCTGTTCAAACTGTCTTTGGCGGGCGATCCGGCGATGCGACTGGAAATCGAGGGAACCAAGATCGATACTGTGAATGTCACGGCGGATACGGCACAATTGACCCGTGTATATGTGTTGGCACCTCGCGACAGCGGTCCGGCCGCAGCAGAGGCGACACCAGTGCGGATCTGGGTCGAAGACCTCAGCAGCGGCGAACGCGCCTACAAGGACACCACGTTTAACGGACGAGGGAACTGATCATGGCCGAACGGAAATTCACCGGAAAGCACGCTTTGGCCGTGTTTGTCGGCGCTTTTGGCGTGATCATCGCGGTGAACCTCGTGCTGGCCTACAATGCGGTGAAAACCTTTCCCGGGCTCGAGGTGAAGAACTCCTATGTCGCCAGTCAGGAGTTCAACGAGCGCCTGAAAGAGCAACAGGCGCTGGGCTGGACCGTTCGGGCTGAAACCAAAGGTGGCCTTCTGATCCTGCACATCACCGACGAAAGCGGTGCGCCGGTTGAGGTGCGCGAATTGCAGGCCGTGGTCGGCAGGGCAACCCATGTGCGCGACGACTTTGTGCCGGATTTTACGTTTGATGGCACGGCCTATGCCACGCCTGCCACACTGGGCAAGGGCAACTGGAACATCAGATTGGTGGCGCGTGACGGAAACGGGGCCGAATTCTCGCAGCGCGTTCCGCTATACGTGAAGGGGTAGGCATGACGGCTCAGCTTTCATCCGGTACAGCGGCCTGCCCGGGCTGCCTTGCGGCCCCGGCAGAACCCGCCCGGCCCATACCGGAGGATGTGCAGATCGCCTTGTCGCTGCCGGGCATTCATTGCTCGGCCTGTATCGCGACGGTCGAGCGTGAACTGAACGCGCATCCCGGCGTCGAAGATGCCCGGGTGAACCTGACGCTCAAACGCGCGATGATCAAAGCCACGCCGGAAACGCGCGCAAGCGATCTGATCCCGGTGCTTGAACAGGCAGGATTCGAAGCACATGAGCTTGATCCGGGGGCTTTGTCCGCAACGCAGACGGACAAGGCCGGGCGTGATCTTCTGATGCGCCTGGCCGTGGCCGGGTTTGCATCCATGAACGTGATGTTGCTGTCGGTGTCGGTGTGGTCCGGTGCGACGGATGCAACACGGGACATGTTCCACTGGATTTCAGCGGCCATTGCACTGCCGGCCATTGCGTTCTCGGCCCAGCCGTTCTTTGCCAATGCCTGGAGCGCCCTGCGCGTGCGACGGCTGAATATGGATGTGCCGATTGTGCTGGCGATCCTGTTGGCGCTGGTCACGTCGCTTTGGGAAACCGCGTTGAGTGGCGAGCATGCCTATTTCGACGCCGCTCTGACATTGACCTTCTTTCTGCTGGCCGGACGGTATCTTGATTACCGCACCCGTGCCGCAGCGCGATCTGCGGCCGAGGAATTGACAGCGTTGGAAGTTCCCCGCGCCATTCGTGTGGTCGATGGGGCCGAAGATGAAGTTCCCGTAGCCGAATTGTGTGTCGGAGATCTGATCCTTGTGCGACCGGGTGGGCGCATGCCGGTGGACGGCCAGATCGTGTCGGGTCAGTCCGAATTGGATCGATCCCTTCTGACGGGTGAAACGGTGCCTGTTTTTGCCGAAGCCGGGCAGGTTGTGAGCGCGGGTGAAGTCAACCTGACGGGTCCGCTGACAATCCGGGCAACGGCGGTGGGTGAAGACACGTCGCTCCATCGTATGGCTGATCTGGTCGCTATCGCCGAGTCTGGCCGGTCCCGCTATACCTCGTTGGCCGACAAGGCTGCCAAGCTCTATGCGCCCGGGGTTCATATTCTGTCGGCGCTCAGCTTTGTTGGGTGGTACATCTATTCCGGTGACGTGCGCACGGCACTGAACATCGCGGCGGCTGTTCTGATTATTACCTGCCCCTGTGCGTTGGGCCTTGCCGTGCCTGCGGTAACCACGGCCGCGTCGGGCCGGTTGTTCCGCAAAGGGATGCTGATCAAGCACGCCACTGCACTGGAGCGGCTGTCCGAAGCCGACACGGTTGTATTCGACAAGACGGGCACGCTGACATCCGGCGCGCCGGAACTGGTCAATCTAGGAGACCATGCCCGCGCCAAGGTCGAGGTCGCTCTGGCGCTGGCCGAGGCCTCTGCGCATCCCTTGTCCGTATCACTGGCAAAAGCGGCGCGTGCGGCAGGGATCAAACCAGCAAATGTGCGGGGAATAGCCGAGGTTCCCGGCTATGGCACCGAGGGGGAATTCCGCGGTCAACGCGTTCGCCTGGGTCGGGCGGCCTGGGTCGGCGCGGATCAGGGCACCGACACTTCGGCCTGGTTGGCAATCGGCGAGGACGCACCCGTGGCCTTCCGATTCTCGGACGCGTTGCGCCCGGGCGCCGCTGAGGCGGTGGATGCCCTGCGTGCTTCGGGCAAACATGTGCTTCTGATGTCAGGGGATTCGCAGGGGGCGGTGCGCGCCTTGGCGGAAAAACTGGGAATCACGGATTGGATCGCCGAGGCATTGCCGCAGGACAAGGCAAGACGCATTCAGAATCTCAGCGATGAAGGCCACAGAGTTCTGATGGTTGGCGACGGGCTGAACGATACCGCTGCTTTGGCGGCGGCGCATGTGTCGATCTCTCCGGCCTCTGCGCTGGATGCGGCGCGGGTCGCGTCGGATATCGTGCTGTTGGGCAACGATCTTTCACCCATTGCGGATGCGTGCGACACGGCCGTCAAGGCCACCAGGCGCATTCGCGAGAACTTCAGAATCGCAACCATTTACAACGTGATCGCTGTTCCTCTGGCCGTTGCCGGACTGGCGACGCCACTGATCGCGGCCTTGGCGATGTCGACCTCGTCCATTACCGTGTCCCTGAACGCCCTGCGGCTGAGGTAACCTGAATGGAAGTGCTTGCCTATCTGATCCCGATTTCCCTGTTTCTGGGGGGCGTTGGTCTGGCCGCCTTTGTCTATACCGTTCGTTCGAACCAGTACGAAGACCCCGAAGGTGACGCGCGCCGGATCCTGAGCGACGAATGGGATGACAAACCCAAACCCTGAACGAATGCCCGATACAGGCAGAGTTGAACCAACTGCCCTTGAAATTGCCGCAATGCCCGGCTATGTCCGGCCCATCCGCTAGCAGAGAGAACACGCCAAATGGCCACCACCAATCCGATCCAGTTCATTCAGCAGGTCCGAGCCGAAGTCTCAAAGGTCGTCTGGCCGACCCGGCGCGAGGTGCTGTTGACCACGGTAATGGTCTTCATCATGGCGGCGTTGACGGCTGTATTTTTCGCTTTGGTCGATCTGGGTATCCGGGGTGGTCTGCAACTGATCCTGGGTGCTTTCAGCTAGACGGAATCGGCGCGCTGAAACGTCTCTGCCCCCTTGCGCTGCGGGCAATGTCAGAGTAGGTGACGCGGTACTATTCGGAATGGGCGTGTGGCGATTCGGGCTGCGCGCCGCTTTTTATTCCGGATGGCGTGACAAGATTTTAATGACGGGTGTGTCCGGTACGCTTGATGCCCCGAAGACAAACAAGGACGACAGGTTCATGGCGAAACGGTGGTACTCGGTCAGCGTTCTTTCGAATTTCGAAAAGAAGATCGCAGAACAGATCCGCACGTCGGTGGCTGAACAGGGCCTTGAGGATGATATCGACGAAGTTCTGGTGCCCACCGAAGAGGTGATCGAAGTGCGCCGGGGCAAGAAGGTCACGACCGAACGCCGCTTTATGCCCGGCTACGTGCTGGTGCATATGGAAATGTCGGATCAGGGGTACCACCTGATCAACTCGATCAACCGCGTCACCGGTTTCCTGGGCCCGCAAGGCCGCCCGATGCCGATGCGCGATGCTGAGGTCAATCAGATCCTCAATCGTGTTCAGGAAGGTGAAGAAGCACCTAAGCTGATGATCAGCTTCGAGGTCGGTGAGAAGGTCAAGGTCAACGACGGCCCGTTCGAGGATTTCGACGGCATGGTCGAAGGTGTGGACGACGAAAACCAGAAGCTGAAGGTTTCGGTTTCGATCTTCGGACGGGAAACTCCGGTCGAGCTGGACTTCACGCAGGTCACCAAGCAGAGCTGAGGAAACTCTCCCAAAGAATTGAAACGCCGCGATGCCAAGGGCAACGCGGCGTTTTTTTGTTCAGGTATTCGCTGAAAACGTATCGACCTATTGCGCCTGAACCATGGCCGCGCGCAAGAGTTGCGGGCGGTCGGTCTGGGATGGCAGGAACACAGCCTGCGATCCGGCATCCAGTGCCGAAAGGCTCGCGTCATACCACTGCATCGCAAGGTCGCGACGTTTCTGCACACCGAAGCCTTCGCGCAGATGGTGGCCAATCAACTCGCCATAGGCCGGCTCACCCATTGCGACCAGCATCAGGGCAGATCCAAGCGCGGCATCCATGTTGTCCTGACGATAGCCGATCGCCAGGCAGACCTTGCTTGTCGCGGCAAGATCTTGGGGGCTGAGGCCCGAGTCCAGCGCCAGCTTGCGCATCTGGGTTTCAGCCTCGGTTTTCGAGTTGATCGACAGAGCATCAACCTGAGGCGCCACCATTTCACCGTATGAATCGCATTGGGCGCTGACCTGCTCCGGTGTCAGTCCCTGGATATCCTGAATCAGATCTTCACCGCGCGCCATCGCGTAGCTGCGGGCAAGGCAGAACTGTTCACTGAGCGCAAAGTCGGGATCGGACATGTTCGCCAGGGTCGTATAGCCGCCATTGGTAGATGTTTGCAGCATGACCCCGCTACAGCGATTGGCCAGCGACGGGCCTCCGGTGCCGCCGGAAAACAGGCTCGGCAGGCTGGCAGACGTTGTTTCGGTTGTCTCGGGCTCAGGTTCTTGCGGTGTCGCAACCGGAACAGGTTGTGCCGGGGCGGTTTGTGCCGGAGCCTGAGGGGCAGCAGCCAAAGCAGATCCCGTTTGCACCTGACGGCGATACGCCATCAGAAGCGGTTGACCCGCAAGTTGCGTCGTCGCCTGTCCACCGCTTGTAGCCCAGTAATAGGCTTGCATCAGAAAGTCATACTGATACGGCTGAAAATCATAGCCGTTTACAGGATAACCCATCGAGGCCTGATAGCGTTCGATTGCGGACCGGGTGCCGCGACCGACCTGACCATCGACCCTTCCTGCATTGTACCCGAAGTAATTGAGCGCGGTCTGGGTTTGCGCACCTTGCGTGGTCGATGGAATACCTGACCGATAGGTGCGGTTCGATGTGGTTGTTCGCTGAGATTTCTTCTTTTGTTGGTCCTTGCCAATTGCGTAACCAACGATCCCGCCGACGACCGCACCACCAAGAAACTCTCCAGCGTCGGCCCGCGCCGTTTGAGGGATGGCCGCAGCAAGAGAAAAGGCGATGCCAAGAGTTAAAGCCAAACGAAGTATCATAATTAACCTCCACCAATAATCACATTTTTAACGGATTATAGCACGGTCATCCATGTTGTGGGGAAGCAAGCGCCAATGTTGCGATTGATCGGCGGCGAACTGGTGGTTTTTCACGTCTTTGCAAATTGTTAGAGGAATTCGAAACTGTACGGAGACACGCGTGCAGCCTCGCAGGCGGCAAGAATCCTCTCGGGGTTTGATTCGGTGTTGTCCGATTGGCGCGCCAACCACTTGTCATCTCTCCTGATCCCATGTAAACGCCGCCTCTATCGTCTTCGGGCGAGATTCTCTCGTGGGAGGTTGCCGGGGTCGCGATCCCGGACCGGACCACGCAACATAATCTGGGTGGGACGCGTTTCACCCAAGTTGAAAGGAAAACCAAATGGCCAAGAAGCTTGCTGGTACAATGAAACTGCAGGTTCCTGCAGGTCAGGCGAACCCGTCGCCGCCAGTTGGTCCGGCGCTGGGTCAGCGCGGCATCAACATCATGGAATTCTGCAAGGCGTTCAACGCCAAGACCGCAGACATGGAGCCCGGCGCTCCGTGCCCGACCGTGATCACCTATTATCAGGACAAGTCCTTCACCATGGACATCAAGACGCCGCCCGCGTCTTATTACCTGAAAAAAGCGGCTGGTCTGAAGCCGGTCGGCAAGCGTAACCGCCCCCGTGGCGCGGAGAACCCCGGCCGTGAGACCGTGGCAACCGTGACCACCAAGCAGGTGCGCGAGATCGCCGAAGCCAAAATGAAGGATCTGAACGCGACCGACGTTGAAGGCGCAATGAAGATCATCCTGGGCTCGGCCCGTTCCATGGGCATCGAGGTGAAATAAGATGGCAAAACTCGGTAAACGTACCCGCGCTGCGCGCGAAGCTGTCGCCGGCAAGGAAAACCTGTCGGTTGAAGAAGCAGTTGCCCTGGTCAAAGCCAACGCAACCTCGAAATTCGACGAGACCATCGAAATCGCGATGAACCTGGGCGTTGACACCCGTCACGCAGACCAGATGGTTCGCGGTGTTGTCGGCCTGCCGAACGGCACAGGTAAAGCGATGCGCGTTGCCGTGTTCGCACGTGGCCCCAAGGCGGACGAAGCGAAAGAAGCAGGCGCGGATATCGTTGGTGCAGAAGACCTGATGGAAAGCATCCAGGCCGGCAACATCGACTTTGACCGTTGCATCGCAACCCCGGACATGATGCCGATCGTCGGTCGTCTGGGTAAGGTTCTGGGCCCCCGCAACCTGATGCCGAACCCCAAGGTCGGCACCGTGACCATGGACGTGAAAGCGGCCGTGGAAGCAGCCAAGGGTGGTGAAGTTCAGTTCAAGGCGGAAAAAGGTGGTGTCGTGCACGCAGGCGTTGGCAAGGCGTCGTTCGACGAAGCCAAGCTGGCGGAAAACGTTCGTGCCTTCATCTCGGCCGTTGCCAAGGCGAAACCGTCGGGCGCCAAGGGCACCTATATGAAGAAAATCGCGCTGAGCTCGACCATGGGCCCAGGCGTGACCGTGGATGTGGCGCAAGCTTCGGGCGAATAAGCCGACACGTTCTTTCGGAAAGTCGAGCCCCGGGCGGTCATCCTGCCCGGGGTTTTCTTTTGCTCTCAGATAGCAGGTTCGACTGTGACCTGATTGGGTATTTCGCGCACGCGTGCCTTGTCGGCCTCCAGCCTGAGGTCGCGCTCGGCAACGGTCAATGCCTGGTTCGCAGCCGCCCGGGCCGCGGTTGTCATTGCTCCGTCTTGAGTCTGCGTCAGTCGGGTCAGCGCGCTGAGAATGGCCTCGTGGACTTCGACTTTGTCACCGGCATCCCGGGAAATGGCCGCATAAGCGTCACGCAGGAACGTGTCGATCGCGATCTCGGGGGCATGGATTCTCGGGAATTGCGGGTCGGCGGGTTGGGTGGGCCGCGAGCCAAGTGGCAGGAGAACCCGCAGCAACCTCTCGACCATCTGAATTGCCGTCATTGGGTCGTTGATACCCGGCGAGAGCGCGCGCTGCGCGATTTCGGACAGGGTTTGAATGCCAAAGCGGGGGTCTTGATTGAAGCTGCGCTCGGTCCCGATCACGAAGGCTTCCCCGATGGTTTCACCATCCATTTTCCGGGTCGTTCTGGCCAGGGGCTGGCCTTCCGTCACGAATTGCCCCGGCAGCGCCATGATCCAGATCTCGCAGTCATTCTCTTCGGCGCAGGAGTTCAGCATACCGACATCCACGTGGCGCACATTCCCTGTCGAACTGGCCCGCACGTCGTGACCTGTTTGCGGAACATCCGCGGCGGCTTGATACGGAATGGCTCCGAGGCACGGCAGTTCTATGGCTCGGGCCATGGTGCCCCTGGCGTTGTTTTCTATCTTGCGCGCCGTTTCGGAGATGCTGCCATAGCTGGGCAATTGGTCGATCCAGAGCAAGAGCGCCAGTGTCACCAAAAAGATCACCACCAAGGTGAACGCAAGCGCAACGGCGATGGACTGCTGGGTGTAGACCCCGGTTTCGACAAGGATCAGCGATACGAGCGCGAAGATGAATGCGCCGAGAAACGTGGCCAGCACGTTTTGCGAGACACTGTCTTCTTCGATCACCTGCTGGGCGCGCGGGGAGGACTGGTTCGAGGCCCATCGCTGTGCCGCGACCATGATCGACAGCGAAAAGGTCGTGACCGCCAGCATGGACGACGCCAGAATGCCGAGGATCTTTGCCACGGCCTCGGTGCTCAGCCGTTGTGTGAGAAAGTCGGGGACGAAGCCGCCGAGGTAGGTGCCAATCCCTGCGCTGACCACGGCGAGAGCGGCGATCAGGCTGGTGCGAACCCACAATTGGCGAGAAATCTGACGAAACAGGAATTGCGGCTTGGAAATGGATTTCAACTTGATCATCCGTTGATCCTGTTCGGGTTTGCGGTCATTGTCTACCGGCTTGGGGTTCGGGCCAATTTACCCCTTGGAAACCCCGGCCATCTGCCCTAATAAGACCTGCGGAACAAAGCGTGCGATTCGTCGTGCGCTTTGTTTTGTTTCGTCCAAGACGGTGGGTGGGTCCATTCGGCCCCTTAATTCCCTGCCTGAGACGGGTAAGACCAAAGAATTCTGGGGGTCCCACCCTCGGGCGCATTTTGGCCAATCCCGTAACAAGGACCTGAACGCCGAAGCGAAAGCTGCGGCAAATATGAGCCGGGGTGAGATTTCGCCCCTAACTTGGAGAGAACTGTGGATAGAGCCCAGAAAGAGAAAGTGGTCGAGGAACTCGGCCAAATCTTCGAAAGCTCTGGCGTCGTAGTGGTTGCCCACTACGCCGGTCTGACAGTTGCCGAGATGCAGGACCTGCGCGCGCGTGCACGCGAAGCGGGCGGTTCCGTGCGTGTTGCCAAGAACAGGCTCGCCAAAATCGCCCTCGAGGGTAAGCCGTGTGAAAACATGGCCGACCTGCTGACAGGGATGACCGTTCTGACCTATTCCGAGGACCCTGTGGCAGCAGCCAAAGTGGCCGAGGACTTCGCCAAGGAGAACAAGAAGTTCGAAATCCTTGGCGGTGCAATGGGCGAGAACGCTCTGGACCGCAAAGGCGTCGAAGCTGTTTCGAAAATGCCGTCTCGCGAGGAGCTTATTGCTTCGATCGTGGGCTGCATTGGCGCACCTGCTTCGAACATCGCCGGCGCGATTGGCGCACCTGCAAGCAATATCGCAAGCATCCTTTCCACCATCGAAGAGAAGGCGGAAGCTGCGTAAGCGGTTGGCACTGAATGATCTGCGTGGGGCGCATGCCCTGACGTTGGAACACACACTGTAAACGGAAAGAGCTGATAAAATGGCTGATCTGAAAGCACTCGCAGAAAGCATCGTGGGTCTGACCCTGCTGGAAGCACAAGAACTGAAAACCATCCTCAAAGACGAATACGGCATCGAGCCCGCAGCTGGCGGCGCCGTAATGGTCGCAGGTGCAGCTGGCGACGCCGGCGGTGCAGCTGAGGAAGAAAAAACCGAATTCGACGTCGTTCTGAAGAACGCCGGCGCATCGAAAATCAACGTCATCAAAGAAGTTCGCGGCATCACCGGCCTGGGCCTGAAAGAAGCCAAGGAACTGGTCGAAGCCGGCGGCAAGATCAAAGAAGGCGTGGACAAAGCAGAAGCAGAAGACGTCAAAGCCAAGCTGGAAGCAGCTGGCGCCGAAGTCGAGCTGGCCTAAGCTTGGTCTCAGGTGCATCGCTGATGTGCCGAAAAATTTGGCTGGGTCCGGAGAAATCCGGGTCCAGCCGAACCTGTCTTAGAAAGGGCCTCAAGACCTGAGGCGTTTTCTAAGACACGGTTTTCGGATCGGGAGGCCGCCTTCGGGACGGTGGCCATGAATTGATCCGGGCGTGTTGTCTCGATTGTGCAAGATGCCGGGGCCCGACGGTGTCTTTGCCCGCTGAGAACATCGAAAGGTGACATCTGACATGGCTCAAACGTTCCTTGGCCAGAAACGTCTTCGTAAATATTACGGCAAAATCCGCGAAGTGCTGGAAATGCCGAACCTCATTGAGGTCCAGAAATCTTCTTATGATCTTTTCCTGCGCTCCGGCGATGCAGAGCAGCCGACGGACGGCGAAGGCATCAAAGGTGTGTTCCAGTCGGTTTTCCCGATCAAGGATTTCAACGAAACCTCCGTTCTGGAATTCGTGAAATACGATCTGGAAAAACCCAAATACGACGTCGAAGAATGTATGCAACGCGACATGACCTACAGCGCGCCGCTGAAGGTTACACTGCGTCTGATCGTGTTCGATGTCGATGAGGATACCGGTGCTAAATCGGTAAAAGACATCAAGGAACAGGATGTCTTCATGGGCGATATGCCTTTGATGACGCCGAACGGCACCTTTGTCGTGAACGGGACCGAGCGTGTGATCGTATCGCAGATGCACCGTTCGCCCGGCGTGTTCTTTGACCATGACAAAGGCAAGACCCATTCCTCGGGCAAGCTGCTGTTTGCCTGCCGTATCATCCCGTATCGCGGCAGCTGGCTGGACTTTGAGTTCGACGCCAAGGACATCGTGTTCGCCCGGATCGACCGTCGCCGCAAACTGCCTGTGACAACCCTGCTTTATGCGCTGGGTCTGGATCAGGAAGCGATCATGGACGCGTATTACAACACCGTGTCCTACAAGCTGGACAAGAATAAGGGTTGGGTCACTCCGTTCTTCCCCGAGCGCGTGCGCGGCACCCGCCCGACCTATGATCTGATCGACGCCAAATCAGGTGAAGTGATTGCTGAAGCGGGCAAGAAAGTAACGCCTCGCGCGGTCAAGAAGCTGATCGACGAAGGCACCGTTACCGATCTGCTGGTTCCGTTTGATCACATCGTTGGCAAGTATGTCGCCAAGGACATCATCAACGAAGAAACCGGCGCGATCTATGTCGAAGCCGGTGATGAACTGACGCTGGAATATGACAAAGATGGCGACCTGATCGGCGGTACCGTCAAGGAACTGATCGACGCGGGCATCACCGACATCCCGGTTCTGGACATCGACAACGT
Organism: Ruegeria sp. YTSC002; assembly: GCF_059609845.1. Lineage (NCBI taxonomy): Bacteria > Pseudomonadati > Pseudomonadota > Alphaproteobacteria > Rhodobacterales > Roseobacteraceae > Ruegeria > Ruegeria sp. YTSC002. The sequence goes on from NZ_JBXWML010000017.1 coordinate 46,757, forward strand.
CAATGTCGGCCCGTACATGCGCAACACCATGGCTCAGGACAAGAACGTGAACCGTGAAAGCGCGCTGATGGATATCTACCGCGTCATGCGTCCGGGTGAGCCGCCCACCGTCGAGGCTGCGTCGGCCCTGTTCGACACGCTGTTTTTCGACAGCGAGCGTTATGACCTGTCCGCCGTCGGCCGCGTGAAGATGAATATGCGTCTGGCACTGGACGCGCCCGACACCCTGCGTACTCTGCGCCGCGAAGACATCGTGGCCTGCATCAAGGCGCTGGTGGAACTGCGTGACGGCAAAGGCGATGTGGACGATATCGACCACCTCGGCAACCGTCGTGTGCGTTCGGTCGGCGAACTGATGGAAAACCAGTACCGCGTCGGCCTGCTGCGCATGGAACGCGCCATCAAGGAGCGCATGTCGTCGGTCGAGATCGACACCGTCATGCCGCAGGATCTGATCAACGCGAAACCGGCCGCGGCCGCGGTGCGTGAATTCTTCGGCAGCTCGCAGCTGTCGCAGTTCATGGACCAGACCAACCCGCTGTCGGAAGTCACCCACAAACGCCGTCTTTCGGCGCTTGGCCCCGGTGGTCTGACCCGTGAGCGTGCGGGCTTCGAGGTGCGCGACGTTCACCCGACCCACTATGGCCGGATGTGCCCGATCGAAACGCCGGAAGGCCCGAACATCGGTCTGATCAACTCGCTGGCCACCTTTGCCCGCGTGAACAAGTACGGCTTCATCGAAACGCCTTATCGCGTCGTGAAAGACGGGCAGGTGACCGACGAGGTCCACTACATGTCCGCGACCGAGGAAATGCGTCACACCGTGGCGCAGGCCAACGCGACGCTGGATGAAAGCGGCAAGTTCATCAACGATCTGGTCTCGACCCGTCAGGCGGGTGACTACACCCTGGCCCCGCGCGAGAATGTCGACCTGATCGACGTGTCGCCGAAACAGCTGGTGTCGGTTGCGGCCTCGCTGATTCCGTTCCTGGAAAACGACGACGCGAACCGCGCTCTGATGGGCTCGAACATGCAACGTCAGGCGGTTCCGCTGCTGCGGGCCGAGGCACCGCTGGTCGGCACCGGCATCGAAGAAAAGGTTGCCATCGACTCGGGCGCTGCAATTCAGGCGAAACGCGCCGGTATCATCGACCAGGTCGATGCCCAGCGTATCGTGATCCGCGCCACCGAAGATCTGGAACTGGGCGACGCTGGCGTGGACATCTATCGTCTGCGCAAGTTCCAGCGGTCGAACCAGAACACCTGCATCAACCAGCGTCCGCTGATCAAGGTGGGTGACACCGTCCAGAAGGGCGAGGTCATTGCCGATGGTCCGTCGACCGATATGGGTGAACTGGCTTTGGGTAAGAACGTGGTCGTCGCGTTCATGCCGTGGAACGGTTACAACTACGAAGACTCGATCCTGATCTCGGAACGTATCGCGCGTGATGACGTCTTTACCTCGGTCCATATCGAGGAATTCGAAGTCGCCGCCCGTGACACCAAGCTGGGCCCGGAAGAGATCACCCGCGACATCCCGAACGTTGGTGAAGAAGCGCTGCGCAACCTCGACGAGGCGGGCATCGTTTACATCGGCGCGGATGTGGAGCCGGGCGATATTCTGGTCGGCAAGATCACTCCGAAGGGCGAAAGCCCGATGACCCCGGAAGAAAAGCTGCTGCGCGCCATTTTCGGTGAAAAAGCATCTGACGTGCGCGACACCTCGCTGCGCGTGAAGCCGGGCGATTACGGTACGGTCGTCGAGGTTCGCGTCTTCAACCGCCACGGCGTCGAAAAAGACGAGCGTGCGTTGCAGATCGAGCGTGAGGAAGTCGAACGTCTGGCCCGTGACCGGGACGACGAGCTGGCGATCCTTGACCGCAACATCTATGCGCGTCTGCAAGGTCTGATCCTGGGTAAAACCGCTGTCAAAGGCCCGAAAGGCGTCAAGGCAGGGTCGGTGATCACCGAGGAGCTGCTGGAAACCCTGACCCGTGGTCAGTGGTGGCAGCTGGCGCTGGAAGACGAGAAGGACGCGCAGATCGTCGAAGCTCTGAACGAGCAGTACGAAGTGCAAAAGCGTGCTCTGGACGCCCGTTTCGAGGACAAGGTCGAGAAAGTCCGTCGTGGCGACGATCTGCCGCCGGGTGTGATGAAGATGGTCAAAGTCTTCATCGCCGTGAAACGCAAGTTGCAGCCGGGCGACAAGATGGCCGGTCGTCACGGGAACAAGGGTGTGATTTCCAAGGTTGTTCCGATGGAAGACATGCCGTTCCTGGCCGATGGTACGCCGGTTGACTTCTGTCTGAACCCGCTGGGTGTGCCTTCGCGTATGAACGTTGGTCAGATCCTTGAAACCCACATGGGTTGGGCCGCACGCGGTCTGGGTCTGAACATCGATGAGGCGCTGCAGGAATACCGCCGTTCAGGCGACTTAACGCCGGTCCGTGACGCGATGAAACACGCCTATGGCGAGGATGTCTATGAAGAGGGCATCAGCGGCATGGACGAGGATCAGCTGATCGAAGCGGCCAGCAACGTCACCCGCGGTGTTCCGATCGCTACCCCGGTCTTTGACGGCGCCAAAGAGGCGGACGTCAACGATGCGCTGGTGCGTGCGGGCTTCTCGCAAAGCGGTCAGTCGATCCTGTTCGACGGTCGTACGGGTGAGCAATTCGCACGTCCGGTGACCGTGGGCATCAAGTACCTGCTGAAACTGCACCACCTTGTGGACGACAAAATCCACGCGCGTTCGACCGGGCCGTACAGCCTGGTCACCCAGCAGCCGCTGGGTGGTAAGGCGCAGTTCGGTGGTCAGCGCTTTGGTGAGATGGAGGTCTGGGCTCTGGAAGCTTACGGCGCCGCCTACACCCTGCAGGAGATGCTGACGGTGAAATCGGATGACGTCGCCGGCCGGACCAAGGTCTATGAGTCGATCGTCAAGGGCGAGGATAACTTTGAAGCGGGCGTACCGGAATCGTTCAACGTTCTGGTGAAAGAAGTCCGTGGCCTCGGCCTGAATATGGAACTCCTGGATGCGGAGGTTGAGGAGTGAGGGCGCTGCCCTTTCTCCCGTCCCCCCTTCCGCAAGATTTGAGGTAACAAATGAACCAGGAAATCACCAACAACCCGTTCAACCCGCTGACGCCGCCGAAAGTCTTTGACGAAATCAAAGTCTCATTGGCCAGCCCTGAACGGATTCTGTCTTGGTCCTATGGTGAGATCAAGAAACCCGAAACCATCAACTACCGGACGTTCAAGCCTGAACGTGACGGTCTGTTCTGCGCGCGTATCTTTGGCCCGATCAAAGATTACGAATGCCTGTGCGGCAAATATAAGCGGATGAAGTATCGCGGCGTTGTCTGCGAAAAGTGTGGCGTGGAAGTCACCCTGCAAAAAGTCCGCCGCGAGCGTATGGGCCATATCGAACTGGCCGCGCCCGTTGCACATATCTGGTTCCTGAAATCGTTGCCGTCCCGCATCGGTCTGATGCTGGACATGACGCTGCGCGATCTGGAACGTGTTCTGTACTTTGAAAACTATGTCGTCATCGAGCCCGGTCTGACTGACCTGACCTACGGCCAGATGCTGACCGAAGAAGAGTACATGGATGCGCAGGATGCCTATGGCATGGACGCGTTCACCGCCAATATCGGTGCCGAAGCCATCCGTGAGATGCTGGCCCAGATCGATCTGGAAGCCGAAGCCGAGCAGCTGCGCGCTGATCTGGCCGAAGCAACCGGCGAGCTGAAGCCCAAGAAGATCATCAAGCGTCTGAAGGTCGTTGAATCCTTCCTCGAGTCGGGCAACCGGCCCGAATGGATGGTGATGACCGTGATCCCGGTCATTCCGCCGGAACTGCGTCCGCTGGTTCCGCTGGATGGTGGCCGTTTTGCGACCTCGGATCTGAACGATCTGTATCGCCGCGTCATCAACCGGAACAACCGCCTGAAGCGTCTGATCGAGCTGCGCGCGCCTGACATCATCGTCCGCAACGAAAAGCGGATGCTGCAGGAATCCGTGGATGCTCTGTTCGACAACGGCCGTCGTGGCCGCGTGATCACCGGCGCCAACAAGCGTCCGCTGAAATCGCTGTCGGACATGCTGAAAGGTAAGCAGGGCCGCTTCCGTCAGAACCTTCTGGGTAAGCGCGTCGACTTCTCGGGCCGTTCGGTCATTGTGACCGGTCCGGAACTCAAGCTGCACCAGTGTGGTCTGCCCAAGAAGATGGCGCTGGAGCTGTTCAAGCCGTTCATCTATTCGCGCCTTGAAGCCAAGGGTCTGTCTTCGACCGTGAAACAGGCGAAGAAACTGGTCGAGAAAGAACGTCCCGAAGTGTGGGATATCCTCGATGAGGTGATCCGCGAACACCCTGTCATGCTGAACCGTGCGCCGACGCTGCACCGTCTTGGCATTCAGGCGTTCGAGCCGGTTCTGATCGAAGGTAAAGCCATCCAGCTGCACCCGCTGGTCTGTTCGGCCTTCAACGCCGACTTCGACGGCGACCAGATGGCCGTTCACGTCCCGCTGAGTCTTGAGGCACAGCTGGAAGCGCGTGTTCTGATGATGTCGACGAACAACGTTCTGTCGCCTGCAAACGGCGCGCCGATCATCGTTCCGTCGCAGGATATGATCCTGGGTCTGTACTATGTGACCCTGGAACGCGAAGGCATGCCGGGCGAAGGCAAGGTCTTTGGGTCGATCGACGAAGTTCAGCATGCGCTGGACGCGGGCGAGGTGCATCTGCACTCGAAAATCACTGCCCGGATCGCGCAGATCGACGAAGAAGGCAACGAAGTTCAGAAGCGTTATGAAACCACTCCGGGCCGTCTGCGTCTGGGTGCGTTGCTGCCGATGAACAACAAGGCACCGTTCGATCTGGTCAACCGTCTGCTGCGGAAAAAAGAAGTGCAGCAGGTGATCGACACCGTCTACCGTTACTGCGGTCAGAAAGAGTCGGTGATCTTCTGTGACCAGATCATGTCGATGGGCTTCAAGGAAGCGTTCAAGGCGGGCATCTCGTTCGGCAAGGATGACATGGTCATCCCGGACGACAAGTGGAGCATCGTCGACGAAACGCGCAGTCAGGTGAAAGACTTTGAACAGCAGTACATGGACGGCCTGATCACTCAGGGCGAAAAGTACAACAAGGTTGTCGATGCCTGGTCGAAGTGTAACGACCGCGTGACCGAGGCGATGATGAGCACGATCTCGGACGTTGCCAAGGCCGAAGACGGGTCGGACATGGAGCCGAACTCGGTCTACATGATGGCCCACTCGGGTGCGCGTGGCTCGGTCACTCAGATGAAACAGCTGGGCGGTATGCGCGGCCTGATGGCCAAGCCGAACGGTGACATCATCGAGACGCCGATCATCTCGAACTTCAAGGAAGGTCTGACCGTTCTCGAGTACTTCAACTCGACCCACGGTGCCCGTAAGGGTCTGTCGGATACCGCTCTGAAGACGGCAAACTCGGGTTACCTGACCCGTCGTCTGGTGGACGTGGCGCAGGACTGCATCGTTCGTGAGATCGACTGCGGCACCGAGCGTGCGATCACCGCCGAAGCAGCCGTGAATGACGGTGAGGTTGTCGCCTCGCTGGCCGAACGTGTGCTGGGCCGTGTAGCCGCTGACGATGTTCTGCGTCCGGGCACCGATGAGGTGATCGTCGCAGCCGGTCAGCTCATCGACGAACGTATGGCCGACATGATCGACGAAGCCGGTGTTCAGTCGATGCGCATCCGCTCGCCTCTGACCTGCGAATCCGAGGAAGGCGTCTGTGCGACCTGCTATGGTCGTGACCTTGCACGCGGTACCATGGTGAACACGGGTGAAGCTGTCGGTATCATCGCGGCGCAGTCCATCGGTGAACCCGGTACACAGCTGACCATGCGGACCTTCCACATCGGTGGTGTTGCGCAAGGTGGTCAGCAGTCGTTCCAGGAAGCCAGCCAGGAAGGTGTCGTTTCCTTCGAGAACCCGCAGATTCTGGTCAACGCAGCAGGCGAAAGCCTGGTCATGGGCCGGAACATGAAGTTGGTGATCAAGGACGAACACGGCGAAGAGCGTGCCAGCCACAAGCTGGGCTACGGCTCCAAGCTGTTCGTCAAGGACGGCACCAAGGTGGCCCGTGGCGACAAGCTGTTCGAGTGGGATCCCTACACCCTGCCGATCATCGCCGAGAAAGCCGGTACTGCAAAATATGTCGATCTGGTTTCGGGCCTCGCTGTCCGCGACGAGACCGACGAAGCAACCGGCATGACCCAGAAGATCGTGATCGACTGGCGCGCCGCCCCCAAGGGCAGCGACCTCAAGCCCGAGATCATTCTGGTGGACGACAACGGCGAGCCGGTCCGCAACGACGCGGGCAACCCGGTTCACTATCCGATGTCGGTGGATGCGATCCTGTCGGTCGAAGATGGCCAGAAGATCGAGGCCGGCGACGTCGTCGCGCGTATTCCGCGCGAAGGTGCCAAGACCAAAGACATCACCGGTGGTCTGCCGCGTGTGGCCGAACTGTTCGAAGCGCGCCGTCCCAAGGATCACGCGATCATCGCCGAGGCAGATGGTTACGTGCGCTTTGGCCGCGACTACAAGAACAAGCGCCGCATCAGCATCGAGCCGGCGGACGAGTCCATGGAGACCATCGAATACATGGTGCCCAAGGGCAAGCACATCCCGGTCGCCGAAGGGGATTTCATCCAGAAGGGTGAATACCTGATGGACGGTAACCCTGCGCCGCATGACATCCTGTCCATCATGGGTGTCGAAGCGCTGGCGGATTACATGATCGACGAAGTGCAGGACGTGTATCGCCTGCAAGGCGTGAAGATCAACGACAAGCACATCGAGGTCATCGTGCGCCAGATGTTGCAGAAGTGGGAGATCCTGGATTCGGGCGACACCACCCTGCTGAAAGGCGAACATGTCGACAAGCAGGAGTTCGACGCGGCCAACGAGAAGACCATCGCCCGCGGTGGTCGCCCTGCTCAGGGTGAGCCGATCCTGCTGGGGATCACCAAAGCTTCGTTGCAGACGCGCTCGTTCATCTCGGCGGCGTCGTTCCAGGAGACCACCCGCGTGCTGACCGAAGCTTCGGTTCAGGGCAAGAAGGACAAGCTGGTCGGCCTGAAAGAGAACGTCATCGTCGGTCGCCTGATCCCCGCCGGTACCGGTGGGGCAACCCAGGCCGTCCGCCACATCGCGCAGTCGCGTGACAACGTGGTGATCGAAGCACGCCGGGAAGAGGCCGAGGCCGCCGCCGCCCTGGCCGCACCGATCATGGATGATGATATGGTCGGGGATGAGCTGGACGTTCTGGTCGAAACACCGGAAAGCCGCGAATAAACCGCGTCATTCAAAACCAAAAAAAGGCCCTGCGATTTCGTGGGGCCTTTTTTGTTGCCGCTTCAGGTACGCAATTGTGAACCTTCGTGACAGAGCGCAGCCTTTGACCCTATTGCATCTGGCTTGTGGTTCTGCAATCGGTAGTTTAGCGCTGTACTGTGTTTTCGGATTATTTCGAGCTGACCCATGGACATCAAAAGCAACTCTTTCGAGGACCGTGTGGCGCGGATCAAACAGCGTTCGGAAGAAAACACGCGCAAGTCGCCTCTGCCTCGAACCGAGAGTATCTGGCAACGCCTGGGTTATCCCGCTGCGTTTCTGGGGGCCTTTTTTCTGGGTGTTTTTGCGGTCTTCCTGTCCCGCCTGATTCAATATCAATCGGTTGGCATTCCGGTGCCCGGCAAGGTAGGAACGCAGGATTTCGTCAGCCTCGGCCTTGCAGGCGGGGCCTGCATCATGGTCATGCTGTTTCTGAAAGGAAAACTGCGAGAGTTCGCCGGGGCGCTCACTGTTGGCGCGTTGGTGACGACCTTTTCCTTTCATAATTTCGTGTGGAAATATCCAGTGTTTTTCGAACTTGTATACGGAGAAGACTGGGTGGAGTTTGTAAAAGACACGACAGAGCCTTCAAGCCTGAATCTGTTCGGGACCATCCTCCCGTTCGGTTGATGATCTCTGCACCCCTTGTGCGTTGTTGACATCCAGCCCGACTCGGCGGCCAATGCGGGGCGATCTATAGCCTCGGAGCCCGAAGCAGCATGACTCCAAACACAAAAGGCGCTTTGCTGATGATGGGCAGCATGGCTGCCTTTACGCTGAACGACACGCTGGTGAAGGTTGCCTTGCAGGACCTGCCATTGTTTCAGTTGGTGGCCATGCGCGGGTTTCTGGCGGTATTTCTGATCTATGTACTTGCCCGGTCACTAGGCGCGTTGCATCTGAATTTTTCGCGCCATGACAAGTGGCTGGTTGCACTGCGCTGCCTTGCAGAGCTGGCGGCGACATTCTTTTTCCTGACGGCGCTGAAGAACATGCCGCTTGCCAATGTTACGGCCATTCTTCAGGCATTGCCTCTTACGGTAACCCTGGGTGCTGCGTTGGTTTTTTCCGAACAGGTTGGTTGGCGACGTGCATTGGCAATCGCCGTGGGTTTCGCCGGAATGCTGCTGATCGTAAGACCCGGGCCAGAGGGGTTCAGCGTGTATTCCATCTATGCGCTGGTTGCAGTGGCCTCGATTACAGTTCGGGACCTCATCACGCGACGCATGTCAGCCGACGTGCCGTCAATGCTGGTTACGCTGGCCACTTCGGTTTCCATTGCAGGGGCCGCGGCAATGGCCTCGGTTTTCGAAGGATGGGTTCCGGTTTCGGCAACAGCGGGTTCCCTGGTCGCGGCGGCGGCCGTGTTTGTGCTACTTGGCTATTTGTTCAGCGTCATGGTCATGCGTCAGGGAGATGTCGGATTCGTTGCACCGTTCAGGTATTCCAGCCTGATCTGGGCGCTCGGGTTGGGTTGGGTCGTGTTTGACGAATGGCCCGACAGCCTGACGATGCTGGGTGCTGCACTGATCGTGGGTGCTGGCCTGTTCACCTTGTTCCGGGCACGTGCGCGTCAGGGCTTGGCGTGACTCCGTCTGACCATGTCCGGATCAATGGCGAAACGGGTTTGAAACTCGAGCTCTTGCTGCCGGGTAAGAGGGTTGAGCGCGACATCCATGTTTCTGGTTCGTGGTGAGTCATTGAACCGGTTCAATCCCCGTACCCACATCGGACTATCGGGTCGGGTCACAACGGGCATCGCGCGGTTGATCCTGTTATGGGCAAAATTCATGATCGATTTCTGTTGCCCGCCCCGCACGTACATTCCCAGACCGGCTGTTATCAACGGGCGGTGTACGCGAACGGCTTGAATCCCATCAGCATTGGCGCGAGCCAGATAACCGCAGTTGAAGTCAACGGCAACCATCGCGTGCCTTTCGAACAAGCCGATGCAGTCCCTGACACACCCCCGGAACCGCTCGACAAAATCCACGGCCACTGCATCATCGTCGTCGTGACGAAACTGAAGGCAGGGTTGGTCGGGATTGTTCCGCGCCGAATTCAGGATTTCCTGCATGACTTTTCTGTGCCGCCCCGGAGGTTTCGCGACTATGCGCACCTGTTTCAGCCCACCGGTCAGATCGTTGAGGCGGTCGAATGCCGGTTTGGGCAGGCAATCGCCGACCACGATCACCAACTGGAAATCTTCGTCGGACTGTTTTTTGAAACCGGGTAGGGCGACCGTTTCGAACAGGCGAAACCGCTCTTCCAACCTGTCGTACTGGTACAGGAACCGCCGTCTTTCTTCGACACTCTCGTGAGTTGTCTGAAAGCCGCCAATTGCGGGATAGGAAAACCGGCAAAGACCGACGACCTGCATTTTTTCAGCGCGCCGCATATCTGGCCTCGAACGCGTCAGGGTCGATCGAGAACCGTACCCGCAAGTCTTCTGCCTGTTCAGGCGTGAAAGGCGATAGCTCGCTGGTATCTTTGCGCGCGTGGTCCGAGTCGTTGTACGCGTGAAGCATCCTAACCCACATGGGCGTGTCCGGATAGCTGACCACGGGCATGAACCGGGCGAGCCTGTTGTGCAACCGGTCAAATATCGTCCGCGTGCTGCCGGCTTGAACATACATGCCCAGGCCAACGCCCAGCAGCGATCGATAGACCCGAGCGGCCCGAATTCCGCGGGCCTCGCGCCGGGCGATGTAACCTTGATTGAAATCTATTCCGACGGACTCGCTCTGCTGCATCAGCCCTGTGTTTTCGACAACAGCCGCGCGGAGGCGTTCTATGAATTCAACGGAAACGGCGTCATCGTCATCATGCCGGAACTGCACGCAGGGCTGATGCGGATCCGCCCGGGCGGTGTTCAGCACCTCTCGAACGATCTGCTTATGATCCCCCGGTTCTTTTGCAATGATACGGATCTGTTTGATCCCGGCGGTCAGGTCGCGCAGCCGGACCGCATGGATCTGAGGCAGGCACGTCCCGGTCAAAACATACAACTCGAAAGCCTCATCTGTCTGGGTGCGAAAGCTGGGCAGGGTGACGGTCTCAAACAGGCGAAAGCGCTCTTCCAGCCGGTCGGTGGCATACAGGAATTGCCGCTGCTCGTCGATCGTATCCCGATTCAGCCGAAAACCGCCCGTTGCGGGATAGGAAAACCGGCAAAGGCCAATCACTTGCATCTGTAATCCATCAGCAGGTATTCGACCCGACTATGCCCTTGCCGCGGTTCGGCCGCAACCGGGATGGCGTCGCGCAGGAATGACAATCCAACAGGCCGCATCCAACGCGTGCGCCAGGGGGCCGGTATCGTGCTGTTGACACTCGGGACGACTCCCCCTATACGCGCGTCATCTCGGTACCGGGGGCCGCCCCGTAGCCGATTCCAGTAATGAACTGGTCAAGGCCCGGACAATTTTGCAGTTCGCGCCCTCTGAGAACCAACCGCGACGTTCACCTCGGAATGGGAACGCTCGTGGGTTTTGCGCTTGTGGACGCATAAGCGCAGCGAATTTAGCCGCACGCAACGCGCGTGCATGTCATGTGTGTTGCAAAACGGGGAAAGAACCGGAATGCCAACTATTCAACAGCTGATCCGCAAGCCGCGGCAGCCCAAAGTCAAACGCTCGAAGTCCATGCACCTGGAGCAGTGCCCGCAAAAGCGCGGTGTCTGCACACGTGTCTATACCACTACGCCTAAAAAGCCGAACTCGGCGATGCGTAAAGTTGCCAAGGTGCGCCTGACCAACGGATTCGAGGTCATCTCGTACATCCCCGGTGAAAGCCACAACTTGCAGGAACACTCGGTTGTTCTGATCCGTGGCGGCCGTGTGAAAGACCTTCCCGGTGTGCGTTACCACATCCTGCGCGGTGTTCTGGATACTCAGGGCGTCAAAGACCGTAAGCAACGTCGTTCGAAATACGGCGCGAAGCGTCCCAAGTAAGAAGGAGAGGCTGATATGTCACGTCGTCACGCCGCCGAAAAACGCGAAGTCCTGCCTGACGCCAAATTTGGCGACAAGGTACTGACCAAATTCATGAACAACCTGATGATCGACGGCAAGAAGTCGGTCGCAGAGCGCATCGTCTACAACGCATTTGATCGCGTTGAGAACAAGGTAAAGCGCGCTCCTGTCGAAGTGTTCCACGAAGCGCTCGACAACATCAAACCGTCGGTCGAGGTTCGCTCGCGCCGGGTTGGTGGTGCAACCTACCAGGTTCCGGTCGAAGTGCGCCCCGAGCGCCGCGAAGCACTGGCCATCCGCTGGCTGATCACCGCTGCGCGCGGCCGCAACGAAAACACCATGGAAGAACGCCTCGCCGGCGAGCTGCTGGACGCCGTACAGTCCCGCGGTACTGCCGTTAAGAAGCGCGAAGACACCCACAAGATGGCCGAGGCGAACAAAGCCTTCAGCCATTACCGCTGGTAATTCTAGAGGCTTATCCAAATGGCACGCGAATATCCGCTCGAACTATACCGTAACTTCGGTATCATGGCGCACATCGATGCAGGCAAGACGACCTGCTCGGAACGCATCCTGTATTATACTGGTAAATCCCACAACATCGGTGAGGTGCACGATGGTGCCGCCACCATGGACTGGATGGAGCAGGAGCAGGAACGCGGCATCACCATCACCTCGGCTGCGACCACCACTTTCTGGGAACGCACCGAAGACGGTAAAACCGCCGATACCCCCAAGCACCGCCTGAACATCATCGACACCCCCGGCCACGTTGACTTCACCATCGAAGTTGAACGCTCGCTGGCGGTTCTCGACGGTGCCGTCTGCGTTCTGGACGCAAACGCCGGTGTTGAGCCCCAGACCGAAACCGTGTGGCGTCAGGCTGACCGCTACAAGGTTCCGCGCATGGTTTTCGTCAACAAGATGGACAAGATCGGCGCAGACTTCTTCAACTGCGTTCGCATGATCGAAGACCGCACCGGCGCACGTGCTGTTCCGGTTGGTATCCCGATCGGCGCCGAGTCCGAACTGGAAGGTCTGATCGACCTGGTCACCATGGAAGAATGGCTGTGGCAGGGCGAAGATCTGGGCGCAAGCTGGATCAAAGCACCGATCCGCGACAGCCTGAAAGACATGGCTGAAGAATGGCGCGGCAAGATGATCGAAGCGGCCGTCGAAATGGACGACGACGCGATGATGGAATACCTGGAAGGCAATGAGCCCGACGTTCCGACCCTGCGCAAACTGCTGCGCAAGGGTACGCTGGACATCGCGTTCGTTCCGGTACTGGGTGGTTCCGCGTTCAAAAACAAAGGCGTTCAGCCGCTGCTCAACGCTGTGATCGACTACCTGCCCAGCCCGCTGGACGTTGTCGACTACATGGGCTTCAAACCCGGTGACGAAGAAGAAGTCCGTAACATCGCGCGTCGCGCTGACGATGACATGGCCTTCTCGGGCCTGGCGTTCAAAATCATGAACGACCCCTTCGTTGGCTCGCTGACCTTCACCCGGATTTACTCGGGTGTGCTGAACAAGGGTGACTCGATCCTGAACTCGACCAAAGGCAAGAAAGAGCGCATCGGTCGTATGATGATGATGCACTCGAACAACCGGGAAGAGATCGAAGAAGCGTTTGCAGGCGACATCATCGCGTTGGCGGGTCTGAAAGACACCACCACGGGTGACACCCTGTGTGACGCCAAGGATCCGGTGGTTCTGGAAACCATGACCTTCCCCGATCCGGTGATCGAGATCGCTGTCGAGCCCAAAACCAAGGGCGACCAGGAAAAGATGTCTCAGGGTCTGGCCCGTCTGGCCGCCGAAGACCCGTCCTTCCGCGTGGAAACCGATCTGGAATCGGGTCAGACCATCATGAAGGGCATGGGCGAACTTCACCTGGACATCCTGGTTGACCGCCTGAAGCGCGAGTTCAAGGTCGAGGCCAACATCGGTGCGCCGCAGGTGGCCTATCGTGAAACCATCTCGATGCCGGTCGAACATACCTACACCCACAAGAAACAGTCGGGTGGTTCGGGTCAGTTCGCCGAGGTCAAGCTTGAGATCACTCCGACCGAGCCCGGCGAAGGTTATTCGTTCGAAAGCCGCATCGTTGGTGGTGCTGTTCCGAAGGAATACATCCCGGGCGTCGAAAAAGGCATCCAGTCTGTCATGGACAGCGGCCCTCTGGCCGGCTTCCCCGTGATCGACTTCAAGGTTGCCCTGCTGGACGGTAAGTTCCACGACGTCGACTCGAGCGTTCTGGCGTTCGAAATCGCTGCCCGTATGTGCATGCGTGAAGGCATGCGCAAAGCCGGCGCGAAACTGCTGGAACCGATCATGAAGGTCGAAGTGATCACCCCGGAAGAATACACCGGCGGTATCATCGGCGACCTGACCTCGCGTCGTGGCCAGGTGTCTGGTCAGGAGCCGCGCGGCAACGCAATCGCGATCGACGCATTCGTTCCGCTGGCGAACATGTTCGGTTACATCAACACCCTGCGTTCGATGTCGTCGGGCCGTGCCCAGTTCACCATGCAGTTCGACCACTACGATCCGGTTCCGCAGAACATCTCGGACGAGATCCAGGCGAAATACGCATAAGCGAAGATTTGGGGGAGCGTGGGTATCACGCTCCCTTCATTACCGAAAAAGGAGGCCATCATGGCAAAGGAAAAGTTTGAGCGTACAAAACCGCACGTCAACATCGGCACGATTGGCCACGTTGACCACGGCAAGACCACGCTGACCGCAGCAATCACCAAGTATTTTGGTGACTTCAAAGCGTATGACCAGATTGACGGTGCGCCGGAAGAGAAAGCGCGCGGCATCACCATCTCGACCGCCCACGTGGAATACGAGACCGACAACCGCCACTATGCACATGTCGACTGCCCCGGCCACGCCGACTACGTCAAGAACATGATCACCGGTGCCGCTCAGATGGACGGCGCGATCCTGGTTGTGAACGCAGCTGACGGCCCGATGCCGCAGACCCGCGAGCACATCCTGCTGGGCCGCCAGGTTGGCATCCCGAAGATGGTCGTGTTCATGAACAAAGTTGACCAGGTTGACGACGAAGAGCTGCTGGAACTGGTTGAGATGGAAGTTCGCGAACTGCTGTCCAGCTACGAATACCCCGGCGACGATATTCCGATCATCGCTGGTTCGGCTCTGGCCGCGATGGAAGGCAACAACCCGGAAATCGGCGAAGAGAAGATCAAGGAACTGATGGCGGCTGTTGATGACTACATCGACACCCCTGAGCGTGAAGTCGACAAGCCGTTCCTGATGCCGGTCGAAGACGTGTTCTCGATCTCGGGTCGTGGTACCGTTGTGACCGGTCGCGTCGAGCGTGGCGTGATCAACGTTGGCGACGAGATCGAAATCGTCGGCATCCGTGACACTCAGAAAACCACCTGTACCGGTGTTGAAATGTTCCGCAAGCTGCTGGATCGCGGTGAAGCGGGCGACAACATCGGCGCCCTGCTGCGCGGCATCGACCGTGACGGCGTTGAGCGTGGCCAGGTTCTGTGTAAGCCGGGTTCGGTTACACCGCACACCAAGTTCGAAGCCGAAGCCTATATCCTGACCAAGGAAGAAGGCGGTCGTCACACTCCGTTCTTCGCGAACTACCGTCCGCAGTTCTACTTCCGTACGACTGACGTGACCGGCACCGTGACCCTGGCCGAAGGCACCGAGATGGTCATGCCCGGCGACAACGTCGGCTTCACCGTCGAGCTGATCGCCCCGATCGCGATGGAAGACGGCCTGCGTTTCGCCATCCGCGAAGGCGGCCGCACCGTCGGCGCCGGCGTTGTGTCGAAAATCATCGAGTAATCACGGTAGGCCGGGCTTCAGTCCGGCACACCGGTGAGACTAAAGAGGGCCGTCCCACAAAGGGGCGGCCTTTTTATGCCCTTGCAGGTTGCCCCGTGAGAGACTCTATTAACTTTTGTGAATGAGAGGCGATACTCTGGCTGTTTCTAGCAGCGTAAATATTGATCTCTCGGATATGTTCAGAGCTTTCTACCGAAACTAAGGGAATTTTGTTTTCGGGGTCTTTTAACAAGACCAGCGCTTTCTTAGGGGTAATGGGCATCCAAATTTCCATGTTTGGATTGACAAGCCCGTTTGGCCCGCCATTGCCAATTCGATATGCAATCATACTCGACAAGACAAACGAATGGCGAGTATTGCTGATTGCCCACCGTACTTGAAATCCTTCAAGCGCTTTTTCGATCTTGTCTGAGCGCCTCACTGTCGCGCGTACACGTATATCTCGTCCGTAACTTTTGAGTGCTACATCGTCAAAAAGCTGGTTTTCTAGATCAGTTCTGATCGCCTCATCCAAATGCCCTTTTGGCTTTTCGAGCATTTTTTCCAAGAATTCGCGCCCTGCCGCGAGGTCGTCATGATTTCTGACAAACTCTGGTGTTCTCTTGATCGTTTCATAGAGTAGTAAGCGTAGGCTGTACAAAACTTCGCCTGAGAAAGTCGGCACGCCACCTTCATCAAATGCCGCCAGAATCTCTTCGAGTAGATGGCCTAGATAATTGTCAATCACACCGTAGAATTCTCTTTCTACAATGTCGGACGGTGCGCCATCGTCTACTACCGTATAGTAGTCTCTGATCTTAAAGGTGGAACTTGTGCTGGGGGCCTCGGGCCGTAAGAAGTGCCCGTCCTTGTCCTTTTCCGCATACCAAATCTGACCATGTTCGTTAAGAAATTGACGTTGAAGGACCTGCGGTAGAAAGTGATGCTTCTTTGCCCGTTTGTTGCTCACAAATTGCCTCTATGTGTGACTTCGGTATCAAATGCCCTTGGAGGAACCATAAAGATGTTGAAAGAAAGCAAAGTCAACAAACCCCTTGCCAAACCTCACTAACCACACTAATACGCGCGAGTTCTCAATAAGAACATCAAGGCGGGGTGATTCCCGCCTTTTGGGTTCGAAGAGGGTTGGCGATGCGCGTCTGTCCTCCTCTCAACCTCAACGCCTGATAAAAGGCTGTTAATATGCAAAGCCAAAACATCCGTATTCGGCTGAAGGCATTTGACTATCGCGTTCTGGATGCCAGCACGCAAGAGATCGTCAACACTGCCAAGCGGACCGGCGCGAACGTGCGCGGCCCGATCCCGCTGCCGAACAAGATTGAGAAGTTCACGGTTCTCCGTGGCCCTCACGTTGACAAGAAATCCCGCGACCAGTTCGAGATCCGCACGCACAAGCGTCTGCTCGACATCGTTGATCCGACCCCCCAGACCGTTGACGCGCTGATGAAGCTCGACCTCGCTGCTGGTGTGGACGTCGAGATCAAGCTGCAGTCGTAAGATCGGAGGGTATAGATTATGCGCTCTGGTATTATCGCAAAAAAAGTTGGCATGACCCGACTGTTCATGGAAGACGGCAAGCAGATCCCTGTCACCGTTCTTCACCTGGACAACCTGCAGGTCGTTGCACAGCGCACCGCTGACAAAGACGGCTACACCGCCGTTCAGCTGGGCGCCGGTGCCGCCAAGGCGAAACGCACCTCGAAGGCCATGCGCGGCCACTATGCCGCTGCCAAGGTCGAGCCCAAGCGCAAGCTGGCCGAGTTCCGCGTCTCCGAAGATGGCCTGATCGAAGTGGGTGCCGAGATTTCGGCAGAACACTTCCTGGAAGGTCAGAAGGTTGACGTATCGGGCACATCGATCGGTAAAGGCTTTGCCGGTGCGATGAAGCGCCACAACTTCGGTGGCCTGCGCGCCTCGCACGGTGTCTCGATCTCGCACCGTTCGCACGGTTCGACCGGTCAGTGTCAGGACCCGGGCAAGGTTTTCAAAGGCAAGAAGATGGCCGGTCACATGGGTGCTGCCCGTGTCACTACCCAGAACCTGGAAGTCGTCAAAACCGACGCCGAGCGTGGTCTGGTCTTCATCAAAGGCGCCGTTCCCGGACCGAAATCGGGCTGGGTCACCGTCAAGGACGCCGTGAAGAAGAAAGCACCGGAAGGCCTGCCTTTCCCGGCTGCTGTGAAATCGGCTGTATCTGATGCACCTGCGGAAGAAGCTCCCGCGGAAGGTGGTGAAGCATGAAACTTGATGTAATCAAACTGGACGGCGGCAAAGCCGGCGACATCGAGCTGAACGCCGATCTGTTCGGTCTCGAGCCGCGTGCGGACATCCTGCACCGTGTGGTCCGTTGGCAGCGCAACAACGCGCAGGCCGGCACCCACAAGGTCAAGACCCGCTCGGAAACCAGCTACTCGACCAAGAAGATCTATCGCCAGAAGGGCACCGGTGGCGCACGCCATGGTGACCGCAACGCGCCGATCTTCCGCAAGGGTGGTATCTACAAGGGCCCGACCCCTCGTTCGCACGGCCACGACCTGCCGAAAAAGTTCCGCAAGCTTGGCCTGCGCCACGCTCTGTCGGCCAAAGCCAAGGCAGGTGAACTGGTCGTGATCGAGAACGCCGAAGCCGAAGGCAAGACCGCCGCTCTGGCCAAACAGGTTGCAAACCTGGGCTGGAAACGTGCTCTGGTCATCGACGGCGCGACCGTGAACGAAGGTTTCCTGAAGGCGTCGCGCAACATCGAAGGTCTGGATATCCTGCCGTCGATGGGTGCAAACGTTTATGACATCCTCAAGCGTGACACCCTGGTGCTCACCAAAGCGGCTGTCGAAGCACTGGAGGCTCGACTGAAATGAGCGCGAAGGCAGAACACTACGACGTGATCCGCAAGCCGATCATCACCGAAAAGTCGACCATGGCGTCCGAAAACGGCGCGGTTGTCTTTGAAGTGGCGATCGACAGCAACAAGCCGCAGATCAAAGAGGCCGTCGAGGCGCTGTTTGGTGTTAAGGTCAAGGCGGTGAACACCACCGTGACCAAGGGCAAGGTCAAGCGGTTCCGTGGCCAGCTGGGCCGCCGGAAAGACGTCAAGAAGGCCTATGTGACCCTGGAAGAGGGTAACACCATCGACGTGACCACCGGTCTCTGATCGGATCCGTCATTTGGAAAATCAGAACCCCCGCGCAAGCGGGGGTTTTTTTGATGCGCTCCGGCGGAAGCGGCGCCCGTTGGCACGTGGCGCTGTCGATTGACAGCCTGTCAAACCGAAGGATCTCTTCGTTCGCGGGATGAAGCCGAATCCCGGAGGGCGTCAAGAGGGGGTGGCTGATTCTGATTCTGCGACAATGCTGTGGGGCGGTGTTTCGGACATCGGCGATGGCACTCCGACGAGTGACAGGGCAGGGCCCGCCGCTGCACGGCGGCACCGAGCGACGCGGAACCTTTGTCGGCGACAACCTCATGGATCATCCTGTCGGATATGGCCTTGTCGAGTTGAATGCCGGCAAAATACTTGTTCCGCCAAACGATCCGGCCGCGCGAAACGTGTCCGCAAAAGAATAGTTTGACTTCTTCTCTCAAGACCCCTTCCTGCGGGGCCTCGACCCGCATCCCGCCCTCGCTGATATCGACGATATGGGTCTTGGTGCACCGGCTGCTGTTCCGCATCACCGCAGGTATGTGACAGAAGTGCCGGACACTGCGGCGATTTTGCTCGGGGTTCCGCAGCACGATCAGCAGCGACAGCAACAACAGGGCCAGCAAGAAGAGGTTTTCGGTGATCGGCCAGTGCTCTCTCTGCGCAGCCGCTGGCTTAAGGGGATCCGGGGATTGAGAGCGGACGGTACTCAAGAACTCGGATCCACGGGCCGGAAACCGGATGGCTGCCGCGTCGCATTCAAAAGCCTTCTTGACGAAACCTATTAACTCGCCATGGGCAAGCAATACGATATCAATCCGTCGAGACATTGCCGTGTTGAAGGCGATGGCCGCGCCGGACAGTCCGGCCAGATCCGGGATCAGGTTTTCCAGGTCGGCCTTGGCCCGCTGCACGGTCGGAATTGTGGCGAGTTCCTCGAAAGCTTCGATCTCGGCGTGAAAGCGAACAAGCTTCTCCAAGGTGGTTTCCGGGTCGTTGCTGCGCCCAGTTGCGCCCGCCTGTCTTGCCAAGCTTTCTAGTTCAGCAACGCGAGTGCATAAGGCCGCCGGGTCATGCTCAGCCAAGCAGCTAACGGCAGTCAGCAGGCTGAACAGATTGGTGCCAAAGGCAGCGCGAAGTCCTCTCATCTTTCATCTCCATCCTGAATCTAAACGGAGACGGATTAACGCGGAGTTACTGACGTCTATCGCTCTGCGGCCTTCACGTGACAGGTATGCGCCAAGTTCGCAGGGCAGGGCGCTTGACAGGCTGAGCACACTCCCATGCTTCAGCCCATCCGCGTGGCCCCGGATTCGTCCGGGGTCATGCCTGTCATTCGCGGAAACACCGGTACCGGGGACCTTCGGGGCCCTATACCCTTGGCACCTACGGGGGCCTCTCACATAGCGGGGAACCCCCTCGCAATTGCTAAACGGAAGACAGAAAGCATGGCGCTCAAGTCGTACAAGCCGACGACGCCGGGCCAGCGCGGGCTGGTGCTGATCGACCGTTCGGAGATTTGGAAAGGACGTCCGGTCAAGTCTCTCACTGAGGGTTTGACCAAATCGGGCGGCCGGAACAACACCGGACGGATC
>NZ_JBXWML010000018.1:0-57079 GCF_059609845.1 Ruegeria sp. YTSC002
GAAGCCGAAGCCGAAGCCGAAGCCGAAGCCGAAGCCGAAGCCGAAGCCGAAGCCGAAGCCGAAGCCGAAGCCGAAGCGTTGACTGAAGATACTGCTCCGGTCGAAGAAAAAGTGGTCGAGCGTGTTGTTGAAAAGCGTGGCGGATTTGTTCCCGCTTTGCTGGGCGGTGCTATTGCAGCCGCCGTCGGGTTTGCGCTGGGCAATGGCGGGCTGTTGTCAACGGGCTCGGACAGCTCGGATACCTTGGCGGCGTTGGAATCCAAACTGGCAGACCAATCCGACCAGATTGCCAAGCTGTCGCAAGAGCTTGCAAACAGTCCGGATGTTGCCGGTTTGACGGATCAGGTCAAAGCGCTTTCCGACAAACTGGCACCCGTGGAAAGTGACCTGAGTGCGATCAAATCCACTGTGGAAACGCTGTCAGGCCAGATCGGACCATTGTCAGAGCGCATCGCGACGCTTGAGAAAACCCCGATCGAATCCAACGTGTCGCCCGAATCCATGGCCGCCTTCGAAGCTGAGCTGAAGAAGCTTCAGGACTCGCTGGCCTCGCAACGGGCCGAGGTTGAAAAAATGGTTTCCGACGCCCAGGCGCTGGAGGCAAAAGCATCAGCCGACGCGCAGGCCGCGGCCAATGCCGCCGTTCTGTCCCGCTTGCATGGGCAACTGGATGCGGGTCAGCCCTATTCCGATCTGGTTGCAGAACTGAAAGCAGGCGGTGTGGATGTGCCGGATGCCCTGTCCGGGCCGGCTGAGAAGGGCGTTGAAACACTCTCTTCTCTGCGGGACAGTTTCGCGCCTGCGGCTCGAACCGCGCTGGCCGAAGCCCGTGAAGCCGACAAGGGCACTGGCCTGATCGCATTCCTGCAACGTCAAACGGGCGCGCGCTCGGTCACGCCCCAGGAAGGGGATGGGCCAGATGCCGTCCTGTCTCGTGCGCAGGCTGCGCTTGCGGACGGAGACCTGGCCAAAGCCTTGAGCGAACTGAAATCACTTCCCGAGGCGGCACGGGCTGCAATGGCCGATTGGGAACAGGCGGCCCAAACACGGGTCGCCGCCGTCGATGCGGCGAATACACTGGCTTCCAGCCTGAACTCGAACTGAAGGACCTGCCATGCTGTGGTCACTGTTTAAGATCCTTGTTTTTGTTGCGATTATCGGCCTGCTGGCGCTGGGCGGTCACTTCCTGATGCAAACCAGTGGCGGGGTTCAGATCACCGTCGCGGGCACGGAATTCACGCTGGGGCCGCTTCAGTCAGTGATCGCGCTGGGTGTGTTGGTTTTTGCGGTCTGGCTGTTTTTCAAGTTGCTCAGCCTGCTGATCGCAACGCTGAAATTCCTGAACGGTGACGAAACTGCCTTGTCCCGGTACTTTGACCGCAATCGCGAGCAAAAGGGATATCAGGCGTTGGCTGATGGCCTGATGGCGCTGGCCTCGGGCGAAGGGCGCGTGGCGATGACCAAAGCCACCAAGGCCGAAAAACTGCTGAACAAGCCTGAGCTGACTGATCTGTTGGTGGCACAGGCCGCCGAGATGACAGGTGACACGAAAAAGGCATCGGACACTTACAAAAAACTGGTGACCAACAACGCGACCCGGTTTGTCGGCGTACGCGGGATCATGAAGCAGAAGCTGGCCGAAGGTGATGATGAAACGGCCCGCAAACTGGCCGAGAAGGCCCTTGCGATCAAACCGCGTCATGAAGAAACGCAGGACGTGCTGCTGAACCTGCAAACCAAGGCGCAGGATTGGGCCGGGGCGCGTTCGACCCTGACGGCCAAGTTGAAGGCCGGGTATTTGCCGCGCGATGTCTTCAAACGGCGCGATGCTGTTCTGGCCTTGTCCGAAGCCAAGGGAATTCTGGACGAAGGTGCGACCGTCGAACAGCAGGAGCGCGCGATTGAAGCCAATCGCCTGTCGCCTGATCTGGTGCCTGCCGCCGCCATGGCGGCCCGCGCGTATATCGCCAAAGGCAAACCCCGGGCCGCGACCAAGATTTTGAAAAAAGCATGGGAGGCTCAGCCGCATCCGGATCTGGCCCATGCCTTTGCCGAAATCGTGCCGGATGAAACTCCCGAGCAACGTATCAAGAGGTTCACGGCGCTGACCCGCATTCACCCCGAGAATTTGGAAACGCGTCTGATTCTGGCCGAATTGAACATTGTGGCCGAGGATTTCCCCGAAGCCCGCCGCGCGTTGGGCGATGTGGTCGAAAAGCAGGGCGATGCGCGCGCTTATACGTTGATGGCCGCTATCGAACGGGGTGAGGGGGCCTCGGACGCGGTTGTGCAAGGCTGGTTGGCCAAGGCGCTGAATGCGCCGCGTGGTCCGCAATGGGTGTGCACCAACTGCCATGATATCCAACCTGAATGGGGACCGGTCTGCCAGAACTGCGGCAGCTTCGACACGCTTAGCTGGCAAACGCCGCAAACACCCGAAATCGCAAGCGCGACAGGCGTACATATGTTGCCTTTGATCGTTGGAGCGCTTGAAGATCAAACCGAAGAGCCAGACGTCATGGAGCCTGCGGACGAGGACGATGTGGTCGAAGTGACACCTGAGTCGGCAGAGGTGGCAGAGGAAGCCGAGGTTTACAAACAGGCCTGAGCCACGCAACGCCCGCTTTGCAGCCGGCCTGTTCCTCTGCGTTCCGAGGGTCAGGCTTTTCTGGGCAAAACACATGATCCGCCACAGCGGTGCCATTGATCGTGTTGGTGCCCCTTCGGTGGTCTGTCGCGGTTTTCGGCCCAGATCCTGACGGTACATGCTTTTGTTCGCGGTCAGCGCCTCTGGCTGCGCTGTTTGCTCGTCCTCTTTCGCCTCGTCGTCCCTGCGTAGGGTTGATACACCTCTTCCCAGAAATGGGTTTCCGCCGTTACAACCACCCACTTGTCCGTTGGCGGGACGTCCACGACTCCGAACATGATCACATCTCTGACCAGTCCGCCGTGATTTCGCTGGTTATATGCTGACTTCGTCAACTCCAGCCCAAGCAGGTCAAGTGAAAGACGGCCGCGGGTCGGGCCGAAGCTTTGTATCCGCGTCAGCTCGATTGCTTCCTTCAAGCATGTTTTTGCCTGGTTCCATTCATTGAGATTGATGTGATGCCGTGCTTTTTGGTGAAGCCAAACCGGACGCCAGCGGTCCGAAGGGTCAAGCTCTTTCGCCTCACCCAGCAGCTTGTCGACGCGTGTCCTGTCGCCCTTCTGACGAGCCGCTTCAAGCGCGTCGCGGAACCAGACGCCTTCCAGCGCAGTCCCCTTTGCGATTGTCGCGAGTCGGTTCGTCGAGGCGGCTCGGATCACGCCAGGAACGTTGGTATCCTGCGCAAGATTGTTCAGAAACCAAAGGCGCGTTTCCTTTTCGATTTCTTCCACGGCAGCCTGATGCTCCAGTCTTTCACAATGCCGCTGGTGATCCTGAAATTCGACCACGACGTTTTTAAATGACCGGTATTCGCGTTCGACAATTTTCCTGAACTCGTCGCGATCCCCGGAGCCGGGGAGGTAAGCCTGTAGTCGATCACCGTCTTGTATCTCGGAAAAGCGTCGGCTCAGGCGTTCACAGATGCCCGTGCGTGTTGCATCCGGATACCGAAAATTCGAGGGTAAGATCGTCGCAAACGCACTCTCCATCCAAGGAACGCAAGCCTTCAGTTTGGCCTCGAAATGCTGGTCCTGAGCCCCTGTTTCGTGCCCGGCCGTGCTGCGATAGGCTTCCAGTGTCAGGTTGTAGACCAGCTTGAAGATGTGGGTCAGTTCCAGAACGCGGTTTTCACGGGGATCGGCGCATGTGGGCTGAACATCCGGGCAAAGCAGTTTGAGAAGGCGCAAGTAACCGTCCTGCATCGCGCGCGCGAACAACAACATTTGGCGAATGGTCTTCATGCTGGGCCGCGCAAAGCGCCGACTTACAAGAAAGGTAAATCTTGCCTTCTCGTCCTCGGGCGGATGCCCATCGAGGGCGCGGCTCAGGGCGTCTTCTGAAATGCCCAGGTCAAAACGCAGCCGTGGGATGGAAAGATTTCGGGCCTGAATGAAATCCCGGGCCGATTGGTAGTTGTATTCCAGATCTTCGCCCTTGTCGTATTCCCAACATCCGGAAAACGGTAGCCGGGATTTCGGGTTTGGTCCTGTATCCCCGGAATCGGCCAACCTGTCCGGAAATGTGCGTTTGATACTGTCCTGGTCAGGAAGAGCTATGCCTTGTTGCCAGCGGTAAAGCGCCCGTGCGATTTTTGCTTTGGGGTCTTTGTCCGGGTTGCAGATTCCATTTTCGATCTGATCTTCCGCCAATCGAACGGCGTAACCCTCAACTGACAGACCGATCAGATCGAAAGTCCAATCCAAAACCTGTTGAACCGGAAGCTGAAGCCTTGATGGGTCCGCGGGATCCGGTTCCGGCAAAAACCAAAACCGCCCGTCCGGCAAACCATCATCCGAACGGTCGTCGATCATCCAGAATGCGGCCCGTCGGGCAGCGCCTGGCACGTACAGGTGAATCAAAAGCTCCCAGACAATATGTTGGATCGGCGCGTCGAATGTCCAAAGCTCCTGCTCGATCTGCCAAAAGGACATTACCACTTCCCAGATATTTTGTTCGGCATCCCGGACTGCGCTCTCATCAAACTCAAGAGCAACGCAGAGCTCTCTACAACTTCTACGGTGCTCTTTTTCGATCTGCTTCATCGAAAGCTCTCGCCGAAGAAGGCGCGTTTTTTCTCGCTTGCCCATTACCGAGCCAAAGAAAGACCGGGACAGTTCGACAAAGATGGCTTCCGGAGGAGGTACAAGTGCCAAGAGAACCCTCATAAACAGTGTAACTGCTTGACAATAAGTATTATTATGAAGGGGGGCAACGCCGGGAAATTGGTTTGCACGTTTTGTGTCAGATATTTTGAAGCGCGCCGGTGGCAGGTTCGAATCATGTAATGAACATGGAGAACCAAACGTGGAAACTTCCCTGAAACACAGCATCGACCAACTGGTCATCAATTGGCACGTCAACGAAGCTTGTAACTACCGATGCGTGTATTGCTATGCCAAGTGGGAACGACCGTCTTCAGCGCGCGACGTGATCCGCCAGCCGGACAACACAGCCAAATTGCTGCGGTCGCTCTGGGCTTTTTTCGATCCTGCGAATTTGAAGAACCCTTTGAATGGCACTTTGACTTGGCGGCGTGTCCGTCTCAATTTTGCTGGCGGTGAGCCATTGTTGTGTCGCGCTGACCTGATCCGTGCCGTTGAGATGGCCGCCCAAATCGGGTTTGATGTTTCGATCATTACCAACGGCAGCAGGCTTGATGCGGAAACCATGTCTGCCCTGGCGCCGCATCTCGATTGGCTGGGAGTAAGCCTGGACGCGGCTGACATGCAAACGAACAAGGCGATTGGCCGCGAAGACCGTCGCGCTCGGCAGTTGGATCTAGAGGCTTTGAGGGACAGCGTCGCAATGGCGCGCTCAGACAACCCTGACCTGAAGCTGAAGATCAATACGGTCGTGAATTCCCAGAACCATGAGGCGGACTTGGCTCGAGTCATTGCGCAATTGGCACCCCACAAGTGGAAAATCCTCCGGGCGCTTCCGATGACAACCACGGCCGGCATGGTGACGGATAAGCAGTTCCGGGCCTTTGTGCACAGGCACCGCTCGTTGAAGGACATCATCCGCGTTGAAGACAACGCAGACATGCTGGGGTCGTACCTGATGATCGATCCGAAGGGCCGTTTTTACCAGAACCACAATGATACCCTGAAGGAAGGATACCGATACAGCAGACCCATACTGGATGCTGGGCCGGGTGCTGCCTTGGAGTCTGTCGGATTCTCGGCGCTCGGTTTCGCCGACCGTTACCGATGAGCTTTTCGGCGCAGAAGTATTGCGGCGATAAGGACGTAAGCAAAGTGATCGGGAAGCTTCCGGAGGCCGGCTGGGCCTGCAAACGCGGCCGGGTTCATGAGAGGCAATATGCGCGTTCTGCTTGAGAAGCTATCCCGGCAGATAACGGCAGATGTGATGCGTTGGCTATCTTGTCAGCCCGTCAGCAGCGATCAAGCTGCTGAATCTGCGCGTATATGATGGGTTGGCACTGACACCACAGCAAAGGCGGGTTTGTCCGGTTTTACCGCCCTTCGAACCGGATCGACCCGCCTGAACCGTCAGATGAATGCTTCGAGCCCATGACGGAAGTGCTGTGGCGCCACCTTTGGCCGACACAGAACTCTATCCATCGACGTCCCGCACCGTCGTGCCGCCTCCAAATCGGTTGATCTTTCGGCTCGGGCACTCAACGTGCACCCGCTCGCGCCAAGTGCGTTGGCAAGACCTGGGCCGTCGACTGAAGGCCAGAAATTCAATCAATTGTAATCGCGCATTTCGTATCGTATCCAAAGAGCATTATTCCAGTTACTTGGCAGCGGACATGAAAGACCTGTATAAGAGCTTCAACGAACTGACCGATGCCGAATGGCTTCAGCTATTGCTGGATAAAGCCGAAAACAAAGGCGGCGAGCTTGCAAGCGCTCTGCCGGACTTTCCTCCAAATGATATTCAAGTCGAATATGTCGGAAGCGCGCTTTCCAGTGCAATCAGAGAAGCGCATGGTTTTTACGTGCACGCAAAGCAGATGTTTTCAACGCACGGCGAAAACCCCAGCAAGGACGATTGCTTTTTGGATTTCGGATGTGGTTGGGGACGGTATATTCGTCTGTTTTCCAGAGATTATCCCAGCCGATCAATATTCGCCGCTGATGTAAATGCCGACATCATTGATGAGTGCCGGAAAAGAGATCTGCCAGGCGAGTTCATGCATATTTCCCCATTGGGCGCGTTTTCCCTGCCCGATGGCAAGATTTCGTCTGCAATGGCGTATTCAGTTTTCACGCACCTGCCAGAGGATGTTCATTTGCATTGGCGTACTGAGCTCGCGCGCGTTACCAAACCCGGCGCTGTGCTGGTGATCACGGTCCAGCCGAGGCGGTTCCTGAGATACATTGAAAATCGCGGGCGCGAGATATTGGGTCCGAAAATATTTGGAAGCAGAATTGGTTTGCTTCGTCACTTCCAACTTGGAAAACGAAGAGGGTCGAACGCTTGGCACAAGCTGCTCGCAGAGTCCGCAGATAGGGTGCCCGAGTTTGCCGCGCGTTATGACAGCGGCGAACTGGTCTTCATGGAAGGCACAGATGGCAACAAGACTTACGGCGATACGATCGTGCCAGTTTCCTATATCGAAGAGAACTGGGCCCCGGGCTTCAAAGTCGTTGACGTCATAGATGACAAATCCAGGTTTGCTCAGTCGGTCATCACGCTCAAACGGATTTGAACACCAAGCAATTCATGCAGGTTTTTGATCCGGACAAAGCAGTCAGATCCCGGGTTGCAGCGTTCAACGCGTGCGCAAAAGCGCTTGTCGAGAAAAACAATCGTCGGCCTTGCCTCGCGTTGCATGTATTTACCCAGGCTTCGTGAACGAAAAACCGGCTGCTGGTGCGGCAGGACGTTGCCATGCGTTCGGCAAAGTTCAAGATGACGATAGTTCCGGTGCCATAGTCCCGAGCCACTTGGCCTTGCCAATGCGAACAAGCCGACAGCATCCGCCAATTTGAATGGTTTTGGACTTGGCCATGCCTTTCGAATCCAAAGATCGGAAAGTGCCATTGGGGCATCAAGCTCGTGCTTTTTGGGGTGAAGCCCCAATCAAACCCTCTAGTGTCGTGTTTTCCGCGGGTGTGGAGCGTTCCACCACCTTCAGGGCGATAATCGAGATTCGGTAAAACACTCAATGAAACAGAGCGTTCAAGGCCATCTATGTTCGGAAGAAATGGTGCCCAGGAGAGGCATTGAACACTTACATCACGATGCGTCAAGATTCTTCTGGGCATTTACTTTTCACAACAATAATAACGGTTATTATCTAAGTAATGATCTCTATGCCTCACGACGCGTCTTGAAGCCGCAGAAAAAAGGGGGGATAAAACAGGGGATATAGATTGCTGTGAGGGGATATGGCCGGATCACTCTACAAGTTGAGCGCGGCGAAGGTCCGCAGTGCCGGATCAGGCAAGCACAGTGACGGTGGGGGGCTGTACCTTTATCGACTTACCACAGGGGACCAATGGGTGTTTCGCTTCACCTACTCGGGTAAGCGCAAAGAGATGGGTTTGGGCGGTTATCCCGGCGTGACTTTAGCACAGGCTCGTGAAATGGCTGACGCCTACCGGGGGATCGTCAAGCGTGGCGGCAACCCTATTGATGTTCGCAATGCAGAAAAAGCGCAAGCTGTTGCAAGCCAGATTGCAACCGACCCCTCGCTCCGCGAAGAGAGACTTCTGAAGAACATCGCGCCTTTAGCCTTCGAAGCCCGCAAAGCGCAGTTGAAAGACGATGGGAAAGCTGGGCGTTGGTACAGCCCAATCAAAACGCACATCCTGCCCGCCTTGGGTGAAAAGCCAGTTGAGGATGTCACCGGCACCGCTATCGCCGACGCCCTCCGCCCGATATGGCGCACCAAGACGGATGTCGCCCGGAAAGCTCTGACGCGCCTGAAGGCCTGTCTGAGCTACGCCAGCGCCAAGAAATACGAGGTTGACCGCCACGCCATCGAAGACGCCCGTGAACTTCTAGGCAAACAAGTGCATAAGGCGACGAATATACCATCGATGAACTGGCGGGACGTTCCAGCGTTCTATCAGAGCCTCGACGGCGGTGGCACGGTTCAACTTGCCTTACAGCTTTTGATCCTGACGGGGTTGCGATCTCGACCGATAAGATTCGCAAAGACGAACCAGATTAAGGGTAATGTCTGGATTGTTCCCGCAGAATTGGTCAAGGGTCCGCGCGGCAAGACTGATGACTTTCGGGTGCCATTGTCCAATGAGGCACTTCGGATCGTTGATAAAGCACGTGAAGCCGCCCGTGATGGATATTTATTCCCCGGCGTCCGCAAAGGCGTAATCAGCGACGCCAGCATGTCCCGCCATATGGAGCGGTTAGAATTGGAGGCGCGCCCACACGGCTTCCGTGCCAGCTTCAGGACCTGGGCCGACGAAGCGACCAAAACAGACTATGAAATTAAGGAAACTGCGATCGGGCACAAGGTTGGGTCAGCCGTCTCACGCGCCTACCAAAGGTCCGATTATTTTGACCAAAGACTTTTATTGGCGGAACGCTGGGCAGCGCATGTGACTGGCAAGAATGCTGACGTCATTTTCAATTTGAGAGGCGTCAAATGAGGGCAGATAGGTGCAGTGCAGCCATCGACTACTCTCAAAAATATACTTAAATAATAAGAGTGTAGCTTCGCGCAATCAACATATTGAGCTGTACACAACAAAGGGATAACGTGCTTGCGTCAGTATCCCTCGGGAGAACGCAAAAATACAGCGAGGGCGCTTGTCTCGCCAAAGTCATAGCGCCCTCGCTGCTGAAACCGAAACCTGTCAACAGAAGGCCCGGAATAGTATGTGCGTTGGAAGAAACAAGGCATCGCTGGCAAAAGCGGTCACCTGCTTTTTCTCCCTCTCGCTATATCAACAGAATTGTTGCAAAATGCAACACCCATTGCATCGGTGCAAATGGATGTGATCCATCGCGTTTTTCGACATTAGTTGATGCTCTTTCCCGGTCGTCTGCCCCTAATGAGGTAATTACATGGCAGACCAAATCACCAACCCTAAGAACCTGATCCGACTCAAAGACGCTATTGAACGGTATTCGTTGAGCCGGTCTACCTTCGATCGTGCGGCCAATGCAGGCGCGATTACAAAGCACACCCTGGGTCGCGCTGCGTTTGTGGACACGCATCAAATTGATGCCTGGATCACAGGCAAAAACCAGAGCAACTAAAACGAAACCCGCGCCAATGGGGATGACATTGGACACGGGTGATTTCGTTGAGAGGTGTAGTAAAACTACACTCGAAATCTAATGTGTTCGGCCCCTCAGCGCAAGGTGAGGTCAGAGCGAATGACTATCGAAATACAATCCAATTCACGTATTTGTGGAGAAACCCTGACATTCCGCCTCGGGGGTGTCTGGCGCGCCGGCAGGGGTTCAGCACCCTGCCCCGTTTGCCAGCCTGAAGGCCGCCGCGATCAACAAGCTCTTTCGATCTCGGAATCGGGAGGCAAGTTACTGTTGTACTGCTTCAAGAACGGTTGCCGCTTCAAAGATGTTGCGACCGCAGCCGATGTACCGCCTAGCAACACTTGTGTCGATCACACAGCGCGGACTGAGGCTGAGGAAAAACGCAAAGCGTACGAGTTCAACAAACTTCAACAGGCCCGAGGAATTTGGGAAGCGGCTCGCCCGATAAAAGGCACTAAGGCTGAAGCGTACCTGCGTGATCGGGGTATTACCTGTACCTTGCCGCCGTCGCTACGGTTTGCGCCAGATTTGTTTCATAGCCCGACGACGTCTTGGTGTATGGCTATGATCGCCAACGTCACTACAGGGGCCATTCACCGTACATTCTTCGACAAGAAAGGCGTGCGTGTAAGCAAGAACCCGAAACTGATGCTTGGGCCGTGCAGTGGCGGCGCTGTAGTCTTGTCAGAAGCCGCAAAGCAGCTTGTGGTGTGCGAAGGAATAGAAACAGGCCTGTCGCTCTTGTCTGGGCTGCTCAATGGTCCAGCAGCCGTCTGGGCCGCACTCAGCACGTCTGGGATGAAGGCACTGAAACTGCCGCCTTATTCAGGAAAAATTACAATCGCGACTGATGGGGATCCTGCAGGCATAGAGGCGGGGCAGTCTCTTGCTTCGCGGGCATCGTCACTTGGTTGGCAGGTATCGCTGCTACCCGCACCGGAAGGTTGTGATTGGAACGACGTTCTGCGCGGAAAGAAAGGCGGCCAGGCATGAACGAGCTAAACCCCAATATCGTGCCGTTTGATGCAGCCGCCGATTGGCCTGATCCCGATCAAACCATTGCGAAGCCAGTGCGACCACCAGCGCCCGTTATGTCCGAGGCAGACTTTGACGAGATATTCGGCATATGGGCGGCTTGGATCAGATCGGCCGCTGATGCCAAGAATGCACCGATCGACTATGTGTCACTCACGTTGCTGTCGACCGCCAGCGCGGCCATCGGCAATTCGCGTTGGGCAAGCCCTTGGGATGGCTGGAAAGAGCCCCCTGTTCTTTGGGCTATGCTGGTTGGTGATCCGTCGGCAGGGAAAAGCCCCGCACTGGATAGCGTGCTTGATCCCGTAAAAGACATTGAGCGTTCACTGTCAGAGGACTATCGCCGTGCACGAGTGGATTGGGAGGCCAAAAACGAGCTGGCCTCGCTCGCCCTGGCGCAATGGAAATCCGACGCTAAATCGGCCTTGATCGAAGGTGTGGAACCGCCTGCGAAACCGCCCGAAGCTGACGCGGGGAATCCCCCTGTCCGTGAGCGGATTATCATTACCGATATCACAACTGAGAAGGTCGCTGACCTCTTGTCGTCAACCTGGCGCGGCCTGCTGCTGGCACGTGATGAGTTGTCAGGTTGGCTGTCTAGCATGGACAGATACAACGGCGGCGGTGATCGAGCATTTTGGTTGGAGGCAAACGGCGGGCGTAGCTATGCTGTCGACCGCAAAAATAACCCTGAACCTATCATTGTTGATCACCTGAGTGTTGCGATTGTCGGCGGTACCCAGCCGGATCGCCTGTCCGATCTTTTGATAAAAACAAGTGATGACGGACTGCTCGCAAGGTTCATGGTAGTTTTTCCTGACCCCGTACCGCTTTCTCGTCCTTCGCAGGGGCTGAATGATCAGCAAATGATTGATGCCATCAATCGTCTACGTGGGTTGCCACATGTAGTTTGTGAGAAAGGCGGGAAACGTCCAAGCCTCGTTCACTTTAACGAAGCTGCCGCCAACATTCTGCATCAATTCAGGAAGCAGTGTCGAGAATGGGAAGTCGATGCAGCTGCCCTGTTTAAAAGCCATATTGGGAAGATGCCTGGGCTCGTGGTGCGTATTGCAAATGTCCTGGCCCATCTGGATTGGGCGGCAACAGACGACCCCCAATCCCCTGAACAGATTGAAGCGCACCACGTGGGCCGTGCCTGTGACTTTGTCGGGGACTATCTAAGAAAGCATGCTTTCAGGGCATACGGTACTTCCAAGTTGTCGCCTGAAGTCGAAGGGGCAAAGGTTATTGCCGATATCATTCAGACCGAAGGTATTCGTCACTTTAAGGTCAGGGACATCCACCATCGTGGTCGTTCCGGTCTAAGTTCCGCCAATCACGTCCGAGCCGCATTGAAAGTTCTGATCGACGCGGATTGGGTCCGCGAAATCAAGACCAATACTGGCGGGCGACCCTCGACCGACTACGCAGTTAATCCAAAACTGGTGGAGCCTTAAGTCATGGGTCGTTGGTTAGACCTGGCTCAAGTATGAAGTTGATCGGAGTTCCCGTCCTGACACCCGGCGAAAACCGGCAAAAAGTCTGATACAGAAATTTTCTATGGGCTTTTTGCCGGTTTTCGCCGGGTATCGGGGTAGGAAATCTACTAACAAATATCCTGCAACCGGTACCGGAAAAACATACGGCAGAGATGAACGTTGCAGGCAGTTTGAGCGGAAACTCTAAGCTCCAACTCTAACAAATTATAACATTTTAGATATTTCTTGGGGCAGTCAGTATTCTCCAGTGAGAACAGGCGTGGTAGCATCAAATACCTCTATCTAGCCAGCCAAACTTAGCAGAAAACTCTAGCCGCCAACGTCCCAGTTTTCATTAAGCAGAGCATCGTGAATGTTCGGCGAGGGTGCGACCAGCTTCGGACCTTAGCAAAACTTAGCAATTGATACATTGTTGGGCCAGTCAGTTTTCCTGAATATAGGCCAGAAAGACTTGGTTAGAGCCCTTGAGGCGCTCTGCCGGGCCGCTGGCCTATCCTACAGCCGCGACATTCGTTTCGGATACGAAAATTAAGGAAAGGAGAGAATGCGGTTTGACGAAAAAGGGTTTCTTTTCCGGCTCTGATTTTGGCCCCGCCGAGATGGCCCGCCGCCTGCGCGACAGCCGATCACCGCGCGACCATGCGATGAGTCTCCTCCGCCACACCTTGCTCGATCAGCAACTCGACGCCATCAAGCGTACCCTTCGTAGCCATGAGGAAGCACGTGAAGTTGAGGTCTACCGATTGGATGTGCTCGACACCGATCCACGCTGGGGAGGCGACGATGACGGAGGGCTCGAAAGTCTCCGAGACGAGCGTTTCTGGCAAATGACCTTCCAAGCCTCGGCTCACAGCATGGCCGCAGTCGGTATGCTTGCTCCCTTTATAGAGTCTCTTTTTGTCGAGCTATTCGAGGGGTTGAAGGCTCGAACGGAAATCAAATCTGACCACCCGCGGATTGCCTTAAAGTCAAACAAGCGTTGGAAGCCACAGTTCTATGCGGAGTATGGAAAAGAAATGCGAGGCTTCGCTATGGGCGCTGTCCAGTTATCTGAGGCAATCGACTTGCTCCCGTTCTTACCTCATGAGCTGAGCAAATCGCTTTCGGCAATGAACAAGTATCGGAACAACATGTTCCACAACGGATTTGAGTGGCCTGAAGCAACCATCGCTAACTTCGATGAAGAAAGGTCTAACTGGCCAGAGACCTGGTTCGAGTTAGCGCATCGCTCCGGCAAGCCGTGGCTGTTCTACATGACGCCGGCATTCTGCGCCCATTGCGTTACCCTGATTGAGGGCATCATCGATGGCACTGGCCGGTATTTGAAAGAGCGGGGGCTGTAGTGTTGCG
This sequence comes from Ruegeria sp. YTSC002, assembly GCF_059609845.1. Lineage (NCBI taxonomy): Bacteria > Pseudomonadati > Pseudomonadota > Alphaproteobacteria > Rhodobacterales > Roseobacteraceae > Ruegeria > Ruegeria sp. YTSC002. The sequence continues at coordinate 13,753 of NZ_JBXWML010000018.1, forward strand.
TGGAGTCAGCTCCATTTTTCCAAATCGCAGGCTCGCTCCTCTATTAGGGCTAAGTACCTGAAAGAATCCAACTTTTCGATTTGATTAAGTGTATGAAAAGAAACGTTGAATCAGATGTCGGAAAGTGACATTATACAAAAACAGGGCGGCCCACCCGGTCAAGAATGAACCGCCCTGAAGCTTACTTGCTCTTACGAGCTTTCGACTTTTTCACGGTTTCGACGACATGCGTTTTAGGCTTTCGTCGAGCCGTGGAGACCGAAGTAAAGCGACCCGTGATCGCGCTACGTCCGATCTTACGCGTGGATTTAGCCATAAGCTTTCACCTCCTTTCGCGGGCCGTTGCCCGCCGCGTTTCAGGCTAGGGCTTGCGGTAAGAAGACGATTCCACAGCACATATGGTACCAGTGCGGACCACCCCGAGTCGAGTCCGGTTCGGATTCTGCCGCCACCGAATGTAACTTCAGTCCAAAAGGCACGATTGTTTTGCGCCCTGTTATTCTCCGGGCCAGGACCAGCTTAGGGGCCAACAATCACCGCATGCCCGGTACACCCCACCCCATGCACGGCTTTTCCTTCGTCAGTGGCGCATGCGCCCTCCGGGTGAACCCTGTCTGGCTTGTTGCCGCGGCATGACAAGGCCGGTTGCCCAACCTACCCCAGTGCGCGACAACAGATGCAATCGATGGAGCAAATATGGTAGCAGTTCTTGGCATCGACGCTGCTTGGACACCGAAGCAACCTAGCGGTCTTGCTGTTGGCGTTAAGAAGGGTGCGCGATGGCAGATTGTCGTTGCCAGCAAGTCATACGCGGACTTCCTTGGCGATCCGAATAGGTCGGATGCGCTGCCGCCAGTAGAAGATGTCCTGAACGCAGCGGAGCGCATGGCCGCTCGACCAATCGATCTGGTAAGCATCGACATGCCGCTTTCTAAGGAGGTGATCAACGGGCGACGCTTGGCAGACAATGCAATATCGTCTGCCTACGGTGCACGAAAAGCCGGCACGCATACCCCATCAACCGAGCGCCCCGGTCCGATCAGTTTCAAATTGATGTCGGGGCTTGAGGCTTCAGGATACCCATTGATCACGAACTCAATAACCTTGCCTGGAACAATTGAGGTATACCCTCATCCGGCCTTGATAGAGCTTACCGGCGCGTCCGAAAGGCTGAAGTACAAGGCGGCAAAGCTTAGGCGCTATTGGCCCGAGCTTGTCCCCGGCCAGCGTCGAGAGAGATTGGTCGAGACATGGCAGGAGATAATCATTCATCTGGAAGCCAAGGTTGATGGAGTAGCTGAGCAGCTGCCTACAATCTCTTCAAGCGCCACCGGTCGCGAGCTGAAGGCCTTCGAGGACATGCTTGACGCCATCGTTTGTGTCTGGGTTGGTATCGAAACGATTGAAGGCAGGTCTATAGCTTATGGTGACGAAAACGCGGCGATTTGGGTGCCCGGTCCCACCGTCCAAGCCACCACGGGTGGCAGCCAAGGCCCATTATGTTACCCATGTAGAGGAGATTGTCTTGAGTGACCCTCTGCATCTGCTGCAGTATCAGATCGAAAAGTTCGACCTGCTGCTCCAACGAGGCATCGAGCGTAGAAATTTCAGAATTGCACTAGATCCATGTGAGAGAACTAATTGAAGAAGCGCATTACTTTTTTCCTTGGCCCTAACGGCAGCGGTAAGACCCGAGAGCTAACTCGAAAAGCTAGCTCTAGAGCCGCTGCCGGACGAAGATCCATCGCGGTAGCAAACACACCATTTGTTCGTTTTTCTCGAAGCAGTAAGAGCCATAGGGTATTTCGCGTTTCCCCTATTGGCATAAAGAATTTGGTGCCCAAGAATTTAATGTATTTTTTTGATCAAGAAACCGATAGCAAAGGTCAGTTTGATGACTTGCTCGAGATGCTTGGCTTCTATCCTTTCATCGAAGTTGAGATCACTCTCGGCGAAAATCCAGATCCCTCTCTTTTGTCAATCTCAGTTGATCCTCAAGAATCAGAAAATCTCGCCTCAGCCTTGGGATCATTGATATCCGAGGGAGGCGGGAGCTTCCTGCTATCCGGCTACGGTGACTCTTACCATCGCAGCTTTGATACAAGAAACCGGATAGTTCTAAAATATATGGAAGATTTGCGCTTGGCGGGTATCTTCAAAGATTACCATCTTGTTTTCGAACACCCCAAACGAGGCCGTGAGCGATTTTGGGAGCTCAGTTCTGGAGAGCAAACTCTAATCTCGCAATTCCTGTTCATTCGTTCCGAAGCAAGAAACGCGGACGCGCTGTTTATAGATGAGCCCGAGAATAGTCTGCATCCCGACTGGCAACGAAGATACATTGAGATGTTACACACAGCGCTTGGGTATTTTGACGTTCATATCTATCTGGCCACACATTCCGCTGTATTGGTGTCGGGAGCGCTGGCTGGATACGGCAACGAAGTCGAGCTCTTCAGGGTCAACGGGGAAGGCAGACCGCAATCCGAGATTCAAGTCGAAAATCAATCTGAGAGTGTCGAGGAAGTTCTATGGAAGGGTTTTGATACGCTCACACCCGTAAGCCACTATCTAAGTCTGCAGTTGTCTAAGGTGCTTCAAGAACTTTCCAACGGAGTGATTTCCCTGCCCGTAGCGGAAACTAGCATCCGGAGCTTTCTTGATAAATCGTACGACCAAAAGCAACAGGAATTGTTGCGACGCGTGATTAGCGACTTGCCCAGAATTGTTGAAGAGATTTCCCGTGACCGTGGATGAGGTAGAAGAGTTCTTGAACGAAGATCTCTCCGCTGCCGAAAGAGAAGCGGTCCAAAAAGCGCTCACAACGGAGAATCCTTGGAACCACGATCAGTTTGGTGAGCCTGATCGGGGGAACTTGATCTCAGCAAAGAACAAGATCAAAGAATTTCACTTAGCAAAGACCAACAATCTTTGCTGTTACTGTAGTCGATCCCTTCTAGATGCAAATATCGAGACTGATAGGGAACACATTGTGCCGAAGGGCCGATTCAAGTCCCTTTCCTACGAAATGTTTAACCTCTCAGTAGCATGCAAACGCTGCAACATGACATACAAGGGGGAGCGCCTGGACCACATCGCCGAACTGGAGGGCATAGAGGGTGACCTGCGGAACCGCGATAGATATCTGATTCCGCACCCAAATATCGATATCTACGAAGAACATCTCGTCAGAATCTCGATACAGCACGGTGCTAGGCAAACTACCGTCTACAAGATCACAACGCCAAAAGGCCAGTTTCTCTATAACTTTGTTCAACTAGAAAAACTGTGCGTAGATGAACTCGATCTTGCACAGGGCGGAGACGTCGTAGACAACAGCGTTGCCGTTGTCGCCGAATTACCTGCGAGAGGCGCTTAAGCGCCCTTATGTTGAGCTCAACACACGGCCAGGTGGAAACCCGGATAGATGTGCAATCCAAGCCACCAATACAGATCCGGAAAACCCGGGCAACCCCACCCCATGCACGGCTTCTTAAGCTACAAGCCGCCGAAGCCCACGCAGTCCACTGGGTCTTACGAGTTACTTTGGCTCTGACATCGGAACATTGTATCGGTACCCACCAGCTGCAACAACATGAAACCCAAGAATATCGTCGCTGCATTTTCTAAAAGACTATTCTATTCCTTTGGCTTTGCAGTCTCAATTTTGAAATCCGCTGGAAGGTTTGATCTTTTAACAGGAGCTGGACCGTTGTTGTGCTCAAAAACAGTCGAGTGAAGAATCGCGCCATCTGGAACAAGCCGCTCCTCAAACCATGGAATATAGAGACCCAAATAGCTTTTCCTTCTTGTCGGGATGTGCCGTCTCTTGAATCTTGGAACCGCTTCCAAGACAGACCAAGCCGTGTTCATTGAGTCATTGATTGACGCTTGCGGACTGGGTTCCACGTAATGTCCCCCGTTCTTTGCAAGAACAATTGTATTGATAGTACGCGTCTTGAGCTCCAAGCCCGCTGATTTCGCTTCATTGATCATCCACTCAAGAGGTATTTTGGCAATTGCGCTTCTGGCTTCGGGGTAGCCGCCACCGACATCTCCGTGTGAACCAACAAACCAGACCTCTCTTACGTCTTGCTCGATCTCCGATTTCGGGTCGAAGTGTTTCGTGCGGTACGGTTTTCCGGCTGGCCAAAGCTGTGGCTGAAACATAGTTCTTCGTTCGTCCAATGCGACGGCATGCCGTACGCTCTCTACGCTAGGATTAGTTGCGGTGAAGGCATGTGATCTTAGCCTTGGACCGTACCTTCCGCTTTCAATCACTGATCCAACAGTGTCAAAGAGGCCCAGTAAACGGATTCTGGGTCGAGTTGGCCGAAGAATGCGTTCAAACAAGCGAACTTCGGCAAACTGCTTTTCGTTGCTTTGGCTTTCTACGTTATCGCCGATACTTTTGTACGCCCGATATGCGTAGTCCAACAGGTTCAGGTTATCAGGATTAATTAAACCAACAGCATGAATGAAGCCCGCCAATACCCTTGCGGTGTACGCGCCACGACTAAATCCAAAAATGAAGATCCGATCGCCTTCGGCATCAGCTCCTTCTCCTGCCTTATGCTCGTAGTGTTGCACGAGATAGCGATAAGCTTCTTTGACGTTAGCATCTAACCCCCAACCAGTCGCCAAGCCCCAGATCTCAACACCCCGCCGGTAGTAGTAGGAAGCAGAGTTCTCAGCTCCAAATGTGCCTACCCCGGGATCATAAAACACGGACTGTTCTGGTGCCTTCGTCAGGCATCCAAACAGCCGCAGGATGTTGGTCCTATCCTGCGAAATCTCATTCGATGTTCCATCGCACAAAATGACTATGTTCTTGCTCAAATGCTTCATCCAATGGCTATATCGTCTATAGGTAGATTAACACCAAGCGTTTTAACGTGAACCGAAATCTCCAAAGAAGCCACTTGTTGTCATCGGAATGCCGGAGGCAAAGTAATACTGAGGTTAAAGATGGCTATTTCTCATGACGATTGCCGACCATATCTGTCGGCTACTCTCTTCAAGATCGTGGGTGACAGTGACGGTCTTCTTGTGGACCTAAGAAGAGATATCATCGCCGAACTGCGCTCCAACGTACTTCCAAAGAACGAAGCATCTTCGGCAACTCGGAGTTTTTCCACCGTCCAAGACCCAGCAGAAGCACCGGATGGAATGCAGCTTACCTGGCTGGCGTATGACGAGAAGCGTCCACCCGCTTGGTACACTCAGGATGACCTGAAAAACACCTTACACCATCTCGTCGTTGTCTCTGCGTTGGAAGATGTTTTGTCCATTTGTTGCACAGACAATGGCGCCAGGCAGACCATTGTACGCTCAATAACCAAGGCAGAAAAAGCATCTTTCAAACGCATCGAAAGAATGGGCGCAAGCGAAGTGGAAGCGGCGTTTGTTGAAGGCAAGGTCCGGACCTTGTGGCTAAGCGGCGCTCATCGTCGCTCGCTCGTCAAGCCAGATTCGAAGGTGCTTTCTGGAGCGGAGCTAGAAAACGCCTTGGATCCGTTGGATGACCAAAGCTACTTCTTCAGTTCGGTACGCACCACTTCATCAAATGCTGAGCTTGAGCATGAAGGTCGAGCAGCCATCGTGGGAGCAAGTCCAAAGAATGCCCGTGTATGGCTTGGTCCAAGTAAGGATTGGGACCAGTTTGCGAACCGAATGGCAAAAGTGCTTCGTCAGGCGAAGCGAAGTTTGGACGATGGGAATGATGATTATAATCCAATTCCTGTGCTCGCGCGTCCCACAACAGACTTTGAGGATGTCGAACATCCTTATGACGTCGCGATCATTGTCCCGGAACAGTTGCTTGCCGACGAAATCGCACGAGGCGATGATGATCGTTGGTTACATCAATTCGCGGACCAAGTTCACTTTGATGTAATCGAACAAGAAGGGTCACGCAATTTCCGCGCCCGAGTGAAGTGGGGAGAGGAGGAGTACGGAGAACTGGCGTTTAGTTTCGAAGCCAAGTCTGACGGCAGTCAGAAGCTCAATATTGCAAAGCAGACCTGGGAAGAAACCACAGAACATCATGAGGAAATTCTTGCGGTCTGCAGCGAGCCAGAGAACCTGACGCTCTACTATGACACCGGCCACACTTATTCGCGTGGTCAGTTCTACCGCACTCAATTCCGAGATGAGCAGTTCGAAGATTGGCAATGGATAGACATGGCTGCTGCTGGAGTCTCAGTTAAGCAAGAGAAACCATTGGATGGCCGCCGCTTCGCTGTCGAAGCCATAGGGGACGATGAGGACACGTCGTTGTTTGGTTTGGTTGTTCGTAATTGGCCGATTACCGAGAACTTCGGCGAACCGTCTGGTTGGCTTGTTTGTGATGATGGTGCTGGTGAATCAGCCGATTTTATCCACCTGGACGATACCCCGGGTACCGCAAAACTCACTCTGATCCACGCAAAAGGTAGCGGGTCTGAGAACGACAATAGGCAAATTTCTGTGTCAGATTATGAAGTGGTAGTCGGCCAAGCCATTAAAAACCTACGACATGTGGATCGAAACCTCCTTCGCGAGAAACTCGAACTGAATGGAGAGGGAGTTCTGCGCGATGCTGTGTGGCACAATGGAGAGCGCCAAGCTGATAGAACTGGGTTTCTAGCGGCTTTGGCTGGCGTTGGTTCAAGCGCCGAGCTGGAAGTGGTCATTCTGCAACCAAGAGTCCGACAGAACGAACTCACAAGCGCAAGATTGGCAAAGGCCAATGGGAATGCGAACGCCACAACGCGAAGAATGCAGCAGCTGGATGCTCTGCTATTGGGCGCAAAAGCAAACTGTAGGGCTCTGGGGGCAGGCTTTGTCGTAGTCAGCGACGCAAATTAGAAAAGCGACGCTATGTAAAGTTTGACTAATCGCAAGGGGAAGCACGCCTAGGCGCCCTTGTGTTAACTGTTGGCTGCGCGCTGCAGGCGGCTCAACAAAACCCGGTAAACACAGCAAACCCGGCGCGCTTAGGGTCCTCTTGAGCCTCCCCAACTGAACTGGTCCACCGTTATGCTTAGGAAACGGAGGACCACGAATGGCAAACAAGAGACCGAAGCCCGAAGAGATTGTCTCGAAGTTACGGCAGGTTGAAGTTCTGATGGGGCAAGGCATGTCCCGACTTGATGCGATCAGACAGATCGGCGTTGTTGAACAAACCTATTACCGCTGGCGCAAGAAGTACGGCGGAATGGGCGTAGATCAGTTGAAAGAATTGAAGCGGCTTCAGAAAGAGAACGAACGATTGCGACGTGCGGTTTCTGATCTGACGTTGGACAAACTGATCCTGACGGAAGCCACAAAGGGAAACTACTGAGCCCCGCTCGTCGTCGTGCTTGTATTAACCATGTACGCAACCAGCTGAACGTTTCTGAGAGACGCGCCTGTCGCGTGCTTGGACAACACCGGTCCACGCAACGACGCATCCCAAGAGGCCGCGCGGACGAGGACAGGCTGGTCGCCGACATGATCGAGCTGACCCGTCAATATGGCCGATATGGCTATCGCAGGATCGCTGCGCTGCTGAGAGAGGCTGGATGGTCTGTCAGCGATGGGCGGGTTGAACGGCTCTGGCGGCGAGAGGGGCTGAAAGTGCCAATGAAACAACCAAAGAAAGGGAGGTTATGGCTAAATGACGGCTCATGCGTTCGGCTACGGCCAGAGTATCGCAACCATGTTTGGTCGTATGACTTCGTTCATTGTCGAACCGACGACGGCAAAGCCTTCAGGGCGCTGAACATCCTTGATGAGCACAGTCGGGAATGCTTGGCAATCAGGGTCGAGCGGAAGCTGAACTCAACCGATGTAATCGACGTCCTGACAGACCTGTTCATACTTCGCGGCGCGCCGAGTTTCATACGTTCTGACAATGGGCCGGAATTTGTCGCCCAGGCTGTCCGAGACTGGATCGCCGCCGTTGGCGCCAAGACGGCCTACATCGAACCTGGGAGCCCGTGGGAGAACGGATACTGTGAAAGCTTCAATGGTCGGTTCAGGGATGAGCTGCTCAACGGTGAAATCTTCTACAGTTTGCGCGAAGCACAAATCCTGATCGAACAATGGAGGAGACACTACAACACAAAACGCCCCCACAGTGCTCTGGGCTATCGCCCGCCAGCGCCCGAAACCATCATCCCGATGGATCACAGGCCGATCATGCACTAACAATCAATTTGGACCAGTCAGATGAGGCTGCTCAGCGTCTGCCCAATACTGCCTAACACGTAATTTAAGTTTCGCGGGTTCGGCATGCCGAGTTCTTCGGCCAAATCTGAATAGTAAATAGTCTTTCTAGCCTCAGCCTGGCGGACAAGAATTGGAAATGCACGACGAGCACGCTCTTGATACAATTTGTAGCCATGAATTGACGCTGCTGTTGCTCCGGTTTCTGCCATTCCAACTTTACCTTGCCTGTTTGGGTTCAACGTGGCGTGATGGTTGCTGAACTGAAGGCCAGTATTCAGCATATGTTTGCGTAGCTCCTTGCTACCTGTGAAACGCCTTCAAACCAAGCACACCCCACCCCATGAACGGCTTTTTCGAAGACAAGGTGTCGGTGCTCTCCCGGTACACCCTCTCTCGGCCTTGCTTTCTTCGCTGGAGAGTGGTGCTGACATTTCTGATCTTGAAATCTGATCCCTTGTGTCTCTGTGGTAACGTGCACCATCTCCGACTCCTACTGCCGCCAATTCACAAGACAATTTGATCCGATTGATAAACAAGAATGTTTTCAGGACCACTGATACGGCAGACGAAGTGAGACAGAACCTGCTTCAGCCCGCTGTAGCTTTCTCTTCGCTCGGACACAATAAATCTAAATGCATCGGAAGTTCCACCTGATTGCCTGTTTCGGATTAAGACGGGTATCTGATCCTCTGTCAGTGCAAGGCCAGATGTTTCCGACCCAAAAGCTGTTAGTCTCAAACCCATTTCGACTGAGGTCTTGATGGAAGAGAAATCATAGGGATTCCAGTCTACGAAGCCCCAGCCAATCGAATTTCTGTCTTCCAGTTCGCTGGTAACGGCTTCGGCGCATTTTTTGCCGACTTCCTGAAAATCCTCTTCTGTCATTTCGGCTAGCCAGCTTTCAAGCGCTTCACGCTCAGCTTGACGTTCGGACAAACGACGCGTTTCGGCGTCAACCCTCAACTGCTCAGCAAGTTGTTTAGAAGCTCTCTGGCTTTGGAATGCCCAGTAGCCGATGGCAGATACCGCCACCAAGATAACTATCAATGTTACTTTCAACCTGCCGCGCTCTGTCATTGGACGCCTCCAAACACTTTTCTTTCTTAAACAGAAAGAGTTTAACAAACACAAATGGATACTAAGTGTTTGATCCCACGGTTTGATGGTGTGATTATATTGGGCGGCTGTTGAGGGCTGGGAGCGATCATTTTCTGCGGAAAAGGTGAAAATACGGTTAGGAAATGGGGAACCATTCAAGGCAGCCTGAGAAGGAGCCAACTTGGACGCTACTGGCATAGATGCAAAAATAAACAACCAGAGAAACTAGCTATTACGACCCCTTTGATCGATAAGCACTGTGCGTTCAAGCTCTGGTGCAATTGCAGCCAACCAGTTGCGGTAGCTGTGAAAAACTAACGCCAAAAGGCGGAAAAAACCTGATGGCAAGCAGAACCAACAGAGACGATTTCAAGCAGAAGACAAAGCTCCAGATCGCGAAGCGCTCTGGATGGCTTTGCTCAGACCCAGAATGCAGGCGCCCAACGGTCGGCGCGACTTCAGATGGCGACGGCGAAATCATGCTAGGTGAAGCGTCTCATATCTGTGCCGCGGCGCCGGGTGGTCCCCGCTATGACCCCGGAATGAGCGAGGCCGAACGTCGATCGGCGAAAAACGGGATTTGGATGTGCAAGCTACACGCAAGGTCGGTCGACTCGGACGACCCAAAGTTCACCGTTGAACTTCTGCGTTGCTGGAAGAAGGAGGCAGAAGCGCATTCTCATCGCAGCGTTCTCTATGATGATGCCGCTCAGCCTGCCAAAATCTCGAAAGGCGAACCTGAAAGACGCTTGCATGAGTCGGCCTCGGCTGATGTTGACGTCTTCCGACGCTCTGAGAAATGGCCGTTGACGGACGTGGCCTTGACCGTCCAGATGGCGGCGCTGGACAAGCCCGTGCAGACAACAGCGCTCGCACGCGCCTTGAGTGAACTTGGCGATCTGGTCCTAGTCGCGCCGCCCGGCATGGGGAAGACCTCGACGCTGCTCCAAGTTGCGGAGGGTTTAATCGCTCAAGGCGAAACGCCCATCTTCGTTCCGCTTGCGGATTGGGGAACCGAAAACAAGACGTTTATCGATTCCGTTCTGGGCCGTTCGACCTTTCGCGGAAAGATCACCGAAGACGATTTCCGCGCAGTAGCACAAAAACCGGGCGTTTACCTTCTACTCGACGGCTGGAACGAACTCGACGTTGAAGCGCGCCGGCGCGCGACCGCTGAACTGAAGCGCATTCAGGCAGATTTGCCAGAGCTTGGACTCTTCGTGTCGACGCGGAAGCAGTCGCTCGACGTTCCCTTCGAAGGTAAGGCTGTAAAGCTTCAGCCACTCGTTGAAGCGGAGCAAATGGCAATCGCGCGGGAATTGCGCGGCGACGACGGAGCGCGCATTGTCGATCAAGCATGGCGCACGTCAGGGGTGCGCGAGTTGATCAGCATCCCCCTTTATCTGACTGCGTTGCTCTCGTTGCCAGATGGCCATCCATTTCCGAAGACAAAAGAGGAAATCCTACGCCGCTTTGTTCGGGCGCACGAACAGCAAGCCGATCACGCCGAGCTGCTGAACGAAGCCGTCAAGGGCCTCCAGACCGAGTTTCTGAGCGCGCTGGCGGTGACGGCCACGGATGCCGCGAACACATTTATTCCGGAGGCGAACGCACGCCGCTCCGTCGCGCAGACGGGCGACTTGCTCGTCGAGGACGGCCAGCTCACGATCAAGCTGCAAAACACCGAAGTTCTAGATGCGCTCGTGAGCCATCATGTTCTGGTCCGTACGGGCGAGCCCGCTGGATATTCGTTCCAGCACCAGCAGTTCCAAGAATGGTACGCCTCCAATAATGTCGAACGTGCGATGCTCGATTGCGTCGTCGACTCGGAGGCGCTTCAGAAGCTGAAGGTAGACATCCTAAACCTAACGTCCTGGGAAGAGCCGATCCTATTCGCAGTGGAGCGGATGGCGCGCGGCGACGCGCGTCAACAGCTTGCTTGCGGTCTGACAATCCTAACTGCCTTCGAGGTCGATCCAATCTTAGCGGCAGAAATGATCTTCCGCGCGACGGATACAGTTTGGGCTCAGATTTCCCAACCAATCCAGAACCTCGTACGGCGCTGGCACACACCAGGCAAGCTTGATCGTTCTGTGCGTTTCATGATTACGTCGGGCCGCTCAGAGTTTCGCGATTTGGTGTGGCCACTCATTACGAGCGAAAACGACCAGAAAAGCTTACCGGCTTTGCGGGCTGCACGCCTATTTCGCCCTTCGGTTCTCGGACCGGATGCTGCTGAGGACATCCTCACGCTGCCGGGGAAAGTGCGGAAGACGATCGTTTCAGAGATTGCATATGGAAGCGGCGTAGACGGACTCGACCTTGCCGTCTTCATCGCGAAGAACTCTGCAGACCCTGATCTGATGGCCACCGCCGTGGACGTAATGTCGTTCCGTCGCGCCGACCGCCATGTCGCAGACGTCTTGAGTACGGCAAGTGATGAAACCTTTGACCTAATTTACCGGAAGGGCCACCTCGAAGAGATTGACGACAATGCTGTACAGCAGCGGCTCGCAGCTGCGCGCGCTCGCGTGCAGCCGGAGGTTTCTGGTTACGAGCGCTTGCGCGCGCTTGTGTACGCGCGCGACGGCAAGGATCATAGCGCGGAACTGACCGAGCTTGTTGCGACCATTGAAATTCAACGAAAGCAGGACGGCGAAGCAGGATTAATCTACGAAGCCTGCAAGCAATACCATCAAGCGGTCGCGCTGGGATTGCTCAAGCGACTTCGCGAGGGACGCGAACTGTTTTTCGGCGCGGATAACATCTTGGCCGCGTCTGGTATCGTCGTTGAAGACGACGCCCTTTTGGAGATGGTGCTCGCCCCACATGAACGCATGGATAGCCGCGCCGAGGCTGCTGCGTCAGTCCTTGGTCCCGTCAGCGTTGGCAAACTCATCGATACCAAGCTCGCCCTCTTTGCCGAGATCAAGAAACTTAACCGATACGAGAAAAGTCTGAGCGATCGATATTACTGCCTCTGCGATAGCATCGCACACGTGCCTGGCGCGAGCCTTGCCGCCGCCGTCCAGGAACGCGCGGCAGCAGCGAACAATGAAGAAATTTGCGAACTGGCGAAACTGCTGTGTCGCCGCGATGAGGAAGGCGACAAGGCACGACCATTTCTCCAGGATGCGAAGGCGACGGTTTCGCAGTTGGCTGAGCAATGGGGCGAGCGACTGATCGCCAGCGGTGATGCTGCAACACGAGGCCAACTGTCAGCAGTGGCTGATCTGATCGGCCATTTCCCGTCTGTCGCGTTGTTGCGGATGCTCAAGCAGCTGCTCGATAACGAATTGCGCCGCTACCGGGCGTTCCGCCTGCAGGCCGAGGCCGAGCACTGGCGGCAGGGCGAGGCAACGAACGAAGCGCGTATGGTTTACACTAACACGTATCAGCAAGCCTTCACGGAGATCAAAGCGCCGGAAACGACGACGCTAATGATCAGCTATTTGCCTGACGAGCAATTCGGCGAAGCGGCCGCACTCGTGCTCAAGATGCAATGGATTCTCGCAAACGAGCCCAAGGGTGACCGCCGCTTCCCGGGGAGCGTGGATTTTTCTCGCGTGGAAGAAATGCGCGCGGCGCGCGCCCGCTGCGCCACACTGACCTGCAACGAAGCAGAGGCAATATTCGAGGCCATTGCGCCGTTCATCGACGAGGGCGCAAACGAGGCGCAAAAGAAGCATGCAGTCACACTGGCGACTCAGGCCGTACGTCTTCCGCATGGCGTGCGAGCTGACACGATAAACGCGCTCTTGTCGATCGCGCCGCAAGCGGTGCGGGCGAAGCTGGTGCTGAATCTGGTCCTCTCGGGCGAAACAATCCCATTCAGAATTGTGCAAGCCGGAATTGATGATGTGTTCGAGGATGCCAAGAAGCACGCTTGGATACTGGATGAGGGATGGCAATTGAAGGCCTGGCTCCTTCTACTGCCATTCACCGACCATCCCGCGCAGCTTGCCGACACGATAGCGGCATTGCCACCCCGGCAGCGCGAGCCGCATTTCCTGGAAGAAATGATCCGAGCATGCGAGAACGTACAGTCGCCCGAGATCGAAGAAGCGCTTTTCCGGCTCGCGGAAAATGACACCGCTTTCTGCGGCAATAGAGCATGGCGCGACGCAGTTCGGCGTCAGCACACACTCGCTTCGGCTCGCCGCTATCTTGATTTGGCGTTGGAAGGCAAGATCGACGGCCGCGATAGCTGGTATACGTCGCAGGAAATCGCCGGTTTGCTGAACGCGCATTCAGAACTGCGCGACTACGCATACGGCCTTCTGAAAGAAGGCATTTCGCCAAAGGCGTTGCCGCTGCTGGCAAACGCCGTAGCCGAGAGCGGCGAACCCGACGGACTGCTTCTACTTGTAGAGTTAGAGAACAGGCTTCAGCGCTCATTGATTTCATGGCGAACCATTGAGGGAACTGTCACGGAGCACGTGCCATCCGAACAATGGCGCGGTGCATTCGACGTGGTGCCCGTCGCGGCAGCCGAGCTTCGTAAGAAGCTCTTGGCGATGACCACGGACGGCGGGCCCCGCGATGCAGCCGCGCGCGTGCTTCAAGAAATCGACAGGGTGCGCGATGAAAACGGCGCGCCGGAAGGTGAGCCGCGCCATCCCGATCTTGCCTCTGGCAAGCCGTGGCCGATATTGGTGCCAGAGTAACCCAGCGATGCGATCCGCTTCAAACAGCTCATCCGCAATCATACTCGCGACACGCTCGCCAATCGACTTCCAGCTGATGATCAGCGGGCCATCGATATGGAGTGCATTTATTGCAGCTAGGTACTCTGAGTTAAGTTTGTCGGCGCGTGGCGGGGGCTTTCTGGTGCCCTCTGCTCATCGATTTGCCATGTAGGAGAATACAAATCGAACTACTCTGAGATCCTGTTCGGCCATCGCATTGGCGATTGCTGTCATTGCTGGGGAATCCATCGGCGCACCAAGGACGTGTCCAAAAAGAATGGTTGCTCTTGCTGTTTTTTGGTCCGAGCTCCAAAAATTCAGTCGGCATAGTTTCATTTTCTATGGGGTTTGCGGTGCTCAATCAACGCGCATCTACTACGGCGAACACATAGCCGCAAATGGAATAGCCACAGACTAAAACATGGTAGCATCAACGAAAATTTAGGGGATAAATTAGGGGATACACAATCACGGCTCAAAGAACCGATTGTTTTTCAATGCTTTGCGTTGAGATGTGGTGCCCAGGAGAGGACTCGAACCTCCACGTCCATACGGACACTAGCACCTGAAGCTAGCGCGTCTACCAATTCCGCCACCTGGGCAGGTGTCGTGGAGGGGCGTTTAAGCCTAGTCGTGGGGGGCGTCAACCAGATTCGGTGAGATTTTTTGAAGTTTTTTTATTTCGGTTCCCGGCCGGTGTTTTCAGCCCATGATTTTCAACACTGTCGCGGCGAATTAGCGCCTTGTTTGCCCGGCCTGCGGGCGCTAGTTCTAGGGCGCAATTTCTCAGCAGGAGCCCTCTCATGTCGAAACTGGTGACGATTTTTGGCGGATCGGGATTTGTCGGTCGCTACATCGCGCGGCGCATGGCGAGAGAGGGTTGGCGTGTCCGGGTAGCCGTACGTCGCCCGAACGAGGCCATGTTCGTCAAACCCTATGGTGCCGTGGGTCAGGTCGAACCGGTGCTGTGCAATATCCGGGATGATGCCTCGGTGGCGCTGGCGATGCAGAGCGCCGATGCGGTTGTGAACTGCGTGGGTGTGCTGAACGAGCTTGGCAAGAACGGTTTTGATACCGTACAGACCGAAGGAGCTGAACGCATCGCGCGTTTGGCGGCCGAGCAGGGCATCAAAAGGATGGTACATATCTCGGCCATCGGTGCAGATGCGAATTCAGCCAGCGCGTATTCCCGGACCAAAGCACATGGCGAAGCGGGCGTTTTGAAGCATATGCCAAATGCCGTGATCCTGCGTCCTTCGGTGATTTTTGGCACCGAAGACCAGTTCTTCAACCGTTTCGCCGGAATGACCCGCCTGGGACCGTTCCTGCCTTTGGTCGGGGCCGAGACAAAATTCCAGCCGGTTTATGTAGACGATGTGGCGCAGGCTGCCGTCAAAGGTGTTCTGGGACAGGCAGAGCCGGGTATCTACGAGCTTGGCGGTCCCGAGGTGAAAACCTTCCGCGCCCTGATGCAGCAAATGCTTGAAGTGATTCACCGTCGCCGCGTCATCATCGGTCTGCCGTTCTTTGTTGCCCGGATTATGGCCGGTGTGCTGGACATGGTTAAGTTTGTCAGCTTCCAGCTGTTCCCCAACAACATTTTGACCCGCGACCAGCTCAAGAACCTGCGCCATGACAATGTTGTCGCCGAGGGTGCCAAGTCATTTGCAGATCTTGGGATTGAACCGACCACGCTGGAATCGGTGCTGCCGGAATACCTGTGGAAGTTCCGCCCCTCGGGTCAGTATGACGACATTCAGAACTCGGCCAAAAACCTGCGCATCTGATCAGCTGTAGGCCATGATCAAAAGTATCAGGCCTAGAATGACACGGTAGATGACGTAGGGTGTGAAGCTGACGCTGCGCAGAAGCCGCATCATCAAGCTAAGTGCTAGCAGGGCCGAAAGAAAGGCAAACAGTGCCGCAATGGCCCCATCCCGGGCCAGTTGCATATCGGCCCCGCGCACGGCATCCAATGCCAGCAGAGTGCCCGACGCCAGGATTGTCGGGATCGACATCAGCATGGCAATCCGCGCGCCGTCTTCACGGGTGTATCCCAATTGCCGCGCGCCGGTTATGGTTATCCCGGAACGGGACGTGCCAGGGATCAGGGCAAGAACCTGCCACAGACCCATGATGAGCGCGTCGCGTATTCCCCAGTTTTCGGCCCCTTTGGTTTCAGGAGCCTTCTGATCCACCCAATACAGCAGCAGACCGAAACCCAGCATTGTCCATCCGATGACCGTGATCGAGCGCATGGCCTGGCTCAACCCGGTGACATGCAGAATGAGGCCCGCGATCACGGTAGGAACAGTTGCAACGATCAGGCCCAGAGCAAGCCGGGCCTGCGGTGTATCCGCGCGTCCGGTCAGCGCGCGCGGCAACCCGGCAATGGCCTGTTTCACATCCGGCCAGAAATACAGCACCACGGCGCCCAGGGTTCCCACATGCACCGCGACATCAATGGCTTGACCCTGGTCCTGCAACCCCGACAGGTTGGGTAGCAGGATCAGGTGACCGGATGAAGATATGGGCAAAAACTCAGTGATTCCCTGAATGATTGCTACGAGAATCAGGTGAAACAAACTCATCTGCCCTGCCGTGCTGCTGCCACGTGTTCTTTGTGGGTTATGGGTATAAGGGCGATGGAAAAAAGGAAAGCGCGCATATAGGTCCGAATCGGATCTAAAATTTCCAATTATTTTTCCTTTTTCTTAAAGGCGCGCTGCATTTTTTTAATTTAGGTCAGTATAATTGACTTTTCATCCAAAAGTTCATCCCGTAAAGAAACGGAACCTAGCCAATTCATGGAGTCTGACCCGTGGCCAAGCAACCGATGCTGAAATTTGTGCAGATCGACCGCGTCATGCCGGAAAAGCGTGCTGCCAATGACCGCAAGGACGACTTTGACGAGATCTATTCCGAGTTCGCCGCTGAAAAAGCAGCCGAACAGGCGAGTCGGTGCAGCCAATGCGGTGTTCCTTACTGCCAGTCGCATTGCCCGTTGCACAACAATATTCCCGACTGGTTGCGCCTGACTGCGACCGGACGTCTGGAAGAAGCCTACCAGGTAAGCCAGGCCACCAATACCTTCCCCGAGATCTGCGGGCGCATCTGTCCACAGGACCGCCTGTGCGAGGGCAACTGCGTGATCGAACAGTCGGGCCATGGAACGGTCACGATTGGTTCGATCGAGAAATACATAACGGATACCGCATGGGAAAAAGGCTGGGTCCAGCCGGTCGCTCCATCGGTCGAGCGCGCTGAAAGCGTGGGTATCATTGGTGCAGGCCCCGGTGGATTGGCCGCCGCGGATATGCTGCGCCAGGCTGGTATCCAGGTCACGGTATACGACCGTTATGACCGGGCCGGTGGTCTGCTGATGTATGGCATTCCGGGTTTCAAGCTGGAAAAAGACGTTGTTCAGCGCCGCAATGACCTGCTGGCAGATGGTGGGGTCGAGTTTGTTCTGAACTGCGACGTGGACGCGGCCAAGTTCCAGGAAATCAGGGCCAGGCATGATGCCGTTATCATTGCGACCGGTGTCTACAAGTCGCGCGACCTGGCAATGCCGGGCAGCGGTCTGGCCGGGATCGAGAAGGCAATCGACTTCCTGACGGCCTCGAACCGAAAGAGCTTTGGCGACGAGGTCGAAGAATTCGACAACGGTCGCTTGAACGCCGACGGCAAGAAAGTTGTCGTGATTGGCGGCGGTGACACCGCGATGGATTGCGTCCGCACTTCGATCCGCCAGGGCGCGACTTCTGTCAAATGTCTGTATCGCCGGGACCGCGCCAACATGCCGGGATCACAGCGTGAAACACAGAACGCCGAAGAAGAAGGTGTGATCTTCGAATGGCTCAGCGCACCCAAAGGGTTCACGGGTGAAGACACGGTCAAGGGTGTTATCGTTCAGAAGATGCGCCTGGGACAGCCAGACGCGTCCGGTCGTCAGGCCCCCGAAGTCATCGAGGGCGCGGACTATGTCGAAGAAGCCGATCTTGTGATCAAGGCGCTTGGATTCGAACCTGAAGACCTGCCCACGCTGTTCGGACAACCCGACCTGCCGGTCACCCGCTGGGGTACGATCAAGGCGGCGTTCCAAACCGGCGAGACCGAAATGGACGGAGTCTATGCAATCGGTGACATCGTGCGCGGTGCCTCGCTGGTGGTCTGGGCGATTCGGGACGGTCGTGACTGCGCTGATACGATCATCGAACGCTTCAATGCGAAATCTGCCGTTGCGGCTGAGTAATCCCGGCGACCAGGAGGGTTTGAAATGCCTGAATTGCAAGGCCAATGCATGTGTGGCGCGGTCACGGTGACGGCAACTCCGGCGCGGGATGCGCTTGGGGCGTGCCATTGCGACCAATGCCGCCGCTGGACCAGTTCCATGCTTGTGACGTTTCAGGCCGAAGAAGGCTATGCCGCGCTTGGCCCGGTCAAAACCTTCACTTCCTCTGACTGGGCCGAGCGCGCCTTTTGCGCCGATTGTGGCTCGGCGCTTTGGTATCGGATCACGCTTCCGGGCGAGATGCACGGCCAGACACAGATGGCGGCCGGCCTGTTCGACAACGCCGCAGGCAATCCGCTGAAACTTGAACTTTACATCGACAAAAAGCCCGAGGGCTACGCGTTCGAAGGCGAACGCCGGCAGATGACCAAAGCCGAGGTCGAAGCCATGTATGCCCCCTCTGACGAAGGAGACAGCCAATGACCAAATATGATGCCGATTGGGTGCGGGCCGAAGAAGCCAAGCGCAAATGGATGGCTGAAAATGGTCTCTATTCCGAGGAAGAAGAGCATTCTTCCTGTGGCGTGGGTCTCGTTGTGTCCGTGGATGGGAAAGCATCGCGCAAGGTTGTGGACGCCGGTATCGACGCACTCAAGGCGATCTGGCACCGCGGCGCGGTTGATGCGGACGGCAAGACCGGCGATGGCGCGGGCATTCACGTGCAGATTCCGGTGTCGTTTTTCTACGATCAGATCAGGCGCACAGGCCACGAGCCCAAGTTGGATGAACTGATCGCCGTTGGTCAGGTTTTCCTGCCGCGCACCGACTTTGGCGCACAGGAACAGTGCCGGACCATCGTGGAAACCGAAGTTCTGCGCATGGGCTATTACATCTACGGCTGGCGTCATGTGCCGGTCGATGTCACCTGCCTGGGTGAAAAAGCCAACGCCACCCGGCCCGAGATCGAGCAGATCCTGATCTCGAATTCCAAGGGCGTGGACGAAGAAACCTTCGAGCGCGAGCTCTATGTCATTCGTCGCCGTATTGAAAAGGCCGCCTCGGCTGCCGGTATTTCCGGGCTGTACCTGGCGTCGCTGTCCTGCCGTTCGATCATCTACAAGGGCATGATGCTGGCCGAGCAGGTTGCCGTCTTCTATCCCGATCTGATGGACGAACGGTTTGAATCCGCCTTCGCAATCTATCACCAGCGCTATTCCACCAACACTTTCCCGCAATGGTGGCTGGCGCAGCCCTTCCGCATGCTGGCGCATAATGGTGAGATCAACACGCTGAAAGGCAACATCAACTGGATGAAAAGCCACGAGATCCGCATGGCGTCCTCGACGTTTGGGGATTATGCCGAGGATATCAAACCGATCATCGCCGGAGGTTCGTCGGATTCGGCAGCATTGGACTCGGTTTTTGAGGTTCTGGTGCGCGCGGGCCGCTCGGCCCCGATGGCGAAAACCATGCTGGTTCCGGAAAGCTGGTCCAAGCAGGCGGTGGAACTGCCGCAGGCGTGGCGCGATATGTATTCCTACTGCAACTCGGTGATGGAGCCCTGGGATGGCCCGGCTGCGCTGGCCATGACCGATGGCCGCTGGGTCTGTGCCGGGCTGGACCGTAACGGCCTGCGTCCGATGCGTTACGTCGTGACTGGCGATGGTCTTGTCATTGCAGGATCCGAGGCCGGCATGGTGCCGATTGATGAGTCCACAGTGACCGAAAAAGGCGCGCTGGGCCCCGGTCAGATGCTGGCCGTCGATATGAAAAAGGGCAAGCTGTACCGCGACAAGCAGATCAAGGACAAACTGGCGAGCGCATTGCCGTTTGGCGAATGGGTCGGCAAGATCAACGATCTGGACGAGGCGTTGGCAGGCGTGACCGAAAAGCCGATTTTTTCGGGTGAAGATCTGCGCAAGCGCCAGATCGCGGCAGGCTATTCAGTCGAAGAGCTGGAGCAGATTCTTGCGCCTATGGCTGAAGATGGCAAAGAAGCGCTGGCGTCCATGGGTGACGATACGCCCTCGGCGGTTCTGTCCAAGCAATACCGCCCGCTCAGCCATTTCTTCCGGCAGAATTTCAGCCAGGTCACCAACCCGCCGATCGACAGTTTGCGCGAATACCGCGTCATGTCCTTGAAAACCCGGTTCGGGAACCTGAAGAACGTGCTGGATGAGGACAGCAGCCAGACCGAGATCATCGTTCTGGAAAGCCCCTTTGTCGGAAACGCACAATGGGATGAACTGGTTGGGAACCTCAATGCTCCGCTGGCCGAGATCGATTGCAGCTTTGAGCCTGGTCAAGGCGCGCTGAGCGCTGCTTTGGCCCGTGTCAGAGCCGAAGCTGAAGAGGCTGTCCGGTCCGGCGCAGGGCATCTGGTGCTGACCGACATGAACTCGGGTGAAGATCGTGTGGCGATGCCGATGATCCTTGCCACCAGCGCAGTGCACTCACACTTGACCCGTCAGGGCCTGCGGACGTTCTGTTCCTTGAACGTACGCTCGGCTGAATGTGTCGATCCGCATTACTTTGCGGTTCTGATCGGCTGTGGCGCGACCGTTGTGAACGCCTATCTGGCCGAAGACTCGCTGGCCGATCGCATCGATCGTGGGCTGCTGGACGGCACCCTGACCGAAAATGTTGCGCGCTACCGCGAAGCCATCGACCAAGGCCTGTTGAAAATCATGGCCAAGATGGGAATTTCGGTGATCTCGTCTTATCGTGGAGGTCTGAATTTCGAGGCTGTAGGCCTGAGCCGCGCGATGGTCGCCGAGTACTTCCCGGGTATGACCAGCCGTATTTCCGGCATCGGCGTCACCGGTATTCAGGCAAAGGCCGAAGAAATCCACGCCAAGGGCTGGAACAGTGGTCTGGACGTGTTGCCGATCGGTGGTTTCTACAAGGCGCGGCAATCGGGTGAAACCCATGCGTGGGAAGCGACCTCGATGCATATGATGCAGATGGCGTGCAACAAGGCGTCCTATGAGCTGTGGAAACAGTATTCTGCCAAGATGCAATCGAACCCGCCGATCCATCTGCGCGACCTGATGGATTTCAAACCATTGGGCAAACCGGTGCCGATTGAAGAGGTGGAATCGATCACCTCAATCCGCAAGCGTTTCGTCACGCCGGGCATGTCACTGGGCGCGCTCAGCCCCGAGGCGCACAAGACGCTGAACGTGGCCATGAACCGGATCGGAGCGAAATCCGACTCGGGTGAAGGTGGTGAAGATCCTGCACACTTCGTGCCGGAGCCGAATGGCGACAACCCCTCGGCCAAGATCAAGCAGGTGGCCTCGGGCCGGTTTGGTGTGACCGCCGAATACCTGAACCAGTGCGAAGAGCTGGAAATCAAGGTTGCCCAAGGTGCGAAACCGGGCGAGGGCGGCCAGCTGCCGGGCATGAAGGTCACCGACCTGATCGCGCGTTTGCGGCATTCCACCAAGGGCGTTACGCTGATTTCTCCGCCGCCGCATCATGACATCTACTCGATCGAGGATCTGGCGCAGCTGATCTATGACCTGAAACAGATCAACCCGCGCTGCAAGGTGACGGTGAAACTGGTGGCGTCTTCGGGCGTTGGCACGATTGCTGCCGGTGTGGCCAAGGCGAAAGCGGATATTATCCTGATTTCGGGTCACAATGGCGGTACGGGTGCCTCACCCGCGACCAGCATCAAATATGCTGGTCTGCCTTGGGAGATGGGCCTGACCGAGGCGCATCAGGTTCTGGCGATGAACAACCTGCGCGACCGGGTGACTCTGCGCACCGATGGCGGCCTGCGCACCGGGCGCGACATCGTCATGGCGGCGATGATGGGGGCCGAGGAATACGGCATCGGCACCGCCGCCCTGATCGCGATGGGCTGTATCATGGTGCGTCAATGCCAGTCGAACACCTGCCCCGTCGGCGTTTGCACGCAGGATGAATCGCTGCGTGCCAAGTTCACCGGCAACGCGGACAAGGTGGTGAATCTGATCACCTTCTACGCGCAGGAAGTGCGCGAGCTGCTGGCCAGCCTTGGCGCGCGTTCCGTGGATGAAATCATCGGTCGGGCCGATCTGCTGGCGCAGGTTAGCCGGGGTTCGGCACATTTGGACGATCTGGATCTCAACCCGCTGCTGATCACCGTCGATGGTGCGCATAACATCGTGTACAATCGCGACAAGGACCGCAACGCCGTGCCCGACACGCTGGATGCCGAGATCGTGCGCGATGCGGCACGGTTCCTGAAGGACGGCGAGAAGATGCAGTTGTCATATGCCATCCAGAACACGCACCGCACTGTCGGAACCCGTATTTCCAGCCACATTGTGCAGAACTTCGGCATGCGGAACACGTTCCAGGATGACCACCTGCACGTGAAACTCCAGGGTTCGGCCGGTCAGTCTCTGGGGGCTTTCGCTGCCCCGGGTCTGAAGCTGGAAGTGTCGGGGGATGCCAATGACTATGTTGGCAAGGGCCTGTCTGGCGGCACGATCGTTGTGCGCCCGCCGCAGGTCAGCCCGCTGAAGGCAGACGACAACACAATCATCGGCAACACGGTTCTCTACGGTGCAACTGACGGCCATCTGTTTGCGGCCGGCCGCGCGGGTGAACGGTTTGCCGTGCGCAACTCGGGCGCCAAAGTTGTGGTTGAAGGATGTGGCTCGAACGGGTGTGAGTACATGACCGGCGGTGTGGCCGTGATTCTTGGTGATATCGGGGCCAATTTCGGTGCCGGGATGACCGGTGGCATGGCATATCTGTATGATCCTGAAGGCAAGGCCGAAGCGTTGATGAACAAGGAAACGCTTGTGACCTGCCCGGTCACCGTGGACCATTGGGTGGATCAATTGAAAGCCCTGATCACGCGTCACGCCGAGGAGACTTACAGCCGCAAGGCTGCGGATATTCTCCAGCATTGGGATGTGGAAAAGGGCAACTTCTTACAGGTTTGTCCCAAAGAAATGCTCAACAAACTCAGCCACCCGCTGAGCGAAGAAGCCACGGCAGTTCCGGCGGAGTAAGCCAAAATTCCACCAAAAAACCGGTCCCGCGTGCCATTTGCAGCACGCGGGGCCACAGTTTTTGTGAGGTTTCGGTGGGATTCTTGCCTGTTCTTCCGAATTTCGCCATGCTTTTTTCACCTTGTAGTGATAGCCATTGCCTGTTTCGGTTTCTAATGGTGACAGAGTAGGGGCAACAGGATGCCAACGACATATCGCGATCAGTTCTTCACCTTTGATCCCGCAAGCCCGCCACCAGCGGGAACGGCCGTCGCGGTCAGCAATTTCACCCTGACTGATGCGAATGATGACAATCTTATTGACGCACCCAGTGGTGACACGGTCAACGGGCAAGACGTTACAAATTCCTGGCCAGGCGATACCGTAACGATCAACGTGTCAGGCGTTGGGAACGTGACCTATACAGGAACCACGTTCTACCTTGCTGATGGGTCGCGGGCTTTCACCCCCACAGACGGCCAGGTGCTGCAGCCCGGAACGCTGGTGTCGACCACTTTTGTCAACACGTCAGGCCCGCTGAATGTCGGTAACCTTGGGCCGCCGTGCTTTACGGCCGGGACCATGATCGCCACACCGGAAGGTGAGCGCGCGGTTGAGGGTTTGAAGGCTGGTGATCTGGTCATCACGGTGGATCACGGACCACAACCCTTGATCTGGGTCGGGTGTACAACCGTCGCAGCCGAAGGTAAATTGGCCCCAATCCGTTTCGATGCCGGGGTGTTTGGTCTGGATCGCCCCTTGCTGGTTTCACCGCAGCATCGGATGCTGATCGAAGACTGGCAGGCGTCCTATCTGTTCGGCCATACCGAAGCGCTGGTTCCGGCGCATACTCTGGTCAACGGTGACACGGTGACACGGGTCGAGGGCGGTGAGGTTGAATATTTCCACCTCTTGTTCAAACAGCATGAGATCGTCATCGCCAACGGAGCAAAAAGTGAAAGCTATTACCCCGGGCACGCGTTGTCGGCCTCGGATCGTGAAACGCAAAGCGAGGTGCTGCACTTGTTTCCCGAGTTGGCAGGGCTTGATCCGATGTCGCTGAAAACCGCGCGCCCGATCGTTCATCCGCGCGAGGCGCGTGTTTTCGCGATTTAGGCCGTTTCAAACCGGAACCCTGCGTCGTATAGCTGAGGCATGGCGAAGAAAGCAGCCCGCAAATCCGGCGGTAAAAAAAGCAAGGCATCCAGAAAGAAAGTACCGGTGGCGCGGCAGATTCGCCGCTGGGTAGCGCGCGCGGCCATGGCAGTCGTGTGTCTCGTGGTTGCTCTGGTCCTGGTTTATTCGGTCGTGAACCCGCCCGTGACTCATACCATCTGGTCGGAATGGCGCCGGCTGGGAAAGGTTGAACGCGAATGGGTGCCGATCGAGGACATGGCCCCGATCATGGCAAGATCGGTTGTGGCGGCTGAGGACGCAAATTTCTGTCTGCATTGGGGATTTGACGTTGAAGCCATTCGCGATGCGC
The DNA here is from genome assembly GCF_059609845.1 of Ruegeria sp. YTSC002. Taxonomy (NCBI): domain Bacteria; kingdom Pseudomonadati; phylum Pseudomonadota; class Alphaproteobacteria; order Rhodobacterales; family Roseobacteraceae; genus Ruegeria; species Ruegeria sp. YTSC002. Next base: position 38,443 of record NZ_JBXWML010000018.1, read on the forward strand.
TTGAGGATGGCGGAAGTCGCGGTGCGTCGACCATCACGCAACAGGTGGTGAAGAATGTGTTCCTCTGGCAGGGCCGCAGCTGGGTGCGCAAGGCTTTGGAAACCTCGATCACGCCGTTGGTTGAGATATTCTGGAGCAAGCAGCGTATTCTTGAGGTGTATCTGAATGTCGCCGAAACCGGAAATGGCGTGTTTGGGGTCGAAGCTGCGGCGCAACGCTATTTCAACACCAGCGCGGCAAAGCTGACTTCGGTTCAGGCGGCACGGATTGCCGCAATCCTGCCGTCCCCGCGCAACCGGTCGGTCACGGACCCGACTGCGCACACCCGCAGACGGGCGGCTTCAATCCTCGATGGGGCGGCCACCATCCGCGCAGATGGTCGCGCGGATTGTTTCGAGGATTGAAACCCGCTATCTGCCAAGGGTAAATCTGTCGGGTATTCACTGGTTCGAATGGAAGTCCATGGCGCGTCTGTTTCACGTTCCCCTCTCTCCGTATTGCCGCAAGGTCCGTCTGTCGCTGGCGGAGAAGAAGATCGAGGTTGAGCTGGTAGAAGAGCGATACTGGGAACAGGATCCCGACTTTCTGCGGCGCAACCCGGCGGGAAAAGTACCCGTTTTGCGTCTGGACGGCCAGATCATGTCGGAAAGCGCGGCCATCTGCGAATACATCGAAGAAACCCGGCCTGAGCCAGCTTTGATGCCGAAAAACCCCGAAGCCAGGTTCGAAGTGCGACGGCTGGTCGGGTGGTTTGACGACAAGTTTCACCACGAGGTGACATCGAAGCTGTTGTATGAGCGAGTGAACAAAAAGGTGACAGGGCAGGGGTATCCGGACAGCAAGAATGTCAAACAAGGTGCCAAGGCGATCAAGTACCATCTGGATTACATGGCATGGCTGCTGGATCACCGCCGTTGGTTGGCCGGGGATCAGATGACATTGGCGGATTTCGCGGCCGCCGCGCATCTGTCTTCGCTGGATTACATCTCGGACGTGGACTGGAACCGCAGTCAGGTGGTCAAGGACTGGTATGCCAAGATCAAGTCTCGACCGGCATTTCGGTCAATTCTGGCGGATCAGGTGCCAGGGTTCCGACCGCCGCCCCATTACGCTGATCTGGATTTCTGATAGGGTGCGCAAGGGGGGCCGTCTGCCCCCCATCGCGCCGTGGGCGCGATTCCCCCCGAGGATATTTTTGGCCAGATGAAGAGCGGATCGGATCTTAAGGAAAAGCTGGTGCAACAAGCCTTGGCAGAGGGGTTTGTTGCCTGTCGCGTGTGCCGCCCTTGGGATGTTCCACAGGTGCCGAAACGCTTGCGGGCATATCTGGACGCCGGATACCACGGGCAAATGGGATGGATGGCCGAACGCACACATTGGCGTGGCGATCCTGCCGCCCTTTGGCCCGAGGCGCAATCGGTGGTCATGTTGGCCGAAAGCTATACGCCGGAACATGACCCGACGGAGATTCTGAAACACCCGGATCGTGGTGCAATTTCGGTCTATGCGCAGAACAAGGACTATCATGATCTGGTCAAGAAGCGGCTGAAGCGGTTGGCGCGATGGCTGATTGCCGAAGCCGGAGGCGAGGTGAAGGTATTTGTCGATACCGCGCCGGTTCCCGAGAAGGCGCTGGGATATGCCGCCGGACTGGGGTGGCAGGGCAAGCATACCAATCTTGTAAGCCGCGAATGGGGAAATTGGGCCTTTATAGGGTCTGTTTTTTCTACTCTGGACCTGCCAGCAGACAATTCAGAGATCGATCATTGCGGGTCGTGCCGCGCCTGTCTGGACAGTTGCCCGACCGATGCGTTTCCGGCCCCGTATCAACTGGATGCACGGCGGTGCATTTCCTATCTGACCATTGAACATAAAGGCCCGGTCGACCATGAGCTGCGCGGTAAGTTGGGCAATCGGATCTATGGCTGCGACGATTGTCTGGCGGCCTGTCCATGGAACAAGTTTGCCGTCGCCGCGAGCGATATGCGCTATGCCGCCCGGGACGATCTGAAAGCGCCCGGTTTGGAAGAACTGGCAGCGCTGGACGATGCTGCTTTTCGTGCAAAGTTTTCGGGCTCGCCGATCAAACGTATCGGGCGGGACCGGTTCGTGCGCAACGTTCTGTATGCCATTGGAAACTCGGGACAGTCGAAATTGAAAGCAGTGGCTCAGCGTCTGTTGGAAGACCCCGACGAGACCGTGGCCGACGCGGCGCGCTGGGCGGTGGAACAACTGTCATAATTGCCGCAAACAGGCTGGACGTGTCGTGCATAACCGCTACACCCATCCCCAGCGAACAGTGAGGAGGACCCGATGACGGTGTCTTTGGGGGTAGATACGGGCGGGACCTATACCGACGCGGTATTGATCAGGGATGAGAAAGAGGTCATCGCCTCGGCCAAGTCGCTGACCACCCGGGCGGATCTGGCGATTGGTGTGGGCAAGGCGATCTCGTCTGTGCTGGCAGAGGCGCAGGTCACGCCGGATCAGATCTCGATGGCGTCATTGTCGACGACGCTGGCCACGAATGCTCTGGTCGAGGGGCAGGGCGGCCGTGTCGCGTTGATCTATATCGGGTTCAAGGACAGTGATCTTGAAAAACACGGGTTGAAAGAGGCGTTGAAAGGCGATCCGGCCCTGGTGATTGCCGGTGGGCATACCCATTCCGGTGGGCAGGCTGCGGCCTTGGATATCGCAGCGCTTGAGGCCTTTTTGGACTCGCATAAGGGGATTTCCGGCTTTGCGGTTGCTGCCCAGTTCGCCACCCGCAACCCGGCGCATGAGTTGGAAGCGGCGCGCATGATCTCGGAAAGAACCGGGGCGCCAGTGACCTGCTCGCATCATTTGTCCGCCAAGCTCAATGGTCCGAAACGCGCCGTGACGGCTGTTCTGAATGCGCGGCTGATCGGGATGATCGACCGCCTGATCGGGCGTGCACAGGATCAGCTGCACGCGCTGGGGATTTCGGCACCGATGATGGTGGTGCGCGGCGATGGCGCCCTGATGAGCGCGGAACAGGCGCGGGAACGGCCGATTGAGACTATCCTCAGCGGGCCTGCGGCTTCTATCGTCGGGGCGCGGTGGCTTACCGGAGCGGAGAATGCACTGGTCTCGGACATCGGGGGAACCACCACTGATGTGGCGCTTATCCGGGACGGAAAGCCCGCGATCGACCCGGCCGGGGCGCAGGTGGGTGGGTTTCGCACCATGGTCGAAGCCGTGGCGATGCGAACCCACGGTCTGGGCGGCGACAGTCAGGTTCATGTTGCGACCGAAGGGTTGCGGGGCGGTGTTTTCCTGGGCCCGCGTCGCGTGTTGCCCGTTTCGCTGATCGCATCAGAAGCACCCGACGTTGTGCATTCAGTACTGGATGAACAATTGCGGGCCACGACCGTGGGCGAGCATGATACGCGCTTTGCCCGCCGCGTGCCCGGCATCCATGCTGAAGGAGTAGGTGCGCGGGAAGAAAGCCTGTTGGAGAGGCTGGGAGATCACGTTCTGCCCCTGAGCGCCCTGCTGCGGTCGCGGATGGAGAACGGGGCGCTGATGCGCCTTGTCGATCGCGGAATCATCCAGGTGTCGGGGGTTACGCCATCTGATGCCAGCCACGTGTTGGGGCGGGTTCGTGCCTGGGATGTCGATGCGGCGCGCAAGGCATTGGACCTGTTGGCGCGCAAACGGGTCGGGTCAGGGGATATGTTGGCAAACTCCCCCGAAGCGCTGGCCCAGATGATCGTGGATCAATTGACGGAACAGACCAGTTTGACTTTGTTAGAGGCTGCTTTTGACGAAGAACAGGTTGGTTTTGGCCTGCCTTCGCAAGACTTGGCGCGTCATGTGCTGACACAGCGCGGGTTGGCACAACACCGTGGGTTGCTGTCGCTGAGTGCTGCTTTGAATGTGGATGTGGTGGGCCTTGGGGCGTCGGCCCCCAGTTACTACCCTGCCGTAGGTGAGCGGCTGCATTGCCGAATGATCCTGCCGGAACATGCGGGCGTGGCCAATGCGATTGGTGCTGTCGTGGGGCGGCTGACTCTGCGTCGCTCGGGCACGGTCACATCCCCGGCGGAAGGGCGATATCGTGTGCATCTGGAGGATGGCCCGAAGGATTTCGCCGCGTCAGAGGACGCCCTGGCCCTGTTGGAAAAGGTTTTGATGTCCGAAGCAGAGGGCGCAGTACGAGAAGCCGGCGCAGAAGACATTCGCGTGATCGTGGATCGTGACATCAAAACCGCGCGAGTCGAGGCAAAGGATGTTTTTGTCGAGGCCCTGATCACGGTCGAGGCAAGCGGACGTCCGAGGGTGGCCGCAGGCTAGCCCCCCTGAAAGCTTCAGAGGGGCCGGGCAGGTGGTGCTTTACTCTGCTGCGCTTGAGCGTTTGGGCAGGACCCAATCCTGACGCGGGAAGTGGCAGGTATAGCCGTTCGGGATCCGCTCCAGGTAATCCTGATGCTCTGGCTCGGCTTCCCAGAAGTCTCCGACAGGTTCGACCTCGGTCACGACTTTTCCGGGCCACAAGCCGCTGGCATTCACGTCGGCGATGGTGTCCAAGGCCACCTGTTTCTGCGTGTCATCCACGTAGTAGATCGCAGATCGATAGCTCATGCCGATATCGTTGCCCTGACGGTTGACCGTGGTCGGGTCATGGATCTGAAAGAAGAATTCCAGCAGGTCGCGATAGCTGATCCGAGACGGATCGAACCAGATCTCGATCCCTTCCGCGTGGGTGCCATGGTTGCGATAGGTCGCGTTGGGCACGTCGCCGCCGGTATAGCCGACCCGTGTACGCGACACGCCCGGCAGTTTGCGGATCAGGTCCTGCATCCCCCAGAAGCAGCCCCCGGCCAGTACAGCGCGTTGTTGGGTCATCAGATATCCTCCACATGAATCAGGTATTCGCCATAACCTTCGGCTTCCATCTCATCCCGATGAATGAACCGAAGCGAGGCGGAGTTTATGCAGTACCGCAATCCACCATGTTCACGCGGACCGTCCGGGAAGACATGCCCCAGATGGCTGTCTCCGTGTTTCGAGCGAACCTCGGTCCGGATCATGCCATGCGTGGTATCGCGGAACTCTTCGACATGTTCGTGCACGATCGGCTTGGTGAAACTGGGCCAACCGCACCCGGATTCGTATTTATGGGTCGAGGCAAACAGCGGTTCACCTGATACGATGTCCACATAAATGCCCGGTTCTTTGTTGTTCAGGTATTTTCCGGTGCCCGGACGTTCCGTACCACTGCGCTGAGTGACGTGGAACTCTTCGGGCGAAAGCGCAGCAATGGCCGTGGGGTCTTTGGTGTAACGAGTCATGGATCCTCCGGCTGAATTATTGTTTGCGCCATTATCTGGGGGCTGCGGGGTGGAAAGCAAAGCGATATTTCAAACCGCTCTCGCAGTCGTGCAAGTGATCTGAACAACAAAGTCGCGCGTATCAGGATGAAAGGGAGGACAAGACATGATGAGATTGCTGCTTTTGACTGCCCTGATGTTGCTGGGCCGCGCCGTTCAGGCGGCGCCGCTGACCGGTGAGTTCGACTCGATCGACGGAGGCACATTGGCCATCGAAGATTGGCGCGGCCAACCTGTGCTGGTGGTCAACACCGCGTCGCAATGTGGGTTTACCGGGCAATACAAGGCGCTGCAAAAGGTACATGAGGTCTATTCCGGCAAAGGGCTGGTCGTTCTTGCGGTGCCGTCGGATTCGTTCAATCAGGAGCTGGAAACGGCAGGTGAGGTCAAACAGTTCTGCGAGATGAACTATGGGCTAACCCTGCCGATGACGGATATCACTCCGGTCAAAGGGGCTGAGGCCCACCCGTTCTATAAGGCCGTCGCCGCGCAGACCGGGTTCACGCCCAAATGGAACTTCAACAAGATCCTGATCGATTCTGAGGGTGAAGTCGCGGCGACCTTCGGGTCAAATGTAAAACCCGATTCCCGCAAACTGCTGTCTCAGGTCGAAGCTTTGCTGCCCTGAGCGGGCTGGCGTGAAAGCTGAACCGCAAGAATGCCAAGGGTTGTAACGGCAACGCCAACCGCATCCATGGCGCCTAGCTTCTCGCCCAGCAGAATCGCCGCGATGGTGACCCCGAACACAGGGTTCAAAAAGTGAAAGGTGGCAGCGCGAACGGCTCCGATGCGGTCCAACAGCAGGAACCAGATCAATGTCGCCAGCAATCCGGGGAAAAGGGTTGTGTAGGTAAAGGCCAGCGCCAGTGGCAACGTCGGGTGGATGTAGATGGTTTCAAAGACCGGAGCAGCCACAAACAGCGCGGCTGAACCAACCAGCATTTGCAGGCCGACGACCATCATGAAGTTCCCGCCGGACGTTGCGCCGCGAACGGCCAAGGTTGCGAAGGTCAAGGCAAGAGCACCCAAACCGCAAAGCGCGACCCCGAACACATCAACGCCCGCGCTGATCCGACTGCTCATGATAAGGGCGACTCCGGCGAAACCGGCGAACAGACCCAAAACACCCAATGGCCGCAGCTTTTCGCCGAAAATCAACCACCCCGCCAGCGCCACCAACAAGGGCATGGTGGACGCGATTATGGCCGCGACCGATGCCTCGACCGTTTGCATTGCATAGAAATTCAGACCCAAATACAGGGCATTTTGGCAGATCCCGAACAGGATCGTTGCGCGCCATTGGTTTCGGGTCAGGTGCCAGCTTTGCCCCATCGAGCGGGCAATCATGACCCCCAGAACACCCGAGATCAGAAACCTCAAGGCCAGCGAAAACAGAGGGGACGCATCCGCCACGATGATCCGCGCCGAGGTAAAGGCAGATGACCAGATCAGGGCAAATGTCAGCCCCATGGCTATGGCGCGCAGATCCATGGAGACCCCCTGTCACTTCGCGCGGACTGTCCCTGATTTCGGGATCGGTCGCAAGCGGTGCGCGTCAAAAAAGACACATGCGTGATGCAAGAAAAACCTTGTGCATGTTTATATTGATTGACTAGCCAATTAAAGATATCGGCGGCACGATCTGACATATCAAGGGAGGTTTGTCGGTGCTTCTGGAGTACATTCTATCTTTCGGCGTCCTGCTGGCATTGGGCCTGGTCGCTTTTTTCGTCGTGAAATGGTGGAACCTGCGCTGTGTCGGCGTGACACCGGTTCATCTGTTCACGTTCATCGCGATCCTGTTCACATCCGGTCTGGATGTCGGTCTGATCATGTTCCCACTTACCGAATTTGGTGGATATGCCGAAGACCCGGCTTACGCCTTCGCGAACCCGCTGGCCATCGAGTTTGGATTCTGGGGTTTTCTGATCTGGGCCTTCTATTTCCTGACCGCCTTCTACTTCTGCGTGATCGAACCCCGCGTGAAGTTCTTTGAGATCCCGCTGGTCAAGCTGATCAACAACGTGGTCATCATCGGCACCTGCGCCTTCACCGCCAGCCTGTTCCTGATCTACCTGCCCGGCTATCTGCCCGAGGTCGGAGATGGTGAATCCGTCGTCACCACCTTCTACATCATCGTGTTTGTCGTCATTCTGGCGGCGGCCTATTCCTCGACCGATCTGAAATACGTTCGCATCCTGTCCGTCGGTTCGACCTTTCTGTTCCTTGCCCTGATTCTGGGCATGTGGGCAGCCGCAGGTATGGGCGTGACCGGGTTCGTGGAAACCGGCAGCAATATCGGGGCCTATTTCGCCAACCTGCACAAGTTCGTCCTGCCATTGACCGACTATCACGCGTTCTATCTGTTCTGGTGGTTTGCATGGTCGATCATGATCGGACAGTTTACGTCGCGCTTCGTGGGTGGTCTGACCACGTGGCAGTTGCTGGCCGCGCTGTTGATCTTCCCGTCCATCCCGCTGGGGATCTGGTTCACCGTTCTTTACTATTACCACCTGAACGACATCAGTACCGCAGGCATCACCAACATTGCGATGGTGATCGTGGGTGTGACGTTCGTGATCAACTCATTGGACTCGCTGATCCGACTGTACACCGACAACCTGAACCTGACCGTCGAGCGGTTCGGAAAGGCGATCTATGTGGCTGGCAACGTCGCGCTGCTGTTTTTCCTGACCCTGCTGTTCCAGAGCCAGTGGCTGCAAATCCAGTGGATCGGAGCGGTCGTGGTTGGCCTGTATCTGGCCTGCGTCGTCTATATCCTGATCACCAAACGCCAGGAGGTGATGAGTATCGATTCAATGCCAGAAGACCGTGATCTGGACTTCCACAAGGTTGAAACGGTCCACTGACCGGACCAGAGACACGGAACAGAAACGGGCGCCTTTGGTGCCCGTTTTTGTTTTGTCCGCACACTCTCACCGCTCCGAACAATTTGCAGGCTTTTCAACCACGCTACATCCCAAACCGGGCGGCGGCTGCCTTTGCGATACGATCAAAAGGAACGTTGCCCGCGGTGCGATCAACCGACCCGTGAAATGAGGTTGGGCAAGGCTATTCGTCAACCGCCGGATAGATGAACCCGTTTACCGGGTAGGGATTGCCGTAACGGCCCGGTTGGCTTTCAACCCGGACCAACGTCCAGTCATTGTTCTTCGAGACATCCTTGACGCCCATTTGCAACGACACCTTGTTGCGGTGCCAATTGGCATGATTCACGATGACTTCACGATCGGAGACGATATCGGAAACGACAGCCACATGACCCAGGGGCATCCCGCGGGTTGCCCGAAACGACATTACCGCACCAACAACCGGTTCCTTGCCGCGCTCGAACACTTTCTGCGCCTTCCGCCACCAGTCCTTCGCATTGCCACGAATTTCAATACCGCTGAGGTCTCGGGCGTAGGGCACGCACCATACTCTTTGCCCTCGGGCCCGCTTTTTCGAGACCTCTTGCAGCGCCATCAACTGACGTTCGGGATCGAGATTCTCATAGTTGGTGTTTTGCGCACAGGCAGAGACAAGAGTGATTAAACCCACCGCAATCGCGGAACGGGCACTGCCGGACAAGCGCGGCCAAGTCGTTTTCTTTCTACAGACGCTGTTTTGCAAGATGCTTCATTGCCGGTTCGAAGATTGACGAAGTTGTAAGATGATCGGACAAGCCTTGAAAAGAGGCCCGCCACCGCCACGGCAAGATTTTGCCAATTCTCCGACCCAGGTTCAGGTCAATGGCTGCCCTCGAAGGCGCATTTTCCTTTTGGTGGCGAATTCCGGCCCGACACATGCTGTGCGAAACGGGTTCAAAACCCGCAGGCACAAAACATTCAAGACGATAGAAAAAGGGCCCCCCGAAGGCGGCCCTTTATCGTTGACTGGAAAAGCTGAAATCAGCCGTTCACGCTGTCTTTCAGCGCTTTGGCGATGGTCATTTTCACAACCTTGTCGGCTTCTTTGGTGAAGGTCTCACCAGTGGCCGGGTTGCGAACCTGACGCTCGGGGCGTTCGCGGCAGTAGATTTTTCCGACGCCGGGCAGGGTCACTGCGCCACCGGCCGAAACTTCGCGGGTGATCAGGCCGGTGATGGCCTCCAGCGCGGAGTTCGCGGATTTCTTGTCGGTTCCCATTTCCTCAGCGAGAGCAGCAACCAGCTGAGTCTTTGTCATAGGCTTTGCCATTTCTTGGTCTCCTTAACGTGCCCGATCTATAGGGCCTCACCGCGTAACTGTAACGGGATATTGTGGCCAAACACAACGAATAGTAGCGCTGAAACCCCTAAAAATATGGGGAAAACGTTGCTTTTTTGCTTCAGAGGAAGGCCGTTTCGTCGAAGGAGCGCAATTTCCGACTGTGCAAACGCTCCAACGGCATGCCGCGCAGATGTTCCATCGCCTTGATGCCGATGGCCAGATGTCGGCTGACCTGAGTGGTATAAAACGAAGACGCCATGCCCGGCAGCTTCAATTCCCCGTGCAGGGGTTTGTCCGAAACGCACAGCAAAGTGCCATACGGAACGCGGAACCGATAGCCGTTCGCGGCAATGGTGGCACTTTCCATATCCAGCGCGATTGCCCGGGATTGACTCAGACGCTGGACCGGACCGGACTGATCGCGCAATTCCCAGTTTCGGTTGTCGACCGAGGCCACAGTGCCCGTCCGCATGATCCGCTTCAGCTCATACCCTTCCAGTTTGGTCACTTCGGCCACGGCGTGTTCCAGCGCCACCTGTACTTCGGCCAGAGGCGGGATCGGCACCCAGACCGGCAGATCGTCATCCAGAACCTTGTCTTCGCGCAGATAGGCGTGGGCCAGAACGAAATCGCCCAATGCCTGTGTGTTGCGCAACCCGGCGCAGTGACCAACCATCAGCCACGCGTGTGGGCGCAGAACTGCAATATGGTCGGTGGCGGTCTTTGCATTGGATGGGCCAACACCGATGTTCACCAACGTAATTCCCGAACCATCTTCGCGCTTCAGGTGGTAGGTCGGCATTTGCGGCAGTTTCAGCGGTTGTTCGATAGGTGCCTTGGGGTCCGTGATCTCGGCGTTGCCGGTTGAAACAAAGCTGGTATAGCCGCTGGCAGGATCCGCCAATTGCTCGCGAGCGTAGTTTTCGAATTCCGAGACATAGAATTGGTAGTTCGTGAACAACACGTGGTTCTGAAAGTGACCTGCGTCAGTTGCGGTATAGTGTGCCAGCCTCGCAAGCGAATAATCCACACGTTGAGCGGTAAAAAGAGACAAGGGTCCAACGGCATCATCATGGTCATGTACGCCATTGACGATGTCATCATTGGTGGTTGTCAGGTCCGGAACATCAAACACATCGCGCAGGGTGAAGTCGGCCGCGCCCTGATGAGGCACGACAAGATCGGGATTGTTTGCCACGGCAAAATGCACCGGAATCGGTGTGTCCGACGCCGCAATCGTCACAGGCTGGCCATGGTTCTTGATCAACAGTGCGATCTGTTGGGTCAGGTAGGATCTGAACAAATCCGGGCGTGTCACCGTCGTGGCGTGAACGCCGGGTTCGGACACGTGACCAAAGCTCAGGCGGCTGTCGACTTGGGCATAGGTCGAGGTTTTGATGCGAATTTCCGGGTAATAGGCTCTGTATCTCGCGGCGGGCGCCCCATTTCCCATGGCGTCCGCAAAGCTGTCGCACAGGAAATCGGTGGCCTGCACGTACAGCTCTTCCAGCCGTGCAACGGCGGCGGCGGGATCGGTAAACTGTTCTGGCGCGGGTGCTTGCGGTGTCAGGAGTGTGGTCATGCCAATGGTTCCAGAAGTTCTATTTTTTCGAATGTGCGTACGTCGACCAACCCGAGATCCGAGATTCGAAGCTCGGGAATCACGACCAGCGCCAGCAATGAATGCTGCATGTACGCGTTGTTCAGATGACAGCCGCATTCCTGCATCGCCTGCACCATCCTGTCGGCCTTGGCTGCGACTTCGGCGGCAGGACTGTCGGACATAAGGCCTGCGATGGGCAGCTCGACCAGCGCCAGTTCCTGCCCGTCCCGGAACAAGGTGATGCCACCGCCCACTTCGGCCAGGCGGTTGGCGGCCAGCGCCATCTGATCCCGGTCTGTACCGACGACGATCATGTGATGACTGTCATGCGCCACGGTCGAGGCCATGGCCATTTTTCCCTGATAGCCAAAGCCCGAAACAAACGCGTTGGTGACGCCCCCGGTGGCCTGGTGCCGCTCGACCAGCGCAATCTGGCACACTTCGCCTTCGCCCTCGACCAGCCCGCCAATGATCGGCAATTCAGCCTTCAATGCCTTGGTCGGGGCCTGGTTTTCCACCACGCCGATGACGTTGGCCTGAACTTTGTTGGCCCCTTCCGGTGCCTTGATCTCAAAATCGGCCGACGTCAGTTCATGCCCCAGATGCACGGTGTTGCGTGATTTTTCGGGCCAGTTCAGATGTGGACAGTCCACCTTGATAGAACCGTTTTCCGCGACCACCTGCCCGCGGGCCATCACCATCTCAATCGGCAACTCAGTCAGATCCGAGCTGAGGATGATATCCGCCCGCCGCCCCGGAGTGACGGAACCAATCTCGCGTTCCAGCCCGAAATGCGTTGCCGTGTTGATCGTCGCCATTTGCAACGCGATCAGAGGGTCACACCCGCAGGCAATGGCATGACGTACGACGCGGTTCATATGCCCGTCATTTACCAATGTGCCGGAATGACAGTCATCCGTGCACAGAATGAAGTTGCGCTGATCCAGCCCTTTTTCTGTCACGGCAGTAATCTGGCTTTCCACATCATACCAGGCCGAGCCCAGACGCATCATCGAGCGCATCCCCTGGCGAACCCGTGCAATGGCGTCGGCCTCGCACGTGCCTTCGTGATCATCTGCGGGGCCACCCGCCACGTAAGCCGCAAAATCAGGCCCTAAGTCGGGCGAAGCATAGTGCCCTCCGACTGTTTTCCCGGCCCGTTGAGTGGCTGCAATCTCGGCCAGCATCTTGGGATCGCCATGGATCACGCCCGGGAAATTCATCATCTCACCCAGCCCGATGATACCCGGCCAATTCATCGCCTCGGTCACGTCTTCGGGCGTGATTTCATAGCCCGTCGTCTCCAACCCCGGTGCGGATGGCGCGCAGGATGGCATCTGAGTGAATATATTGACCGGTTGCATCATCGCTTCGTCATGCATCATGCGCACGCCGTCCAGACCCAGCACGTTGGCGATCTCATGCGGATCGGTGAACATGCTGGTCGTTCCATGCGGGATGACGGCCCGGGCGAACTCGGCGGGGGTCAGCATGCCGGATTCGATATGCATATGCGCATCACACAAGCCGGGCAGAATGTAGCGCCCTTGTGCTTCGATGATTTCCGTATCCGGCCCCACGCAATGCGAGGCATCCGGTCCGACGAATGCTATGCGCCCGGCAGCAATCGCCACGGAATGATCCGGCAGCAATTCGCGGCTGTGTACGTTCGCCCAGATTCCGCCCTGAATGACCGTGTCCGCCGCCTCACGTCCGGCTGCAACTGCGATCAATTTGGGGGCGACATCGGGCCAGCTTGGGAAAGGTGTGTATTCCATGGCTCAACTTTCACGAATGCGCCAGCGGGTGCAACCCCGGTTCTTCGGTGTTGGGGATTCCTCATGTGTATTGGGTATGCTTTCTGGTCCGGGCGCGCCCGCAGCGCGTCAGCGCTGCCCGGCCCAACCTACGAAGATGCCCCGGCGGGGCATTGCCGTTGGGCGGGAGTACTTCCCTTTATGCCGCAGACCCGATCTCACGCCGCACCCAGTTGGCAAAGGCCACGGCGCCGGGTGTGTCCTCGGCCTGTGGGGACAGCAGCAGATAGTAGGACTCGGGCATTCGAACGCGGTGCTCAAATGGCGCAACCAGTTGACCGCGCTTGATCAGATGACTGGCGATCGTGTTATGTGCCAGGCAAAGACCACCGCCAGCCATGACCGCTGACAGGCAAACCAGGTAGGTCGTCGCGTAGGTTATCGGCGGATTTTCCCAATTCAGACCCTGATCTTCCGCCCAACTTGGCCAGTTGGACAGCAGGTTGGAGCAGTCGAAAAGTGGCTGTTCCTGAAGGTTTTCCAGGCAGACCGGATATCCGGGAGCGCAGACCGGATAATAGTGTTCGGTGCGCAGAATTTCGGTTCGGACCGTATCCGACGGACGAAGCGAGAACCGAATCTCGACCGCTGCGCCTTCGGCCATTTCGCGCGGTTCCCAAAGCTCGGTGAAGACGTTCAATTGAACATGTGGATGTTCCGCCCGAAATGCCGGCAGGCGCGGGGCCAGCCAGTTGACGGCAAAGCTGATGTTGCATTGCACTTGAACCGCGTTTGGTTGCGCACCGGTAACTGCCCGGGTTCCGCGCATCAGTGTCCGAAAGGCTTCTCGCACAACTGGCAGATAGGTGATTCCGGCCTCGGTCAGTTCCAGAGCTTTGGGGCGGCGCAGAAACAGTGGCTGCCCCAGATGCCCCTCCAGAGATTTGATCTGCTGGCTGACGGCGCTTTGCGTCATGTTCAGGTCTCGTGCCGCGCCGGTAAACGAGAGATGGCGTGCGGCGGCTTCGAAAGTGCGCAACCAGCCAAGCGGCGGCAGCTTGTTTTGCATCGACATAACCCCGACATAAGTTCAGCTAATGGGATAGTCGTGTTTTTTTCGTTGGTCAAACTGCCGGGCCCCATGCAGGTTTGGCCACGACCAGCCGCGAAAGGAGCCGAGCATGAGCCTCACCAGTCTTCGTCCCAATATCGACCATTGGTCCGAGCGCGTGGATATGGCCGCCGCCTTCCGCTGGACGGCCCGGCTGAACATGCATGAGGCGGTTGCCAACCATTTCAGCCTGGCGGTGAATGATGACGGCACGCAGTTTCTGATGAACCCCAATCAGGTGCACTTTGCGCGCATTCGTGCCTCGGATATTTTGTTGCTGGATGCCAATGACCCGCATGTGATGGAACAACCCGGTGCCCCGGACCCGACGGCCTGGGGGCTGCACGGCTCAATCCACCGCCACTGCCCTCATGCGCGCTGCGTCATGCATGTGCATTCGATCTTTGCAACCGTTCTGGCCTCATTGGCCGACAGTTCATTGCCGCCGATCGATCAGAACACGGCGACCTTTTACAACCGTTACGTGGTTGATGAAGAATTCGGAGGTCTGGCCTTTGAAAGCGAGGGTGAGCGCTGCGCCGGGATGCTGTCAGATCCCAGGAAGAAGGTCATGATCATGGGCAATCACGGTGTTCTGGTCATCGGCAGCGACCCTGCCGACACCTTCAACAGGCTGTATTATTTCGAACGCGCGGCCGAAACCTACATTCGTGCCTTGCAGACCGGGCTGCCCCTGCGCGTATTATCCGACGAGATTGCCGAGAAAACAGCGCAAGAGCTGGATGCCTATCCCGATCAGGCCGAGGCGCACCTGTGTGAGATCAAAGCGATCCTTGATTCCGAAAATTCGGACTACGCGACCTGAGGCAAAGCGATGCGCCTGGTCGAAGCGGGGGGTTTGATTGCATCCGAATAACCGGACTCAAACCCGTTCAAACAAAGCGATCAAAGCGGTGTCATCCTTGTTGGGGCCAGCCGCGAGATCTCCGTATATGCGGACTTCGGGCAGGGTCAGGTTGCGAATCTGATCCTGTTCCAGTTTGCGGAAAGCGTCAGCAAAACCCAGTTCCTTGTAATGGCGCGCATTGATCGAAAGGGCAAACTGCGCCCCGTGCCGCGCCACGCGTAACAGTTCGGGCAACACCTCGGGGCCCAAATGACCATGTGTGAAAGTGCCGGATGAAACTATGCCGGAATATCTGTGACGCGGAACGGGGATGCCCTGTGTCAGATCAGCCTCGATCGCGTCCCGGTAAAGGTCCTTGCGCATCGCCTGATCCAGCATCTCTGCGCTGATATCGGTTGCATCAATGGGTCCGACGCCTAGCGCCGACAGCACCGCGCCGCACAGGCCGGTTCCTGCGCCGACATCCAGAACGGGCCCCTGACCGCCCGCGCCGACAAATGCCCGCGCCGTGTGGGTGTGAAGCTGATAGTCTTCGCGCGCGGCGAAACCGTCATCATAATCTCCTGCCCATTCCGCATAGAGCTGTCTGTTCTCGTCCGGAGAACTCAGCGCGTAGGCCGAATGCAGGTCAGGTGTTTTTTTGCTCATGACCAACAGAAAGGCGCATTCGAAGATTCGATTCAAGTGCGTCCATGCGGCGCTTGCATCCCGGTACGGCGCAGATCATCAAAGGGGCATGACCAAGACGCTCTTTTCCTTCGGCCATGGCTATTCTGCCCAGGCCCTGTCCCGAAACCTTGCCCCGAAAGGCTGGAAAACTGTTGGCACGACGCGAGACCGTGAAGGGATGGCCGCAATTCGGGCCTCTGGCGCCGAGCCGCTGATCTGGCCGGGTGAGGCACCGAACCTTGATGGGGTGAGCCATTTGCTGATCTCGACTGCGCCAGTTGAAGCGGGTGATCCGGTTTTGGCGGCGCTGGGCGGTGAAATCGCCAAGCGGTCCAGTCAGTTCGAATGGGTGGGCTATTTGTCGACAACGGCCGTCTATGGCGACCATCAGGGTGGCTGGGTGGATGAGGACACACCACCTGCACCGACCGCCAAGCGCGGCAGATGGCGTATGCTGGCCGAGGCGCAATGGTCGGCCATTCCGGGCCTGCCTGTTCATGTCTTCCGCCTGGCGGGTATCTACGGGCCGGGGCGCGGGCCGTTTTCCAAGCTCAAGCGTGGTGGGTTGCGGCGCATTATCAAGCCGGGGCAGGTGTTCTCGCGCATTCATGTGGAAGACATCGCGCAGATCCTGGAAGCTTCGATGATGAAGCCGAATCCGGGACGGGTCTATAATGTATGTGACGACGAACCGGTCCCGCCGCAGGATGTCATAGGCTATGCTGCCGAGTTGCAGGGTCTGCCCCTGCCTCCTGCGGTCCGGTTCGACGACGCCGATCTGTCGCCGATGGCGCGCAGTTTCTACAACGAAAACAAGCGGGTTCGAAACGACCGGATCAAGGAAGAACTGGGTATTGATCTGATCTATCCCAATTACCGTGTCGGGTTGGAAGCCCTGATGAAAGGCAAGTAGCGCCGTTACATCGCCGCCGCTTTGATCATGTCGGCCGCTTTTTCGGCTATCATGATGGTGGGTGCGTTTGTATTGCCCGACACCAATGTCGGCATCACCGAGGCATCGACGATCCGCAGGCCTTCAAGCCCTCGTACGCGAAGCTGGGGGTCGACGACCGCCATTTCGTCTACGCCCATCTTGCAGGTGCCCACCGGGTGATAGATCGTGTCGGCGCGGGCGCGGATGTGCTCCTCCCAATCCTGATCGGTCTGGGCGGTATCGGTGCCGAACAGTTCTTTGTGCCGATACTTGGCCAAAGCTGGCGCGTTGAGGATATCCCGCGCCATTCGCGCGCCTTTGATCATGGTTTGCAGATCGCGTTTGTCCGACAGAAACGCCGGATCGATGGCGGGGGCCGCCATGGGATCTGCGCTGTTCAGGCCTACGGTCCCCCGACTTTCCGGTCGCAGCTTGCAAACATGGCAACTGTACCCGTACCCGTAATGCAGTTTGCGGGCATGATCATCGACCATTGCGATGGTGAAATGCAGCTGAATGTCGGGACGCTCCAGATCGGGGGTGGTTTTCAGAAACGCTGCGCCTTCGGCAAATGGGGTGGCCGCCATCGAGACGCCCGTCTTGCTCCACCTTTGAATATGTCTCAACAACCGCGCTGCCCCTGCGGGTCCGATACCAAAATTGTCGGTGTCCGTGGTTTTGAAGATCAACGCGAAATCCAGATGATCCTGCAAGTTCTGCCCCACGCCAGGCAGTTCGTGGTGAACAGCGATTCCGTGCGGCTCAAGATCGCTCGTTGCACCAACACCCGAAACCTGAAGCAGTTGTGGCGATTTCAAAGCGCCTGCGCACAGCAGGACTTCGCGCTTCGCCCGGATGGTGATGTCTGCGCCCTTGCCTTTCGCCCGGTATACAACGCCCGTCGCGCGCTTGCCTTCAAAGCGCAGCCTGCTGGCATGTGCATGCGTGATGACCGTCAGGTTCGGGCGGTCGGAAACTGGAAAAAGATAACCAGCCGCCGCAGAACACCGTTCTCCATTCTTTGCCGGGTCGTGAAACTGGGTGACCTGGTACAGGCCGACGCCTTCGTTGTCGCCGCGGTTGAAGTCTTCGGTATGGCGGTGTTGCAGCTGCTGTGCGGCTTGAATGAATGCATGGGTGATTGGACGAGGCTCTTTTTGCCGTGAAACCTGTAACGGCCCCCTGTCACCATGCACGCTGTCTGCGCCAAGCTCATTGTTTTCGGCCCGTTTGAAATATGGCACTACACTGTCCCAGTCCCAGCCGTCGCAGCCCAGATCGGCCCAGCCATCATAGTCCTGCCGCTGACCGCGTACATACAGCATGGCGTTGATCGCGCTCGAGCCGCCCAGTGCCTTGCCGCGTGGTTGATAGCCTCTGCGCCCGTTCAGACCGGGCTGCGGGACCGTTTCAAAGGCCCAGTTGTTGATTCTGGGGCGCCCCGGAAGTGCGGTCACGACAGCGGCAGGCATTCTGACGAAAAGACTTTTCCCACCACCACCCGCTTCAAGCAGGCAGACACTTGTGGATGGATCTTCGCTCAGGCGGTTGGCCAGAACCGAGCCGGCCGAACCGCCGCCTACGATGATATAGTCGAAATCCATTCTGTCTTGCGCACCTCTTGCGACGTATTCGTTTCATTGACTGGTCGGGCAGGGTTACCACCTTCCCGGTGAGAGTGCGTTAATGGAGCAAAAAAACAACTGTGACCCAAAGTCAGTTTTTGCGTAACCCAGCCTTTTCTTGAGGGTCAGGTCCGGGCTGCACGACAGGTGCGGAAAGGTTTTGCAGATCGTTTCTGTCTGCCGAACCTCTCGATTCCCCCGCAGGGGCGAGTCTTAGGGTTCCTTCTTGGGAAATCCGCACGTTCCAGGTGGCCTGAGAATCTTGATTTGTTAAACTAACTCATTGTTTTAGTTAATAAACACAAGAAATCGACGCGAAATGCAAAGTTTTTTGAAAATGGGGGTTGCAGGTCTCAGGCCTAATCCGTAAATACCCCTTCACCGGCGCTGCTGAGGCGCTGGGACGCGGCGGAAGCGGCGGTTACGCTCGGGAGAGACCGGGGGCATCTGAGGTTAGGATTTAGGCGGGCGCGCTGAGGGATTGGCGCAACGGTCTGGTTTTTGG
>NZ_JBXWML010000019.1:0-35774 GCF_059609845.1 Ruegeria sp. YTSC002
GCTGACGACCCAGTTCCGACGTGATCGAGCCAAAAAGCTCGGGATCACGATCAGCAAGGGACTGGGTGAAAAATCCGTCTGAACGATGCGGTGCATTCACTGGTCATATCTCCTTATAGAGGAACGCAACGCAGCCACGGCTGCGTTGGACGTCATTTTGTGATGTTTGAAGGTGGCCTCAGATCACGCGGTCCCGAGGTTCGCGGCCTTCGAAGAAATCGCTCAGGTTGTCGAGAACCCGAAACCCCATCGCCTCGCGCGCTTCGCGGGTCGCGCTGCCCAGATGCGGCAGCATGACGAGGTTGTCGCATTGCAACAGGTCCGGGCTGACACGCGGTTCACCATCGAATACATCCAATGCAGCGCCGCCGATCATGTCGAACATCAACGCCTGGATCAGGGCCCATTCGTCGATCACTTCGCCCCGTGCGGTGTTGATCAGAAATGCGTCAGGCTTCATCAGGTCAAGCCTGCGCGAATTGATCAGATGACGGTTGGCTGCGCCGCCCGGACAGTGCAGTGAAACGAAGTCACATTGCGGCAGCAGGTCGTCTATGGTGTCCACCTGCCTCGCATTGCATTCGGCGAGAACATCGGGCGATACGGCGCTACGGTTGCAAACCAGCACGTCCATGCCGAACCCGTGATGCGCACGGCGCGCCATCTCCTGTCCGATACGGCCGTATCCGATGATGCCCAGTGTCTTACCGCTGACCTTGGTTCCGACCAGATGCGTGGGCCGCCATCCTGTCCACTTACCTGAACGCAGCTCGCGTTCACCCTCGCCCGCCCGACGCGCAACCATCAGCAGAAGAGTCATGGCGATATCGGCGGTGCATTCGGACAAAACATCGGGCGTGTTGGTCACGGTCATACCCAATTCGCGTGCCGATGGCTCGCAGATATGGCTGTACCCAACACCGTAATTGGCAAGAATCTTCGTCTGCACACCCGGCACATCCAGTGCCTCGGCGCTCAGCGTGTCCGTTACGGTGGGCAGCACTGCGTCATAGGATTTCAACGCTTGCCGTATTTCAGCCGGGGACATGGGTTTGTCGCCGGTGTTCAAAACGGTGTTGTAGTTCTCGGCCAGCTGCGCCTCGACAGCAGCGGGCCAGCGACGGGTTACCAGAACCGAAGGTTTGACCATCACGCAGCCTCCATCACACGGGCGATCGTCTCACCGATCACGGCAGGGTTTTCGGCCACGGTGACACCTGCGGCGGACAGGATCTCGACCTTTTCGCTGGCGCTTTCGCCGAAGGCCGAGATGATCGCACCCGCGTGCCCCATGGTACGGCCTTTCGGAGCGGTCAGACCAGCGACATAGGCGATCACGGGTTTGGATATGTGGTCGCGGATATATTCGGCGGCTTCCGCCTCCTGCGGGCCTCCGATTTCACCGATCATGGCGATGACATGCGTGTCTTCGTCGTCTTCAAACCGCTGAAGGATGTCCTTGAAGGATGAGCCGTTGATCGGGTCACCCCCGATTCCGACACTGGTCGAAACGCCGAGACCGCGCTCTTTGAGCTGGGCCGCCGCCTCATAGCCCAATGTCCCCGAGCGGCCGATGATCCCTACATGTCCGGGAAGATAGATATGCCCCGGCATGATGCCCAACAACGCCTTTCCGGGCGAGATGGTGCCGGCGCAGTTCGGACCGGTCAGAACCATGCGCTTTTCTTTCGGATAGCGATACATGTACCGCTTCACCCGGATCATATCCTGTGCCGGAATGCCGTCGGTGATGCAGACGCAATAGCGGATGCCGGCATCTGCGGCCTCCATGATCGAATCCGCGGCGAACGGGGGCGGAACGAAGACCAGGCTGGCATCGGCGCCGGTGGCTTCGACGGCCTGTTTTACGGTGTCAAAAACCGGAACGCCTTCGACGGTTTCCCCACCCTTTCCGGGCACGACGCCACCCACCACGTTTGTGCCATAGTTCAACATGTCCTTGGTGTGGAACCGCGCCATGCGCCCGGTGATGCCCTGCACGATGACACGCGTGTCACGATCGAGAAGAATGCTCATTACACAACCCTCATTTTGGTGCCTTGGGTAAGGTCGTTTTTCCACGCGCCCACAGCGCGTTCTGCCGCCTCCATCAGCGTCGTGGCGCGAATGATCGGCAATCCGGATTTGGCAAGGATCTTCTGGCCTTCTTCGACATTCGTACCGGCCAGCCGCACGACGACCGGAATATCGAGGTCAAGTTCCTTCAACGCCTGCACGACACCTTCAGCCACCCAGTCGCAGCGGTTGATACCGGCGAAGATGTTGACCAGAATGGCCTGAACATTGCCATCCGACAGAACCAGCCGGAACGCCTTGGCCACCCGTTCAGGCGACGCGCCCCCCCCGATGTCGAGGAAATTTGCAGGCTCGCCGCCTGCCAGCTTGATCGTGTCCATGGTGGCCATCGCCAGACCGGCGCCATTGACGATGCAGCCGATATTGCCGTCGAGCCCGACATAAGACAGCCCGCGATCCGCAGCGCGGCTTTCGCGCGGGTCTTCCTGGCTCTTGTCGCGCAGTTCGGCGATCTGGGGGTGGCGGAACAGAGCGTTGTCGTCAAAGCTCATCTTGGCATCCAGCGCCAGCACCCGATCATCACCGGTGATGACCAGCGGGTTGATTTCAACCATCGTGGCGTCGAGATTGCTGAAGGCGGCATAACAGCCCTGCAACGTCCGCACCATTTGCTGGATCAGTTTGGCTTCAACCCCAAGATTGAAGGCGATTTCACGGGCTTGAAACTCCTGAAGCCCGACGGCAGGTTCCACGATGGACCTGACAATGCTGTCGGGGCGGTCGGCCGAGATATCCTCGATCTCCATCCCGCCTTCGGACGAGGCGACGATCATCACCCGCTGGCTGGAGCGGTCCAGAACAAAGCCAAGGTAGATTTCGCGATCAATCGGCACGGCGGCTTCGACATAGACACGATAGATGCCTTTGCCTTCAGGACCTGTCTGATGCGTGACCAGTTTGCGACCGAACAGATCATCACAGGCCTTGTAGATTTCATTTTCGCTGTTGCAGAGCTTGACCCCTCCGGCCTTGCCGCGCCCGCCCGCATGGACCTGCGCCTTGACAATCCATTTGTCGCCCCCAAGTTCGCGCGCCCGATAGGCCGCCTGTTCGGGACTGTAGGCAAGCGCGCCCGCGGGCACGTCGACGCCGAATTTCGAAAGAACTTCTTTCGCCTGGTATTCGTGGATATCCATCTGATGTGCTCCTGTTTACGCAGCTATCGAAGTGCCGTAACGGCTTTCCAGCAGAGCTTCGATCGCGTCCTGATCGACCTCTCCGCCCAGCTCACGAATGGCTTCGGCGAACAGGCGTACGATCTGGCTGACGGCCTCGCGATTCAATTGATTGAGTATGCCGATGCGCACCTGCACCGGTTCGCTCAAAGTGGGCCAGATGCCAAACCCGCGGGCGCGGCAGTTCTGCACCAGTTCCATCTCGCGGCCAGAAAGCTCGGAAGGCAGGTTGAGCACGATCAGGCTGGGCATGTCCGAGGTGACCTCGCACCCCATCTCGGTCACCGCGTCCCGAAGAACCTTTTCATGCGTCCGGTAAGACATCGACCGCTTGGCCAGACCTTCCTGCAAGGTCAGGCGCAATGACTCGTGGAACGCCGCCACCGCATATCCGGAATGGGTCCGGTGGTAGGTGCCCTTTTCCACGTCCTGCCCATCGACGATGCCCCAGTGACGGGCCTCGAAGATCGGATTGTGCACATAGGTATAGGCACCTGTGGATTTCAGCGCCTGGATATAGGCATTGGTAAAGCTGACAGGGGCATAGGTCAGCGGCAGGCAGCACAGGCCTTTCTGCGGACAGGAAGCCCAACCTGCCACACCCGGATAGTCATCGATCGAAAAGTCTTCGACACCCAGTGACGAGACCGCATCGACCAGCCCCATCGCCCCATGACGTTCACACGCGTCCGAGAAACCGCGCAGATCGTTCACCCTGCCCGATCCGGTTTCCCAATGCGCCATGAAGGCCCATTTCGGCTTGTGTTCGGCCAGAGTGGCTTCAACCAGTTCAGCCGTCACCGGCTGGCCATGTGGAACCTCGACGACCGTGACGCTGGCCGCCTGTGGGTCAAGCGGGCTGGCCGCGTGCTCGGCGGGCGTTGCCGCCTTGATCCGCAGCGTCAGCGCGTCGATCCCCGAGAATGTGCCGTTGGTGAAGGCCACAACCTTGTCGCCCGGCATGACGGCCGAGAACATGGTGTCCAGAGCGCTCCAGCCGGTACCCGCGACAGCGAATGTATAAGCGTTTCCAGTGCCCCAGATTTTCCGCAGCATGTGCTTGCATTCGATCATGCCCCTGAGGACATCGCCCTGCATGTGATCGGCGACACCTGCGCCGGCGAAGGCTTTCAGGACACGCACATCCGTGTTGCCCGGCCCCGGCCCTGCGGCAAGGGTCTCGGGAATTTCGAGCGGAGGGAAAATCTGAAAGGTCATGGCTTGCATCCTCGGCTGTTGGCCGGGCATTGCGGCCTGATGTGTTAAGATGTCGACCAGAAAACGCGAGCTTGCCCAACGGCGCAACGTAACTTACTACTGCTTTTGGATGTCTAAAAGTATGGGGTTTTACCCACCCGTATTGGTAAAAATACCAAGGTATACCGAAATTAGCCCCATCCTTTTGGGTGGTTTTTTAGAAAGTCAGGGCAAAATCATATGGTTGAAACATCGGGCAAACCCATCGACGTCATGCTTGCTGACAGCAATCCGCTGGTTCTGTCTGCCATGTCGGAGATATTCGAACGTGATCCGCGATTCTCTCTGGTTGCCACGTCGGCGACGGCAGAAGGATTTCTGGGAACGGTGATGCGGATACCTGTTCAGGTCGGCGTCGTGGACTGGACGCTTCCGGCCCTGGGCGCCGCCAAATTGATCGAAGTGTTGCGCGATCAGGCCGATGCACCGCGCTTTGTCATCTATGGCGATGCCTCCGGAGATGTTCCGCGATTGGCCATGCAGGCGGGTGCCGCTGGATTTGCTGCCCGCTCGGGCGAGGTTGACGTGCTTCTTGAGACCTGTGCCGAAGTGGCAGCAGGTAAGATGGTGTTTCCGTTCATCGACGTCCGGAAAATGAAACAGGATCCGATTCAAAGCCTGTCGCGCAAGGAACGCGCCATTCTGGAGGCCTTGGCGCAGGGGATGTCGAACCGGGAACTGTCCAAGGAACTTCAGATATCCACCAACACGGTCAAGTTTCACCTGTCAAATATCTATGAGAAGCTGAACGTCAAAAACAGAACACAAGCCATTGCGTTTTTCTATTCGTCCCATCGTGGCGCGGACTAGACGAAAAGAACAGAGAGCCCGGATGACTGAAATCAAAATAAACGTTGTCGGTGCCGGGCGGGTCGGCAAAACGCTGATCCGCCTTCTGGATGGCACTGATGGCTGCCGTATCCAGGATGTTCTGAGCACGTCTTTTCAGTCGGCAAATGAAGCCGCCCGATTGTCCAGAACCGGGCGCGTTGCAGCAAGCTATGCCGATTTGCGACCCGCTGACCTGTGGATCATATCAGTGCCCGACACGCAAATCTCTGCGGTGGCCCACGAATTGAAAGAGGCCTTCGAGAACCAGGAAATAACCGGGAAGCCTTCAGTGGCGTTCCATTGCAGCGGCTATTATCCCGCCGATCAACTGGCGCCGTTGCGCGGCCTCTCATGGTCTCTGGCCAGCGTTCACCCCGTCCTGTCCTTCGCCGATCCACAGGCCGCTGCCGCGCAATTCAAACAGGCGTTGTGCGGGTTGGAAGGCGACGAAGACGCCACAGCGTTCATTCAGCCGCTTTTGGAAGGATTGGGAGCCACCTGTTTTCCCATCCGGTCTGAAAGCAAAAGCCTGTATCATGCGGCCGCGGTGATTTCGAACAACTTCGCCGTTGTCTTGCAGGCCATCGCCCGCGAGGCGTGGGCCGAGGCGGGCGTGCCGGACGAAACTGCCCGCAAGCTCAACGCTGGTTTGTTGAGCAGCACAGTCGAAAACGTCAACCTTCTTGGCCCGCAAGCTGCCCTGACCGGTCCAGCGGCAAGAGGGGATAAAAAGGTCGTTGCCCAGCAGGGCGCGGATGTAGCGGCGTGGCACCGCGACGCAGGTGAAATCTACAGGCAAATGAGCCTGCTGGCGCAGAAGCTAAAGGCAACCGGTTTCACGAAGTAATCGCCAGATCCATTGCTGGAAAGCACTTTGGAACCTGCGCTCGAAACGCGTCGCGGACAAGGCGGGCCCGCGCGTTTCTTTTGCGAATCCCTGAAACATGTTACGTTGGGTCAACTTTCAAGATTTGTTTTTTTCCTGGCACCCAGTTTCTTGCAGCGCTTTCCAACGAGGTGACTTCATGTCCGACTCCAGCAGTGAGCCCCCGCGCATTACGCTGTCCCTTCCGTCCTCTCGACCAAATCCCACGATCTCGGCGGAACTCTCAGGATCGGCCGGTTTTACTGCTGACAGCATTGACGATCTCAGGCGCGTCGAAGCCGAGAAGCTCAAGGCGTTGCGCCGTGGTGTCGGTATCGACCTGTCCGCCGAGGTAATCAACGATCTGGTCGATCAGCGCGTGCAGGCCACTGGTGCAGTCTTTCGACAGCTTGAAACCATTCGCAAGGATCTGGCCGACGGATTTCTGGGCGCTGTCGTCCCAACCCTTGCCCCGAAACTGCGCGGAGAACTGATCAATCCCGACGGCACCCCCGCCGAGCGGGTAATCGTTGAAGCGCTGCGCCCCACCTTTACCGCCAATGAAGGTATCGACAACGCGGATTTTTCCTGGGCTGTAAAAGCCGCCGTTACGGATGCGCGGGGCCTGTTTTCCCTTGATCTGCCCAATCTGCGGCTGCCGCAAAACGGCCTGAGATTGCGGATCCGCGGGCAGAACACCACTCTGACCGAAGCAGTGCCGCGCATTGACGCATTGGATGGCGAACTTGGTCTCGTGGTGCTGGATCGCACTGTCCTCCCTTTGCAGCGCTCGATCCTGGGTGAGCTGGCCGATATTCTGCCGGTAGACCCCGAGGATGCGGAAGAAAACATATCCGACTTCACCGGCACGCAGGCCCCTATCGTACTGGGCGAAGGTGACTGCGCTTCGGAATACCGAACCGAAGGAGGCACGGTTTCCCGGCGGCGTTATTCGGTTCTCTATCGGCTGATCGACCCGCTTGTCGGGCCGAAAAACATCGTTCGTACCCGCCCCGTTGGCGGCAATCGCTTTGTCACGACAATCCCGGGCAGCACATTTGCGCAGGCCAATCTTTCTGCCGAAACACTTTTGAACGCTTTCAACAATGACGGCGGAGACTGGGATTTTCGCGACCGGATTCCAATCGACGAGCCCATTGATGTAGAGGATTTCTTCGAAGATCTTGAGCAGCGCCCGCAGGATGTGCCAAAGGCCTCCAGCCTTGCGCTCGGCTATATCGCCAAGATGCGCTCGACCGCCGTTCACGCCGGAATGTCATTGGGGCGTCTGGTCTATTCCCTGCCGCTTGCCCCGGGCGAGGAACAGCGGATCGTCGTTTCGGAACAGCGCGAAACCCTGACCGTGCGCGAACGCGAAAGCCTGACCTTCGAGGAACAACAGGAATTCGAAGAAGCACGCGACACTTCCTTCAACAGTACGTTTGAAACCGCGCTCGATGAAGTGATCCGCGGTACGTCCTCCTTCTCGACCAAGGCGTTCACAAAAAGCTTCGGGGGGGCTGGTGGCATTGGTGGCGGTTTGTTCGGCGGCATCGGGGCCATAGTGGGCGGGGTCGGTTTCAGCGGCGCGCGTTCCAGTTCCAACTCGTCAGGCAGTTCGTCCAACACGCAGAACACGTCACGCGATTTTCTGTCCGACACGCACGAGACATTCTCGGCCGCGCTGGAACGGGCCGCTTCGGTCAAGCGAAGTTCGGCCCGAACCAGCGTTCGCACAGCCACGGCAAGTGATCGGCGGACGGCGACAACAAAATTCGTGGCCAACCGCAACCATTGTCATGCAATGACGATGCAATGGTTCGAAGTTCTGCGCGACTTTTCCTTGGAAACGCGGATCGAAGGGGTGCAATTGGTGGTCTTCGTTCCTATGCAGCTCATCCGCTTTCGCCGCCTGGGGCAAGGCGATCAATTGCCGGGCAATGTCAACCGTTCAGGATTGCTGCATCGATACAAAGTGATCCTGCGCCACGCAGACGTTTTCCGCCGGGTGTTCCGAAACCGTCGCAGGTTCCGCACCGCGCTCAAACTGCTGGAAGAGTTTTATGCGGACAAGGACGCGACACCGCAAAATGCTCCGGGTGTCGCTCAGGACATCGTCAGCTTCGAGGCTCAGGGCACTTTCATGCCCAATGATGACATATCCGCGGTGATCTTCACGCAGGATGGCGACCGCGTTGGGCCAGTGCCCCTGACCGGATCGCCGATCGATATCGACAACCTGCATGACTTGCCTGCCGAGACACGTGAAAACCTTCTGGTTCGGCTGGCTGACGCGCGCCGTGATCCAACGAAACGGCGGACTTATACCGGATCCGTGGCTTTGCCCCGCTCGGTCGAACGTTCGGACATCGCCCGCGTCGAGTTGCGCAGGCGGACGGGCTCTTTTGCCTATTCATTCTATACCGGCCCCGACCCGATCAACATCTTCAACATTTGGGAACATATCTCGAACCTGGAAGATGCCGATGATCTGGATCGCGCCACGCGCAACATCAACCGGAGCCTTCACACGACGATTTCAGGCTCGGATTTCGACGATCTGGTCGGCGCGCCTATGATCAGCGAGTTCGAAGCGCGCATGAACGAAGACGCACAGACCATCGTTGACGACAACACATTCCAGGCATTGCCTGCAACCCTGCCCTATTCCGTACAGGAAGTGCCGGACGTGCTGTCGCGTCGTGATCTGCGGCGGATCGAAGAAATGTATCAGCATATCGTGGCCGATACCGTTCGCTATTCCCGCGTGATCTGGGCCAGTATGACGGATGAAGAACGGGCCATCCTGCTGGAACGTTTCACGATTGGCGTGCCGGATGGCGGGTTGGATGACGCCTCAAGCGAAATATCGCTGCTCAGCACGGTCCAGAACAAGGTGCTGGGGTTCTATGGCAATGCGATGATCATGCCCTTCTCAATCCCGCCCGATCTGGCCGACAGAATGGAGATGCGGACCGGCGACATTCAGGACAGTCTGCTGGCCTTCCATCGGGAAGACTTCCGGCCACCGCGCCGCACGATCTCGCTGCCGACCCGGGGGCTGTTGGGCGAGGCCGTTCTGGGCCGCTGCAATTCCTGCGAGATGATCGACCATCGCCGCTTCTGGAACTGGCAGGACAGCCCGACGCCACCCCCAGTTGGTGACACGCCGGTCCTGCCCGCGGACAGTGATGCAATCTTTGGCACCCGTGCGCCATCGGACCTGCCGGCCAATCAACCTTCGAACACGCTTACCATCGCAGGGGGCGACATCGGCACAGGCCAGGCCGTGCCCACTTCGCAACTGGCCGAGATCCTCAAGGCCGCGCCTGATCTTGCACGGGCGGGAACCGATCTGACGGGACTGAAAGAGTTGCAGGCGCAACTGGCCCTTGAAACGCAATCGGTCGCCGCCGGTCGGGACAAGGCCATAGACACGGCGACGGATCTGACCAAAGAGCTTGTCGGCAAGGCCACTGAGCTTGCCGGCAAGGGCCAGGAGATCGCCGCGGCCCGCAAAGAGGAAGAAGCCAAGAAACAAGCTGCCGAAAAGAAAAAGTCAGCTGCCGACAATGCCGCAAAGATCAAGGGGTTTGAGGATATCGCCAAGAACGCCTCGGGAGTTTCTGCGCTGATCGGCGGGCAACCGGATGGCAACCGGGCGGCCTTCACGCAAAACCTGTTCAAGGATTTCCCCGGCGGTGCCGCCGCTCTGGCCAATCCCTCCAACACGTTGCTTCTGGCCAAGCTTTTCGGGGCCTTTACCAAAGCCAATACGGATGCGGATGACGGCAGCGCAACCAAGGCCGGCAGCCAATCCGTTCTGGATTTCCTCAATGGCCTGAGCGCCCCTGCGGAGGACGACGATGAGTGACACCAGCACGAATGCAACCGCCGAACCCGGCATCGATGAAAGCCTTGCCGAGGCCATCATCAATATTCTCGAAACCACCAATTCTCCGGCGATACAGCGCGCCCGAGAAGTGATTGCCCACAGGCTTGCCATCGCAGGCGACATTGCCCCATCCCGCATCCCTGCGCCGCGCAATATCACCGAGATCGGCGGCTACATAAATCTGCTGAGCGAGTATGGAGAGGCCGAACAGCGCGCGCGCATGATCGCAGCCGCTCTGGGCATAGCGGGGCCGCAGATTTCGCTGCCACAGCCCGGTGCCGTTCCACCGCTGTCCTTTGTCACCCGTGATGGCGCCCGACCTGCGGGGCCACAACAACCCAGCTTCCCGTTGACCTATACGATCCGCAGCGACTTTGTTCCGGCCTTTGACAATGCGGTGCAGGAAATCACGATCCGTGGTGGCGCGGTTCCGATTTTGACACCTGTCAGAACCCTGCCTGCTGCGGGGTCTGCTCCCGCAACAGACGGCTCTGCGCAGCTGGCTCTGATCGGCCGAACACTCAGCCTGGCGCCAACTGCGGCTTTGCACGCCGTGGCAACCGATCCCCTGTCGCTCAGCCGCCCGACTGCTGGTGGCGGTTTCGAGGTATTGGTTCGGGTCATCGACGCTGCCGCTCCGATTGCCGGAACCATCGCGGCGGCGGACTGGACCAGTTGGGAATGCGATGCCACTGCCTGTACCGAGGTCGACAGCAATGATGCGCGCTTTGCGCTCACGCCGCTGCTGAACGCCGCCGGGTGGCACCAGCCCGCTGATCCCGGCAATCCGACCAGCCTGTCAAATCCCGGAACCTGGGCTGAATGGCGCAATATCACCGGGCTTGTGCCGGGCGTCACGCGGTTTGCGGATGAGCTGCAACTGCTTTATTCCGCTGAAATGCTCATCACCTCACCGGTCTTCAATCAACTGGACAATGTCTGGACAGGAAACGAGTTCGCCGCGCCATAGCGCGGCTGCCTGAAATGCAGGAAAGTGATTTGGCAGAGCACCCTTCATGAGGTTCAATGCATTCAGGAGGTCAGCCATGCAAAACCCGGAACGTTTCGAGAAATTCTATTTCGCCAAAGTCGGCATGGGCGAAGCCTGTGGCTGTGCCGAGCGGATAATCGACGTGTTTGAATTCAACCGCAAAGGCGGTGCGCAATCCAAGCAACCTGTGAAACAGGTCAGACGCAGACGCGGATCCTTTCGGGCATGGGCGGTCAAATATGGGCTGATGAGCCGCAGGCGCACATAGCCAAGGCCTGACGACGCACTGGGCTTGCTGTCGGATTCATGGCCAGGCTCAGGCGGTGTGATTGCATTTCTGAAACCACCATGTCCGGTTGCCACGAGAACAGGTCAGACCGGCACCAGCTTCCCGTCGCGAAGATCCAGTTCATCGGGCGCCAGTTCCAAGCGGAACGCCGGCGAATGACTGACAAGCAGAATCGCCTGTGGCAACGCGCGCAGGATTTCCAGCAGGCGCGCTTCGTTTTTCGTATCCAGCGCATTCGTCGGTTCGTCCAGCAACAGCACTTCGGGATCCATCGCCAGAACCGTCGCCAGTGTCACCAGCCGTTTTTCACCGCCTGACAATTTGTGTGTGATGCGGTTCTTCAGGTGTATCAGGTCCAGATCGCCCAGAACTTTGTCGACAATGGCAAGCGCTTCGTCACGGGTCTTGCCCAGATTGAGCGGCCCAAAGGCGATGTCTTCGGCGACGGTCGGGCAGAACAGCTGATCGTCCGCATCCTGAAATACAAGCCCCACCCGGCGGCGCACTTCGTGGAAATCGGCCTCTTCCACGCGTTTCTGACCAAAAACGGTGACGGTGCCAGAACTCGGGCGCTGCAACCCAAGCGTGATGCGCAGGAGCGTCGATTTTCCCGCACCGTTCGGACCCGTCAGAGACAGGCGCTGCCCGGCATTCAGGCTCAGGCTGGCCCCGTCCAGAACGGGTGGCTGGCCGGGGTAGGAAAAACAGATGTCTTCTAGCGCGATCAGTGTCATGCGAATTCCAGAATGATCAGACCCAGGCAGAGACCGCTGAAACCAGCCGCAAACACAATGTCCGCGCGGGTCAGGGCAAATTCCTGAAGCAACGGCATACGCCCGGAAAACCCCCGGCACTTCATCGCGGCCAGGATGCGTTCCGATCTTTCGATCGCGCGCACAAGCATCATGCCCACAAGGTAGCCAAAGCTGCGATATGTGTGCCAGTTTGTTGCTGGCCGAAAACCGCGCACCTTCATGGCCGCGCGCAAGCGCAGGTATTCTTCCCGCAACACCTCGATATACCGGATCGTGAACATCAGCAGGTAAACCAGCTTTTCCGGGCAACGCAGACGATGCAAGGCGTGACCCAGAGTGACCGGCTCCATCGTGCCGACCAAAACCATCAGGGACAGGATCACGGCATTGGCGGTCAAA
The DNA here is from genome assembly GCF_059609845.1 of Ruegeria sp. YTSC002. Classification (NCBI taxonomy): domain Bacteria; kingdom Pseudomonadati; phylum Pseudomonadota; class Alphaproteobacteria; order Rhodobacterales; family Roseobacteraceae; genus Ruegeria; species Ruegeria sp. YTSC002. The sequence continues at coordinate 12,555 of NZ_JBXWML010000019.1, forward strand.
GCAATCTCGACCGCTTTCCAGAAACCCTGCCAGCTTGCGGGGAATCCCCAAAGCGTGAACATCGGGGCTCCGGGCATGGAAAAGGGCAGCAGGACCAGCATGAACAGGATGAACCCATCCATCATGGCCATTCGCTTCAACGTCTTTCGCCACGGCAGACGGGAAACTATCAGAAGCGAAAGCGACACTGTCAACGCCACGCAAAGCGCGCCGAGGGATGACAGCGCCACGGTCACGACAGCAAAAGCAACCGCCATGACGATACGCATCCGGGGATCCAGCTGGCTGATCAGACCGTCCGGCCCGTCACCGGCTTCGGTCAGTGTTTTTTCTTGGTGCCCCAGAACGTGTGCCATCAGGACGCCAGCTTGCGGCGGGCCGCCATGTAAAAGCCCAGACCGAACAGACCAACGATGTACCCGATCCCGCCAAGGATGGTTTGCAGGTCATTCTGTTCGCGATAGGCCGCAATCTCGCGCCTGAGCGGGCGCAATTCATCACGCACGGCTTTGGCGATAACCTGCTGTTCTTCGACGCTGAGAGAAGCCGCCGAACCGCTGGCCGGTGTCAAAGCAGCCGAAGACGAGTCTCCGGTTTCTGCCACGGCAACGCCCATGACCCGCGCGACATCTTCGGCAGACATCGTGACTTCGGCCACATGCCCGGCGCCAAGGTCGGCAAAGAAGGTGTGCGCCACGGCCGAGGTCGGCGTGTAGACAAAGAAACCGTCCGCATCCGTGACCGATCGACCCAGCTCGGCCCCGTCCGGGCCGGTGACAATGACCTCGGTCCCGCTTGCCATATCACCGTTGGAAAAGCCGATCTCGCCCTCGATCACGTCTCCCGACTCGAAAACGCCGGCTATGACCTTGTGCGCCAAGGCAGGCACGGGCGCACAGCACACAGCCAGTATGACAACCAGATGCTTCATGTGGTTGCTCCTCTGAAAAACAGTTCGGGCTTGACCTTGCGCGCCAACAAGACGGCGAACCCGGTCAAAATCGCCTCGATGGCCATGACTGGAATATGGGCGAAGAAAACAAGCTTGGCAGCGGGCAGGAACTCATCCCCCGACAGCGCCAGGGAAATCGCGACCATGCCGGTTGTCGCCGCAATTGCAAATGCGCCGCCGACACCACCCCAAATCGCACCATGCAAAGGTGTCCCGCGCGCGATCAGACGACCGAACAGCATTCCGGCCACCACCGCGGGCAGGGCGATATTGACGGTGTTGATCCCCAGCACCGTCAACCCGCCAAAGCCGAAAAAGACCGCCTGTAACAAAAGCCCGACGAACAAAGCCGGGAATGCGGCCCAACCAAGCAGCAGCCCGGCCATGCCGTTGAGGATCAAATGGACCGACGACGGACCAATGGGTACGTGGATCAACGATGCTACGAAGAAACTGGCTGACAACACACCGGCAGTGGGGATGCGATCAAGATCCAGAGACCTGAGACCCATGGCGATCCCACCCGCGGCCGCTATGGCGCCGCCAACAACAACCGGGTTGGAAAGGGCTCCGTCGACGATGTGCATTCGGGGTTACTCCAGATCCCAGGCGCGAATCCAGATCACCGCATCCTGGCTGAGTTCTTTGCCCTCATGTTCGGTTGCCGGACCGGATCCAAGTGCTGCGAAACCCCAGTAGCCGGCTTTTGGAACGCCGAACGAAAAATACCCGTTGTCGTCAGATATGGCGACCACCGCACCACCCGGCATAGGGGACACTTTCGGTGCAGAAGCGGCCGCGCTGTCCATGTCGGGTTCGGCGGCCATGTATTCGATCTCGATCTCGGCCCCCGCAACCGGCTGACCATCAGCCAGCACACGGCCCGTGAAGGTTGAACCCGCGATGATGTTGGTCGGCTTGTTCAGCGGGACAATCTCGGTCGGCAGACCCACGGGATTCATCCAGTCGGTCGGTAATTCGTTGCGGTTCAGGAAGGCTTTGGTGAGCTGTTGGATATAGATGTCTTCGGATTCTTCATAGTAAGGCTGAGGAACCGTCACCAGCACATAGTCACCCGACCGTTTGACCGGGACACTGCCTTTGAACGCCGCGCCCTCGTTTTGCCCGCCGGTGAACCGGATAGGTTCCAGCGTATCCAGCAAATCGGTCTTTTCACCGTTGTGGATCACATAGAATTCCTGCGGCTTTTCCAGATCCATGACATGGCCGTTTTCGAACGGATGCCAGAAAATCAGCTTGACCGGCACGTCACCCGGTTTCTCGATCATGGTGTCGGTGGTGTATTCCAAAAGGAAATGCGCATTTGCCATGGCAGGAAGTGCCATCACGGCAGCGGCTGCACTGAGCAGCGTTTTCATGAACAGTCGTCCTTGTCCCGTCGCGCCAATCCCGGCGCGAAATTCGTTTTGACCACAGGACATTCGACGCCAAATTACCCTTTCAGGCATCCTGGTCCGACGCACATCCCGTCGCCGATTAGGAGTGCCCATTAGAGGGCACATGTCCGGCAGGTATCCTGACTTGCGGGTCAAAGCGTTGGACTGGCCTTCCCGGGCAAACCCCAGTGGCGTTTCAGCCCTGCTCGCCGCTTACAGTTGCGGGTGCAGTTGCGGAATTGGGCCTGAGCCCGCACCGCATTCCCTATTGATTCCAGAGCAAGCCCCGGAACCGGACATGCCGAGCGGCTTGCCAGACAACTCAGCCCTCGGTCAACGAAAATGTGCCGTGGCCGTCGAAAAAAGCTGAATTCGGCAGTTCGGGCGGGTAAATCGACTTCGTGAAAAATCCCAGGCAGCAGGATGATTTCATGCCTAAGCTTCTGAAAGATACCTTTCCGACAACGGCAGGCTTGCCGCACCCAGTGAGCGTGCTTCCGGGCCCACGGTCCCTTCCAGCACCACGGGGCGCTCAAGACCGGTCAGGTTCAGCTTGGACAGTTTGTCTTCGACCATTTCAACCAAACTCGCCTTGATTTCCTGCGGCATCCAGCCGTCAATCTTCACGCATTCGAAATCTATCAGGCTACAGGATGAGACAATCGCATGGGCAATCCCGCTCGCCGTCCGTTTCAACCAGTTTTCCAGTTGAACATTTGGCACATCCCAACGTTCGGTCGTTTCCCATAAAGACTGCGAGGTCGCCCCTGCTGTCGTGATCGCACGCTCGAGCACATAAAGGCTGGCCACGTCGATAAGCGGCCTGACACCGCCCGTACCATCCGGCACAGGCAGGGGGCCGATCGCCCCCGAGTTTCCACGCCCCGAAAAGATCGCGCCATTGAGAACCACACCGCCGCCAATGAAAAACCCGATATAGAAGTACAGAAAATCCCTTGGTCCATCGGCCGGACCGAATACCAGTTCCGCACCACAAGCCGCCGTTGCGTCATTTTGCAGAAAAACCGGCATATCGAGGCGACCAGCCAGGTCAGCCTTCAGGTCTGATACGCGCCACGGGTCCATTTCTTCCTGAGGAACCTGAAGGGCCTGGGCCCAGTCCCACAGGTAGAAAGGCATGGCAATTCCAAGACCCGCAATCCTGCCTTTGGCCTCGGGCGACATGGATGACATCATTTTGCCCAGACTCTGCGTGGAAAACTCCAAAGTGGCTTTCGGCGTTGGATAGTCATAGGTTCGCCGCTTGCGTTGCCGTACGTTTCCCACAAAGTCAGTCAAAACCAGCTCGGTACTGCGGCGCCCGACCTTGAGCCCAAAGAAAAACGCACCATCCGGGTTGAGACGCATGGGAACGGAAGGTTGCCCGACTTTCCCGCGGACCGGTTCACCGCGCAGAAGCAACCCATCCTTTTCCAATTGACGCATGATGACGGAAACCGTTTGTGCCGACAGTCCCGTCATGCGCGCGAGTTCGGACTTCGCAAGGGCCTGATGACGTCGGACAAGCGACAACACCAGCCGTTCGTTGCGGGCCCGCATGCCGCTTTGATTGGTTCCGCGCACCACTGACCCCTGTGAACCAATCGAGTTTTTCCGTGATGAATTTTCCGGCACGACCACCCCTTTCCTGCTGAAGAATGGGAAAGCCCGCCCGCCCTGTCAATAATAATTAAGAGTGATTTATTTATTGACTCAAATTTCGATTCTTGTGATTGTTTCTTATGGGATCAGGGTTTTTGCCTGATCGCCCTCGTGCCCTACTCGGCATAGGAAAAACTGGGAGGATAATCGATGAAACTTGCAAAACTTGCGGGTGCAGCTGCGCTCGGGGTTACTGCCATGGCTGGCAGTGCAATGGCGGAAGGTGAAACCGTTTGCCTGATCACCAAGACAGACACCAACCCGTTCTTTGTCAAAATGAAGGAAGGCGCGACAGCGAAGGCGGAAGAGCTGGGAATGACGCTCAAAGCCTTTGCTGGCAAAGTTGACGGCGACCATGAAACGCAGGTGCAAGCCATTGAGACCTGCATTCTGGACGGCGCCAAGGGCATTCTGCTGACGGCTTCGGACACTTCATCCATCGTTCCGGCAGTGAAGCAGGCGCGGGATGCAGGTGTTCTGGTTATTGCTCTAGATACGCCGCTGGAACCCATTGACTCGGCCGACGCGACGTTTGCCACGGACAATTTCCTGGCCGGGCTGCTGATTGGACAATGGGCAAAAGCCACGCTGGGCGACACGGCCAACGACGCCAAAATCGCGACACTGGATCTTGCCGTCAGCCAGCCGACAGTGGATGTGCTGCGCAATCAGGGTTTCCTGCAAGGCTTCGGCATCGATCTGGCGGACCCGAACGTGATCGGCGATGAAGATGACCCCCGTCTGGTCGGGAGTGATGTCACCGCCGGCAACGAAGAAGGTGGTCGCCGCGCGATGGAAAACCTTCTGGCCAAGGATCCGACGATCAACGTTGTTCACACCATCAACGAACCTGCGGCGGCAGGCGCTTATGAAGCGCTGAAAGCCATCGGGCGCGAAAATGACGTGCTCATCGTTTCCGTGGACGGAGGCTGCCCGGGCGTCCAAAACGTTGCCGACGGTGTTATCGGCGCGACGTCACAGCAATACCCGCTGTTGATGGCATCGCTGGGGGTTGAGGCCGTCAAGAAATGGGCGGACGAAGGCGTGAAACCAGAAAACACACCCGGCAAGGATTTCTTTGACACCGGCGTGGCGCTTGTAACGGACAAGCCTGCCGAAGGCGTCGAGTCGATCTCGGTCAAAGAAGGCATGGACCTCTGCTGGGGATGACCTGACCACCCGGAGGGCCGCAGAGGGCGGCCTTCCGCTTTTCAAACCACCCATTCGCCCGAAAACTTGCTAAAGTCGTCAGTGACCTGACGCTTTGGGGGAACATTCATGTCCGATACTTCACGACGATCAGACGACTTCGAAGCCGCTGCGAAAGGCAGCCCGGAACAGGTTGCCGAATTTGACGATCACCACCGCGGGTTTGTCGGAACGGTTCAGCACTTTCTGCATGTGAACCCCTCTCTGGTGCCGCTGATCGTTCTTGTCGCTGCCATCGTCATTTTCGGTGTCTTGTTGGGCTCCAAGTTTTTCTCGCCATTTGCGCTGACCCTGATTTTGCAGCAGGTCCAGATCGTCGGGATCGTGGCGGCGGCGCAAAGCCTCGTCATCTTGACCGCCGGTATCGACCTCAGCGTCGGGGCAATCATGGTGATGTCGTCGGTTGTCATGGGACAGTTCACCTTCCGATATGGGCTGCCGCCATCGGTCGCGATCATTTGCGGCCTTTTCGTTGGCACAGCAATCGGCGCGGTGAACGGTTATCTTGTCAGCCGCATCAAACTGCCACCGTTCATCGTGACGCTTGGCATGTGGCAAATCGTTCTCGCGGCAAATTTCCTTTATTCTCAGAACGAAACGATCCGGTCACAGGAGATCGAGGAACATGCCAGCATCCTGCAACTGTTCGGTGCCAAGTTCAACGTCGGCGGGGCAGTATTCACCGTCGGCGTGATCTTCATGCTGGTGCTTATCCTCGTTCTTTCCTATGCGCTTCGTCATACCGCCTGGGGAAGGCATGTCTATGCGGTCGGTGATGATCCGGAAGCTGCCGAGCTGTCCGGTGTCAATGTGCATCGCACGCTGATGTCGGTTTACATGCTGTCCGGGCTGATCTGCGCCTTCGCGGGTTGGGCTCTGATTGGTCGGATCGGGTCCGTGTCTCCGACCTCTGGCCAGTTGGCCAATATTGAAAGCATAACGGCGGTCGTGATCGGGGGCATATCCCTGTTCGGTGGCCGCGGGTCCATTCTCGGATCATTGTTCGGAGCGTTGATCGTCGGGGTCTTCACGCTTGGGCTTCGATTGCTGGGCGCTGATGCGCAATGGACGTTCCTGTTGATCGGCATCCTTATCATCGCAGCGGTCGCGGTCGACCAGTGGATCAGAAAGGTGGCAGCCTGATGGAACCTATTCTCAAAGGACGGAACCTTGTGAAGCGCTACGGCAAGGTAACGGCGCTGGATCAGTGCGATTTCGATCTGATGCCGGGCGAGATTCTGGCCGTGATCGGCGACAACGGCGCAGGCAAGTCAACACTGATCAAGGCGATATCGGGCGCGGTGGTGCCGGATGAAGGTGATGTTTGGCTGGAAGGCCGCAAAGTGAATTTCCACTCGCCGATTGACGCGCGCGAAGCCGGTATCGAAACGGTCTACCAGACGCTTGCGATGTCCCCCGCCCTGTCGATTGCGGACAACATCTTCATGGGGCGCGAAATCCGGCGCAAAGGGCCGTTGGGATCATGGCTCCGAATGCTCGACCGTCCGGCGATGGAGAAATTCGCCCGCGACAAGCTGAGCGAACTGGGTCTGATGACGATCCAGAACATCAATCAAGCCGTTGAAACTCTGTCCGGGGGTCAGCGTCAGGGTGTTGCCGTGGCGCGTGCCGCGGCGTTCGGATCAAAAGTCATCATCCTGGACGAGCCAACGGCCGCACTGGGTGTGAAGGAAAGCCGTCGCGTTCTTGAACTGATCCTCGACGTGAAATCGCGGGGCATTCCGATCATCCTGATCAGCCACAATATGCCACATGTTTTTGAGGTCGCCGATCGAATTCACGTGCACCGGCTTGGCAAACGCCTCTGCGTCGTTGATCCCAAGGATTACACGATGTCCGACGCTGTGGCGTTCATGACCGGTGCCAAGGAACCGCCCGCCGAGGATCAGGCCGCGTGACGAATACACGTGCCACCCCCGAAGCGCTTGCAACCAGGATCGCGGATGCCGTTCAGGCTTTGCCTCCGCTGCAAGACCGTCATCTTGTCGCAATTGCCGGGCCACCGGGATCGGGGAAAACGACTGCGGCCAGCCTTGCGACCAAAGAGCTGAATCTACGCGGCGTCGCAACCGGACTGGTCTTCATGGACGGCTTCCATTATGACAACGTGATCTTGAAGGATCGTGGCCTGCTGAACCGCAAGGGATCCCCCGAAACCTTTGACCGTGCCGGCTTTCATGCGCTGCTTGGTCGATTGCGTGCGGAAGAAGAAGTCGCAATACCCGAGTTTGACCGAAATCTCGATCTGGCCATTGCCGCGCGATCCATGATCACGGCGGATCAGCGCGTTGTTCTGGTTGAGGGCAATTACCTTCTCTTGAATGAATCGGGTTGGTCGGACCTTCACCAACTGTGGACATTCAAGGTGTTTTTGGACACTGATCTGAAAACACTCGAATCCCGCCTGACCAACAGATGGATCGGCCACGGTCTGGACGCCAATGCCGCCAAGGACCGTGCGCAGTCGAACGATCTGCCGAATGCAGAGCGCGTGATCCGAAATTCGATACCCGGTGATCTGACACTGGCTTGAGCTTTGCCTTCGGCCAATACAATCCGTCTTGATGAAAGGCCAGAGGTCAGCTCCGGTACACCGGCGGAACAAGACCGGCCTGGAACCAAGCCACGAAAGACACGATTGAAAACACCGGCAGCCCGGTCGCCTGCTGAATATCCGGCGCATAGGGGCACATATTCGTGCACTCCAGAACTATTGCCCCAAGTTCGGGGTGGTCCGAGGCCAATGCGATTGCGGCCTCGACATTGTCCTCCCGGGCTTTCTGAACATTCAGATGCGGTTCATTGCCAAGAATTGCGCGGGTGAATTCCCGCCCACCCTCGGTTGTGCCGATTGGCGTGTCCAAGGGGACATTGGCGGCCTGAAGATGATCACTGGTCAGGGTGGATGCCGAAATGGTCAGAATGCCCGCGCGCTTACCCTTGGGAAGGATACGATTCACCATTTCGACCTGCATCAAGGACGAGGTGACGACGGGAACCGGAACGGCCTCGGCCAGTTCCTTTTGGAACAGGGACAAGAACCCGCAATTGGTTGTTATGCCATCCGCGCCGTCTTTGACCAGCTCTTGCGCGGCGTCGATGAAGACCCCGAGCATACCTTCGGCCCGATGCCGGACCACCCGATCAGGCGAGGCATCCCGGACGACGCGGTACAGCACCGGAAACGGCCATGTCTGAGCATTGCCCATGTCACCGGGAATTCTTGGGAATTGCGCATCCAGCATGAGGATTCCCACCGATGCGCCATAAATGGATTTGCCGCCCTGCGCGATCATCCCTGCGCCTCCTCGATAATGCGGGTCGAGATGTCTTCGGCCCCTTCCATGTAGATGCTGGTAATCCCGTGGCGCACTGCGTCCTGAACCTGATCCATTCGTTTCGTGATATGAGCCGCCAGAACCCGGGCCGCCTCATCAGCATCCCGATCCAGAAGGGCCTGCATGACGTGTTTATGTTCGTCCTTGGACTTCTGCACCCGGTCCATGCTCATGGAAATCCAGCGGATATAGCGGATACGCTCGTTGATCCGCGTCAGAGTATGCAACAACTCCATGTTCCCTGACAGTTTTGCGATCCCCAGATGGAACGCTTCGTCCCGGGTCACTGCCTCTTCGATCGTCAGGCCGGTGATGTCGATGCCCGTTTCGTAAAGTTCATCATGCAGCATTTGCAGGTCTTCATCCGTCGCCCTGGCGCAGGCTGTTCGGGCCGCCGCGGATTCGATGATCTGGCGCAGCTCGAAAAGGTCGAACACGCTTTGCGCATCCAAGGGACGACAAAAGAACCCTTGCCCCGGGCGGAAATCGAACAGCCGTTCGGCGACCAGACGATTCAACGCTTCACGCAACGGCGTACGGCTGACGCCCAGGTCCCTGGACAGCGCGACCTCGTTCAGGCGGTCACCGGGGCGCAGGCGGAAGGACACCGCCATGGCTTTGACCTGATCATAGATATCATCGACGCGTGGACCCGCCATAAACCCTGCCTTTCTTTCGTTGATTCACAGGTGCCACACACAGTTCTTGAAATCAATATACAAAACTGTATACAGTACTGTGTGCAATTGTGAATCGAAGGAGTCGCGAACGATGACAGGAACGAATTACCTGACCGGAGCCGAGGCAATGGTGCGCATGCTCGAGGCGCATGGAGTCACCCATATGTTCGGTCTGTGCGGCGATACCACCTTGCCATTCTATGATGCGCTCGCCCGATTGGATCACGGCATTCAGCACATTCTGACCCGCGACGAACGGCACGCTGCCTACATGGCGGACGGCTATGCTCGTGTGACAGGCAAGCCCGGCGTTTGCGAAGGCCCTTCCGGCGGTGGTGCGACCTACATTCTGCCGGGTGTGGTCGAGGCCAATGAAAGTTCGGTTCCAATCCTGGCGATCACGTCCGATGTGGCGACGACCAGCCGTGGGAAGTATCCTTTGACGGAACTGGATCAGCCAGCGTTGTTCCGCCCGCTGACGAAGTGGAACGCGTCTCTGGATGATGCTGCCCGTCTTCCGGCCATGGTTCGAGCGGCGTTCCGGGCGATGACAACGGGAACACCCGGCGCGACCCATCTGGCACTGCCGTTTGATACGCAGAAGGCACAGGTGGACGAAGCGGAAATCTGGGCCGACAAGCGGCATCGCAGCTATCCCGCAGAGCGGGCTGCCCCCGAACCTGATGCCATCGAAGCAGCCGCAGCCATTCTTGCCCAGGCCACATCCGCCGTCGCGGTATGTGGCGGCGGCCCGGTTCTGTCCGGCGCAACCGATGCGTTGCGCCGCGTCGCCGGTCTGCTGGATATGCCCGTCGCCACAACCGTTTCAGGCCAAGGGTCCATAGCCGAAACCGATCCTCTGGCCCTGGGTGTCGTCGGATCGAACGGCGGCATCCCCGCGACACGCGCCGTGGTGGATCAGGCTGATGTCGTCCTGTTCATCGGGTGCCGCGCCGGTTCGGTCACGACCGAACGGTGGAGAAGCCCCGGGCGCAACGCCACGATCATTCACATCGCCAGTGACCCTATGGTGATCGGCGCAAATTATCAGACTGAAGTGGCGATTTGCGCCGATGCCCGTCTGGCGTTGGAGGCACTTGCTCATGCACTGGAGCAACGGCAGGAGCTGAACGGTCAAGGCGGAACAGCCAAGGCCCGCGCCGCATGGGAGGCCAAGGCGGCGGCGTTTGCCCCCTTGGCTGCAAGTCGGGAAACCCCGATACGGCCCGAGGCTGTCATGGCGTCCTTGATGGACATTCTGGACGACGATGCGATTGTGGTCGCTGATCCCGGCACCCCCTGCCCCTATTTCAGTGCGCATTACCGTTGGCGGCAACCCGGGCGGCATTTCATCACAAATCGCGCGCATGGAGCACTGGGCTATTCTCTGGGGGCGGCCATGGGTGCACATGTTGGGCGGCCCTCGGTCAAGACGCTTGCCGTCATGGGCGATGGTTCGTTTGGGTTCGCCTGCGGTGAGTTTGAAACGATGGTCCGGCACAAAATGCCGATCACCTCGATCGTGTTCTCGAACTCGGTCTTCGGATGGATCAAGGCGGGTCAGGATGCTGGGTTTGATCAACGCTATTACAACGTTGATTTCAACCGGACCGACCACGCCGCTGTCGCAGCCGCCTTTGGAGTGAAATCATGGACGGTCAAGGACCCTGAGGACTTGCCGAAAGTGTTGAAACAGGCCGTCGAACATGATGGCCCCACATTGGTCGACATCCATTCGCAGCAGCTTCACGACGCCGCTGCACCTGTGTCGGAATGGGTCGCGTAAGAGGCAATCGACGGGGTCAGCTGGGCCAGAAACTCCTGCGCAATCGTGGACAGGGGGCGCCCCTTTGCGGTGATGATTGCAAGATCCAGCATGACGGAAGGCCTGAACGGGCGGGTCTGGTACCCGCTCTCACCGTCGAACGTCACGGTAAAGGGGTCGATCATCGCGACCCCCATGCCCTGTTTCACAAAACTCAGCAGGTTCTCGGACAGGTGCGTGTGAATCTGTGTCCGCCACGTGCGCCCGGATGCCTGAAAGATGTCACGGGTTCGGCGGTGGGTTTGGTGTTCCGGGCCCATCACGATGAAGGGCTCGTTTTCCAGTATTTCCGGTGTCAGAACGTCGTAATCCGCCAAGCGGCTGTGTTCTGGAAAAGTCGCCAGCGTTTCGAACTGAAACACCTGATAGTTCAGCGTGTCGTGCAGGATCGGCATCTCGACAATGCCGATTTCAAATAGGCCGGAAATCACCCATTCCTGAATCTTGGATGAATACTGCGACTGGAAACTGACGGACAGGTTGGGGCGGCTTTTGGCAAAACGAGCGATCTCGCGTGGCATGAAACCAAATGACAGAAGATGCGGCGCCGCAACCTGCAACTGACCGGGATGCTTGTTCTGCAAATCCGTCACGGCCTGCGCCACGTGATCCAGCCCGCGCACGACCGTGTCGACTTCGCGGAACAGCAGCTCGGCTTCCGGAGTGGGCAGCAAACGGCCCTTGTTGCGCTCGAACAGAGGCAGTCGCGCTTCGCGTTCCAACTGAGCCAACAGATTGCTGATACCAGGCTGGGATATCCCAAGTACCGACGCCGCACCGGTTACGGTTCCGGTTTCCATGATGGCGTGAAACGCTTGAAGCTGGCGAAAGCGCAGGGACATCGGTAATCCCATCATTTTTCCTGATGAACTGTCGAAGATATAGTATTTGAAATGATATGCCCGTCAAGGCAGGCTTCCGCTCATCCACAGGGGGCGGAATGAACGATCTGGCACAAAACATCATCGGTTACGACCTCTGGCACCTGAAGCTTCCGGTCACGTCCCGCCGGGATCACGGTATAGGATCCGTTGAAGGCGTTTGCGAAGTCGTCATACTGCGACTGACCGTCGAGGATGGCACACAGGGATTCGGCGAAGCGTCACCATGGTCGGTGTTCACCGGCACCCCGGAGGCGACTTTTGCGGCGTTGGACCGATACTTGCGACCCCTAGTTCTTGGCGCCAGCGTAAGTGACCGATCGGCCATCATGGCACGCGCCACTTATGCCGTGGCGCATTGCACCGAGGCCAAGGCCGCGCTGGAAACCGCTCTGCTGGATCTGGCCGGCCGTATCAGCGGCATCCCGGTCTGGTCTTTGCTGGGCGGTCGTTGCCGCAGCACCATTCCGCTCAGCTGTTCCATCGCCAACCCGGACTTCTCTCAGGACATAGACCTGTTGGCGCGGTTGCGAGAGGACGGCGTGCGGATTGTCAAACTCAAGACCGGGTTCAAGGATCACGCCTTTGACATCATGCGGTTGGAGTACCTTGCGCAGAACTGCCCTGAATTCTCGGTCCGCGTGGACTATAATCAGGGGCTGAGCATCGAGGAGGCTCCGGCACGGGTGCGGGACGTGGCCCGGTTCAATCCTGATTTCATCGAACAGCCGGTTCGCGCCCATCACTTCGGCATGATGGCGAAGCTACGGCATATGACCGATGTTCCCCTTCTCGCCGATGAAAGCGTCTTTGGTCCCGAAGATATGGAACGCGCCGCGCGTGAAAGCATTTGCGATGGTGTCTCGGTGAAAATAATGAAGTCTGGCGGACTGACCCGCGGGCAAACGGTCGCCCGCATCGCGGCGGCGCACGGTCTGACTGCGTATGGCGGGGACATGTTCGAGGCCGGTTTGGCCCATCTTGCGGGCACCCATCTGATTGCCGCGACACCCGAGATCACATTGGGCTGCGAGTTTTATCAGGCGTCCTATTTCCTGAAAGAGGACATTCTGGAAGAACCCTTCCGGATCAGAGGCGGACAGGTCTGCGTGCCCGAAAGCCCGGGACTTGGCGGCAAGCCCGAGCTGGCAAAGCTGAACCATTATGCAGTGGCCAAGGCGGTTTCAGAATGAGTGAAAAGAAAACCATAGCCATCATCGGCGCCGGTATAGTCGGCGTTTCGGCCGCGGTCTGGCTGCAACGGGACGGGCACGACGTGATCCTGTTCGACAAGGCCGGACCGGGTGAAGGCACGTCTCATGGCAATGGCGGTGTGCTGGCGTCCTGTTCCATCATACCTGTGACGGTTCCCGGACTGCTTGGCAAAGCACCCAAAATGCTGCTGAGCTCCTCGCAGCCGCTGTTTTTGAAATGGGGATATTTACCGAAGTTGCTCCCATGGCTCCGGCAATATCTGAGCCACGCGAACGTGGCAGACGTTGAACGGATCGCGGCGGCGCTGACACCGATCGTCGGCGACAGCCTGAATGATCACAAGGCTTTGGCGGCAGGCACACGTGCTGAAAAGTGGATCGTGCCCAGCGACTATCTGTTTCTCTACGAGAACCGGGCTCATTTTGAACAAGATGCGTTGGGCTGGGGAATCCGTCGGAAGAACGGCTTTGATTGGCAAGAACTGGAGGGCAAGGCGTTTCACGACTATGACCCCGTGTTCAGCCCGGATATCGGTTTCGCTGCCAAGCTGTCAAACCACGGTCATATCACCGATCCCGGGCGGTACGTGAAAGACCTGGCCGCCCATGTCGAGGCTGGTGGAGGCCGGATCATCCGCGCCAATGTCGAGGACGTCACCCGCGACAACGGCCGCGTTTCCGGCGTGCGCGCGGATGGTGAGACAATCGCTTGCGACACCGCCATTGTCACGGCTGGTGTCTGGTCCGGGCCACTGGCCAAGCGACTGGGGGTTTCTGTTCCTCTTGAAAGCGAGCGCGGTTATCATCTTGAATTGGTGGCACCTTCTGCCATGCCCCGCAGCCCGGTCATGGTGGCTTCGGGCAAGTTTGTTGCCACGCCCATGGATGGGCGCATACGCTTGGCGGGTATTGTGGAGTTCGGAGGGCTGGACGCACCGCCCTCGCGCGCGCCGTTTGAATTGATGCGAAGAAATGCCCGGGCCGCGTTTCCGGGCATAACATGGAAGGAGGAAGTGGAATGGATGGGGCACAGGCCGGCCCCGGCTGACTCGATCCCGATCATCGGAGACGTGCCCGGAATCAAAGGGGCCTATATGGGCTTTGGTCATCATCACATCGGCCTGACAGGCGGGCCAAAGACCGGACGGCTTCTGGCGCAGATGATCGCGGGCAGAACACCGAACACCGACGTAAGCGTCTACGCGCCGTCGCGCTTTGCAACATAAGAACAGACCGATGAAGAACATCGGTATTTCAAAACTCGATAGGGAGAAAACGATGAAAAAACTGACAAACCTACTGGCGGCAACCGCTTTGACTGCCGCAGCGGCAGCACCGGTCGTGGCCGAGAAATGGGACATGCCGATGGCCTATTCGGCGTCGAACTTCCATTCGGCCACCGGAGCGGAATTCGCCAAATGTGTAACGACCGGAACCGGCGGTGAGATCGAAATCGTTACGCATCCATCCGGCTCGTTGTTCAAAGGTGCCGATATCAAACGCGCAATCCAGACCGGGCAAGCCCCGATTGGCGAACGCCTTCTGTCTGGCCACCAGAATGAGAACGCGTTGTTCGGTTTCGATTCGATACCGTTCCTTGCAACCTCGTTCGATGACAGCGCCAAGCTTTGGGAAGCGGCAAAACCGTCAATTGAAAAGGTACTGGCCGAACAGAACCTGACGTTGCTTTACGCGGTGCCATGGCCGCCGCAGGGACTGTATTTCAAGAATGAGGTGAACTCGGTCGCCGATATGAAGGGCATCAAGTTCCGCTCTTACAACAACGCGACTTCGAGACTGGCCGAGTTGACAGGGATGTTGCCGGTGACGATCGAAGCGGCGGAAATCAGTCAGGCTTTTGCCACGGGCGTCGCCGAGTCGATGGTGTCTTCGGGATCAACCGGGTATGACCGCAAGGTCTGGGAAAGCCTGAACTATTTCTACGAGGTCGATGCCTGGTTGCCGCGCAATTATGTGATGGTGAATTCGGATGTCTGGTCGGGCGTGTCCGACGCCAACAAGAACATCATCAAGGCCTGCGCGGAACTGGCGGAATACGCAGGCAACTGGCGCGCCAAGGAATATACCGGTTTTACTCTGCAAGGTCTGCGTGATGGTGGCATGACCGTCGGTCCGGCATCTGAACAGATGACGAATGAGCTGAAGGAGATTGGTGTAACCATGACCAATGAATGGCTGGAAGCCGCTGGCGACGAAGGCAAAGCCATCGTCGATGCGTTCAACGCATCTAAGTAACCGTTCGGGGCGGGCGGCGTTGCACTATGCCGCCCGCTTTCCACCCAATCATAATACAGCGGGGACACCATGGCGGTATTGCGAGGGCTTCGGTCCGTTCTGGACTTCATCTATCAGGCAGCAGGGGTATTGGCGGCGCTCAGCCTGATTGCCATTCTTTTGCTGATCGTCGTTCAGATGCTGGCCCGCTGGACAGGTGAGGTATTTCCCGGAGCGCCTGACTATGCCGGTTACGCAATGGCGGCGGCATCTTTCCTGGCCTTTGCCAATGCGTTGAACCGGGGCAGCCACATTCGGGTTTCGATCCTTCTGAACTCCGTGCCGGACGGTGTGCGGCGTATCCTTGAAATCTGGTGTTTCACCATCGGCACTGCCGTCATGTGGTATTTCTGCTGGTATGCCTATCGCTTCGTCTATTGGAGCTGGAAGTTCAACGACATCAGTCAGGGACAGGACAGAACCGCACTCTGGATTCCCCAGTCGGCGATGCTGATCGGTGCCGTGATCCTGGCCATCGCGCTGACGGATCACCTGATCCACGTCCTGTTCAAAGGTGACCATCGCATTGTCCGCGATCTGGCCGACCAGAGCCACGGAGAGTAAGCGCATGGAAAACCTGTCCGTCATCATCCTTTTCCTCTTTGTACTGTTCACCTTGCTCGGCACCGGTGTCTGGGTTGGCCTGGCCCTGATGGGGGTTGCCTGGGTCGGGATGGAGCTGTTCACCACCCGCCCGGTGGGCGACGTGATGATCACCACCATCTGGTCCGCTTCGTCGTCGTGGACCCTGACCGCCTTGCCCATGTTCATCTGGATGGGCGAAATCCTTTACCGCACGCGATTATCCGAAGACATGTTCAAGGGTTTGTCCCCCTGGATGGCCCCCCTGCCCGGCGGCTTGGTGCATACGAATATCGTGGGCTGTACCGTCTTCGCGGCGGTCTCAGGTTCGTCGGCGGCAACGCTGACCACCGTCGGCAAGATGTCGATCCCCGAACTGCGCAAACGCAATTACCCCGAACGAATGATCATCGGCACATTGACCGGCGCTGCGACGTTGGGGCTGATGATCCCGCCATCTCTGACCCTGATCGTCTACGGGGTGACGATCAATGAATCGATCACCAAGCTGTTCTTTGCCGGCATCCTTCCCGGCCTGGTGCTGGCGGCGATGTTCATGGGCTATGTCGCGATCTATTCCAAGTTGGGCAAAGACTGGAACCCGAATGACGAGGGCAAGCTGAGCTTTTCCGAGAAAGTCAGAAACTCCCGCTTTTTGTTGCCTGTGATCCTTCTGATCACGGTCGTCATCGGCTCAATGTATCTGGGCTATGCCACTGCGACCGAAGCCGCGGCGTTCGGAGTGATCGGCGGCCTGTTGCTGGCGGCAGGCCAGGGGTCGTTGAACTGGAAGACATTCACGGAAAGCCTGATGGGGGCCACGCGGACCAGCGCGATGATCGCCCTGATCCTTGCTGGCGCTGCGTTCCTGTCGCTGTCGATGGGTTTTACCGGCCTGCCGCGCGGGTTGGCCGATCTGATCGCCGGATGGGAACTGACCCGTTTCGAACTGCTGATGGTTCTGCTGGTGTTCTACATCATTCTGGGTTGTTTCCTTGACGGGATCTCCTCGGTTGTGCTGACCATGGCCGTGGTGGAACCGATGATCCGCGACGCCGGGATTGATCTGATCTGGTTCGGCATCTTCATCGTGGTCGTCGTCGAGATGGCACAGATCACACCCCCGATCGGGTTCAACCTGTTCGTGATGCAGGGTATGACCAACCATGAGATGAGCTATATCGCACGCGCCGCGATACCGATGTTCCTGATCATGGTACTGATGGTCTTCATCCTCATCTGGTTCCCCGACCTCGCCACCTGGCTGCCCGAGAATTTGCGGCAGAGTCCCGGCGGGTAAATCGACCTTGAACCCGCTCCATCTGGCGGCCCGTCACGGGCCCCGTGTTCTGGTCGCCGGATTGGCGGCGGGTCTGCTTTTGCCGGGTTTGGCCGAGCCCATGCGGAACCTGCTGCCGCCCCTGGTCGTGTTGTTGCTGTTCGTCACCGTCCTGAGAATGGACCCCGAAACCATTTTTGGATCGTTGAGCGATCTGCACAAGGTCGCGTTCACCGTCATCGGGTTTCAATTCGTGATACCGCTGATCATCCTGGCCATCGGATTTATTGGGGGATGGACCGGAACGCCGGTGCTTCTGTCCCTGCTGATCATGGCGGCAGCACCTTCGATTTCAGGCAGTCCCAACATGTGTCTGATGATGGGCTACCCACCTGAACACGCGATGCGAATGCTGGTTGTTGGAACTGCCCTGTTGCCATTGACAGCGTTTCCGGTGTTCCTGCTCATGCCCGAATTGGGCGACCTTCAATCCGTACTATTGGCCGGACTGCAACTGTTGTTGACGATACTCTGCGCAACCGGCGCCGCCATCTTTGCTCGGCGTGTTTGGTTGCGTTCGCCATCCCGCTCCACCTTGTTGAATCTGGAAGGGTTGGGCACGATCACATTGGCCGTTTTTGTCATCGGCCTGATGCCTTCCGTCAGCTCCACGGCGCTGAAAAGCCCGGCCGTCGCGGCCTTCTGGATCGCGCTCGCCTGTCTGGCCAATTTCGGAGCACAGTTCATTTCGTTCCGGATGACCCGAGGGCGTCTGCCGGCAGCCAGGGCAACTGCCGTCTCTCTAATCGCGGGAAACAGAAACATCGCGATTTTCTTCGTTGCTTTGCCGCCCGAAGTCACCGCACCCATCATGGCCTTTATCGGGGCGTATCAAGTTCCGATGTACCTGACGCCAATGGTCATGCGTCATCTCTACATGAGGCAAGTCTTGCCCGAGTAGCGTTGGAAAGCCCCTTTAGGGTTTTTTATCCCCTTTCTCCGATCCTTGCCGACGTTGGGCCGGTACCTCGCCTTTAGTTCAGGCCATAAACACGTTCAGGGAAATCAGGCGAATTTTTGTCACTATTGACAGTTAATCGCACCTTCCCTATTTACTGTCAACGTTGACAGTAAAGGGAATATCATGCCGATTAGAAAACAGGTCGTCGCATCTGTAATGACACTGGCTTCAACCCTCGGGGCATCCGCACAAACTCTCACTGCAACGGTGCAGGACGTGCGCAATGCAGAGGGAGATTTGATCATTGCCGTGTTCGATGAAGCAAAATCTTTCAAGGCCATGGACGTGGCAAACGCGGCGGCCTTGGCTTCCGTTCCCGCTGTCAAAGGCCTGGTTTCGGTGACCTTTCACGATCTCCCGCTTGGCACCTATGGGATTGCCGCGATTCACGACGAGAACAGCAACAGCAACCTGGATACCGAAAAAGATATCCCAACCGAAGGGTACGGCTTTGGCGGTATGGGGCAGCGCGGTCTGCCGCCGGAATTCACGGATGCCGCCGTCGCCGTCGGCACCGGCGCAACGGCAAACGTGACGCTGAAATACTGGAAATAACATGATCGGGCGCCCCTCAAATCGTGATGAGCGTTATGAGCAGGTCATGCAGGCTCTGATCAGATGTGTTGCGAGATCTGGTTTCGATGTTGCATCTCTTTCGCTGTGCTCATGGTCACGACCGTTCTTGGCTATCAGACGTTTTAGGGGCTTCTTTTGATGTTCTGGACAATCCCGAATTTCCATTCCGGTCACGCTTTGCTTTGGACCGACGTAACCCGGGACAAGGACCCCATCCTGTTTTGGCTGATCCAACTCGCCTGGATGGCACTTGGCCTGTCGATGATCGCCATCGACTTTCTCTCTCGAACGTTTTGAAACTTCCTTTACAAGAGGCTCAAATGAAACCCATGCTGCACCTTTTGCCGGTCGAGGCTTACACGAGCCAGGATTGGTTCGACCGGGAAGTGCGCGAAATCTTTTCCAAAACCTGGCGCTATGCCGGGTTTATGGAGGATGTCAGTGAACCCGGCCAGTACATCGCCGTGCAGGCCGGACTCAACAACATATTCGTGATCATGGGGCGCGACCGTCGCCTGCGCGCGTTCCATAACATCTGCCGCCACCGCGGCACCCAATTGATCCGCGCGGTTGGCAAAACGCAAAAGGCATTGACCTGTCCATATCACGACTGGACCTACGATCTTGAAGGCAATCTGATTTCGGTGCCGGACGAGCACGAGGAATATGGCAAGGTCGACAAGTCCTGCCTTGGCCTGAAACCCGCCAAGGTCGATATCTGGAAATCGATGATTTTCGTCCATCCAGACCCCGACGCGCCTTCCATCGCCGAATGGTTCGGCCCGGTCGAACCCCATATCGGCCCGCACGTCCCGGAAGAGCTGGTCGAGTACGAAGACCTGATCACCAGCTATGAGATAAAGGCCAACTGGAAGGTTGTCGTCGAGAATTACATCGACGTTTACCACCTGAGTCATCTGCATTCGAACACGCTGCAAATGTATGATCACAAATCCGCCGAATTCCACTGGGAAGGACCTCATTACATGTTTTGGGAGCCGCCGGTGGCAGAATTTCTGGAAGATCAGGACAGCAAACTGACCGCCCCGCGCGTCATTCCCAAAGACATGAACGGCGCCTGGGTGCCGATGCTGTTCCCGGGGATTGGACTGGCCGCTTCGGAAGACGGCTGGAGCATCTTCATTGTCGAACCCCTTGGCCCGGAACTGACACGAGTTCACAACCGCGGGCGGGTGTCCAACAGCTCGGAATGGGAATTCACCAAACAGTCGATGAAGTCGTCCTCTTTCTGGTCCAAGTTTGGAATAGGCGGAAAATACGAAGCCAGTGACGCGATGGGCGAAGATGACCCGATGGTTGCCGGCGACTTTACCGGCGAAGACATCTACGCGTGCGAGCAGCAGCAGAAATCCCTGCATTCACCGTATTTTGAAGCAGGTCCGGCAGCAAACGGTGAAAGCCCCGTCATCGAGCACCAGAAAATTGTTCTGCAATGGTTGGGAGAAGGGAAATGAGCCCGCGTGACTTTTTCCCACTGCGCGTTTGCGGGACCCGAGTTGAACTGGATGGCGTGGCTAAGACCGTCATGTTCGAGGTACCTGACCGCCTGATGGACATATTCGCCTGGCGGTCGGGCCAACACGTGTCCCTGCGTTTCAATATTGATGGCGAGGAGCACCGTCGAAGCTATTCGATCTCCAGTTCACCTTACTCCGGGGGCCCGCTTCGCATCACCGTCAAACGGGTCAAGGGTGGCCGTGTCAGCAACTTCATCAACGACACTGTCCAGGAAGGACAAACCATTGACGTCATGCCGCCATTTGGCAGTTTCTGCCTGGACCCCGACGAAACGGCGCGGCGCACCCATTACTTTTTTGGCGCGGGTTCTGGCATCACGCCGCTCTACGCGATGCTGAACTCGGTTTTGACAGCCGAGCCCCATTCAGTCGCGCATCTGGTGTATGGCAACACAAACGCCAAAAGCATCCTGTTGCAGCAAGAGCTGAACGTTCTTCAGGAAGCGCATCCCGAACGTTTTACAATCAATCATGTCTTTTCGAAGCCCGGCTGGTGGTCCAGCGCCGAATATTGGCGGCAGGGTACGATCGACCAGGCCGCAATCGAAGCGTTGATCGCCGAGTATCCTCCTTACGCCCAGGACGCTCAATACTATGTCTGCGGTCCGGGCAACATGAACCAGGCCGTCAAATCGGCATTGATGTCCATTGATGTGCCCGCGAACCGCATCCACATGGAAAGCTATGGTGCTGCGCCGGATCTGGACGCTGGTATTGAGGGGGTGGACGCAACCGCTGAACTGACGCTGGAAGGCGCCCGACACCTCATTCCGATCACCAAGGGACAGACCGTTCTTCACGCAGCGCAGTCAGCGGGGCTCAAGCCACCCTATTCCTGCCAATCGGGGGTCTGCGGCGCGTGCCGGGCCAAACTGACCGACGGCACAGTTCAAATGCGGGCGCGCATGGCGCTGGAGGATGAAGACATCAAAGCCGGAGAAATCCTGACCTGCCAGTCAATACCCACGGCGGGAAAACTGGCGATCAGCTTTGACCAGACCCGTCGCTGAAGAACCGATGACGCGCCTGACGCATGCCGTTTCACGCCGCCTCAGGTTCGTTCGCGGATCAGATCATGCGTCCGGCGCACAATCTCGGATCACGAAGTGCTTGGTCGTTTCTTCCACGACTTCCCAATAGCCGCGAAAGCCGTTGGGGATCAAAAAGCTGGCCCCGGTGCGAAAATCCTGACGGGTCCCGTCTTCGTGGATCAGGGCACAATGGCCTTTGACGATATAGCAATATTCGTCCTTGTCCGTGAACGCGTGCCATTTGCCCGGCGTGGACGTCCAGATCCCGGCAGACAGTTGTCCATCCGGGCTGGTGAAGTGCATTCCAATCTTGTGATGCGGATCACCCTCGACAACGCGATCGGGAAGATCGGCCAAACGCCGTTCGCTGCGCGTTGCGGGCTGATCGAAAAGGTTGAGTACCTGTGTCGTCATGAGGTCATACCCTCCTGCTGGTCGTGTATTGCGAGATGACGTGACCGGCCAATGGTCGGTCACGTGCCGGACTAGGATTTCCGCCATCCTCTAGTGAAACAGGTAGACACCCGCCAGAACCAGAGCAGCGATGAAGATCGTCTCGGCCACGATCAGAACGATGGCCTGCCCGCCTACATCCAGAATTCGCTTGAGCGACGTCTTCATGCCCACTGCCGCAATCGACACCAGCAGCGCCCACCGGCTGAGATCGGCCATGGCCGACGAGACCACTTCGGGGATCAGACCCATTGAATTCAGGACGGCAAAGATCAGAAAGCCAACCACGAACATCGGCAAAATGGGCGGGCGCTTGCCGTCTTCCTCGCTGAACTCCGCGTGGCGCCGGACAAGAAACGAGATGACCAGAACCACCGGGGCCAGCATGGCGACACGGATCAGCTTGACCAAAGTCGCGACCTCACCGGTTTGATCCGAGACCGAGAACCCGGCCCCGACAACCTGCGCGACATCGTGGATCGTGCCGCCAAGGAAGACCCCGGAAACATCGTCGTTGAATTCGAAAGCCTCGGTGAGGATGGGGTAGGCGATCATCGCGATTGTCGACAGAACAGTGACGGACAATACCGTGAAAACCAGGTTCCGCTCCGAATGCTCGTTTTTGGGCAGAATGGCCGACAGGGCCATCGCGGCCGACGCGCCGCAGATCGCAACCGATCCCCCCGTCAGCACCCCAAAGCGCCAGCCACGGCCCAGAAGACGCGCGCCCAGAAGGCCGAACAGGATCGTGAGGATCACACCGGCAATCACAACGGCAATCAGATCCGCGCCAAGGCTCATCATCAATTCAACGGAAATACGCGCGCCAAGCAGCGCAACGCCAAAACGAAGAACGGTTCGTGCCGTAAACTCGATCCCGGCCTTGCAGTCGCCTGCGTCGTCTTCGGCCAGGAAATGGAACGCGATGCCCAGCAACAGGGCCATCAGCATCGCCGGAGCGCCATAGTGCTCGGACAGGAACTTCGCTGCGACGGCAACAACCACGGAAACAAGGAAACCGTGCCCGTTCAAACGAACGAAAGACCGTGCCCGAAGCCACGGCGAGCTGGATGCACTCAACACCTGCATCTTACTTCCTTTGCAATATTTGAGTTGCCTTTTAGGCAAAGCCTGCTCCCACCCGAACCATATTCGGTGCGGGTGGGGGCATGATCAGATTACAGCTCGACCTGAGCTTTCATGTCGTCGGCCGAGATTCCGGCGACGGCGACGGGTTTTTTCATTGCGTCGCGGCGGAAAGGTTCG
>NZ_JBXWML010000020.1:0-25427 GCF_059609845.1 Ruegeria sp. YTSC002
GGACGGTATTGGATCACGCGGCTCTCCAACAAAGAGCCAACCACTGCCGTCGCGGCGTTTGAAGCCTGGATTTGCAAAACTGCTCTATAGCTCAGAGTACCACCCCTCACCATGAGCCTAACTACGATGATCTGGTTTTGTAGCACCGCTAAATTGTTACGATCCAAGGTCTGCAGTTGAAACGCTGCTATTCGTTCAACTTGCAGCATTTGGTATTGTGGGATCTTTGGGTGATTTCGCCGCTCGTTGTACCAAGGCTCAGTTCGCTTAACGTACTATCCTGCCCCCTACCGGAGCAGACCCCACCATCTGAGCTTTTCCAGATTGCATCGGCGCGGGTCAGAAGCGCTTCACGGTTTGCGCCGGCGCCAAGTTCGGATATGGCCTGACGAGCTGCCTGCAGAGCGCTCACGGATGCACTTGGGGGGCTCGTTCCATGCGTCTTCCTGGTCGGATGCTCTGTTTTCCGCCGCCCAGGAAACCGCTGGCCAAGGTCCTGCGACAACCCACGGGCCTGCTCAATCACCCGACGATGTTGAGGAAAGGCGCGGCGCAACTCAAAGACCATCCGTTCGTTTCCACGTAGAATGATGGCAGCACCCAAAACGGGACGAGTCACGCTAACACCAACTGCGGCAAGCGCCATTAACCTTTCGCGCTCGTTCCCCGATGTGAGCGCCCTCAGGTTCCCGATCTCCAGAACTGCCATGAGATGCATGGTCAAATCCACCCGGCGCAACCGCGCGCGATTGTTCGTGGCGACAGCCGTCTTTAGGGCTTCCACGCCGCACAAAGCTCGAGCACGAAGTCTGCCTGACACATCTTTGGCTGGATAATTGGTTGCCAGAGCCTGACCGCAAGTTTCGCAGGTAATCGACCACGCCAAGCGCCAATGGCGAAGCACCAGATCGGGTATTTTCTCAACACACCTCGGACAATACTGGAAGTCATGCCACGACACGTATTGTACGCCGTGTTGCGTCGCATCCGGAAGGGTCATGGCCGCAATCTCATGCCGGGTCAGTTGAACTGCCGAGCAGAGGCGGGCCCAGTCTACCTGTCCGAGATCGTTGATACGCTCCGGCACCCTGCCCTGCCCCAAACCAAGATAGCCGCAAAGTTCTTCAGCGGAGCAGTGATTGGCCTTCGCCAATCGCCCGATCCAGCTGGACAGAAGCTCATCGCGTGCAGGCGGCGGTCGAAACGGTAGCGGTCTGACGGTCACCCGAATGCTGCGGCGGGTTGGCGAGGGATGTTCCAGGCATGCTTTGCCCAGACCGGCTGCCAGGACTGAACCGCCTCGTCGGTGATCCGCTCCTCACCTGTCTCGATCGCTTCTATGGCCAAAGACTTGATCATGATGAACACGCGCGATGTGACACCGCCGGTCACCTTCAGGATCGTCCGAAGCGACGCGACCGTCAGGCCAGACCGCTGTTCGAGCGCCATCGCGGCGATCAACGTCTGGATCAGACGGGAGAACTCTACGTCGTCTTCCCAGAGCGGCAGGTAGTGTTCGTCCAGCCGACGGGCCAGTTGGTCGTCACCGCGGACGGCCTCGAGGGCCTCGTTGACACCGAAAACGACAAGCGACGCGCAGAGATCGTTGGACAGAAACCGTAGCATGTTCAGGAACCGTCGTTGCTCCCGGTAACTGCCGGCAAGCAGGTTATGCACTTCGTCGATCATCAGCATCTTCAGGTCCATGTCCCGAAGATGGCTTAGCGCGCGCACCTCAAGCTCGGACACCGTGTGACGCCCCCACATCGGCGCCCCGATCGTCGACAGGATGTGTTGATAGAACCGGCGCTCATCCGGCGCGGGCGGCGCCTGAACCAGCAGGATGGGTGTCTTCGTGACGCCCAGTTCGGCATTGTACTGCGTCGGATACTTGCTGGCCATGCGTTTGGCGATCATCGTCTTACCGATGCCGGAGCTACCATAGACCATCAGGCCAGGCATCCGGCTCTGTTGCGGCATTTCCATAAGGGAGGTCAATCGGTTGAGAACAATCGTGGCACGGTCGAACGCGATCCAATGATCGCCGCGGATACGGTCAATTCTTTCTTCTGGGGTCATTAAACTCATCAATCTCATAGGTTGGCAGATCAGGGTTGCCTGTATCAATCGCGAACATTTCGCGCGATGGATCGCGGCGCGGTTGGTGCCGGGGAAGCCGAGCACCTCTTTCGTCTTCCAACCGGGCAGTCCGCGTCTTTTGGCGCGCTGCCTCAGCCAGCCGTCGCTGCGCGTCAATCAATTGGAATAGGACCCGCTCGTTGATCCGGCCACCATGTTTATCATGCCATTCTTTCCGCGCCCGCCGACTTTCCCAAAGCGATATACGCGGGTGGCTGAGATCCCGGTACCGGGCCGAGATCACGCGGCCATCATCGGTGATGACCCAGATCTGCGACAAGTCTCGCGGATCGTATTTCACCTGTACCTTACCCTGCCCGCGTCCGACCAACGACGCGAAGGCATCACTCCAGTAATTGACCCCGAAAAGCGTGATCCCAGTGCGTCCGAGCTGGCGCCACTCGAATGGCAGGAAGCTTGTCCGAAAGGCTTCTATGTCGACGACCTGCCGTCCCGCAGTATCCCCGCCCATGTCCGCCCATGCCGCAAGCGGCGTTCGTCCGAGAGCTTCGTGAACCGTATTGTGGTATCGGCAGATTTCCAGATGAAGCCAATCCTCAAACTCGATCAGTGTCAGGGCCGCATGCTTCTCACTGTCATAGTCGCCCTTCTCGACGATTGAGGAATGCGTAGTCCCGGGCAGCACATGAACGGCACCCATGGTCGTTCCGATCAGCCGTTCGACATGACCGCCATAGTGTTTGCCGCCAAGCGGACGATACTCGACAGTAATGCCCCAATCTTCGCAGGCCATTCTAAAGGCGTCACTGTGGAACTCCTGCGCATTGTCGACGTGGATCGCCTTAGGAATGCCGGCCGTCGGCCAAATCACCTCTTCCAGTGTTCCAGGGACGTGCACCGATTTCCGGCGCACACAGTGATCGAGACACAAGGCGATCGACAAGACAGATGGCTCATCGAAAGTGACATGGACCCCGAGAACGATCCGGCTCGCGACGTCGATGGCCACCGTCAGATAGGGGCGCGCAAGCGGCCGTCGATTGACGTGATCGACCAACGTGATGTCCGAAGTTGTATGATCGATCTGAACGACTTCCAGCGGGGCTGAAACTTCAAGTCGGCCAGGACGCGCGGCAAAGACCTTGTCAGCCGCCTCTGCTCCGCGCCGTTTCCGGAAGACCTCTCGCTTATCCATAGCGTCTAGACGTGCCTTGACCGTTCTCCGGGTCGGGGGCTGAAACCCCTTCGCCTCGCATTCGGCACGGATCTCGCGCCAGATGCGAAGAAAGCTCGAGCGCTCGCGGACCAGATAGTATCTTCGCAGGCTCTCATCGATGATGATTTCGACGTCTTCAGCAATCCGTTTCGATCCCGGTTTCGGCCCGCGACGGTCCAACTCCAACGCCGTGGCACGTGCATCGTTCTCTCTCAGACGTCGGTAGAGCGACCATGTGTGGCTTTTCGCCAAGCCCAGTTCCCAAGCGGCATCTCCGATAGCCGCGCTGATCGGCTCACCTCTCTTCTCAAGCTCCAGGATCGGCCGAAGAACCGCCGCACGGTGTTTCGCAAGACGCTCGTTTACCACGCAAATCCCCCTCCCCAATAGGTCGACACTTATCCACAACTCAGACCGTACGGCAATTAAGGGCACAGTATGCTAATTAACGGTACAATATGAAAATTAAAGGTACAAACCGCCATTGATTTCACGGGGCAATTTCAGGCCGGATTCTGATTAATTAGGGTACAGTGACACTTCTAGCGGTTCGCTGGTATTGCAGATACCCACTCTCTTACCGCGATGTCCGTGATCTTCTGGCGTAACGCGGGATAACTATTGATGCGGCATCGCCAAGTTGTTTTGCCGATATGATCACGCTATTGCGGCGCTATGAATATCTCAACCAGTATGCCGCGCCTGAAAGGCTTCCGTTTCCCTCGCGAGATCATCGCTTACGCTGTTTGGGCTTACCACCGCTTCGCAATAAGCACCTCTGACGTCGAAGACCTTCTGGCTGAACGGGGTGTGATTGTCAGCCGCGAGGCGATCCGGTTGTGGATCAATCAATTTGGTGCGCATTTCGCAAATTGCATCCGGCGCGATCGCCCTCGTCCCAACGACAAATGGCATCTTGACGAAGTCGTTATCCCAATTCGGGGCAAGAAACACTGGCTTTGGCGCGGCATGGACTCGGCAATCAGTCGAAAAGACCCAGTACCTTTGCCAACGGTCTTGCCTGAATCTCGCGGACCTTCAGTGGACTTCAACATCGTCTTCCAGCCGCATCGAGGCATGGCACCGAACCTGCGTGTCTTCGTCGAATTCCTGAAATCCAAGTTCCGTATCTATCGCCCGTGGGAATTCGACGGAGATGTTCAAAACGTGGTCCCCGTAAGAAGATGATGTTTGAAACGTAATCTACACGGCGTGATCAATCTCAAATATCGAAGTTTGTCGCGAATGGTCAATTAACGAGACAGTTGTCCCCAAGGTGCATCTTTTCCGCAAAGCGCGACGACCCGGGCGGGCGCACCATCGGCACCCGGAATGTGAATTGGCAGCGCACAAAGATATACTCGACTATCCGTGATCGCCACTGTCCCCACGAGATACTCAATCAGCGTAATTCCGTTGCGCAACAGGATATCGTGCGAAACATGTTCTTCGATCGGTCGCATTTCGCCATCAAGAATACGCCGGATCGTCCAGTCTTGGGGAAAGTCGAAGGCGATAGCGGTTGGCTGGCGCTCCAAAAGCCATTTACATGCAGAGGCTGCCAACCACGGCGCGTCGCGCCAGTAGGACTCACCTCGCCAGTCACGTTGTTCGTCCCAACAGGTTCGAAACAACGCAATTTCACCCAATCGCAAATGGGATGCCGCAGCTTCCAGATGTTGGTCAGTGATTTCCTCATTTGGGGCGATATCGCTCAGGTCGATCACGGCCGCAGGCCCGACGACTCGGGCGAGGTCCAACTCATCCAATGTATCCCCGCCCGGCACCATATGGCTGGGGGCATCCATATGCGTGAACCCATGACAGGTGGTCGCAATCGAGGTGACTTCGAACAGGTTTCCCTGATCGAAGTCACCTGTCTTACTCCGGGTCACTGGCCAGCGGAAATGTCCCGTTTCGATAGGCATCGAAAGATCGACAAGTTTCATAGGTTAGCCTCCCGAATAATACGCAGGTAAGGTGGTTACGACCGCCGGAAACACCAGACAGATCAACAATGCCGCGACCAGAGCTGCCAGGAAAGGCAGGCTTTCGCGTATGACAACTTCGGGCCGTTCATTGGCGATGTAGGCCGACAGATAAATCAGATACCCAACCGGTGGAGTCGTCAGACCAATCATCAGATTCAGTACAACCAGCACCCCGAAATGGATCGGGTCCACTCCGATTTCCTGCATCGTTGGCAGGAATACAGGCACGATAATGACCAGCCCAGCCAATGGATCCATGAACAACCCTATCAGCAGGGTAAAGATCATCACCAATACGAGCACCCAGAAAGGGTTTCGGGTGATGTCGAAAATCATTTCCGAAGCCTTGGCAGAAATTTGAAGATCAGCCACAATCCAGGCAAATAGTGACGAAGCGCCCACGATAACCAATACGGTGGACGTGCCCTTGGCCGCATCGACAAGGGCAAGGCCGCAATCGCGCCAGTCAAGCTCACGGAACCAGAATTTTCCGACCAGAAACGCGTAGGCAGAGGCGACGGCACCAGCTTCGGTTGCGGTCATAATGCCGCTCAGAATACCGCCCAGAATAATAATCGGTGTCAGCAATGCGACCGCTGCACCCAAGGCGGACTGCAGAACCACGGCAAACCCGGGCCAGACCTTGGCTGGGTAACCGCGCCGCAAGGCGATGACATAGACGACACCCATCAAGCAGAGACCGACGACAAGGCCCGGCACGATACCGGCGAGAAACATCTCGCCCACCGACTGCTGGGCCAGAACCGCATACACGATCATCGGGATCGACGGCGGAATAATAGGACCAATCACACTGGACGTTTGGGTGATCGCGGCTGCAAAGCCTCGGGAAAATCCTGCTTTTTCCATAGCGGGTATCAACACCGATCCCACCGCGGCAGTATCGGCCACTGCCGAACCAGATATGCCTGAGAAGAAAATCGACGAAACCACATTTACATGACCCAATCCGCCACGCACATGACCAACACAAGCCGAAGAGAAATCGATGATGCGCCGAGTGACACCGCCGCGATTCATGAGTTCTCCTGCAAGAAAGAAAAAGCCGACGGCCAACAGAAGGAAGTTGTCGATGCCCGCCAGGAACAACTGTGTCACAACTTCGAGCGGAATGCCCGGACGATAGACGAGCAACGTTGTAGTCGAGGCAATAAGGATGGCAAAGACAAGATGCACCCCCAAGAGTGCAAGGCCCAACATGACGCCGATCAGGATGAGAATTTCCATCAGGTATCGTCCTTTTCATCGCGGTGAAAAGCCCGCCACAGGATTGATAGCGCCCAGATGGCACCGCCGGCGATAGCGCCAGTGAAATACCAGGTTTTGGACAAGTTCAGTGTCGTGTAGCGGTCAAAGGCAAACATGGCTTGTAGCCTCCAGCCACCCCACATCACGAAGATCAAAGTCAGTGCTCCAATGATCGCCGCAAAAACACCAAGCGGTTGTTTCAGACGAGGGTTGTCAGCGAGTAGCCCGATCCGCATATGACTTGCACCGGCTGCCGCAATCAACAACAGCCAGACATATAGAAACCGGGTCAGTTCTTCCCCCCAGATTAGCGATGAATTCAGGACGTACCGTGAAAAGACCTGTGCCAGCGTAATCAGAGTGACCGCCAACATCAGGCCTCCGGTCACGACGCGCCAAAAGCGCGCCGCGATGGTCTCGATCCGGCCAAGCATTTATTGGCCTGCCAAGGCATCGACCTTGATTAGCAGCTCATCGCCGAACTGGTCGATGTAAGCGGCCCGTGTTTGCTCGGCTACGGCGGCACGGAAAGCCGCAACATTAGGTGTTTCGACGACCTGTACACCGGCATCCTTCATAGCCTGCAGGCTGGTCGCGGATTCTTCGGCGTTGAGCTCCCTCTCATAAGCCGCGGCCTCCAGCGCTGCGGTCTTTACGGCTGCTTGTTGATCTTCGGTCAAGCGCGAAAACCGGCCGAAATTCATCACCAACGGCGCTGCCGTATAGGCATGTGAAGTTAACGAGAGGTGTTTTTGAACTTCATGCAGTTTTGACGTATAGATATGGTTAACCGGATTTTCCTGCCCATCGATTGTGCCGGTTTGCAGCGCGGAATAGACCTCGGCGAAAGGCATGGGTGCAGGGTTGGCACCAAGGATCCTGAATGCCTCGATATGGGCAGGGTTAGGCGTCGTTCGCAATTTCAACCCTTCGACGTCAGCCGGTTCAACGACCGGGCGGGTGTTGTTGGTCAAGTCGCGAAAGCCAACCTCCCAAAAAGCCAGCCCTTGCAGGTTGGATTTGTTGATCGACGACATAAGCGTCTGGCCCACTTCGCCGTCCATGGTCGCATAGGCGTGGTCCGCGGACTGGAACAGGAAGGGCAGATCAAGCAGATTTACCTGAGGTGCAAAGGCCGTGAAATAGGGGTTGCCGACCAGAACGATGTCGATCGTTCCCAGGCGCGCACCCTGCAACATGGTGGGCGAATTTCCAAGCTCGCCCGCCGGATGAAGCGAGAGCTCCAGCTCGCCTCCTGTCAACTCTTCAACCCGCGCCTTGAACAGCTCTGCCGCCTTGTGGGCGGTGTCAGTGGGGTTGGCATAATGGGCAAAGCGCAGGGTCTCGGCCGCCTGAGCGGCAAAGGGTGCTGCGATCAACCCGACTAGGGTCGCTGCGGTGATGAAAGTTCTTCTGAGCATGGGGTCCTCCCTCGAAAGCTCCGGTTAAGTCGTTATGGAAAGGCTGTAAACGGTTTCGGCAGTGCCCCGGAACAAGGCCTGCCGGTCCTTGTCGGACAGGTCGCCAGTCGCCGCATCAAAGGCCGAGAATATCGTATCGAACGAACCGCAAAGCCCGTCGACGGGGAAATTCGATGCAAACATCGCGCGTTCAGGGCCGAAAGTATCGATGCAAAAGCGAATGATCGCGCGGTTATCGGCGAGCGACCAAGGACGACCCGGCAATCCGAGACCTGAAATCTTTACATATGTCTGGGGCAATGAGGCAAAAGCTGTCATGGTCTTTTGCCAGTTCTCCAGCCCCTGCTTCGATCGGTCTGAAGGGAGCCCCGCATGGTTCAATATGATGGGCACTTCCGGCGCGAAGGCTGCAAGGTCCATAGCTTCGGAAAGATGCCACCACGGAGTCTGCAGATCGAACGCCAGCCCATAATCAGCCAACCGGGCAAATCCATTGCGAAATGCCGGGTCCATCATCCCGCCTTGCGGCCCGCCCGGTGCGGCATTCGCACGCGGTTTATGACGAACTGAACGCACGACGGGCAGCGCATTATAGGCTTCCAACACCTGGCCAAGATCTTCACGGTCCAACCAGGCCTGTGCGACATGCGCTGCCGGCCGACCGGTTTCATCCTGAACCCGCTGCATCCAGATCGCCTCACCTGTTGGGTCGGAAGGATCCCATTCGCCTTCCATCGTGACAGTTGCCACAACATCCCAGCCGGTGCTTTCACGATCGTATTCTTCGGTCATAAACCGACCACGGATCGAAGAATAATCACCATAACGAAAGGGGATCATCGGTTCATCGCGCAGCCATGGATGATAATTTGCGGCGGGGTCCCAGAAATGATGATGCGCGTCTATGATCTTCATGCGCGAACGTCCTTTGACTTGCGAATATAACGTAGCAGGGGAACCAACCAGATGGCGGCGACAACAAGACCTAGCACCAAGGCAACCGGCCGTGAAAAGAAGATCAGGATGGCACCTTGCGACTTGAGCATGGAGGTCACGAAATTGAATTCCAGCATCCCGCCCAGCACGATGCCCAGAATGGCCGGCGCAAGTGGAATATCATTTTCCTCGAACAGCCAACCAACAAGACCGAAGACCAACATGGTCAACACCCCAAAGGCCGAATTGTTGATAGCGAAGCTGCCGACAATGCAACATGCCAATACCACCGGGGCAAAGTAGCAGGGCTTCAACCGCAGTAGATTGCGCGACAGCTTGATGATGGCCCAGCCGAACGGGATCAGAAGCAGATTGGCCAGCAGGAAGGCAATGAAGATCGCATAGACGAGCTCGGGTGATTTGACGAAGATGATCGGCCCGGGCTCCAGCCCTTTGAGATACAGAACCCCGATAACAATGGCGGTGATACTGTCGCCGGGGATGCCAAAAACCAGCGTGGGAACCCAGGCGCCCGACAGCCCGCCATTATTGGCCGCGCCAGCCTCGATAAGCCCTTCGTCATGACCTTTCCCAAAGGCCTCAGGGGTCTTGGACTGGCGTTTGGCCATGGCATATGCAACCCAGGCGGCAATATCGGCCCCGGCGCCGGGTAGCGCACCAATAATTGATCCGGTCACACTACCGCGCAACAGGTTGCGCCAGCGATGACGTAATGCGCCCCCGAGACCCGGAAAGATCGGGCCCATGGCCGGTGGCTCTTGGCGTGTGGCCCTAGCGGTGATGTTCTTGAGCACTTCCGGCAGAGCGAACATGCCGATCATCGCAGGGATGAAGCTGACCCCACCCATCAATTCAATCGAGCCGAAGGTAAAGCGCGGTTGCCCTGCAACGGCATCTATCCCAATAGTCGCGATCCAAAGGCCGAACATCAGTGACAAAACGCCCTTGAGCGCCGAACCGGCCGAAATGATGGCCGCACAGGTCAACCCCAACAAGGCCAACCAGAAATATTCAACAGAAGAAAAATTGGTCGCAAAGCGTGCCAGCAGTGGCGCCATGGTCATCAAGAGCAGCACCCCCACAACCCCGCCAAAGCAGGCAGAGACCATGGATAGGCCAAGGGCGCGTTCAGGGCGGCCGGACTTGGACATGGCATATCCATCTTCGACATAGGCCGCCGAAGCCGGCGTTCCGGGAATACGCAATAGGGTACCGGGAATGTCACCGGCAAAAATCGCCATGGCAGCAAGCGCTGCGATGGCCGCGATGGCCGGAACAGGATCCATGAAATAGGTGATTGGAATAAGCAGAGCTACTCCCATCACCGCAGTCAGACCGGGGATCGCCCCCAAAACGATGCCCAAAAGGCTAGCGACAACGATGGTCCCAATGACATCAGGCTGCGCGACCAGTTCGATAGCTGACAGGAGCGCGCTCATGACAGTACACTTTCGATAACACCCAATGGCAAGGGCACGCGCAGCAACTGCCCGAAGATCAAGAACAGGATGACCGCCATTCCCAGCCCGGTTGCAGCCGAAGGGACCAGTTTTCCGCCAGCAAGCAGTGCCAGGGCGGCAATCAGTAAGGAAGTGGTCAGAATGAAGCCCAAAAGAGGCGAGACAAGAATCCAACCAATCACGGCGGTCAGAACTGTAGCGATCTTAAGTCCGGAACGGCCCTTTAGTATCTCTCCGATACGCAACAGCGGACCGTTTGTCGCCGTGGCAACAAAAGCGACTCCGCAAAGGATCAACGCTGCGCCCAACAGGCGCGGAAAAAAGGCCGATCCGAATTGCTGGCCCGGAACCTCGCGGAAACCCAAGGTCCCCGTGATGACGGCGAGCCCCCCTAGAATGGCCAGTAGGCCGATCAATCGATCATTGATTTTCATATCCTGTCAACGGGACACCTGAGCCCGACAAAAGGGGCCCAGGTATTCCGCTCCCGTGTTACTGAGCCAAGCCGAGGTCGCTCAGCAAGGATCGGGCGTCTTGAGAAAAACCGTTGGCAAATGCCATGAACCCTTGCGAACCGTCGAACACAGGCGTAATGCCGCGTTGCGCGAGGGCGTCTTGCACAGCGGCAGACCCGTGTGCGACGCGCGCCGCCTCTTCGACTTTGATTGCAACCTCTTCGGGCAGACCCGAAGGTGCGCACAGCGAGAACCAGTTGGTCATCGACCAATCGGTGCCGGTTTCTTTCAGGGTTGGCACGTCTGGAAAGGCGGGCGAACGTTCATTGGCCATAACGGCAAGAATCTCGACCTCGCCGGCATCCGCCAGGGCACGGGCTTCGATCGGAGAACCGGTAAAGACCGAGATCCCGCCGGCTAACAAATCCTGCAGTGCCGGGGCGCCGCCTTGCGACGGGATAAAGCGCAGGCTGTCAACTTGGGCGTCTGCGGCCTGCATCATACCGGCAGCTGCCATATGCCAAGGGCCACCGATACCCGAACCAGAGGCGGTTAATTCGCCCTCCTTTGCGGCATCAATGACTTCTTGGGCGGTGGTATAGGGGCTGCCTGCGGCGACGGTCACACCTGCCGGAATTTCGGCCAGACGCGAAATCAACGTAAAGCTGTCTGGGTTGATCGGGGCCAGACCTACGGTTTCGAAATAGGTGATTTCCGAGGTGCATGCCCCTAGCGTGTAACCGTCCGCGCGGGAATTGGCGATGACCGAGTGGCCCACAACACCTGAGCCGCCGGTGCGGTTGACCACATTTATTGGCTGGCCTAGCGCTTCCTCGAATCCCACCGCAAAGATGCGGATAATCGTGTCGGTGCCACCGCCTGCGCCCCAAGGCACGACAATCGTCACCGGGCGTTCTGGATATTCGGCAAGTGCTGCGGATGCGGCGAGCGAGGCAATTGCAGCCACGCCCAGTTTCGTTGCTAATTTCATTGTAAGTTTCCTCCCGTTCGGTATTTGGCCGTGCCCGCCCCCTCCCGGAGCGGGCACCTTTAATCAAGAGTCGTTTGGCATCAGCGCGTCGGGGACATTCTGGTAACAGACCGGGCGCAGAAAACGGCGGATCGACAGGGTGCCAACAGACGTCGCGCCAAAATTTGTCGAAGCCGGGTAAGGTCCGCCGTGAACCATGGCATCACTGACCTCCACACCTGTGGGAAAGCCATTAACCAGCACCCTGCCCGCTTTACGTTCGAGCACGGGAACAAGACGCTGCGCCAGTTCGGTGTCAGGCTCGTCCATCTGCAAGGTCGCCGTGAGCTGCCCTTCGAACCCTTTTGCAAGCGTTACCATGTCGTCCTCGCCTGACACGCGCACCACGAGGCCGAGCGGGCCAAAGACCTCCTCGCCCAATGCCTGGTTTTGCAGAAAGTCGGACAAATCGGCTTCAAAGAGGTTGGGATTGGCGTTACGGCCCTCGGAAACGGTTGTCAGTACAGGCCTGACCGCATTGCGTCGTTCCATGCGGGATTTGCCATCTTTGTAGGCTTGCGCAATACCATCGGTTAGCATGCATTGGGTTTGTATCCCGTTCAATGCTTCGGCTGTGGCAGAGACGAACGCATCGCCTTCTGAACCAGATGGTACGACCGCAATGCCGGGTTTGGTACAGAACTGCCCCGCACCCATGGTCAAGGAAGCAGCCCAGCCTTCACCCAAAGCTCTGCCCCGGGCCTTGGCCGCGCCGGGCAGGACAAACATCGGATTTACTGACCCAAGTTCCCCGAAAAACGGAATTGGTGTGGGCCGCTGAGCGCAGAGGTCGAAAAGTGCCCGGCCACCGCCAAGAGACCCGGTGAAACCGACCGCGTTGATCAGCGGGTGTTGAACCAAAGCCTGGCCTACGTCGCGTTTTCCGCCCTGAATCAGGGAAAATACACCTGGGTGGATATCGCATTTACGGATAGCTGCATCGATGGCCTGAGCCACGATTTCTCCGGTTCCTGGGTGGGCCGAGTGTCCTTTGACCACCACCGGACAGCCAGCCGCCAGTGCCGCTGCCGTGTCACCGCCCGCAGTGGAAAAGGCCAGCGGGAAGTTGGAAGCGCCAAAGACGGCCACCGGCCCGATGGGCCGTTGCGTCATGCGCAGTTCGGGTCGCGGTAAGGGAGCGCGGTCCGGTAACGCCTTGTCATGGCGCCGGTCGAGATAGGTCCCTTTGCGGATGTGATCCGCGAACAAACGAAGCTGCCCGGTGGTTCTTCCCCGTTCTCCCTCCAGCCGGGCCGGAGGCAATCCGGTCTCGGAAGTTCCAATCTCAGTGATGTCGGCCCCGCGCGCTTCGATCTCATCAGCGATCGCGTTCAGGAAATCGGACCGGGCAGTTCGGTCGAGCGCACTGTAGCTCCAAAACGCTTCTTCTGCGGCTACACAGGCCCGGTCGACCAAATCAGGTGTACCAACGCCGAATTCATACGCTTCGCCTTGTGCGGGCTCGGATTTGAATGTGGTGGCACTTGCCAGCCATTCGCCAGCAACCAAATGCTTGCCATTCGGAACAAAAGGCATTCTCATTTTCCCCATTTCAGGACCAGCGGGTCCAGTGGTTTCAATAGGTCAATCATCCGGGACCGGATGTCGGGATGTAGTGGGGGGATCGGGTGGCGGCAAAATTCGGAACGGATCACCCCCCCCTCGACCATCGCCGCCTTGCAGCTTTGCCAGCCGCACTGCCGGTTCTCGTGGTTTATCGCCATTGCCACACGGCCATAGGCCTCGGTCGCACCGGCCTTGTCGCCTGTTCGGTACTTCGTGATCACGGGCTTGATCTGATCGACGATCATGCCACTGGTCATTGAGCCCGTCGCCCCGGCATCCAGATCGGCCAGAAGGGTGATAGCCTCTTCGCCATCAAACGGTGCCTCGATGACATCACCGCCTTCGGCGATCAATGCGCGTAACTTGTTGGCGGCGCGGGGGCATTCGATCTTGAAGAGTTTCACCATATCGATCTCTTGGGCCATGTGCACCAGAAGCGGCACCGGAAGATCAACACCGGAAAGCGGCGCGTCCTGTACCATGATCGGAATGCCGACCGCACCCACCGCTGCGAACTGCTCGAACGTTTGTTCGGCCGTGCCCTTGAGCAAGGCACCGTGATAGGGCGGCATCATCATCACCGCGTCGGCACCCAATTCCTTGGCAAAACGTGCGCGATCCACCGCGATTTGTGTGGCGTAGTGGCTTATCGTCACAATCACCGGCACGCGACCCGCGACATGTTCAAGACACAGCCGGGTGAGGGTTGCGCGCTCATCGTCGGCGATCAGGAACTGTTCTGAAAAATTTGCCAGTATACAGATTCCATCTGCATCCTGGTCGATCAGGCAGTCGAGCACCCGTTTCATGCCGTCGAGGTCAAGTGTACCATCTTCGTTGAACGGTGTGGGTGCGACGGGCCAGATTCCTGTCCAGCTCATTCGATCACCTCGAAATGCTTGAGGTGTTTGTCGGTGATCTCGATCCCCAAACCGGGCTTGTTATCATCCAGTTGCAGGAAACCATCCACCGCCTCGGGGTCGCCTTCGAAGATGTAGTAGAACAGCTCATTGCCGACTTCGACATCAAACACCGGGAAGTACTCCGAGATTGGGCAATTCGCATTGGCCATTGTCAGGTGGTAATTGTGCGCCTGCCCAGCATGAGGAATGACGGGGATCTGGGCGGCTTCGGCAATGGCGTTGATCTTCTGCGCTGCAGTGATACCGCCCACCCGGTTGGTGTCATACTGGAGGACGCTGACGGCTTTTTTACGGATCAGATCGGCGCAGCCGATAATGCTGAATTCATGCTCGCCACCAGAGATCGGCACGATGTTCATCGCGTTGAGCTCGGCATACCCTTCGACGTCATCAGCAATGACCGGCTCTTCCAGCCAGCGGGGTTCGTATTTTGCCAGCTTGGGCAGCATGCGCTTGGCATAATCAAGGTTCCAACCCATGTAGCATTCAAGCATCAGGTCGTTGTCATAGCCGATCACCTCGCGCAGCGCCTCAACCCGTTTCAGGTTCTCGCGCATGCCAAGCATGCCGTCCTTGGGGCCAAAGCCAAAGCGGGATTTATAGGCGGTGTAACCGTTCTTCATGGCCTCTTCGGCCTCGGCCTGCATCGCCTCTACCGGACCGGCGTAAAGCTTGGAGTAATAGACAGGGATCTTTTCCTTGGTGCGCCCGCCCAGCAACTTGAACACTGGTTTGCCCACCAATTTGCCCATCAGGTCCCAGATCGCGATGTCGATGGCAGAAATCGCAGTCATACCGATGCCCTTACGACCCCAAGCATGAGTGCGGCGGTACATCTTTTCCCAAATATAGGCATAGTCAAAGGGGTCTTCGCCAATCACCAACGGCGCGTACCAATCATCGATGGCCTTTTTGACCACGCCCGGAGCCAGCGCGGCATTGCCGATGCCGATAGTGCCGTCATCGGTTTCGACCTCGACAGTCAGCCATTGATGAAAACGGAAGGACGCCATGGCGTCGCCTTTCATCCACAAGGCATCCGAGGCATTGGTGCAGAAATTGCCCGTCGGTGGAACTGTAGGACCGGTCCAGTTCCAGACCCGTGTGCGGATAGATTTGATCTTCGTCATATCGATTAGCTTTCTCAGGTTGTCGCGCGGTTCGCGCGATGATTTTGGGCCATTCGGGTGAGCAGGTTAAAAGCTTGTAGCGTGGCGCCGACATTGGCTTTATTTTGTCCAGCGATGTCGAAAGCCGTGCCATGGGCCGGGGTTGCGACGGGGATCGGCAAGCCGCCCGCTACAGTCACACCACGGTCAAACCCCATCAGTTTGATAGCGATCTGACCCTGGTCGTGATACATGGTAACGACTGCGTCGACCTCGCCCCGCTGCGCCTTCAGGAACACCGTGTCCGACGGCCAAGGGCCGGTCACGTTCTTCTGTTGCTCCTGCGCCGCGTCGATCACCGGTTGTAATATGTCGATTTCTTCGCGACCGAATTTTCCATTATCACCCGCATGCGGATTGAGCGCAGCCACGGCGATATGTGGCCGGTCGTTTCCAGTGCGCCTCAGCGTCTCCTCGGCAAGGCCAATGGCCTTCTCCACCGCCTCGGGGGTGATCCGTTCGGCGACGTCGCGCAGGCCGATATGGCTGGTGACACGGGTGGTCATCAGATCGCCCAGAACATTGATTTCACTGTGGTATCCGTGAAAACCGATGTAGCGCGCCATATAGCGGTGTTCGTCTTCGGCATTCAGCCCGGCCCCGGTTAGCGCGGCTTTGTTGAAGGGGCCAAACAGCACTCCGTCAACTTTGCCGGTCAGCGCCAGATCCAGCGCCTTGTCGAGGCAGCGCAGACTGCAGGCCCCACCCGCGACCGTAACCGTTGAGATTTTGATGTCCTCGGGGTCGATCGTCTGCATCGGCAGCCAAGCGAGCCCCGTCTGGCCGTCAATCTCTGATTCCGCGATCTCGGTCAGTTCGACTGGTAACCCGGCTTGTTCGGCCCCCTGTTTCCAGACGTGATCATCTCCGACCAGCACAATATTGGCAGCATCTTGGACGCCTTCTTCATGCAGCAGCCGCACGATCAGTTCCGGACCGATACCCGATGGATCGCCGGGAATGATGGCTAGACGTGGTTTTGGATCGGTCATTGGATGAACCCTGTAAGAGCGAGAGATACCTGCGGCACATAAGTGACCAGCAGCAGAATGAAGGCGAGAACACCGATAAAGGGCAGATTGGTACGTGATGTTTCCCAGATGCCTGCCTTGGCGATTGAGCACGACGTGATCAAAACCGAGGCGACTGGCGGCGTTTGCTGACCTATGGCGAGGTTGAGCGTGACCATGATGCCGAAATGAACGGGATCAATCCCCACCGCGGTGACCAACGGCATTACCACCGGAACAACGAGGATAATCGCGGCGGCACCGTGCAGGAACATACCCAGCACCAGCAAAAGCAGATTGAGAAGCGCCAGCACGATCAACGGGTTGGTTGTTAGCTCGGTAATCTGCTGGGCCAGTTGCTGCGGAACCTGAGCCTGCGTCAGGAACAGACCTAGCGCTGCGGAGGTGGCAACCAGCAGCATGACGACGCCAGTTTGACTTATCCCTTCGAGCATGACCTTGCGCAGGCGGAAAACATCGAGGTCGCGGTAGATCAAGATGCCGATAACCAACGCTGCCAGAACAGCCAGCCCGGCTCCTTCGGTCGCGGTTACCAGGCCTGAGAAGATCCCACCAAGGATGATGACAGGCATCATCAGAGCCCAGAGCGCCTCTTTGAAGGTATGCCAGACATGGGCGAGATCGAACCCTTCGGCACGCGGTAGATCATAGCGCACAGCCAAGAAGTAGGTAACCGTCATCAACAGGACGGCGCCCAATACACCCGGGACCACTCCGGCCACGAATAGTTTCAAAACCGAGGTTTCGGCAATCGCACCGTAGAGGATCATCGGAATCGACGGCGGTATGATGATGGCAAGTGAGGCCGAAGACGAGGTGATGGCAGCCGCAAGCGTACGAGAATAGCCACGTTTTTTCATCTCGGGGATGAGGACCGTGCCTGTCGCTGCAACATCGGCCACGGCCGAACCCGAGATCTCGGCAAAGACCATCGAAACGCCGATATTCACCATGCCCAATCCACCGCGGACGAACCCGATTAGTGCGCTGACGAAATTGATCAGCCTAACGGATATGCCCGAGGTATTCATCAGGTTACCCGCAAGAATGAACAGCGGAATGGCGATCAGCGGAAAAGATGTTGCGCCGGAATAGAGTGCGATGGCCATGTCATAAAGAGTGGCGCCGCCCGGTGTCAGCAACAGACCGCCAAGCGCAACGATACCAATGGCGACTGCAATGGGCACGTTGATAAGGATAAGTCCGATCAGAGAGGCCGTTGTTCCTAGAAGGATCATTTCAGAGCACCCTTTCCAGCCATGGCTGCGTTCTCGTGTTCGGCCTCGGCTATGGCCTGTTCGATTTCCGCATGTTCGGCATCAACCCCGGCAGCTGCCCGACGTAACGTGCGCGGCATGGTCAACAGTGTGCCCAGGATCATCAGAACGGCGGTGATCGGTATTACGGATTGCACGATGTCGAGTGTCATCCAGCGAATGGAAAGCAGTGAATCCCATTTGGCCACGGCCAGCACCGCATTCCCATACCATGCTACGACTGCGAAAAAGCCGATCATCAAAATTTCGGATACCAGCGCCAGGGCCATCGCGGCCTGTCTAGGCAGAGCAGCGACGATGCCGCCAAAGCTCATGTGTTGGCGCAGAAACAGTGCATAAGTTGCGCCGAAATAGGTAAGCCAGGCCAGTAGGACACTGGCGATCTCATCATACCAGGTCGGCGAGGAGCCCAAGTAGCGCATCGTCGTCGAATATATGACAGAGAGGGCGAGAGCGACCAAAAGAGCAAGGCAGATTGTTTCGATGACCCAAAGGATCACCCGTTCGAACTTCGCGATCATCACGAATATTCCTCTTGGCTCAGAGTAGCCGGCCCGGAACTCCCGGGGCCGGCGCGATGTTGGTTGTTATTCGGCTAAAGCCTGAGCACTGCTCACCAGCTCGGCACCGCCATCCACCTTTTCGGCAAAGGCCTGGTAGATCGGCGCTGAGGCCGCGATGAAGGCCTTTTTGTCTGCAGTATTAACTTCCATACCGGCGGCCTCGACTTTTTCCACCAGCTCATTGTCAGCGGCTTCGCCTTCGGCCAGGGACCAATCTTGCACCTTGGCTGCAACCGAAATGGCGGCAGATTTCACGTCGTCTGACAGCCCGTTCCACGTGTCAATCCCGGTGGTCAGATAGGTGGGCGAGTAGACGTGTCCGGTCAAACTCAGATGCTTTTGCACTTCCTGAAAATTTGCGCCGGTGATGTTGGTCAGCGGGTTTTCCTGTCCGTCCATCGTACCTGTCTGCAAGGCCACGAAAACCTCGGAGAATGACATCGGCGTCGGGTTGGCGCCCCACTCTTTGAACATCGCGACACGCCATTCAGAGGAAGGCGTGCGAATTTTCAGCCCTTCCAGATCAGCGGGCGTATTGATCGGGCGAGTGTTGTTGGTGATTTGGCGAAACCCGTTTTCCCAAGTCGACAGAACTTTCAACCCGGAACTTTCGGCCTTAGGCGCCAGT
Organism: Ruegeria sp. YTSC002; assembly: GCF_059609845.1. NCBI lineage: Bacteria > Pseudomonadati > Pseudomonadota > Alphaproteobacteria > Rhodobacterales > Roseobacteraceae > Ruegeria > Ruegeria sp. YTSC002. The sequence goes on from NZ_JBXWML010000020.1 coordinate 19,057, forward strand.
TGCTTTTGAACGATCTCTTCGTCGATTGCTTTCAAATGGGCGCGATCCTGCACCAGAAATGGCATGTCAAACAGCGCAAATTCCGGTGCAACGTTGGTCATGATCGAAGACACAAGAGTAAATTGCACAGTGCCCAACCGCAATTTCTGCATCAATTCCTTTTCGTCACCCAACTGGCCGTCGGCATAAAATTCGACGGTATGCGCATCACCCAGTTCGGCCCCAAGATCTTCGGCAAATTTGGCGGCGCTGCGGCCCTGAAGACTATTCGACGCCGCACCCACCGCAACAATAAAGGTCTCGGCCGAAACGGGCGCGGCGGTCAGCGACAATGTACAGGCAGTCAACCCTGCAGAGATGCCAATTCGCAATACGTTCATTGATGATTTCCTCTCTCCCTATCGGATTGCATATCGCATTTCCGAGTAATGTATTTTGTATACCTGTAGAAAGTATGGACGGGCAAGCTTTTTCTGATTACTATGGAGACCGACTGGATGAGACACTTTAAAGATAACAAAAACAGAGGTTTAAAAGATGGTAGCGTCGATAGCTATTACCAATCGTTCGTTGCACGATCAGGTGGTGTGCCGGGTGCGTGATCTGATTATCGAAGGCACCTTGGAGCCTGGAAGCCGAATCGACGAAGCGCATCTGATCGAAGAACTGGGCGTGTCAAGGACCCCGTTCCGGGAGGCTCTGCGTACACTCGCAGCCGAGGGCCTGGTGATTGTACGGCCCTCGAAGGGAAGCATTGTACGAAAGCTGACCCCGGAGGATGTGTTTTCCATGCTGGAAGTGCTTGCCAACCTGGAAATGCTGGCAGGTGAGCTCGCCTGCGAACGGGCCAGCGACCAAGAGATCGCAGCACTAGTTGATCTACATAACAGTATGATGGACTGCTATCGCACCCGCGAAAGAATGCCATATTACAAGATGAATCAGGAGTTTCACTCGCGACTGGCCGAATTGTCCAAGAACGAAACTCTTCAAGAGATGCAGGCAAACATTCAGGCCAGACTGAAGCGTATTCGCTATATTGGAAACCAAGAGCCTGACTCCTGGGCCGGCGCGGTGGCAGATCACGAGGAAATGGTACGAGCCCTAGTGGACCGGGATGGCAAACGCCTGGGAACCGCTATGGCAGACCATCTCGGCAAAACCTGGGAGCGGGTAAAAGACAGTATTTAGCCTAACACCAACGCTGGGCACCCTACCCTGTCCGGCGTGGGTCTGACCAATGGTCAGATGCCGCATAAGTTCTCCGTTCGTCCGCGTGTACCGGTCAATAATGTCACTTTTCCTAAGTGACCCCTATTATGCAAGAACTGCCCAATTTGAAACCGGGGCGTTTTTAAAGCGCCATCCTTGATCACATTCAAGACCGGCGCGGTTCTCAGTTTGGTTCGACTGCAATCTCCAGTTTGGTTGCTGCATACCATTCGGCGGCGGCACGGATGTCTTGATCGCTCAGCTCCTCAGCCACCACACTCATGATCTCATGTATACGCTTGCCCGTCCTAAACGCCTTGAGCTGCGTGTCGATATACATGACAGTTTCCCCAGCGAGGTTGGGAACATCGTCCGACACACCAATGCCGGCAACACCATGACAACCGGTACAGGCATCCGGAGCGTTTGCTTCCTGTTCAGGTGCAACAAGGCGCGCACTAGCGGCGTGCCCGGCATACCACGCAGCAACATCGGCGATGGCCTGATCGGTCAGCCCCCTGGAGACGACCGACATCATCTCGTGATAACGCTCGCCATCACGGAATGCGATTAGCTGCCGTGCTATATAACGTGCGGATTCCCCACCGATATTGGGGGCGATGGGCATTTTGGCTATGCCGTCTTTTCCATGGCAGGTCTGGCATTGGCGCGAAACCGCTTTGCCAGCCATGCGGTCGCCAGCCAGATATTCAATGTTCTCTGCCAATACCGGCTGGGCGAAGTAAACTCCGCCCAGCAACAAAACGATCAATCGGTTCATTCGACACCCTCATAGGAAATCCGATACAACGCTCCGGCTAGATCGTCGGACACCAAAAGCGATCCATCGCGCAACATTGCCACATCAACTGGACGGCCAAGATATTCGCCGTTCTCGTCAACCCACCCTTCAGCAAAGGGTTTGATCGTCGCATTTCCGTCCGCATCAATGGTTGTTACCATCACACGTGCGCCAACCGGAGTGGTGCGGTTCCATGACCCATGCTGGGCCGAGAAAATCGCGTTTTTGTACTCCTCGGGAAAAGACTTCCCAGTGTAAAAGGTCATGCCAAGATCGGCGGCGTGGGCCACAGTTTCCACGACCGGGTGGATGATACCTTCGGGGGGAGTTACGTCGGCATATTCATTGGTACGCACCTCTCCGCCACCAAACCAGGGTGCGCCAAAGTTTTGGCCAGCCTTGGTCTGGCGGTTGATTTCCCCCGGTGGAATGTCATCCCCCATACCGTCGACTTGGTTGTCAGTGAACCAAAGCTCGCCAGTTTCGGGATGAAAGTCATGCCCAACCGAATTGCGGATGCCGTAGGTATAGACTTCCCGATCCGTGCCATCGCGGTTCATGCGGATCATACCGCCGATACCCCATTCATTGTACAGGTCGAGCTTTTCAGCCGGGGCGACATTGAAGGGCTGTCCGAGCGAGATATAGATCTTGTCATCCGGGCCGATTTTGCAAACGCGCGCGGTGTGGTTATAGCTCTCTTCCTCAACCGGAATGAGCGCCCCTTTGGCGACAAGATTAAAGGCCGCGACATCAGCGCTTTCATAGAAATATTCGGCGGCAGGGAACAACAAGACCCGGTTCTGTTCAGCAATGTATAGGAAACCGTCCTTGGAAAAGCACGGGCCATTGGGAATCGAAAAGGACAGCGACGGGGCGAAATCCTTAACCTCATCGGCGACGCGATCTTTGTTGCGATCTGTGACAGACCACACCTTGTCCTTTCGGGTGCCAACAAAGGTCACGACGCCTTGGGGGCCAACGGCGATATTGCGGGCATCGGGAACCACGGCATAGAGTTCGATCTTGAACCCTTCGGGAAGGGTGATCTTGTCCAAAATGGCATGAATGCCGTCCGCATAATCACCGGTTTGTTCAATATAGGTGAAATCAGTGGCCCCGGTGCTTTGGAAATTGGACAGTTTTTCCAAGTTGTCCGGGACGTCGGCCCCTTGGGCAAGCGCACCGGTGGCCCCAAGGGCAAGGGCGGCGATGGTTGCTAAATATTTGTTCACGGCTGTCTCCTCCTCTGGCGTGAAACGACAGCGCCGAGCCCGGAATTTTACCGGATCGGGCATGCCTATTGGAACTCCCAAACAATGTGTTGGAGTGTCGAAACTCAAAGACTCGGTAAGGTGAAGTTGATCCGGCTAGGCGCGGGACGCTTGGGTTACTTTATACGCTATTGGCCAACCTCCAAATGCTTGTAGATTGTAGTTCGAGAAACCCCAAGATGCCGTGCCGCGAGGCTCACATTGCCACCACATTCCCTCACTGTTGTGCGCATCTGACGGCATTTCGCTTCGCGCGCCAAATTGCCCCGACATGCGGGGCAGACATCGTGTTTGGGTGACAGCCAAGACAACACGTCCTGAAGGTCTTTCCGACTAATCCGGACGTTTTTGCACCCGCGTGTCAATTGAAACAACAAGCGGCGCAAGGAATAAAACGTAAATGTTTCGCCAATGCTCCTGATCCCATCGATAACGTCTTCGTCAACACTGGTTCCGGGCGCGATTTCGGACAAAAAATGCGCAATCAACACTGATAAATCAGACCGCTCCACCACAGGCGGGACAACGAATGCATGCCCCCAAAACCCGCTATCAGGGTTCATTGTACCGTGCTCGCGCCGTTGGTCGCTTATGGTTTGGCGCTCTATTCCAATAAGGCACCAACGATTGCCGTGTTCTGCGCCATGGGCCAATTGTCCCAATTGGTGGTGAATGCGTTTTACGACCGCTTCGCCGGATGCACCAAGCGCTTCGATCCCATCCAAAACCAAGATTGCCTCGTCGGGTGTCTCAAGGAGCGGACCCAAAACCGGGAGGTCGCATCCCGAAACATGGCCGCGCAACGCGAAATCAAGCAGGGTCTTTTCGATCATCGAGCAATCTATCACGATAGAATTCGCATCTGTGTCCAGATTTCTGTGAATGGCCTGCGCTATTTCGCTTAGCCCACTGCCAGAAGCTCCGACTATCCGCACCGGCAAGCCAGCCTTGGCGGCATTGGCACTTATCTGTATGTGATGGTTTAGAAATTCGTCTTCAAAAATCGTGTAAGCAGGCTGTGTACTCGTGTTGCGAGGGACCGAATGAACGACCGGAACCGAGACAGTTTTCGTTGTGTTCTCCCAACGATTGCCGCGGGATCGACGTGTCGGGCGCAGTCGCACAAAAACGCTTGCCCCTTGGCGATCTTTGAGCCGCGCGATAGCGCCGAGCTTGATCCGATCAATGACGTGCCCAAACCCATCCAGAAAAATGTCGCTGAAAAGCACATCACTACGTGTTGAGCACCCCGGAAGCAGATTGCGGGCGACGGTGTTGGCACCGGTCAATCGCCCGTCGGCATCAAAGGCCAGCATCCCTGCGCTTTGGGTCGGTAGGTATTCGGCGCGGGGATGGCAAAGAACGATCAAATCGTTGCGATGATCCTCTACAAACAACCGGTTGGAAACATTCACAGCCGCAAGATTAACAAGCGTCGCCGTAAGCGATTCTCGGCTAGATGATGGAGCGGTGACATCAAGGATACCGGCGATATCACCTGCGCCATCAAAGACCGGGGCGGCTGTGCAAGAGATGTCACTATTTTCATCAAAATAGTGCTCGGGGCCCAAGACCGATATTCGTTTGCCAAGCTTGGCCACAAGCCCAAGGGCATTTGTACCCCGTAGGCCCTCGATCCAAACGGACCCGGGAATGATCGCCTGAGCTATGGCCGTTTGCGCTGCTTCGGTATCGGTTATCGTATCCAATACCGTGCCGTCGGGGGCCCCAAAGGCGACAAGATAATTGTGTCCGCTGACCTGCTCTCCCAGCATTTCCATTTCGGGACGTGCAATGCTGAGGCAACGCTCGAACTTCTGTTTTATTTCATAGAGTTTCGAGACGTCTAAAATTGCGCTTTCTGAACGGCGATTTGGGTTGAGACCTGATGACAGACATCGTTGCCAACTCTCGGAAATATCACGGCCCAGTAGTGCAGGTGACACCGTTCCATTGTTCTCCAACAGCGATCTGGCCTGCAAAACAGCTTTCATCATCCCGTCCTCCCAGCGGTGGAATAAACTAAGGGGATTATGATTCGTCACACAAGACTTTTGGACAATTGTTCAGTTTCTGGACACTACCCCGGGCAATCGAAAAACATGGGCAAACGTTGGATTTCATGCTGTCCGAGCGTCGCAAACAGGGCCTGGTTGGATCACATGAACATCGCATTAATTCTGGCAGGGGGACTGATGCTGTAACCGCCCTCCGACGGCTTCGATGTGCCATGGTGGGGTCTTGGATATCTACAAAAGGGGGCGGTTATGTCAGATGTTGTTACTGTCGGGCTCGATCTAGCCAAGAGTGTATTTCAGGTTCACGGCGCGGAGGATGTGGGTCGGGTCGTTCTGCGTAAGAAATTACGGCGCGCCCAGGTGCTCGCGTACTTCGAGAAGTTATCGCCTTGCGTGGTTGCGATGGAAGCCCGCGGCGGAGCGCATTACTGGGGCCATGAGATCGACAAGCTGGGCCATGATGTGCGGTTGATCCCGCCAGCCTATGTGAAGCCACTTGTCAAACGTCAGAAGAATGATACGGCCAATGCAGCGGCGGGCTGGCGAGGGATATTCCAGGCGTGCTTGGCCCAAACCGATTCCCATCTCGAGATGATCTGTTGGAAACCAGATTTTACAGTAGCTCCATGGCAATAAACCCGTATAAAATATATTAAGTACAATCTAAGCACTTCAAGATTTGAATATCAAAAGAGGTTATAAATGCCTAGTTCCACTTTTACTTATGCCAGCACATCAGATACTGTACTGGTAAATGGAGCACACTTTGGTCTCAATCATCTCTTTACAAGAGATGACGTAAATGGCTCATCGCAATCCGATTACGAAGCCGTGGTTGAGAGTGTTGTAAATAATGTTATCCGGTATCCAGGCGGGACAATCGCTGAAGCCTGGTTTGACCCTGAGAATCCAAACTCTACAAGTGGAACAAATGCCTTTGATGGGTCTACAACCAATAGCTTGACGCCTCTTGTAGACATTATCCAATCCCACATTTCCCAAGTAAGGCGCTGATTTCGCTGTCCTGACCATTATATTTCCTATATAAAACATGGTGTTGAAGGC
>NZ_JBXWML010000021.1:0-21225 GCF_059609845.1 Ruegeria sp. YTSC002
TCGCCTCTGGGAGGTTGCAGTGCTGTTTCATCTGCGCGATGCCTTCCGTTCCGGAGATATCTGGCTGGGGCATTCAAGGCGCTACGCTGATTTGAAACAGGCTCTTGTGCCAATCTCAGCTGTTTCTGCCATCCCCACATTGACCATGCCTCTTGATCCGGCCACTTGGCTTTCAGATCGAAAGGTGCGGATCACCGACAGCCTGAACCGTTTAGCGCGTGCCGCCAGGCACGGAGCCATCCCCGGCGGGTCTATCGAGAATGGCACACTCAAGATCGAGCGGTTGACAACTGCCGTACCTGACGAGGCGGAAGAGCTCGTCCTCGATCTCTATCGGCAACTTCCAGATATCCGCATCACCGATCTGCTTCTGGAAGTGGATGAAGCCACTGGATTCACAGACGCCTTTACCCATCTGCGAACAGGTGCCCCTTGTAAGGACAGGATTGGGCTGCTGAACGTTCTGCTGGCGGAAGGGCTGAATCTTGGCCTGAGTAAGATGGCCGAAGCCAGCAACACCCATGATTACCTACAACTGTCACGCCTGTCCCGCTGGCACATCGAAAGCGACGCCATCAACCGGGCACTGGCGACAGTCATAGACGCACAATCCAGATTGCCGATGGCAAAGTTCTGGGGCGTAAGCACAACCGCATCCAGTGATGGACAGTTCTTCCCGGCGGCGCGTCAGGGCGAGGCGATGAATCTAATCAACGCAAAATATGGCAATGCGCCGGGGCTGAAAGCCTACACTCATGTCTCCGATCAGTTCGGTCCGTTCGCCACCCAGAACATTCCCGCCACCGTAAGCGAAGCGCCCTACATCCTGGACGGGCTGTTGATGAACGAGGCGGGGCGGAAGATCACAGAGCAATATGCCGACACCGGCGGCTTCACCGATCACGTCTTTGCCGTGACGTCGCTGCTCGGGTTCCGGTTCATCCCGCGTATCCGCGACCTGCCATCCAGACGGCTCTACCTCTTCGACCCGGCGTCAGCGCCAAACGAATTGCGCAGCCTGATCGGCGGCAAGATCCGCGAGGGCCTTGTCGTCCAGAACTGGCCCGGCGTGCTGCGGTCTGCTGCAACCATGGTGACGGGCGTCATGCCGCCCAGTCAGCTGCTCAAGAAGTTCGCGGCCTATCCGCGCCAGCACGAGCTGGCCCTGGCACTCCGCGAAATCGGCCGCGTCGAGCGGACCCTCTTCATCATCGAATGGCTCCTCGATGCCGACATGCAGCGGCGGGCCCAGATTGGCCTGAACAAGGGTGAGGCCCATCACGCCCTGAAAAACGCCCTGCGCATCGGGCGACAGGGTGAAATCCGGGATCGCACCACCGAAGGGCAGCACTACCGCATGGCTGGCCTCAACCTCCTCGCCGCCATCATCATCTATTGGAACACCAAGCACCTCGGTCAGGCTGTAGCCGCGCGGCAGCGGGCCGGGTTGAATTGCGACCCCGCTCTTCTTGCGCATATCTCGCCGCTTGGATGGGCTCACATCCTGCTCACCGGCGAATACCGGTGGCGGCGGCAAACCGGGGCAAAGTTGTGAAGTAATCACCCCTATTTCTTGCCACCTTCACGGCCAACAAACGGGCGCACCACGCTCATCGCCATAACGAAAGCGACCACAGGGCTCAAAACGGGGGCTGTGGCGCGTTAACGTACGATCCTGCACTCAGCCGTAACAGACCCCAAGCAAATAAAAGCGTGACTAGGTTCGAGCGGGATGTCTATATGTCCTAAGGACATATAGACATCCCGCTCAGATGTAAACTGGGCTAATAAAGTTATCCAAACATCGCGAGCTGCTGAGGCTCCACCCAGTAGCCGCGCTGACGCTTGGAGGCTTCCAGTGTAATCAGAGCCGCGACGGCCTGGTTCTCGTCCTCGAACCAATCCATCCGAACCTGACCGCCCTGCCCTATGCGGCCCCATTCGCGGTACAGCGTCCATTCGCCGAACAGGTTCGGCATGACCGCCATCCGGTAGAACCGGGCCATTTTTTGCGCAGGCTGGCGTTTCTCAAGATAGGTCTGCATAGCCGTCACAGGTGATACTTGCGCGCAATTTCGAGGGCTTCGGCCTGTTCGGTACCGATGTATTCCTTGGTGCTTTCAATGCTGGCATGGCCGAGCAGCAGCTGGGCCGCGCGCAGGTTGCCGGTCTGCTGGTAGATATGGGTCGGGAAGGTCCGGCGCAGCGAATGCAGGCCGTAGAGGCTGGGATCGAGATGTGCCTTTTCCAGCCAGGAGCGGAATAGCCGCCAAAGCTGGCTTTCGCTGAGGTGGGTATTGGACCATCGTGCCCCCTGCCCCGTGAAGAGCCAGCCGTGCAGCGGCTTTTCAGAGGCGGTGAGATAGGCGCGCAGGCTGTCGCGCGTGTCTGAAGACAATCGCGCCTGGACCGGGCGCGCATTGCGGGCCTCGGTTTTCTTCTGCCGGATTTCGACGATCTCGCGCACCCCTGCTGGGGTCGCCACATCTGCCACCCGCAGCCGCACCAGATCGGAGCCCCGGAAGCTGGTATCGAGGGCGGTGTTGAACAGCGCCAGATCACGCAAGGCTTTTTCCTGGCGCAGGAGCATTCGGATCAGGGAAACCTGGTCAGGCGTCAAAGGTGGCTTTTTGCCCACGACACGGCCTTTGTTCCAGGTGGTCTCGGTCGCTGCTTTCACGTGCAAATCCTTGCAGGGTTGTATGGATATAATACCCATAAACCTTGCATGACGGAAGTGGCATGTTGCGAGATGCTGCGCTTTCCCCATGTTTTATTGAGTTTTAGGCTAGCGTCCTCATGCGAGCTTTTAATGTAAAGCTTGCATGGTTACTCAGCCGCGATAGGCAGACCACATCCGCTCTATGAGTTGTCCCTGTGTGATCCCAATCGCTTCAGCCTCAGAAGCGATTGCTTCACCAACTTCCGGCAGCACTTTGGGATGTAACTGGTACGTGCGCGGGCTTGGTTTGCGGCCCGGCTTCTTTCGTGGGGTTCGATCCAGAAAGCCTCTCGCTTCGCCAACTTCATCTACGCGCCGTACTTCTTCAACGGTCGTCCCTTTCGGACGGGCTTTCAGCCCCGCAAGCCTATTTGAGCCGCTCATAAACCGCCTCCGTGAATGCCTGAGCGTTTGCCAACGCTTTATCTACCTTGCCGCCTGTGACCATCTCTGGGTCATTCATCATCGCTGTCAGATCGCCCCCATAGGCGAACAGTTCCGAGAACGCTGCGCGCGCGACCAGGGACGGCTCGATCACGTCGATCCCTGCCCCGCTGAGCTGTGCTTCGAGTTCCTTCTGTACGCGGCTTTTGACGGCTGCGCTGGTCTTGGTCAGCACCACCGCATGCCGGATTGACCGCCCAAGCGCTTCTTCCTCTTCGCGAACCAATGCCAGTGCTTCTGAGCCGATCTCTGCGTCGAGCGCTGTTGGCTGCATCGGGACGATCACCAGGTCCGCCTGGGAAATGGCGCGGCTGACGAGCTGGGACGCAACACCTTCGAGGTCCACAATGACGATTTTGCCGTCACCGTCTGCGCTCCGGATGGTTGGAACGATCTCTGAACGACCAACATCGCCCTTCAGGGTCACACCAGAAGGTGCGCCATGCGATGCCCACCGGGTAAGAGACTTGTTCGGGTCACAGTCAAGCACCGTGACGTCCGCGCCCATGCGGGCGAACTCAGACGCCAGAAGAACGGCGCATGTTGATTTTCCAACCCCGCCTTTGGGGCTTGCCATTACGATGACGGGCATTGCTCGATCCTGCCGCTTTGTTGTTACCGGTTGTATATCTTACACCGGAATTAAATCCAATACCTGAATTAAATCTCTTACCGGTTTTATTTCTGTAACCGGTTTTTAATCTCAGGGCCTGCCTCGCTTCTCAAACCACTTTCGGCAGAACCCGATGAAGGCCCGGTCGGCATTGCGGGGTGGCTCAACACACCAGCCGCGCCACTCACGCTCCAGGAAACGAACGTCCCAACCAGGCGCTGCATGGCGCGCTTCTTCGTAGGTGTCAGACTGCAGCGGTGGAATACTGCCTTCAACAAGCTGAGCAGTGGACATCGTGCCGCGATTAGTGAACACCACCATGTCAGCTTCATCTTCAAAGGTAACATGGTAGTCCGGCAAATGGTCATGCTCTGCGAGTTGCCGGATCATCTGCCGAAAGCGCTTCTGTGGGCTTTGCGACCCAGTCTTAAGCAGCAACTTAGCCAGCGTGATGCGCCAGGTTTTCTGCTGCCCGCAATGCTTCCGAGCGATCTCGTACACCCGTCTTTCAATGGGCTTGCGCAGGCGGAAGTAGTCCCGGTGGAGAGTCAGCACTTCTTCGTTCCGGATTGCGTTAAAAACCCAATCTGACAGCTTCACTTCACACCAGAGAAGACGGCCATCGAGGCCATGTTTCCGGCGGATCGACGACGCGTCGATCAGTCCAAAACCATCGACTTGCTCTTCATCGCCAGTGACGATGTTTGTCCTAATCCGCGTTCCTTCGAGGCGATCAAGGGCATCAAGCAAGGACTGATATTCCCGGCCACTTGTCCCTCGGTTGGTGAAGATAAGCAGTTCTCTGGAGTTGATCCGCACACGAGGAGAGACGGCTTCACCTTCTTTCAGCTTCGCCATGATCTGGCTGATACAGTAGATCAGAATGTCCTTGTCATAGATCGTCGCCAAGCCTTTCACGCTCGGCGTGATCTGAAGCCACTTATCGCCATTCTCATAGCGTTTGATCGTCGTCTCAGGCTTCTTTGAGAGGGAATAAAACGGATGCTCCATGTGCTGCATCACGTCCTTCAGGACAGCGTCCGCCACATCACAAATGAACAGATCATGCTGCGGATGGCGATCCGGCAGGAGCGGGGCGAGAGTATTCGTGTTATCAGTTACCATGAGTCGACATTCGTGGTTTTAGTTACCGCAGTCAAGATTCGTGTTATCAGTTACCAAAAGCAGGATTTCAGTTACCGGGATTCGTGTTATTAGTTACCAGAACTCAGGGAAAACCATTATTTTTCAAAGCTTTGCGCCGGTTCTGAAGACGCGTAACACAGATTTTAACACAAATATAACACCCAGCTTCTCAGTCAGAGCCGATCACCATCAGCACTTCACCGCTGATAAAACACGCAGGCATCAACACCCGTGGTTGTCGTGGTCCAGGACGCTCCAAGGACAGCGCACATGGATGCGTTGCTGGCTAAGAAACGAGGAAGCGTCACCGTCAGGACAAGAGTAAGAACGACGGCACCCAGGCCGAACCATGGAAGACGGCTTTTGAAGCGCTCCAGCTTTTGTTCCCGTTCCCAGAGCTGGCGCATTGTGTCCGACCTGGCATCCTCAGCTTTCCTGAGAACTTCCTGAGTGTGGTTGGACGCCCGGAGGAGATCACCGGCCATCTGGCCGACGCGGGTCAGGGTGTCGCCGATCTTGCCGTTGATGGTTGCGCCGACAATCTCGCCATAGTGTTCCGGGTCCGTCTGCTTTTGCGCGGCGAAGGCGGCAGAGCGGGCTTCCGTCGCCGTCTTATTCACGCGGTCGAGCACCCGTGTCTGATCATCCACCCGATCCGAGATGCTGGCGACAGCCGTGGCGAGAAGATCGAGCGTTTCGCGCAGATCATCATCCGAGAGCGGGGCAGGGGAGGCAGGCGTGTCAGACATGGTGGATTGCTTTCGGGTTATGGGGTTTCGGGCGTGAACAGCCCGGCAAATTCAGGATCGGCGTAGTACCGCAGTTTTTGCGCGACGGCGGTGGCCTGCCCCTGGACGCGCAGGAGCTGGCGTTTCGGCGGGAGCTGCATGATTTCATCGGGGGTCAGCAAATCGCGACCCGTGAGGTTGTTCGAGAAGCTGGGGCCATCACCGGGCTTGAAGCTGTCAGTCTGGAACCCGGCGGTTTCTTGGCCGATCATCTGGCTCAGCCACTTGGCCGTCTCGAAGTCATTCACCCCAAAGACCTGTTGCACCCCGGCATTGGCGATGAAGGTGCCAGCGCGTTCGCCGTAAAGGTCCTTGAGCTGGCTCATGTCTTGGAGGATCGGCCAGAGCTGAAGCCCGTAGCCCGCCATCAGCCCCATGGCGCGCTCTACGGCCTCCAGACGGCCCAGGGCGGCGAATTCATCGAGGAGGAAGAGGGCAGGGGCCGTAAGGCGCTCAGAACGGCCCTCTGACGCGTTCTGAGGCCGCTCAGCGTCTCGCGCAATGTCCTGAAGGGCCTGAGAGACCAGAAGGCGCAGCCAGCGGCTGTAGGCGTCCATCCTGTTCGGAGGCAGCACAAGGAACACCGAAGTGATCCGATGGCGCAGATCGGAAAAGGCGAAGTCCGAGCGCGCCAGACACTTCGCGATCCGGGGCGAGTCCAGGAAATGGGTGTGCCGCTGTGCGTTCGACAGAACCGAGGCGGCTTCTCGATCCGCCTTGCCGAGGAAGCGGTTGGCGGCGCGGGCGATCAGCCCGCCTGCCTCGTCGCTGTCCTGCATCAGCTCCAACAGAGCGCGCAGCTTTTCCGGGGGCAGGGTGAGATATTCCCGGACGGTGGCGAGGGACCGGCGGTCGCGGTCCTCGTGGCAGACGCAGAACATGATCAGACCGCCGAGGATGGCTTTCGCCTCCTCGTTCCAGTGGGCTTCCGTCACCTGGCCCGGCGGGTCCATGACCAGCGCCTCTGTCAGGGAGGCGGCATCCTCGCCCAGATCGAGGCTGTGCGGTGTTAGCCGGTCGAGCGGGTTATAGCAGGCCGAGGGGTGCCCACTGACCTCGAAGGGGTCAAGGACATGGACCGTTCCAAAGCGCCGCCGGGCCTCGCCCGCGATCCTCGCGTTCTCACCCTTGGGGTCAATCACCAGGACCGAGCGTTCCGCCGCCAGCAGGTTCGGGATCACGGTGCCGACGCCTTTCCCGGCCCGTGTCGGGGCGAGGGTGATCAGATGCGCCGGGCCGTCATAGCGCAAGAGCCGCCCTGTGTGCGGATTGCGTCCGATCAGAAGTCCGGCATCGTCTTGCCCTTTGCTCCGCTCCAGCTTCTTCAGCTCCTTGCGGTTGGCAAACCGCGCCGAGCCGTGGCTGTCGCCGGTCAGCCCGAAATACGCATCCGCCCCTGAGGCCATGCGCCAGTACTGGAACCCGAAGACAGCACCCACGAACATGAATGGACCGAAGACCAGCCATTGCCAGGCGCTTTCGCCGGGCGTCTGGTCGAAGAAGGTGAAGATGAACGGTGTGGCCACAAGCGTTCCGAGCATCGCTCCGAAGGCCATCGCTCCGATCAACCATCCGAGCATGATAGGCGTGAAGATCAACCGACCGAAGAAGCGGAACAGACCCCCGAAGACGAGCATCACGCTCCGCATCAGGTTGCACCGTCATCGCTTGGGGTAGGGGAGGGAGCGTCCCACTCCGCAAAGGCTTTGCGATCCTGTTCGCGGGAGAGGTTACGGATCAGCCGGTCGAGCATGGCGGCGGCATTGGAATCCCGTTCCGCCAGGTCCATGAGCGCCCCGCCCAGGATCACCTTGCGCCGTGTATCCAGCTTGCGCTGTCTGGTGGCTTCCCGGTTCTTCAGAGCCTGAAGGCGGGCCTTGGCCTGGGCGTAGCGTTTCTCGGCACGTTCAAGCTCAGTCTCGGCCAATTCGGGAATCCACTTCAAAGAGGGCAGGTGTAAAGGTTAGGCTTGCCACAACCAGCGATAGCGCTTACCCGTAGGCCTGTAAAGGACAAGGGCGCACTTATGCAAACTCTCCACCTATGGTTCCGAGATTTGCGTGCGATCTCCTTGAGGCAGGGCCTCAGCCGATGGCGAACTCCGTCCGACGCGAACCGCGCCGGAATGAAAGGCCCTCCCGGCCTCTCAAACTCTCCAGGGCCAACTTTGGCAGTTGGATCGCGTCCCGCAATGTCGCACCAGTGTCTCGCCCGATGCCCCACGGTGGGGGCCGGTCTGCCACTGGCGTCTCCCTTGCGGGTGGTTCGTGTCGCCGGACCTGACGGTGCCGACCCGAACCGGGTTTGCCTCCGGCAAACCGCCAGTGATCTGTCCCCATATCCCGCCCCCCATGAGGCTGGGGATCTGGGGGCAGATCACTGGCAAGCCCGCGCCTCGGAGAGCCAAAGGCTCGCTTCGGGCGGGCTGTCTTTTCCATTCGTAGCGCGCCGGGGCAGGGCGCGATCCATCGGGGAAAAGACGGCTGACCCGGTGGCCCATGTTGGGGCAAGGGCCGGGGTCAGCAGCGGCGCGCGCGATGATCGTTCGCATCACGGAAGAGGGGAGGGCGCATGGCCAGCTACCACCTCTCTGTGAAGACGATCAAACGCAGCGCCGGACGCTCTGCCACGGCAGCCGCGGCCTACCGTGTCGGGGAGCGCATCGAGTGCCAGCGTGAAGGTCGTGTCCACGATTACACCCGCAAGCAGGGGATCGAGGAGACCTTCATCCTGGCACCGAAAGACGCGCCGGACTGGGCCACGGATCGGTCCCGCCTCTGGAACGAGGTCGAGGCCAGAGAGACCCGCCGCAACTCCGTCACCGCCCGCGAGTGGGAGCTGGCCCTGCCCTCCGAGATCAGCGCCGAGGACCGGTCGCAGATCACCCGCGACTTCGCCCAGGAGCTGGTCAGCCGCTACGGCGTGGCCGTCGATGTGGCGATCCACGCGCCGCACCGGGAGGGCGATCAGCGAAATCATCACGCCCATGTTCTGACCTCCACTCGCAGGCTGGAACCAGAAGGCTTCACCGCCAAGACTCGCGTGCTCGATTCCGCGAAGACCGGTGGTGTCGAGATCGAGCAGATGCGTGGCCTCTGGGCCGAGTTGCAGAACCGCGCGCTGGAGCGGGCAGGGGAGGTGGAGCGCGTTGATCACCGGTCGCTCGAAGCGCAGCGCGAGGCCGCCCAGGAGCGTGGCGACAAGCTGTCCGCCGAGGAGCTGGACCGCGACCCCGAGCTGAAGCTGGGGCCAGCGGCCAATTCCATGGAGCGGCGGGCGAAGGCGATGGCCGAGCGCCAGGGACGGGAATACAAACCCGTCACCGAGCGCGGGGCCGTGGTCCATGCCGCCCGCCAAGCCCGCGCCGCGTTCCGTGAAATGCGCGCGCGGCTGGAACTGGCGCGCGAGACCTACGGCATCGAGCGCGAGGCCGGGCAGGGCCGCGTCTCTGCCGGTCTGGCGGCACTCAGGGCTGCGACTGCGAAAGATCACGACCGCGACCGAAACCCGGATGACTTCCGGGAGCGGCTGGCGCGTGTCTTGGGCCGGTCACGGGACCAGGACGACACGCCGAAACCGGAAGGCCGCAATTATGCGCGTGAGCGGCTGAAGGAGATCATGGAAAAGGACGCCGGTCGCGACGGCCAGGCAGCGGTTCACAAGCTGGACGGTCACAGCGAGTATGATCTGGGCGAGGAGACAGGACGCGCGGCGCGGAAGCCGTCCGTCAACGAACGCCTGAAAGACGTGCTGAACAAGCCGCGCGGGCGGCTGGAGATCGAGGACGAGCGCGAACAGGAGCGCGGTGACGACGAGAATGAAAACACGCGGGACAAGGATCGCGGCGAAGGTCACAGCCTGTGACGCAATCCGATGGCATATCAGAGGAGACTGAACGGATGTATGAAGTGTTCAACGTGGGCAAGACGATCTTGCTGGACGGAAAGCCGCTATCGCTTGTGACGCCCGCAGGTGTTGAAGGCTGGATCGAGAAGGGCATCCCGCACAGCTTCCGCTATGACCAGGTGCGCGATCCGCTCGACGGCAAGATGAAATACCGCTGTCTCTATGAGAAGGACGGGGCCGATGTGCCGTTTGTTCTGGTCAACGATCCGGACAGTGGCGACGGGAGGGTGATCCTGTTCGATCAGAAGCCGGATGCCTCGGTCGAGTGAAGCAAGCCAGAGATCGCTGCTCTCGCGTCTGGCTATCGGGGTTCGAACAGGACATCCGCGTCAACCTCCAGAGCATGAGCAATCTTCTCAATCGTGTCGATGGTCACAGAAAATCGCGCGTTCTCGATCTTGCCAACATAGGCACGGCTGAGGCCTGCCTGTTTCGCCAAGTCTTCCTGGCTCAGGCCAAGGTTCTTGCGACGATCAATGATGTTCTTTGCTACGCGTTCTCGGAGGTTCATCCGGTAGTTTTACCCTGCCGCCAGCCATCGGAACCACGCGATATATGCGACATTCGTTGAATGGTGGTTCTTCACTCGCCTGACTGCAACTCCTTGGCAAGATACAAAAATTTCTCAGCGCGAGTCTTCAAATAATCGGCTTCGTTTTGATCTAGCCGCGTTGCGGTTATCAGTGTTCCTGGTTGGATGTTGAGAATGCCGACGCCCGCAGAATCTGGTTGCGCAAGTCGCAGTATAGTCAGCAAACCTCGCTCCTTTTTCCGGGGTAGTTGTTCCTTCCCGAAATGCAGGAAAATAATTCGTCTCTGGTTGTTTGCCTCAGTACGCAGATACCAAGCTGTCGTGATACGTAGGCCAGAAATGTCTGCTTCTACCGGGCTGCGTCCTTGCCAGATGAGCGCGTGATCTTCTTTTAGGTCCAGATAATTTTGGCACAGAACCTTATATCCGGCAGATTTGTTTGCGGAAACGCTAGAATGCAGCGCCAAGAATTTTTCAGTCGAAATCTTTTTATCTTCAAGAGAAGCCATGGCTTCCCGGAATTGCTTGTAGCGGTCCCTTGCAGGGTCATATGGCAAGTCGAGGTCACCAATTATACTTTTGACCTTTGCCTTGTCTTTTCGCTTGTCTCCGTATGCAAACTCGATGAACTGAGTGACCCTGATCTTCATCTTGGCTCCCTGCTTGGCTCTACTGGAGATTGTATGGTTTTCCGTGGAACATATAAAGAACAATTTGATGTGACGGGTCTTCTGAGGAAGTCAGCTTTGCCAGCCATCATGCTGGACAGATTGGGCCTATGTTCGCTCTGGCAGCAGAATTTGCAGTATGAATATCCTGTGATCCCGGCAGCGTGCCGGTCTCGCTTTGAGAGATAGACAGGGCAGGGGATCGACGGGCTAAAGCCCGCTCACCCCAACCCTGACAGCTTCCAAATTCTGTTGATCCGCCTGCCATCCCGGCGGGTCCGAGAAAACCGGCAAGCGCCGCCGGTGGCGTCGGTTCCGGTCGAGAATTCCGGTTCCTCCCACACGCAGGCGCGCGGTTCCCTCCCAAATTCACGCCCTCCACCCGGTTGTCACGGCCCCGCCAGGCCGCAGGACGGGCTTTGCCCTTACCTGCTCTGCCCTTCGGAATGCATGGGCATTCCAAAGATCAGAACAGGAAGGCCCGCCCATTGGCGGAAAGGGGAAGAGACCCGGCCCGCGTCACTCAAAGGAGGGTCACAAATGACCGCAGAGAAGTTTGACGTTTATTCCCATGTCACCAATCAGATTGTCGCGCAGATCGAGGCGGGGACGCCGCCCTGGCGCAAGCCGTGGACCGGTGGAGGAGGTGGGGTCAGCCTGCCGGAACGGTTTAACGGCGAGGCCTATCGGGGCATCAACATCCTGATGCTTTGGGCGACAGCGATGGCCAAGGATTACAGCTCAGCCCGCTGGATGACGTTCAATCAGGCCAAGCAGCTTGGGGGCCATGTTCGCAAGGGCGAGAAATCCGCGACGGTCGTGAAATACGGCACCGTTGAGCGCGAGGACGAGAACGGCGAGGAACGCCAGATCCCCTATGCCAAGGCCTACCGCGTGTTTAACGCCGACCAGATCGAGGGCTTGCCCGCTGAATTCTACATCCTGCCCGATCCGCCCCGTGATCTTGGCACCAAAGCCGATCCTACGTTGGAAGCGTTCTTTGCAACAAGTGGCGCACAGATCGACAGCACCGAAGAGCCGCGTGCCTACTACAACATCAAGACCGACCGCATCCACATGCCGCCGATTGGCACGTTCCACCGAGCCGCAGGATATTACGGCACCTTGGCACATGAGCTGACCCACTGGACAGGCGCGACAAAGCGGCTGGACCGCTTGGGCAGGTTCAATGACCGTAAGGCATACGCCTTCGAGGAGCTGGTCGCGGAGATTGGCAACTGCATGCTTTGCGCGCAGATCGGGGTGGAGCCCGAATTCGACCAGAGCGCTGCATATGTTGAAGGCTGGCTTGAGGCGATGAAGGAAGACAACCGTGCGATCTTTCGCGCCGCGTCCGAGGCGCAGAAGGCCGTGGACTACATCATGGAGCGCACCGCGCAGGCCGACCGGATGGCAGCCGAGTAACAGTCCGCACCACTGCAATGATCGAGGCCCCCGTCAGCAGGCGGGGGCCTTTTGCGTTCTGGTGTGATCCAGGTGGTGGGCGGTTTCAGGGTGACCTGTCGGCGGGCAACCTGAAGGCCACCCGCTGACAGGCCCGGCGCTTCGCGCGGACGCCCCCAAAGGGGCGAACGATCTTAAGCTGCCTTCGCTGGTAGCAGCTTGGGCAGATGGGGCAGCGCCGCTGGGTCGCGAGTGTTGAAATAACGCTCCGAATGCTCGGGAATCCAGACGTTATCAACGAACTCGATGAATAGCGGCAGCATACTGTTTGGATACTGTCGTGCATCGCCTTCCCACTCATCGGTCTTGTGTGAGTACATCGAGTGAGACCCACTCAGCCGGGGATGGTTCTCGTCGAGCCACTTTGCGAAGAGCTTTCCTACGCTGGTATCGGGGCGTAGTTGTGTCCCATTCGGGGCCCGGTCCGCCATCATGTGGCCGACCATTTCAAGGCGTCCCCACAACCTGACAACCAGTTCGTTGATCACTGAGAAATGACCCGCGCTGACCCTGTTCCAGTTCTCGTTGTAGCGCTTGATAAAGGCTGGAACGTGACCACCATAAGAGCCAGTTTTCCGAATGCTCGGAAGGACTTCTGAGGTGATCCATTTCTTAAAACGCTTTGCTTCTGGCTTGGATGAGCGCAGCACGAGAGAGTAGAGGCCGGACTCGCTGATGACGGTGGTCTTCTGCTCCCTGCCCATGGCGTCGGAAATTCCGACGCCATCCTTCTCATCGTCATCAAGACGGCTCGCGGCATCCCGTGGGTTCGCAATTCCGATCTTTTTGCAGACCTCAGTCAAAACGAACCAAGGCTCTCCTTCACGGTCGATAACACGGAACTGATCGTTGTCTTCGTACTCAAAAATTTGCATTGTATACTGCATTTACGTCCTTTCATGACGCTGGTGCAGTACGATTTTGCTTGACGGGTGTTCCTCTTCATGGGACATACCCTTTGACAGTTAAGCCGAATCGCACTGCGGTTACGGAAAAGGACCGACCCATAAAGGGTTCGGTCCATTTTTCATTTTAACAGAAAATTTACCAAATTGCAAGCGTGAGTTCTTCGATTGTTCTCTTGCGTCTCCAGGCGTTGTGTTTGGGCAACAATCTGTGTGCGCGCCGGTTAGATTGCCGCCTCTAGCAGCCCGATTTCGTCTTCGGTCAGGTCGAACAGGTCATAGACGATGCTGTCGATCCGGGCTTCGGCCTGGGCGATCTCAGCGGTCAGGCGGGCGATCTCAGCGCGGTCGCGGTTGATCCAATCCTCCCAGTCGGACCGCTCGGCCAGCGGGATGTCGGCCTTGAACACCTTCTTCACCTCGGCGCGGAAGGCGGCAAAATCGGGCAGTGTCCACCATTCCTTGAGCTTGTTGGTCAACTTGGGTTCGCGGTCAGGCGGGCAGAGATCGGGTATCCGGCGGGTCAGAGCGGTTTGCAGGCTATAGCGAGCCTCTGCGTGGGTTTGAGCAGTTTCAGCGAGGGTGGCAAGGGCGGCTTTTTGAGCGGGAGTGGCATCTGGAATGGGTAAAGGTTCCAAGTATTGTGATTTCATCCGAAAATAGCCGCCCCTGGCCACCGTCGTTTCACTAATTAATGAAAACCACAAAACAGAAGATGATAGTAACGCCACCTCAAAGTGGCTCGCGTCAGGTATGCAGAAACAAGTCATGTCAATGTAATTACCTGTATCGACTGAAAAACTGGGTCGATTTGCGATGTCTCGGTAGATTAGCTTGGTGCCCTCATAAGTGGCTTGATATTTCTGTTGTGGCTGTTGCAGCTCAAACCATTTCTGCTTGGCAGCTCTAGCTGCGAGCTTTGCCTTATGAGGCCGAAGCCAATCTTCGATTGCAGGATAGTCTGAGATATTAATACCTGCTTTTGGGATATAAATTATCCATTTTTCTGGCGCTTCAGATTTCCATTGCTGGAGCTGGGTTCCAAACAGTATTGGCTTCAACAAATCGGTCGATTTAGGGTCAGCCAAAACAAGGTTGTCACGTTCTGAACGAGTCAGGATGAAGGCCGCATTATAACCAGTCTTTATCCTGCATTCCCCAAGTGGCGTGCCGCTTGCGGCAGAAAATCCTTGTCTAGCGCTCGGATACAGGCGATCTTCACCTCAAACGACACGCCACTTGGGGAATGCAGGTTGCAACGCAACAACTAATTCGATAAGAGCTGCTATTCAATTTCGTAATCGTGGAGCCATCAGCATGGGAAATTCCAAGTCAGCAGACAAGTAAGCCGCAACATCAGAATTGTTGTTGCGGCGCTCTGTAAGACCAATCCCATCTGATTGCTGACGAGCAGACGCTGCCCGGTATCCTTAATCGAGCGGTTGATTCGTCATGACCACCACACGCCCCGCGTGGGCCTATACGCTGCCGGCAGCCTTGCTGCTTATGGCTCCCTTCGACATCCTCGCCTCGCTGGCGATGGATATTTATCTTCCAGTCGTTCCGGCGATGCCGGGCGTCCTGAACACGACTCCATCCATAATCCAACTCACGTTGAGCCTCTACATGGTGATGCTCGGTGTGGGCCAAGTGATCTTTGGGCCACTCTCCGATCGCGTCGGGCGACGGCCGATCCTGCTTGTAGGCGCAACGGCTTTCGTTGCTGCGTCTCTGGGAGCGGCTTGTTCTTCAACTGCATTAGCCTTTGTTGCGTTTCGTCTGGTTCAGGCTGTTGGAGCATCGGCCATGCTGGTGGCCACCTTCGCGACCGTGCGCGACGTATATGCCAATCGTCCCGAAGGTGCCGTCATCTACGGCCTTTTCAGTTCGATGCTGGCGTTCGTGCCTGCGCTCGGCCCTATAGCCGGTGCGCTGATCGGCGAGTTTTGGGGATGGCAGGCGATCTTCATCACACTGGCTGCACTGGCTTCGCTCGCACTCTTAAACGCCAGTTTCAGGTGGCATGAAACCCGACCGTTGGATCAGGCCAGAACGCAACGATCTGTTTTGCCGATCTTCGCGAGTCCGGCCTTTTGGGTTTACACGGTCGGATTTAGTGCCGGCATGGGCACATTCTTCGTTTTCTTCTCGACAGCCCCCCGTGTTCTCATAGGCCAAGCCGGCTATTCCGAGATCGGATTTAGCTTGGCCTTCGCGACTGTCGGGCTGGTCATGGTCACGACAACCCGCTTCGCAAAGTCCTTCGTTGCCAAATGGGGTATCGCGGGATGCGTAGCGCGCGGGATGGCGTTGCTCGTTTCCGGCGCGATCCTGTTGGGGATCGGCCAACTTTTCGGATCGCCGTCATTTTTCAGCTTCATCCTGCCGATGTGGGTTGTCGCGGTCGGCATTGTCTTCACGGTGTCCGTTACCGCCAACGGCGCACTTGCGCAGTTCGACGACATCGCTGGATCAGCGGTTGCGTTCTACTTCTGCATCCAAAGCCTGATAGTCAGTATCGTCGGGACATTGGCGGTGACGCTGTTAAACGGCGATACAGCGTGGCCCGTGATTTGTTACGCCACGGCAATGGCAGTGCTGGTGTCGTTGGGGCTGGCGCTCCTTCGATCCCGTGATGCTGCCACCGAGAAGTCGCCAGTCGTCTAGCCGACGACTGGAAGCAAGCCCGCTCCGATGCGGCGCAATAATCTTCGAAACCTCGTGAATGGCGGTATCCTGTCTGGCAAGATACCGCTCATTTCCCTTGTCCCGTGGCGGCCGGTCATCGACCGCCAGCTCGGCTGTGAGGTCATAGGCATCGTGCAAAGCGGATCGGTGTCGTGGCAGTTGGGGCGGCAAAGGGGCATAAGCCTCTAATCTGTTGTAGATGAACGCAGCCGCTCGAAACCAGCGATGAGGCTGTCGAGTCCGAAGTTGAACGCAGCATCCATGCCGTCTGTTTCCAACTCGTGAAACAGATCGTGCAGGAAGGACGACGGTGCTTGCTCGGACACATCTGGCCTGTCCGGAACTCTCTCATCGGCATCAGATGCCTGCTGCTCGAGAACGGAACCGACCACATAGTGACTGACCGCCCGGAGCGCCCAAACAGCGTGCTTCGGACCAAAGCCCGCCGCGCAGAGAAAGCGTATTTGTGTCTCGGCAGCGCCAAAATTCGGTTCTGTCGGTCGAGTGCCGGCATGGATGCGCGCCCCGTCGCGATAATAGAGCAACGCCGTTCTGAAACTCTGGGCGTTCTCTTTCAGGAATAGCCGCCAGTCTTCGTTCTCTTCGGGTAGCGAGCGGGTGTGGCGTTCCGTCAGCATTGCCTCGGCCAGTGCGTCAAGCAGCGCGCGCTTGTTCTGGAAATGCCAGTAAAGCGCAGGCTGCTGAACCTTGAGGCGTTCAGCGAGCTTTCGCGTCGTCAGGTTGTCCATGCCAACCTCGTTCAGCAGCTCCAGCGCCGCTGCGATCACGGTGCCCTTGTCCAGTTTGGTCATTCACGTTCCTTCGCCAACGCTTGACAATTTATCACCGATAAGTTCTATGTCTATGTCCTTATCATTGATAAAGTCGCTCGCATTGAGCGGCGCTGGAGTTTCAGGTGCGCAGCTCTGCCATCATCGCCCTGCTGATCGTCAGTCTCGACGCCATGGGACTCGGCCTCATCATGCCGGTCCTTCCGACGCTTCTGCGCGAGCTTGTGCCGGCGGAGCAGGTCGCTGGTCACTATGGTGCCTTGCTGTCACTCTATGCGTTGATGCAGGTCATCTTCGCGCCCGTGCTTGGACAATTTTCAGATGCTTACGGTCGGCGTCCGGTGCTTCTGGCTTCCCTTGCGGGAGCCGCAGTCGATTACACGATTATGGCATCAGCGCCGGTCTTATGGGTGCTCTATATCGGCCGGCTCGTCTCCGGCATCACGGGCGCAACCGGAGCTGTAGCTGCCTCAACCATTGCGGATTCGACGGGGGAAGGTTCTCGCGCACGCTGGTTCGGCTACATGGGGGCCTGTTATGGGGCAGGCATGATTGCCGGGCCAGCACTTGGTGGTATGCTCGGTGGTATTTCTGCCCATACTCCGTTTATCGCCGCTGCCCTTCTCAACGGCTTCGCGTTCCTGCTTGCCTGCATTTTTCTCAAGGAGACTCATCGCAGCCATGGCGGGACCGGAAAGCCGGTTCGCATCAAACCATTCGTTCTGTTCCGGCTGGATGATACATTGCGCGGGCTAGCTGCGCTTTTCGCAGTTTTCTTCATCATTCAACTGATCGGCCAAGTGCCTGCGGCTCTATGGGTCATCTATGGCGAGGACCGTTTTCAGTGGGACACCACGACTGTTGGTTTGTCGCTTGCGGCGTTTGGAGCAACACATGCGATCTTCCAAGCGTTTGTTACCGGCCCGCTTTCAGGCCGGCTTGGAGAGCGGCGTACGCTACTCTTTGGCATGGCTGCGGATGCGACTGGCTTCATTCTTCTGGCTTTTGCCACGCAGGGATGGATGGTGTTCCCGATTTTGTTGCTGCTTGCCGCCGGAGGTGTTGGCATGCCGGCCTTGCAGGCAATGCTCTCAAACAATGTCAGCAGTAACAAGCAAGGAGCTTTACAGGGAACGCTTACAAGCCTCACCAATCTAAGCTCTATCGCGGGACCGCTTGGCTTCACGGCACTCTATTCTGCCACCATAGGAGCATGGAACGGTTGGGTTTGGATTGTCGGCGCGATTCTCTATTTAATATGTCTGCCAATACTACGCAGACCTTTCGCAACTTCATTGTGATTGAGTCATGGCGAATTGGTATGCGTAGACTTACGAGGAATGACGGATTAAATCCGTTGAGCCATCATCTCCTCTCGGGGCGAGTGCCGATGATGACCTTAGTTCACACTCTCGCCGTCGCCGAATATCTGAACTTCCGCCACGCCGCCAATGCGCTCGGCGTGGCGCAATCCAGCGTCAGCGCCCGCGTGAAGGCGCTGGAAGAAGACCTTGGCATCGTTCTGTTCGAGCGCCATGCGCGGGGTGTTCGGTTGACCGAGGCCGGACGCCACTTCGTCGAGCGGATAGCCGCAGGCATCGACCAACTCGACCATGCGGTGAAGACCGCCGGCATGGCGGCAGCCGGAGAAAGCGGCCGGCTTCGCATCGGTATCCATGCCCTGATCCCTCGCAGCTTCCTCGCAAAGCTGATCGGCCAATACCGCGAAGACCACCCCGGCGTTGAAGTCGAAATGACCGAAGGTACGGCCCGCGATGCGGTCATGCAGCTTCGCGCCGACCGGCTGGACGTGGTGTTCGTGGCCGGCACGCCCGAGCTGCCCGACTGCCATTCCCGCCACATATGGACCGAACCGCTCGTGGCGGTGTTACCGGAGCGGCATCCGTTCGCCGAGCGGTCGGCCGTTACATGGGCCGATCTGGCGGGCGAGACGTTTCTTGTTCGGCATGGCGGCACTGGCCCGCAAGTTCATAGCCATATCGTGCTGCGCCATGCCGGACTCTGGCCCGCGCCGTCGATCCTGCGCTTCGACGTGGGGCGCGGCGCGCTGCTGTCCATGGTCGGACAGGGCTTCGGCATCACCATCGTCAGTGCGGCCACGGCGCTGTTGCCGTCAACCGGCATTGTCTTCTTGCCCTTCGCCGACGAGCCGGAGCCGGTCGCCTTCTCGGCTGTCTGGTCGCCGTCCAACCGCAGCGCGGCGCTTCGTAACCTGCTCAGTCTCGCCAACGACATGGGCCGGCAGGTCTGCACGAATTCGGTACTGCCACGGATAGCGAGGGCGTGAGCCGAAGTGGTCGCGGAAGCACCGTCCGGGACTGTTATTGCCATCGCCGGAAAGCGACACTTGCATTAACGCCGCCAAAGCCGAATCCGTTGGAAATGGCATGTTCCATGAGAATGGGCCGCGCAGATTGGTGAACTAGGTCGATACCTGCGGCAACAGGATCGGGGTTTTCTAAAGAAAATGTCTGATATAAAATTCGAGTGTGAGTTCTGCGGCGGGCTGTCAGAAGACCTAAGAGCCCATACTTCGCCGCAACATCGCAGACCCGCGCGCCGGGCTGAAAACTCTCGGCCACAATCCGCGCCTTGAGATCATCCGGCCAACGCCGACGACCGGTCGGGCCATCAAGGACCTCGATCCGCGACACTCCATTCGACCCACGCACCTCCATCCGGTGCTCGTTTTGGTGCTCCATGGCAAGCCTCCCGCAAACTCAGTTGCAGGACGGCATGCCCGAAGTCACATCAAGCCGAAACCACGGGGCCGGCGCACCGCTTACCCAGCAAGGGAGTTTCCCGATTGACAGCACCACGCATGCCCTGCCCGCGACGGCCAAGCAGATCGCCTATGCGCGGTCTCTCGCCCTGCGCAACCAGACCCTCCTGCCCTGGGAGGTTCAGAAGGACCGTCGGTCGCTCAGCGCCTGGATCGAGGCGCAGGCCCAGCTGAAGCCGGTATCTGACATGGACCGGCTGCCGACCTCAAAGCAGGTAGCCTTCGCGGAGAAGCTTGCACGGATCAAACGGCGCGCCGTTCCGGACGAATGCTTCCGCGACAAGGGGCTCATGTCGAAGTGGATCGACGGGAACAGGTGAGACAGAAGTAATCCGTACCAGCTTGACCTGTGGACCAACAGCTAGTTGGTAGCGCGAAACGTCAGCTAGGGGCAGCTTTATGCACTCTCCTCTAGCCGGAGATTCGCGCCCAAGCTCTAACTGGAAAGGCACCCATTCCCTATGCATGAACCGGGGCCGCAGAGAAGTGAAAGCCGGACGACGGAAGCTTGTGGAGGTCCACCAAGCTTTCAACAACCGGAATGCTTGCCGCGAGCAAGATGGAGTGAGCCGGACGCGAAGGGTCATCCGTATCGTCCACATTGAGGCTGTCGATCCCGACAAGAACTGCTCCCTTATCGCGCAAATATTTGGCTGCACCAGCTGTAAGAAACGGATGGTTCACGAAATAGCTCGGTGTTCCCCATCTGGAAGAGTACCCAGTTTCGATAGACCTTATTGTTGTCGGTCGGAATTGCGCCAATAAAGCGTCCGACATAGGTCATGATATCGTTCCTTCTAGATAGTGCTGCTCGGCAAGTACTTGCTAGTCAGTTTTTTCGAGTGGCGGGTGACTTTTGTGCTGCCCCAAGTGGCAACTATTTACTAGTCAATTATGACGTTTGCGCCTTCAGCGTTCAGGCGCTCGAGCCCTTGCTTCATATTGAGAACTTGTTCCTCTGGATGTCCCTGCCAGTTCTTCACCTCGGCGATGATCCTTAACGGATCACGCGAGCGATATGACATGGTCGGATTCCCAGGAAACCGCTTGTCGGTCAGATTGGGGTCATCTTCAATCGGACCGGTCGGCTCGACCACATAGATGCGCTCAGGCCCTTCACCCTTTGCGAGCTCAGCGCCCCATATAGCCGCATCCATTGTTGCCGAAAAGTAGGTCCAGGAAAGCGCGCCCTCTTCGAGGAAGTTGGAGCCGTGGCCCACCTTGATCACGTCGCCTGGTTTGAGGTCTGCTTTCGTCCCGTGGAAAAAAGACTGTGCAAACTGCTTCGCTGCTTCAGACATTCGGTTCATTCTCCCTTGCTGTCCAAGTTGTATCTTGTGGTTGCCACGCGATTTCAGAGATCCAGCTCTGCTGCGGCAAATCGAGCGACCTCGATGGCAACAGATACAGCGTCATCATCATGAGAGCTCCAAACGCAAGAAAGCCCGCACCATGCCAGTATCCACCGAAGCAACCGATGACGTTCGAGGTCAGCGGCCTCTGCCACCAGATCGAGGCGCCGCAAGAAACGGCCACGATCGACAGCGATTCGATGATAAGGCGCTGTGAGATCAGGATTGAGGAACATAATGGCATAGTCGAACCCGCGTTCCCCAAAGAGTCCCTTGGGGTCAATGGCGAGCCACCCCCGCTCGGGACCGAAATCGAGAACATTGTAGCCTGCATTCCCCAAGTGGCGTGTCGTTTGAGGTGAAGATCGCCTGTATCCGAGCGCTAGACAAGGATTTTCTGCCG
>NZ_JBXWML010000022.1:0-18490 GCF_059609845.1 Ruegeria sp. YTSC002
CATCAGGCCGTTCACCACCGCCTGGGCAACAAAGTCGTGCCGATAAATGCCGCCGTCCACAACAAATGCCGCAGCGATTACTGCCTCATATCGCCCCGACTTCGCTAGGTCGCGCGCAAGCAAGGGCATTTCAAAAGCACCGGGAACACTAAAAACATCTATCTTTTCTAGAGGAACTTTTTGCTTAAACCCCTCGAGTGCCTGGTCGACAATATCTGCGTGCCAACTAGCTTTGATAAAGGCATATCGGGCGTGTGTCATAGTGATCTCCTTTCATAGTGACACGTCACTCAAGGCGAACACGTGCTAATGGCTCGACAGGACGACGACCCATACCAAATTCTCTTCCATCCGGACTTTAACCGTCGGCCCAGGAATTTCACCTGGTCTGCTTGACCCTCGACCCAAAAACCGAGGCGCTCGCGGGCTTGAAAATGATTTGTTTACCGCCGGTGGGGAATTCCACCCCGCCCTGAGAACGCCGACATTTTAGACGGAGCAAGAACGATACACAAGTGCTTGGTTTGCCAATTTGGTATACTTTCGCAAAAGAAGACGGTGAACAGACGACGCTGGCCGGAGGAAACCGTTCAATAGTCTGTGGCAGGTAAATGTACCGTCCCGACAATCACCTGTCATCAGTTTTGACTCCGGCTAGTTTCGATGATCAATCTTGCGGCGAGGCTTTTTATCATGGGCTAATCCAAGCCATCGGCATTGGTTCGGCAGAGCACTTGATGCTTGGGAGCAAGTGCGTATAGGTCAATTTCGGTTCATATGCGTACGATACAGAGGTGTCTGAGCTTTTGTGCGAAGGTGAGCCTGTCGAGGTTGAACCGAAGGCTATTGATGTCCTGGCATATCTGAACAGGCATCATGATTGGGCCATCACTAAGGACGAGCTGATCGAGAATATTTGGAAGGGACACATAAATTTAGAAGCAGCGATCACTTCTCGGATCAATTTGGTGCGCAACGCCGTCGGAGACACCGGACGAGAACAAGCCGTCCCAAAACGTGGGGTTCAATTTGTCGCTGCTGCTGAGATCAGAGGGCCTTTGAACGATCCTATCCGTCCGCGCAAACATCAGTTGCTCGACCTAGTCATGCCGTTTCGAGATCTGAGCAGAGATGGCGCAGGGATTGATCAAGGACCTGATCGTTACACTTTTGCTGGCGCGAACCTGAAAGAGTTTGGAAGCGCTCGAAAAGGTTCAAGTCTCATGGACACACTCGACCTGTTTGACCGAATTAATGCTGACCCGTCGCTAAGCGCCCACTATTCCGGGATGCCGCAGGCCAGCCTTTGCTTGCAGGCGTCAGACAGCGACAAAACTTCGTCTAGAATATAATCGCGATGCTGGTTCAGCACTGGCGGTGCGCTCTGGTGTTCGACCGGTGTCTCGGAATACTTGATCGGGCTTCCGACCATTGGCATCTGGCCGTTTCGGGCATGCTCTCCAGTGATCTGCAATCCGCGGTGCACGATCTGCTCGTTCTCAAACACCTGCTTCAGATTGTTGATGGGCGAGCAGGGGACACCTGCATTTGACAAAGTCTGAACCCAATAGTCAGTCGTCTCTTTTTCAACGACCGCCTGTATCAATTCCGCCAATGCCTCGCGGTTCGCAAGCCTATCTGAATTAGCGAGAAAACGACTGTCCTGCGCAAGTTCCGAGCATCCGGCAACAATGCAGAACTTCTTGTACTGGCGGTCATTGCCCACAGCCAACACGAAGCTGCCGTCCTTGGTCCGAAAAACCTGATAAGGCACAATGTTCGGGTGCGCGTTACCGAGTGGGCGCGGAGTTATGCCTCCCACAAGGTAGTTCATGTTCTGGTTGGCAAGCGATGAGACCATCACATCAAGAAGCGCCATGTCGATGTGCTGGCCCTGACCTGTCGTTTTGGCGTGGTGGTAGGCGGCGATGGTGGCCGCAGATGACAGCGTTCCTGTCATGAGATCGGCGATTGGAACTCCTACTTTCTGAGGGCCGCCTCCGGGCAGAGCGTAGTGTTCTCCAGTGAAACTCATTAGGCCGCTGATGGCCTGAACCGCCATGTCATATCCTGCGCGCTCCTTATAGGGGCCGGTGTGACCGTAACCGGTGATTGAGCAGTAGACGATGCTTGGCCGGATCGCCTTGATGTCATCATATCCCAGACCGCACCCGTCCAGATCACCAAACTTGTAATTCTCAACGAAAACGTCCGCCTTTTGGGCGAGCATGCGGACAACTTCCTGCCCCTCTGGCGATTTTATGTTGACGCAGATCGAACGTTTCCCGCGATTGGCAGCTTGGAAATACGCAGAGTCCTCGGTGTCGTTCCCACTACCATCTTTCAGGTAGGGAGGTCCCCAATGGCGCGTGTCGTCGCCACTGCCGGGGCGTTCGACTTTCCAAACTTCAGCACCCAGATCAGATAGGATCTGTGTCAACCAGGGACCTGCCAGAATTCGAGATAAATCAAGGACTTTCATCCCCTTAAGTGGCCCAGTCATTCATTTTATCCTTCAAGTTCCTGACCAAATAAGGTCTGCTAAATGCGTTGCGGGATCGGTGACCTAGTCTTCACTCCGGCTGAGCTTCAATTTGGCATAACCAAATTGGGTTTGCAATAGTGGTATACCAAATAGGTTTGATAGTCGAGAATTCAGTTGCTAAGCACGGATTTCCCATGGCCTGAATCTTTAACTCAAAGGTGTGGCGTGTCTTCGAATCGAGCAAAGCTCCAATTGGATATTCTGAAGCTAATCCACTATCGGCGTTTTCCAAGCGGTGAGAGGTTGTTTTCGGAGCGAAATCTTGCGGAACAGTTTTCTACCACACGGGCTGCGGTGCGCGTCGCCATAACGGCTCTGGAAGCATTGCGCGCCGTTGAACAGCGCAGTCATTCGGGCATCTATCTGCTTGACCAGAATATGGAAACCAGTTTTGACGAGCTCTCACCAATTCTCCGCGCCGACTGATCAGAAAACACCGACAAGTCGCTGTGATGTGAAAGAGATTCAAACCCTTACAATTCAGCATCACTGTTTTGATTTTGGGATTGGCCAATGCCGCTTTGAAGTAACACATGAGCCCGTTCCCCACCGCCTCGGAAGGTACGTTCACCGGCGGTGACCTGAAGGGTTCCGACATCTGCCACGGGGGCAGGACCAAATTCAATTCGGCACCATCTAGGGCCTTAGAATAGCCCTGCCCAGGAGTTTGCCATCCTTCAGGTCCATCAATGCTGAGTTTGCCTCATGGAGCGCACATTCTGTAACCGGCACAGGTGCAATCCCCTTGGTTTGCGCCAATGCGATTAGCTCTTTCAACTCGGGTAAGTTCCCGGTCCAGCTTCCCTGAATGTTCAGTGGACGCATGGGAACGAAGGGGAGAGGCACCCGCAGTTCACCACCGTAAAGCCCGCAAACAACGATGTGCGCGCCTCGAGCAACAGAGTCGATCGCAAGGTTAATCGTTGCCTCAGCGCCAACCAGGTCCAGAACAGCATACGCGCCGCCGCCGGTCAGTTCTTTGATTGCATCCGCAGCGCCCTCGCTACCCGAGTTCACCACATGAAGTGCGCCGGCCTCAGTCGCGGCGTCGAGTTTTGACTGATCGAGGTCGACGACAATTGCACCTTTGAAGCCCATCGCCTGAACGATCGACAGGGCCATCATACCCAATCCGCCTGCACCGAGTATCATCAACGGTTCGTCATTCAAAATGTCACCAAACTTCTTAATTGCGCTGTAAGTCGTAACGCCCGAGCAAGCCAGAAGCGCGGCCTGGTCCGAAGAGATACCGGTGTGGTCGATACAGTATTTGGCGTGTGGAAGAACCGCATATTCGGCGTAGCCGCCAGCGGTGAAAATGCCGAGAGATCTGGACTTGGTGCATAGGTTCTCCTGATCGCGGATGCACACCGTACATTCACCACATCCAAGCCAGGGGTAGGCGACGCAGTCCATGCCAATAACCGAGCTGTCGCCATCTGGTCCAACCGCCTCGACAGTGCCTGCAACTTCATGGCCCATCGTCATGGGCAAGTTAATGCCCCTGTCTGCAACTGAAAGACGGTTACCGCTTCCCAGATCGTAGCCACCTTCCCACAAGTGCAAATCTGTATGACAGATGCCTGTCGCCTTAACCTTCACCAGAACTTCGGTGCCCTTGAGTTCCGGTATTTCGGTTTCAACTGTGACCAGCGGCTTACCATGCTCGTGGACGCGAACGCTTTTCATATTATCCTCCTAAACCGGTGGGCTCTACGAATTGCCCTGCCAGTCTCCCATACAAGAAATCTTTCACCAAAATCGCCGACAGGCCATTTTGGACTAACCAATACGGTATACCTAAAACCAAATCTACTTTCAACCTCGCGATGAAGCCGACGAAGTGTTTTTGGGACGGATAAGCCCCTCTTGCGCGACCGAAGCCACCACTTTGCCGTCCTGTGCAAAGATACTTCCTCTGTTCAGGCATCTCGCACTTCCGGTCCAAGGAGATTCCAGCGCGTACAAAAGCCACTCGTCAACCTGAACTGGCGCGTGAAACCAGACCGCATGGTCCAGACTGGCGCCCTGCACCTTGTTGTGCAGCCAATTTAAGCCGTGCGGGCGAAGGCTCGTACTGAGGATATTCAAGTCGGTGGCGTAAGCGAGTAGCTGCTGTTGTTGTTCGGGCCCCAACCCCGTCGCTGACGGGATCCGAAACCAAACGGAATGACGGTCGTCGGCAGGAATAACATTATCGACGTCCATCGGATTGACCCGCCGCAATTCAATGAGCCCAAGAAGTTCGTCGACAACCGGCATGCCCTTGCTCATTTTGGAGTATTGTTCTCGCGACGGCATCCGAAACGCGACGGCAGAACTCGGCTCAACAACCTCCGGCATGGCGTGTTGATGACTAAGACCCTCTTCGTCGATGTGATAGGACGCCGACAAGTTCAGAATTTGCTTCCCGTTCTGCATCGCACGCACACGACGAGTAGAGAAGGAACGTCCATCCTTGGAGCGCTCGACATGATAGATCACGGGTTCGGACGGGTCGCCGGGCCTGAGAAAGTAAGTGTGCAGCGAGTGACACGTTACACCTTCGATAGTTGCCGTAGCAGCCGCGAGCGCTTGGGCAATGACCTGACCACCGTAAATTCGAGGTGTAATGGTGTTTGACGATTTCCCTGCGCGAAAGAGGTCCGTGTCCAGTTGCTCCAAACTCAACATGGACCGCAGATCGTTTTGACCAACCATCAGAAAGTCCACCTCATACCTTTGCCCATCATGACTTAAGCTCCCGCCAACGCGACACCTGAAGCGGCTGATAGCAAGAGAGCCGGGGGCAACTCGACAACGACGCGCACAAGGGCTGCAAGCGCAAGCAATTGCGGAGCAATATGACCTGGCATTTTCACGGTATTTCCCGCCGCAAATGAGATCTCGTTAGACAAAGGAAATGTCAAATTGGAGGGCTCAATCCATCTCTACATTTCGTTTCGCGCTTGACCATTAAGTCGTCACCAAATGCCCGCATTTTTTGCGTCAGCTTGATGTCAAATCGGGTAGAGGGGGCGTCGTCAAATAGGGTGGCGCCCCCTCTGAGCGCATCGTGCACAAGGGAGTGATTAATGCACGTTGCGTCCAATAAGTCGCGTATGGCATCGTGACCGACCAACCAGTCCGAAAAGATGCTTCACGTTGCGACTTTCTGGCTCTCAACTTCATCCACTAACTCAACAGCTCGCTCCTTTAGCTGCTTTTTCAAGATTTTCGCATTTGGCGAGTAGGGGAGTGTGTCCACGACAAAAATATACGACGGTACTTTGTAACCGGCCAGACGTTCGCGCGCAAAGCCGCGGACAGCGCCGGGATCAACTTGCGAACCGGGCACCCCTTCTACAAAGCCAATGACCATTTCATCGCCATCCTTGTCGTATCCCACGACCGCCGAGTTCAGCACGTCAGGGTGTGAATTTAGCTGTGCTTCGACTTCGACTGGATAGACGTTGAATCCCGATTTGATGATCAGTTCTTTCGTCCGCCCTTCGATGTTCAGGACGCCACTCTCTGCCTGACGCACAACATCGCCAGTGTTCATGAACCCGTCTTCGTCAAAAATGGCCGACGTCGCCTCTCGGTTGCCGAAGTAGCCCAGCATGACATTTGGTCCTTTGACCCAGAGTTCTCCGGGTTCGCCTTGCGGAACAGGGTTTCCATCGTCGTCGATGATCTTGACTTCAACTCCGCTGATCGGCGCCCCGAGATCAATTTCATCTGATCCGAACGTGTACGCGCTCCTCGAGATCGTCGGTGATGTTTCTGTCAACCCGTAACCGTTGGTCAAAACTGTGCCGAACAGGTCTTCAATCGAGCGCCTAAGCGTCAAATCCAACGGCGCCGTGCCAATCAGAAGAAATCTAAGAGCGTTTGGCTTAAGGCTCCGGCCAGTTTTTTGGCAGACGTCGACGATTTTACCGTACAAAGCCGGCACTGCTCCGAAGACCGTAAGAGTCCCCGACGATATCAACTCCAAAACCTGTTCAAGATCGAAACGCGGCATTATGATCAACCGGGTTGCGGCGTTCACCGATGAAAGCATCTGTGCAAATCCATAGGAATGTGCGATCGGCATAAGGCACAGCCCTACATCGGCAGACCCCATGACGCCCAAGCGCTTGTTCCGAACACCAACAAATCCAAGATTTCGATGACTGAGCATGACACCTTTTGGTCGCCCGGTGGTGCCTGTCGTGTAGGTCAGAACAGCGACCTGCCGCTTGTTGTCCTGAAAGACTTCAGAAGGAACGCAATCCGCGTTTAACTCCGCGACTTTCAACATTCCGATCGCCCCGAAATCTATGTCGGCTGCCGCATGTCTTTTGCCATGTTCGGCTGCATTGGCCGACACTAGATCGGTGTAGATGACACGGCGCGGCATGCAGTCCTCGCGGATCGCATCGATCTCGCGCGGGCTAAGTCTGGCGTTGATGATCGCAACAATCACATCGAGTGTGCTGGCGGCGAAAATTGCGGTAATGGCCGCAATTGAGTTTTCGCACACCAGCATGAGCCGGTCGCCGGCTCGGACGCCAAGTTCCGTGAGTTTAGCCGCAGTTTCCTCTCGCGCGGCAATGACATCGGCGTAAGACCACTTTTTTCCGGTCTCATCCACAAATGCGATCCGATCAGGTCCGGCTAGCGCCCCCTCATCGAGACATTCGTGAATACGCGTTGGCAGGTCAGCGACGGGATCAAGTTCAGCGGTAGCGTTCATGACTGACATCATACAATCAAGGTTTCAGAACGGCGCGACCAACGAACTCGCCGTTCTTCAATTCGTTCAGAACGCTGTCGGCTTCCTCCAACGGCCTCTCCTGCACAGGAACATGATTGACGCCATGTTCTCTGGCGATTTGGACCAACTCTTTAAGTTCACGAAGGTTGCCAACCCAGCTACCCTGAATGTGGAGCGGGCGCATGGGAATGTAGGGCAATGGCACGACAAGCTCGCCGCCATAAAGCCCGCAAACCACGATCCGCGCACCACGGGCAACACTCGAAATGGCAAGCTGGATGGTGGGTTCCGCTCCAACCAGATCAAGCACTGCGATTGCACCGCCGCCAGTGGCGTCGATGATCTGCTGTGCAGCGTCTTCTTCCCCAGAATTCACCGTGAGAAGCGCTCCTTCCCTCTTGGCAGCTTCGAGTTTGGTGTCATCGAGATCAACCATAATCGCGCCTTTCAGGCCCAAGGCATTCAGGATGGACAACGCCATAAATCCAAGGCCACCGGCACCGAGAATGACAAGCGGTTCGTCTTTCAGGATATCCCCGAATTTCCGAATGGCACTATACGTTGTCACGCCTGAGCATGCCATGAGCGCAGCCTGCGCGGGATCGAGATCACCGATCTCAACGCAGAACTTCTCGTGCGGAGCAATGACATACTCAGAGAAGCCGCCCGGATGCTGCACCCCAAGGAACTTCGGTGTCATGCAGATGTTTTCCTGACCGCGTAGGCACGTCGCGCACTCGCCACAACCAAGCCAGGGATGCACGACGCATGTCCGTCCGATCACACTCTCATCGCCATCCGGGCCGACGCCGACGATCTCGCCTGAGATTTCGTGTCCAAGCGTTAGCGGTGGATGAATACCTCTCTGAGAGATCGGAAGAGTTTTGCCGGCACCAAGGTTGTATTCCCCTTCCCACAGGTGAAGATCAGTGTGACAGACCCCTGCATGCGAAACTTTGACGAGAACCTGGGCTCCCTCGAGTTCCGGGATCTCGCTTTCGACCGGAACCAGCGGTCGTTTGTGTTCTAGTACGCTATAGCTGCGCATTTCTTTTCCTCCCTAGCTTCTGATGCGCCGTTTAGCTCCAGCCTGACACCAGCTTCACTTCCAAAAAGTCCTCAAGGCCCCATTTGCCACCTTCACGGCCGTTCCCGGATTGCTTCACACCTCCAAACGGAGCGCCTGCCCCCCGGCGAACGCCGTTGGCTTCAACCATCCCGGATCGAAGTTTACGCGACACGCGCTTCAGTTTCTCGGCGTCCTGTGTCTGGACGTAATTCATCAGGCCAAAGTCGGTGTCGTTCGCAATCTCGATCGCGTCTTCCTCATCCTTGAATTTCATCATCACAAGGACCGGTCCAAAAATCTCTTCCCGGGCAATAGTCATATCGTTGGTGACATCAGCAAAGATCGTCGGGCGGATATAGAACCCACGATTGTACCCTTCAGGGCGGTCCGGACCGCCAACGATGACGCGGGCACCTTCCTCAATACCGATTCGGATAAGCCCTTGAATTTTCTCGAATTGTGCCTTATTTACAACGGGCCCAAGGTGCGGCCCCGGTTCTTCGGCAGGACCAACTGTTAGACTTTCGCCGACTTCTGTCGCGATTTTGACGGCCTGATCGTAGGCACTTTCCTCGACAACCATCCGGCTAGGCGCGATGCACGACTGACCAGAGTTGATCATCAACTGCCGAACACCGCGGGCAACCGCATCTGTATCGGCGTCTTCAAAAACCAAGTTTGCGCCTTTGCCGCCAAGCTCTAGGTGAACTTTCTTGAGGTTGCCAATCGCTGCTTCCGAAACCAATTTTCCGGCCCGGCCCGAGCCGGTGAAGCTCACAAGATCGACGTCCATATGACTCGACATTGCATTGCCAACGCCTGCACCGTCTCCGTTGACGAGGTTGAACACGCCGGGAGGGAAACCGGCCTGATCAACCATATCCGCAAGTATCAGCGCACTGAGTGGGCTTTCCTCGGACGGTTTCACAACCATTGTACAGCCAGCAACAATCGCGGCCCCGACCTTGAGCATAATCTGATTCATCGGCCAGTTCCAAGGCGTGATCAGCGCGACCACTCCGGCCGGTTCATAGATGATCCAACTGTCCGGGGATTCTTCGCTCAGCGGCTCCTCAAATCTGAACTCCCGCGCGACTTTCGCAAAATTGCGCAAGTGGTTCAGTCCGGCTACGAAGTGGACATTTTTTGAAAAATCAATTGGCGCGCCCATTTCAACGCTCATTGAGACTGCCATCTCGTCAACCCCAGCCTCGTAATTATGGATCAGCCGTTCAAGTGCCGCGATGCGGTCTTCAACCGGCGTGTTCTTCCAAACCGGGTAAGCTGCCCGCGCAGCTGCTACTGCGTCATCGACGTCTTTCTCACTTCCAAGAGAAATGACTGTGCAAGGTTCCTCGGTCGTCGGGTTAGTGACATGGTGATCACGCTCTACATGCGGATTCACCCATTGTCCGTTGATATAAAATTGACGCGTATTCAACATTTCATCTCACCAGTTGTCGTTCTATTGCGCCTCACTGACGCAAGTTATTCTTTGAGCGCTTAATCTTCTGTCCGTTTGCATCGCCAATGGCAGACGCCAGGTCTGTTCAGTTTTTTCCCTTGCCAAACATGTGCTTCCACTCGTCAGAACCGGGTTTGGCCTCCCACTCTTTCTTGTCCTTAAGTGTGTCAATGCCCCTGCGAACGCCGGGGCGCGTTTTGATCGCCTCGTACCAGCGGGTTATATTGGGGTAGTCTGCGAGGTCTCGGCGATGCAGTTTTCTGGTACGTATCCAGGGGAATGTGCTGATATCAGCGATCGAGTAATCGCCCGCCAGAAACTCTTTTTTGCCAAGCCTACGTTCAAGAATGTCATAAAGACGCGCAACCTCTCGACTGTAGCGTTCGATCGCATAAGGGATCTCTTCGGACGCATAGACCATGAAGTGATGCGCCTGCCCGAGCATTGGCCCAAGAGCGGCGTTTTGAAAAAACAGCCACTGAATCGTCTCGCTGCGAATTACAGGATCTTCAGATAGGAAGTTCCCGTATTTTTCTGCGAGGTAAATAAGTATTGCACCCGACTCGAAGATTGGGAGCGATTTTCCGTGCGGGCCATCGTGATCTACGATGGCCGGCACTTTGTTGTTTGGACTGATCGCTAAATACTCTGGCTCGAACTGTGCACCGGCTGTGATATTCACCGGTACAACCGAATATTCGACGTCAAGCTCAGCCAGCATAATCGCTGTCTTGTATCCATTCGGTGTAGGCCAGAAATAGAAATCAATCATTTTGTATCACCAGAATTAACCTACGATCTTCAGGCCTTTCGGCCGGTCAATCAGAAGACCTGGGTTCATGATCCAATTCGGATCCAGCTCTTTCTTCACTGCGCCAAGCGCCTGACGATAAAGCGGATCTATCTCTTTGTCGTACCAAGGTCGGAACGACTTGCCGACGGCGTGGTGGTGCGTGATCGTCGCGCCGACGTCCATCAGAGCGTCCGACGCAGCATCAGAAATGTACTGATACGCTTCCAGCGCGTTGCCGTGGTTCGATTTCGCCATGATCGAGTAATATGGCGCAGGCCCGTCCGGATAGAGAAACGAGAAGCGACGACACAGGACACCGCCACCGGTGGATTCCTTGATCGCAGCCCAGACGCGTTCCATGATCTCGGTGTCGGCCTTTTCGAACTTGTCCCAAGTGTAGGAGGTCTCAAAGGTGAACGACACGATACCCATGGCCGAACGGGTGTGCATCAGACGCGGCAGATAGCGGAACTGATGACGCCAGCTGCCTTGCGGACCGCTGCGGCTGTTTTCGAGTGCGTTTGTCGTCGAGTCCGCCTTGTCAATAACCGTACCGCCGTGATCGCGGCAAATTTCCAAACCTACTTCCAACCATGCATCAACTGGGTGATCCGCAGACTCAAAGCCCAACAGCAGCACCGACTGGGTACCATCGCCAGAGCCATAGAACTTAGCGTCCTGCTCATCCAGATAGCGGGCGTTGGCCGGATAAAGACCAGCCTGAGTAATCTGGCGGACAGCCTCTGCCCCCTGGTAGAAGCTGGGGAAAGTGATCGACGCGTTGGCGCGGAATTTCACGCGGCCGCGCAACTTCATCCAAGCTTCCGTAATGATACCCATGGTACCTTCGGAACCGATCAGCAGGCGGTCCGGGTCAGGTCCAGCACCAGAGCCTGGCAGACGACGGTTTTCCATAACACCCGCTGGCGTCACCATACGTAGGCTTTCAACCATATCGTCGATGTGGGTTAGATGCGTTGCGTAGTGGCCCGAACTTCGGGTAGCGATCCAACCGCCCAACGATGAGAATTCCCATGATTGGGGGATATGTCGCAGGGTCAAACCATGCGGCTTGAGCTGCTCTTCTAAAGACGGACCAAGCGTACCGCCCTGGATAAGAGCACATTGCGAAGTTTCATCAACTTCGAGAACTTTGTTCAGGTTGCCGAGGTCGATAACGACGGTGCCATTGTATGTGTCGTCTTCGGGCGCCCAGAAACCACCGGTAACGCTCGAACCGCCACCGAAAGGAATACAGGCATAATTGTTTTCACCACACCAGTCGTAAACGGCAGCAATGTCTTCTTCGTTTTGGGGATAAGCGATCACATCCGGCGCACGATCATAGTCGCGGCGGAAGATATGCATCATATCCTTGAAACCTTTACCGTAGGTGTGAACCACACGGTCCCATTTGTCCGACGTACAGAAATGCTCAAGCGTCGCCGGAATTTTTATTCTGGAGGGTTTCAGCTCGATATCATCAAGCGTC
This sequence comes from Ruegeria sp. YTSC002, assembly GCF_059609845.1. Classification (NCBI taxonomy): domain Bacteria; kingdom Pseudomonadati; phylum Pseudomonadota; class Alphaproteobacteria; order Rhodobacterales; family Roseobacteraceae; genus Ruegeria; species Ruegeria sp. YTSC002. The sequence goes on from NZ_JBXWML010000022.1 coordinate 12,106, forward strand.
GGAGTCTTCTTGACTTCGATGTTGTCCATGCCAAGGCGTTCCTTGACCCGCTTGGCCATGACCTTGACCTCGTCGTCCGAGATTCCCTCGTCCTCATATCCCCACGACCAAAACTTCCGTCGCTTGCCGTAATATCCACTTTGCTGCTGTGCCACCGACAATCTCCTCTCATCGCGATACTGGCTCGTCGCCTATCTTCAAGCTTCAAAAGGAATACCATATTGGTATTACCAATTTAGTAAAACATACCTACACAATCTAACACTGTCCAGATGGAATATCAGAAATGTAAAAACTTTATTTCCTATTAAAACAATTACTTATGTCTATTCACTGCAGAACTACAATCCATTCGTCGCTTAAAATCGAATCTCCGGAAACGGTTGGATTTTCTTAGACACAACTCGAACCGGATTAGATGTGTGACGAGGATTCATTGAAATGATCTGTATCTCGACGCAGTGTGAGCCGTGCCTGTAGGCGGCTGTTCGACGAGGCAGAATCATCAGACTTGCCTCGTCGAGTTTGTTAGTCTGCGAAAATTGCATCCGGAAGCCAGAGCGCAATTTCCGGGAACACGATCACCAACACCAGACAGACAACCTGGCAAGTGATAAACGGAACAACACCGCGGAACATGTGCGAAAGTTTTATCTCTGGTGGTGCAATAGCCCTGAGATAGAAGATCGAAGGAGCCATGGGCGGACTGAGATAGCCCGTCTGTAGTACGATCAGGAACAATACTGAGAACCAGATCAGGTCAAAACCAAGGCCGGTGACGATCGGAACCGCAATTGGAACAAGGATTAGCACAACCGAAACAAGATCCAGGATGAAACCCCCGATGAAAGCAATCAGAAGGATAATGGCCAAAACAACCCAAGGGCCAAGGTTTGCTGCTTCTATCATATCTTGAGTGACCCGGACGCCGCCAAGCGCGACGAAGATCGCAGAGAAAATATGCCCAGCAACAAGAATAGTCAGGATCATCGTCGAGACCACCATGGTGGTCTTCATCGCTTTCCAGACAAGATGCATTTTCAGGTTCCCGGCCAGGAAAGTCAGGAACATTGTTCCAACTGCGCCACAAGCCGCCGCCTCGGTCGGCGTCGCCCAACCAAGCAGGATTGTTCCAAGCACCGTGAAGATAAGGAAGATCGGAGGGATCAAGCCTGTAATGGTGATCCTCAACTTTTCGCTAAGTGTCAGTTCCTCGACCTCACTGGCCTTTCGTGGCGCGGACTCGGGTTCAATCATGGCGCGGATCATGATGTAGAGAATGAACGTACCCGCCATCAGAAGGCCAGGGAACAGGATGCCTGCGAACAGAGCGCCTACCGAAATCTCAACAACGGGCGCCAGAACGATCACAACAACAGAAGGTGGAATGGCTGTGCCCAGTGAGCCTCCCGCGCAAACTGTTCCTGAAATCAGCGACTTACTGTACCCGTAACTCAGCATGATCGGAAGCGCCAGAAGTCCGATTACAGTTTCAGTCGCGCCGACGACACCGCTGCTCATGGCGAAGACAACGCCCATCAGAACAGTCCCAACGGCCAGGCCGCCCGGCACTTTGTGCGTCCAGACATGAATGCCTTTAAACAATCGCTCGGCGATCCCGGTACTTTCCAGAAGCGATCCCATGAACACGAACAGTGGGATAGAGGCCAGCACGTAGTTGCCGGCAACATCATGAACCTCGGTCGCAAACAGATACACCGCGGCATCGCCGTAGCGATAGAATCCAAAGAGGAGAGAAACTGCCATCATGGCAAGCGCCACTGGGAAACCGGAGAAAATCACCAGCATCAAAAGTGGTAGCATCAAGAGAACATAGGCCCCCATTTTACGATTCCTTTTCACCTAGGAGGCCGTCTTTTTTTTCGAATGGCTCGCCATTTTTCAGCTTGATAACGTGTCTAAGAAGCTCAACCATGATCTGGACGGCGAAGAGACCAAACCCTACAGCTGCAACCAGACGAAACGGCCATAGAACTGGATTCCAAGCTGACTCGCCGGTTGTTTCACCGGTGTGCAGCGTTTCGAGGAAGCTTTCCGTCAAACCAACGGTCGTCCAGACAACAAAGGTTCCCGCCAAGATATAGCCGATAATGAAAATGATGTGATTGATACGATCAGGAAAGATGCCGGTCATTAGATCGACCTTCACATGCCCCCCAACCTGAAGAGTAAATGCGACGCCGAGTAGGAAGAACGAACCCGTCATGAAGTAAGCGGTTTCGTAGGCCCATAATGTTGGTGAGTCAAATACGTAACGAGAGATGACTTCTGTCAACATCGAGAGCATGAGCAGAATGACCAGTAGCGTACCCGCATAGGCCACCCACCTAACCCCCGTTTCAGTTCGGTTTAGTAGGTTTTCCAAATCCAAAGCCTCCAGCATTGATGACGCACACTTTCCGGTGCATTGACGCCTAATTTTAGGTCAAGATTTCGGATTCAATTGTTGCTTTCCCATGCTGCCTGTTCTCGGCAAAAGCAAATGCGCTTCAATTCACGGCCTAGAAAGCCGGATGGCACACTCAGGAGACCAACTCACATACCAAATCGTGGCGCCTTTTTTTGAACCCCAGCGTCTCATTCGATCTCGTAGTCAAGAGAGAGACACTGGGATTTTTGTTTTTGGATGAGGCGTCGGCCTTAGCGGTAGATGTCCGCATTCACCCAGTTCTTGGCGTAATCGCGTTGGTGCTCAAGAACGCGCTTGAACCACGGGTTGCTGGCCGCGTGCTCATCGGACCACGCCGCGGTCAGTTCATCCGCTTTGTGGATCACTTCGTCATCCAGAACGACAAACTCAACGCCCGCATCAACATAGGTTTGATATGAATCCGCGTCGTCCTGACCACGCTCCTCGTAGGACACCCGAAGTTCCAGCGCCGCCGCAAACTCGATAAGCTTCTGATTGCGCTCACCCAGGCGTTCCCAGACATCCTTGTTGAACAGACATTCAACAACTACCGAAGGCTGGTGCAGGGCGGGGAAAATGTTGAATTTGGCGATTTCATGGAAACCCGCACGCGTATTCGCAGACAGCGTGCCCCATTCCAGAGCATCGATCACGCCGCGCTCAAGCGCCGGATAAATTTCGGAACCAGCCATCGAAACGGTGGACATTCCAAGACCAGCACCGATTTCAGCCCAAGCACCCGAGGTGCGCATCTTCACGCCCTCGAAATCTGCCAGCGTCTGAATACGCTTGGTCGAGATCATGCCGACTTCTGCAGGCGCCATGCCGCACGGCAATGCCACAACGTCAAACTCCTCCATGCGCCATTCGCGCAGGAGTTCGGTGCCACCGCCGAAACTGAGCCAGTGCAGCATCACTTCCGCACTTGGGCTACCGGCGTAACCGGAGAACAGTACCGATGCGGTATCTATACCCCAGTCATAGCCTGACCAGTTATGGCCAGCTTCCGCCAATCCTTTGGAAACAGCTTCTGTCACTTTCAGAGAGCTACCGATGGCGCCACCTGCCAGCACTTCAATCTCAACTTCTCCGTCTGTCAGGAAAGCGATGTTCTCGGACATGCGCTCCATGGATTCAATCCACTGGCCGCCCGGCCATGGCGTCGCCATGCTAAGGCGCTCCGCATATGCCGGTGCTCCGATAATTGCGGCCGTTGTTGCTGCAATTGCAATGTTTCTGCCTAGCATAATTACCTCCCTGGTTTTTTGCTAGCTCGCATCAACCAAGGCTTACGTCTCGCCGGGTCAATGCATCTGACGTCCATTCGGGCCCGCTTCCTCTTTGTAGACCCAATTTGACTATGCCATATTGGACATACCAATTTTGCATGTCAAGTAAAGTTTCACTTGGTGGCAGGATGCGATAATCTTGGTATCCTGATCTAAATCTAGGCTTAAAAAACATAGCGCTAACATAAGTGGCTTGTATTGGTTGAGTGGAATAGTCTTCATTGCCCGCAATGGTTTACTTAAACACGATACGCCTACGGATTACGATCCACACGAGGCCCTTTGCAGCCTTTGAAAGCGGTGCAGCGTAACAGGCATCTTCGCACGGTTGCTGCTCTAACTGGCCGATCAGGGCGGCGGGATCGACACACAGATGATCGACGCGACCCATCTGAAGACACACCGCACGGCCTTTAGCCTGAGCCTTCAGTATCTCCGCTTTGGTATGGTGCCCCGTCATCTGCCTTGACCGAGGTTGCTGACGGGGCGGTGTATGGCGTCTGAGCCTTGTAGTTTTGACCACGTTTTCGTAGCGAGCCAGCACCGTCTCTCTTCATCGTCTCGAACGGTTGAATGCGGCATTTGGGGCCGCGTTGCAGAAGGAGGAGAGCATGGCTAAAGAATGACAGGAACAAATCATCGGCATAGATGTAAGTGGCGATAGGATGGACATTTACTGCCTGCCAGCGGGTCAAAGGATGCGACATCCCAACTCTGAAGACGGGCACGCCAGCTCTTTTGAGCTGGCCAGCACTATTAATGGGTTCTGATGGTTTCCATCTCCAAAACCTACCAGATGAGAAGTCAGGGGATGCCCATTTCATCAGAGCCCCTTCAGGTCATCCAGCGATTGGACCCTTTTGGTCGAAACCATGCCTACCTCGGCAGGAATCATGCCGCAAGGAATTGCAACAACACCGAATTGCTTGCGCCGGAACTCCATCAGAATTTCTCCACCACCGCCCTAAGTGTACAAGTGAATCACGATTTCTGCATTTGAGCTTCCGGCAAAACCTGAGAACAGCACTGTCGCTGTATCAATGCCCCAGTCCTTGCCCGGCCACTAGTGACCAGCTTCCGCGAGCCCTTTTTTCCACCGCCTCGGTGACTTTGGGCGCGCTGCCAAAGGTCGCAGAACGGGAGTCTTTCCGGGATAAGGTGCTCGCTGCACAACGTTCGTGACATCAAGATTTCAGGGAGCCGCGCGTTAAAGAATTCCACCAAGCTGAGCCGAACTCAATTTTCCGTTTCGCCAACCCTGCTTTCGACTTCGCACTGCCAAATCTTCGCAGAGTGAAGAATGTGCCGCTCCATCAGCTTTGCACATTTGTCCGGATCGCCCTTTTTTAGGGCGTTGAAGATTTTTTTGTGCTCGGCATGTGAAATCACAGAGCGCTCGATTTCAGAGAAATAGATCACCCTGCGGGCACGTGTGAACTCGTAAAACCAATTCACAACGCGAAGTAAAAGTGAATTGCCAGATATGCTTGCAATGAGTTTATGGAACTGTTCGTCTTCAATGTTAATCGGCGAGCCTTTCGCGATTCTCTCTTCGCATTCATCGAGCAGAGCCTGGAGCTTTGCCAGATCCTCATCAGTTCGCCACTTGGCTGCCTCACGTATCGCTTGGACTTCAAGGATCCGACGTACTTCGCCAGCATCCTCAGTCTGTTTGACGGTTGGAACCAATCCGGCATTCACCTCTACGACCAATGCATCTATGCTACTGTCTTCGCTCAAGTCTCGTAGATATATACCGGCCTGCGGGCGCCGCTCGACGACCCTTAACGCTTCTAAAGCGGTGAAAGCTTCGCGAACGGCCGGTCTGGTTGTATTGAACTTTTCCGCAAACTCCCGTTCAGAAAACAATCGCTCGCCGCTTTCGAAATGCCGATCCCGAATGAACTGCAATATCGCGCCCTGAAGCCGCGTCGACGTCGAAGACATGTGCCACCTATTTTTGTCAGATCTTTTTTGCACTGCCTTCAGAAATTTGTCAATTTGGTATTACCAATCGCGCGCGAATTTGGGAGACGGCTCAAGGTTCTGGTCGATCAAATCGCACTGGCACCGGGCAGGCTGGCCGCTTTATCGCTTCTTTCATCTAATAAAGCTCGCGATACTGTTTGGGGTGACGCGAATAAGGTGGCGGGTTGTTTCCAAGAATATCCTCGGCGAAGAGGAACTGAATGTCTCTACCACTTCCTGCTCCGATCGAGGACGTCACAACTGTCGTTCGCTTGGCAATTTCGGTAAGTAGCTCCTCGGGGATAACCTCGACTTCGACAGCATACGCGCCGACTTTTTCCGGCGCCTTGATCTGGCTATAGACATAAAGCGCTTCGTTAAGGGTCTTACCGACAGCATGCAGACCACCCGTCCAGGTGCTCCAGCGCGGCACCAGCCCGGCATGGCCCTGGATCGGTCGCCGCTTTTTCAAATCTCGGCTGCTACTGACACATGTCTGCATCCGCGCCCAGTTTCATCGCTTCATAGCCGGACCGAACAGCTTCGGTTTCGTTGGCCGCGGCAGCATTGCCACCGCCAGCTCGGGAACAGCCAGATCGAAGCGGGTTTTCATCGTATCAACGCCGGCTTATTCAGCCGCAGATGCTTCCTCTGGTGTAAATGGTATTGTCTCGACCAAAGCACGCTTGCCCTTCTG
>NZ_JBXWML010000023.1:0-16819 GCF_059609845.1 Ruegeria sp. YTSC002
ATGGAGCAGCCCGGTAGCTCGTCAGGCTCATAACCTGAAGGTCGTAGGTTCAAATCCTACTCCCGCAACCAAAAATACCTGCATGATTACAACACACTAGCGCCCCAAGGGGCGCTCTTGGCGTTTGGGACGTTTGGCCTCGGTGCTACAACGGTGCTACGCTGTGGGGCAAACTTCAAATACCTCAACGTAGCGACACCGACAGTCGCTGACGCCGAACCTTACCAAACAAAGAAAACTAACGCGCGTCCACCGTCAGTGCTGTCAGCACCGTCAGCCAATAGAAAGTTTGCCGTCTGTATCCCTTGAAGGTCAGCTTGGAGCCCTTAGTGCGCATTATTCCGTCCCAAAGAGATTCGCCCTTACGGCGAGACAAGTTCAGCCGTGAGGCATCCCGGCCTCTTCCATGGCGGTAAGCCAGCGTTCCAGAGCGCCGGAGGCATTCCACATCCTGGTTTCCATGTCTCTTACCCGCGCGACGGTCCAGTCCGGGTTCTCTGAAAGGTAGTTGGCCATCGCTAGTGCCGCAGCGTTTTCGTCGCCAACGCAATGGTGGATGGCCGCGAGGAGCTTATTGGCCGCGGTTGGCATTGAGGGCACTGACTTGAATGCGTCCAGGGCCTTGTCGCACTCTCCTTTCTGCCAAAGCGCCCAGGCCTTGTTCCATTGCAAGTCAAAGTGCTTGAGCGGATCAATGCGTTCGAGATTTGCAAGTGTCTGCAAGGCCTCGTCCGTCTTGCCCATGTATATTTGAGAAACCGCGAGCCCATTGCCAACGATCGTCGACGAAGGGTTCAATTCGATCCCACGCTGAAAGGCACGTTGCGCGTCTTCGACTTCGCCATTGAACATCAGCGCCCGTCCGAGGGCATGGTAAGCGAGGAAATTGTTTGGATCGAGCTCGACGCCACGACGGGCCAGATTGTACATCCGTTCACGAAGTGCCGACTCATCGCCGTCGACCCATCCGTAATGGAGGCCGATACGCAACGACAGGGCTTGGCCCAAAAACCCCCACGCAGAGTCGGGATAGTTCCGTATGGATTTCTCCTGTTCCTCGATATTGGTCAGGAGGTTTTCGCGGGTAAAGCTGCGCATGATCCGGCTTTGTGCCGCATTAGAGATCATTAGGGCGCTGACATCCCCGGAGGTCATGCTGGCCTCGGCGGTGTCAATCACACTTGTCCCAACGGCCAGGGCAATCTTTCGGCTGATTTCACTGTTGGCCTCCAGCATCGCACTTAGAGGAACGTCAATCTCGTCCGCCCAGATATGAGCCTCTGTGGCACCCTCGATCAGTTGGGCTGTGATCTTTAATCGAGAGCCGTTGTACTGCTGGCTTCCTTCAAGAACAAAATCGGCTCCAAGCGCCTCAGTGATTTCTGCAATCCCTTGCGGCGAATCGCGAAACTGGAAACTGGAGCGGCGGGAGATGACGGTCATCTGCGGAAACCGCGCCAATGCAGTTATAATGTTCTCGCTTATGGCGTCACTCAAGAAACCAGTGTGTGGTGCAAAGGAGAAATCTTCGAAGGGCAGCACCGCAACCACAGGTGCATGGACCGTGTCGTCAGAGCGCGCCAAAACATAGGCGCCGATCAGTGCTGCAAGCATTAAAACGGCCACCAACAGTAAGGAAATAGGTAGATTCAGCAATCCCACGTTTGCGGCGTCCGGGACGGGCAGAATTAGCCTGTAACCTTGACGCGGAACAGTCTCGACAAGGCGTTTTTCAGAATCGCCCACGACACGCCGAATCTCGGCAATGCATTGCGCAACGCTGTCGGCTGCAACGGCTCGGCCCGACCAGACCTCGTCGATCAGCGCTTCGCGCGATACTGTCCTGCCTTGGTTTTCCGCCAATGCCTTGAGCACTTCACGGGACTGGTGCCGCAGCTCGGCTTCATTTCCCTCCAAGTCGTAAATCCGTCCGGTGGCCGGATCGACCTTCACCATTCCAAGGCGGATTTCAGAAGATTTCAAGTTATTTCGTTTGGCAAAACGCAGTATCTCGCCCTCCAGTTGGACTATCACCCACGGGCGTCAGGTCCATATTCCAAAAGACGCCCTTCAGAAACTGGGAGGGGCACCAACCTCTCCCTAGATGGAGAATAGCTTATGAAATGCTCGGCGAGAATAGCGAGACTTCCCTTGTTCGGAACGGCGCGGGCGATTGCTCCGCCTCGGATTCTCGCAATCATTGCAGCAGTAGCCATCTCCAGTCCTGCAATTGCCAATAGCTTTGACCTCAGCACGCCGCGCGAGAATGCGCCCCTTCGCCAATCCGACGGAAGTGAAACATTTCAGCTACGTCCGGGCGAGTGCAGCGACCTTGAATACTTCTCCGACGAATTGCAGATCAGCACCTCCGATTGCGGACGCTCACGGAACAGGATCGAGTACTTTGAGACATCCACGTCGAGAGCCGGAGATCGGCGTTTGTACGAGTGGGAAATCCTCATTCCGGAAGACTTTAGCTACAATGCACTCAACGCGCGGTTGACCGCCGGCCAATTCGAGACTGGCACCGATATGCTTTATGGTTTCGAACTGAACAACGATGGCTACACGTTCCGCGCCAAGGACTGCATTTCCGCGGAGGATTTCGGAGAATGGCACAAGGTCTCAGTGCGCATCCAATACGATTCAACGCCACGCAAATCCCTCAAGGATCAGACCCCCGGTGTTTTTGTCGTCGAATGCAACGGTGAGGTGATCTCGGACTCAACCGGCAGACCCAACATTACCGAAGGTGGTGAAGTGCAATTCAGATATGGTCTATTTGGCGCCAAGGATATCCCTGCCACGGACAATGTCTCTGTTTCGTTTCGGAACGTCCGAGTGTCGGACTGGTAAGACTCGGCAGCTTGGCGGAACCGATATTTTAATCTTCAGAGTTTTCACAACTCGGCGTGGTTTACATCGCGTGTCGGGAATCCGATGGCGGCTTTGTCCGCGTAGCAGACGCGAGCCCACCCCCGGCATCCGCAACGGCAAGCACAAACAAAAAACGCCCGACCCAAGGAATCGAGCGCGTTAGCCAAAAAATTGTTGAGCGAACTTTCAGCGATTGCTCAATTCAATCACCCGCATCCCGGCCTTTCCTTCACGGCTGAACGCGATGTTCACGCCCTGTCGCCGCAAGACAGGTTGTACCCGTCGCAGCGCCGCGCCAAACCGTGCCTCGTTGCGCGGAAAACTGTGGCTGTCCTCTGTCAGTGCCGGGAAACGATCCCGCAAGGTTTGCTTCAGCTCGGTTGCGGTGCCGCTCCAATGCTGCCGCCCTTCCATTAATGAAAGGATCGCCAGCGCGACCGGGTTGGCCTCAACAGCGGCTTGGTCACTGCGCGCGCGATTGGCCGCGTAGGAGTCCAGAAACGCGCCCTGAGACCATCCAAGGGAGCCTTCGGCAGCAACCACCCATTTAGCGAAGTCTGCCATCCTAGGGGCTTCTGAGAGGCTCACTGAGTCAATCCGGCCCAAGGCGCAGGACACCGCGTCCAACAGAGCGCCCAGAATATAGGGCTTGGCCTTGGCAAAATCGCGGTTAAACGCGCCCAAGGTTTTGCGCCTACCGGGTGGGATCACCGGCAGATGAACGCCAATGGCGCGATCCGCCAGATCAGGTCGCGCCGCCAGATCGGGAATACCGTTCAGCAAACAGGGCCGCGTCGCGTTGAACAATACGTCGTCGCTGTCAGTGTGCAGCTTGCGGGTACCAAATCCGCCACCCGTAGCAATCCGGCAGAACGCATCTGCCATCATTGGGCGGATGGTCGAGAGATTGTCAAAGCTCAGAACGTGGTTGTGCATGGCAGCAATCACCAAATCCTGTTCGGAATTGGGCGTGCTGCGCGTGCTTGGGCTGGCCGGGTCAATCAGATCGCGCAGGGTTTGCGCGGTGGTGCTTTTGGCGCTGCCCTGTTCACCTGACAGGATCAGGATAGGGTAGGGGCCTTTGGGGTGGAAACATCCCAGAACCCATGCCACCAGCATGCGGAAATCATCTTCGCTGTCGACATTCAGAAAATCGCGCAGAAACTCGATGCCATTCTCATGCCGTTCCGGCACTGGCAACGCCTGCATGGCTGGTGAGCGTCGAAACCGCGCGGGCGGGTGGCTGACCACCTGCCAGCCCTCGGACGTGATCGCCACAGCCTGCCAATCGGTGTCGCCAAGGTCGAGATAGACCGTGCGCCCGATCGAGGCGATGCGGCTGGACACCGGATAGGTCTCGCCTTCGAACCGCGCCACCCCTTCCAGCATCCGGCGTTTGTCATCCAGCGCGGCATTGGAGGGCGCTTTGCCTTCGGCCTTGTAATGGGCATAGGCCAGATAGTTGCGGAAGGTCGATGATCCGACAGGCCAGTGCTCAAAGTGACCCTTGGCCCGTAACGTTACATAGGGCTCACCCTGCGGCGTGTTCCAAAGCTCAAGCCCATCCACCAGCGCCGCACTGCTATCGTTACGTATAGGTGCAGGTTCATCCCTATGTATAGGTAACGTATACGGGTCGGGGTTTTCCTTATGATACATAGGGGGATGCGGGTCATTGGCGGCAGGCCGAACCTTACTTGTAAGGTAGGCGGCAGTTGCATCCGGCAAATCACACGCAACGCTGTTTATCAGGGCGTCAATCTCGCCTAGTCCCCAACCTGCGGCAATGGCGTCGGCCACGTCCCAGCCCCTATGTATTGGTTTAGGGATCAGACTCGATGAATCATGCGCTTGAATCAGTGCGTCACTGATCGGAAGGATCAGAGGTGTCGCCCTATGTAATGTAACGAGCTCTTCGGCCAGTTTGGCGGCATAGCTCTGTCCCGGCTCATCGTGGTCAGGCCAGATAATGACAGTACGGCCTGCCAGCGGTGACAGGTCAGTTTTTGCCAGCGCCTTGCTGCCGCCAAAGCTGGTAGAGGCTAGATACCCCAAGCCCGTCAGAACATCGGCACACTTCTCCCCTTCAACCCAGATCACCGGCTGATCCGGGTTCGCCTGGGCGATCCGGTCCAGATGATAGACCGGGCGCAACTGGGGTGCTTTCCATGCGTCCTTGGTCACGTCGTAGGGCAGAAAGAACTTGCCCCTGCCGTTGCCCTCATAGCGATTGGCGACGAGCACAGGCGCACCCGTTCTGCTGCGATAAACATGCTGAGTGTCAGCGACACCGGCTGTCGGGTGGCGAAGGTCGGGCAGCGCGCTCATGCCTGCACCCCCAGACGTTGCGCCAGTGCACGCGCGGCCTGTCCTTGCTGGACCCCGTTCAGATAGGCAAAGAGGCTGATGGCATCCCCGCCTTTGTCATCTGTGGCAAAGTCTGCCCACAACCCGCTGTCGAGATTGATCCGAAACGAACCCCGCGAGCGATCTGCACGGGTGGGGTTCAGCGCCACCCATTCGCGGCCAATGATCCGGCCATCCGGCAACCATTCGGCCAGAAGGCTATGCAGATTGATCCGGGCCAGTTCAGCAATGGCCGCGAATTCGATAGGCTTCCAACTACCAGTCATTTGCAACCACCTCCTGAAGACGCGCGATCTCGAACGCTTCTACATCTCCCATGCGATAGCGGACCAAGCGGCCAACTTTGACATAAGCCAGCGGGTAGCGTTTGGTGCAACGCCATGTGGCAAGGGTGGTTGTGGACACGCCGAGGCGTTCCGCGACTTGCTCGGGTTTGAGCAGGGTGTCTGCCTGTTTTGCGATCATGATAACCTCCATCAATTTAGATCGATGAAGGGAAACCTAGAGAGCGATTGGGCAGGCCGAAACGCGTGAAGCAGGAAAGAAAAACTGCTTCCTACATAGGAAAACATGCCGGTTAACTGCCACGTAATGTGGCGAAAATATGTCTATATCACCCGCATTACCGTGACCACACGCGCGCGCGTCAGGTCCGGATCAAGTTTTTGGCCGATCAAATGAATCACATCTACAGCCGTTGCTTTGTTTTGCTTTGTGGCCGGATCGTAGCGGCCCGCATTAAAGGGGCGCATGGCGTTGCGCTCCCAATAGGGGCGAAAGGCGCGGGCTAACGCCGCAATCGGCTGGCTTTCGGTTTTCTTCGGCCTGCGCGACCAACGATCCAGATCGGCCTCATGATAGCTGCTTGGGGTGTCATGCTCGCCCAAAGCAACCGTTTCTGCGGTCGCCTTATGCAACAGTTCGAGAAACGCCGCGACATGGCCGACAGGATCGCCGGGGCCAAATGCACCTTCGATCAGGTTTGCAATTCCGGCGGCGCTTGGGTCGGCTGATCGGGCTTGTTTTTCCAGCGCGTCGGCCAGTTTCCCGGAACAGTTTGGTGAAGCCTGCACACGGGCAAGGTCCACTAGTACCGGCTCAAGCTTGGCAGACAATGCGGACAGGCGGCGGTATTCCATTGCCCCCGGTTTGCGTCGGCGCATTTTGCGGCGTTCGCGGACGTAGGCTCGCGCCGCTGCCTCAACCCCTTTGCGCAGTTCGTCAACATTGGCTTTGGGTCCCATCAGCATCTCAAGTTCAAGCATGAACCGGGCATCGTAGAGGCGGTGTAACTCAGACAGGAAACCGTGGCCCACCATGAGGCGCTGCCACGGTGCAGTTGGTCTTGCTTCGATGTCGGGGAGGGTGTTGTCAGCCTGTTCCATTATGCCGCTTGTTCAGGAAAACCAAGTCAAACGCCAGAGGCTGACAGGACTGACAGTGCAGACGGTGAAACTAGGGGTGGTCTGCCTGAAGCGATCTTTCCTGAATTAGTAGGTCTTTGGTGAATGCGAACAGCTCAGCCTTGGTTGGTTCTAGCAGGAAGGCTACACATCAGTCGTTCGCTGCTAGCGCAGGACTGGGCCTCAACGTCGGCGACAATGCACAGGAAGCGGGCTTTGAATCAAAGATGTAGTGATTTGGAGCCGTGGACAGCGGCTATGCGGGCAAAGCTGCCATTTGTGTCGTCCAACCGCTATATTATTTTGTCCAAGTTTCCGCGTGTTGCCGCGATCTTCTGAGCATTAGATGTTTCTTTCACGCCCTCAGTAGTCAGGCGTTTCTGCTGTCTTGCTATCTCAGCCCGAGATTCGACAAAACGCTCGAAAAACCAAGTGATTAGGGCAGGAAAACCAAAACGCAGCAGTAGAATGAGTACGGCGGGTGGGATTATATATTCCATCCAATAAACATCGTTCTTACCAACGAAGAATTCAACCAAACTGCGAAATTGAAACGGACAAGCCAATTCTCAGGGGGCGTACACTGGGCTCTAAAAGCTGTCATCCGCATTGTTTGGTCGCTCATCAGGTATTCCAACGTCGACTGTGCGGACAAAACCGACTTTGGATTGTAAGGAAGATTGCCCTTCGGTAGTCTTGGATTATTGTCCTGATATCCATCTCAAAGGGTAACTGTCTGAGTATGAAACAGATAATTTGGCCAATGGCACTACTGATGCTTATTGCGTTAAGCACTCAAACGGCGGCAAGTTTTCCGCCAATAATCCGCTTTATCGAACAACTGCTTGACCACCCAATCTGCGGATTTCCCAAGGCTTCAAAAATTGAAACCGCCAAATTAGCTTATTTCACATTGTACCGCGATCCAAGCGACTGCAATGGCAGCGGATCTGGCCGGTTCTGCAAAACACTAATTCGCGACAATATCAGTGGAAGCTGCCGTGAATACGGCCATACAAAGGGCCACATAGGAGTCGATGACAATATTCCACCAACCGTGACCCCACCGAAGGGGTGGGCACCATCTGTCACCGGTTCCTGGCCATTGTATTTAGTGGATTCTGAACGTGGCAGCATATTGTATGAGCAGCCCCAAATTTATATTCGGGTACCCGATAAAGCGGAACTGAAAGAGGAAGTATCCTTCAAGTAAGTTCGTATGGTCAGGTCGCAAAGGGCTCTTTCCGCCCTAGGTAGACTTTGAAAACATCAACTCTGTCGCCTTGTCCACACTCTCCCTGACCGGGTCTAGGTTTAACCTTGCGTAGATTGCTGTGGATTGTTGGGACCGATGCCCGAGAGACTTACCAATAATGTATCCATTGGCCCCCGTTGCCGCCTGATAGCTGCCCAAGGTGCGACGCAGGTCATGAATGCGCAGGTCTTCAATCCCTGCCTCTTTCAGGATCCGGCTCCAAGCTTTCTTGGGATCGGCAAGGTGGCCGCTTTTGCCCGAGCCTTCAAAAACGTAGGGGCTGTCTGACTTGAGCTTTCGTTCGATTAGCAACTCAACTGCCTGTTGGGGGAGATGAACCGTCAACGGGTCTGCATTCTTGGTTTCTTCGATCCGCCATGTGGCCGATGTGAAGTTGATTTCTTTCCACATCATTGCCAGCGTGTTTGACTTTCGTGCCCCTGTCAGAAGGGAAACCATAAAGAAATCTCTTGCGGCCTCGTTGGGCTCCTTGGCCAATGCCTCAAAGAAGCGAGGCAGTTCGTCAGGCTGCAAGAATCTGTCGCGGCTTTGTTCCCGAAACTTTTTGATACCAACAGCGGGGTTCACACCCTTCCACCCCCATTCAATGGCCTTGTTGAATATGGAGCGAATACGTTCAAGCAAACGGTTGGCCTGATACAAGCCGTTGTCCTTGCCGATCTTTGCATGAAGCCTTTCTACCTCAGCCCGATCAATGCTGGAAATCTTTCTGCGGAACCAATGCGACAGATATTTGTTTACTTCCCGCTCGTCATATATCCACGACTTCTTATGCACCTTGGAATACTTGTCCATGTATTCGGTAAAAAGCGCCCCAAAGGTCATTTCATCCCGAATGGCCTTTTTCTCTTTCTGAGGGTTCGCCCCAGACGCGATGCCGCCCTTGGCCTTTGCTGCCGCCTTGCGGGCCTGTTCCACGGTCATGTCAGGAAATTTGCCAAGCAACAGGCGTTCGGGTCGCCCTTCGATCCGTTTGTACAGGTAAAAGCTCTTCGATCCTGCCGCCGTCACAGCCAAAACCAATCCCGCTTCCCGTTCGTCATAGTAGTAGTCCCGTGATCCTTTCTTGGCGGCAGGGGCTTTCGAAAGGGCTGCTTTGGTGAAGTTCAAACGGTGACTGGCCACGGTATATCCTTTAGGTGTTTTGGTGCTACCGAAAGTTGACGGTGCTACACTGGTGCTACACCGGAGAGCAATTTTGGACAATGTGGAGAATGCTTACAACAAGCTAAAGCATAGGTAACATATTGATAAATCATGCAAGAAATAACCTTAGCAAATAACAGCAAACATACGACAATGAGGCTCATAACCTGAAGGTCGTAGGTTCAAATCCTACTCCCGCAACCAAAAATAACAGCCAAATATCAAACTCTTAGCCCTGCAGCTCGCGGGGCTTGCTGCGTCGAACCATCCGCGCTGGATCCGCCGGGGAAGCAAACTGCGCGCAAAACGCGTGCAGGTCCAGACTAGGAAACTAGGGGCACCTGAGTCGATCATATAATGAGGCGTTCTGAGGAGCCCGTTCCGGCCGGTTTTGAGTACAAAAAAGCAGTTCATAGAAGAGGCGGACGAGGTCAGGTCAGCCGGTCAAGAATGCCAGCTGACTCTGAGAACAATTCAATGAATCTCCGGCAGCCAGAATCCACCACGTTCCCAACGGTAGACGCGATCAACCAATTTCGACGGGCAACAGTTTGGATCACCATCAGCGGAGTCTTTTCCGACGATATGCATTCGGTTGGGCGCGAGCGCTTCTACAGATATCAATTCGCGCGCAGGCATACCTACAAATTCAATATCCGCCGTTGCCCACATGTCGACATGAGCCGCCAAAGGCCGGTATTCTGGAACACGTAATACGACCGGCGTGAATGCGTTTGTTCCAGCCCCACCTGCACATCCGACATCTACAACCGGAAACGCAATATATGTAGAAACGTCAAAATCGTCAGTGCCAAGTTCCGCAAGCAAAGATTGTGCGGCTTCTGGATCTGCGCAGCCTACAGCGTCAACAAAACTACGTACTTTATCGTTGATAATAGCCTCTCTGTCAGCATCCATTGCCATCGCATTTGATACGACCAATGCCATCGCTCCAGCGGATGCGATAAATTTCTTCATTCTGTGCCCTTCGTGGAGTTTTTGACCACTCCACTTTTATAAAGGCGTGTGTGGTCGTAAAGTGAGCCATTGTTCTTTTGCATTGCCCTGCGCTGCCGCCACTGCCCGGAGGAAATGGGATCCAATTGAAACAAGAGAAATTCTTCGCTTTCAGAAAGTGACCGATCAATCGAAGCAGCGATGCCGATTGATGCCGATTGGGGATTCGATGTGCTGTGGCGTTTCGAGTCTGGTGGTTCGGTTGTTTCACGTTGGAACATGCCCCAGAAAAAATTCTCAAAATCTGGCCCATGATCCGGTTATGTTGGCGTCTTTTGCCGTGATTTCAACGGGTTCAGCAATTTTTTAGAGAGGGGCGCAAATCAGATATTTCGCCTTGTATTCCCGTCGCTTGCAAGGATATACCCGTCGGCGGAGACGTGGCCGAGTGGTCGAAGGCGCTCCCCTGCTAAGGGAGTAGGCGGGAAACCGTCTCGAGGGTTCGAATCCCTTCGTCTCCGCCATTTACCTATTTCAGTGAGTTGATGTGGCGCGTTTAACGTGCCGTATTCCTATAAATAGTCGGCACTTACTATCTAGTAGTATCAACTTGAGTTTTACTCAGTTGTCCCTAATATTTTCTATTGAGTGGTATATTTTGTGGTATTTTCATGGCTGCGCTCAGCGGGAAGCTGACAAAGAAGCTGGTAGAGAATCTTGGCCCGGGTCGGCATGGCGACGGTTCTGGCCTGTACCTTGTTGTCGATCCCTCGGGCGCACGGCGTTGGATTGTGCGCGTAACGGTCAAAGGACAGAAGAACCGAAAGGGTGCACCGATGCGAACGGACTTCGGTTTGGGCGGCGCTGATGTTGTCACTTTGAACCAGGCCCGAGAAAGAGCGCTCGAATACAGGCGAATGGCGAAAGCTGGTTTGAACCCGCGTTTCAATGCTCAGCGCGAAATCCCGACCTTCGAAGAACTCTGTCGTCAGGTTCACATCGACCGCTTGCCGACATGGAAGAATGCCAAACATGGCCAGCAATGGCTCAACACCTTGCGCGACTATGCCTTCCCCAAGATCGGCCGTATGCCCGTAGACAGCATTGATCAGCCCGAAGTGCTGATGTGCCTGTCCCCCATCTGGACCGAGAAACACGAAACCGCAAAGCGACTGTCGCAGCGGATCAAGACGGTGCTCGATGTGGCAAAGTCCAAGGGCTTCCGCTCGGGAGAGAACCCGGTGACCGCGATCCGCGAAGGCAAGGTGCTGCCCACCGTCAAGGCCAAGGTCCAGCACCATGACGCGATGCCGTGGCAGGAGGTGCCCGCGTTTTATGCCGAGTTGCAGACCCGTTCAGCCATGGCCGCTAAAGCCCTGCAGTTCACCATTCTGACCGCCTGCCGAACCTCTGAGGTGCTGGAGATGAAATGGCCCGAGGTCAATGTCGATGCACGTCTGTGGACCATTCCGGCGGAGCGCATGAAGGGTGGGCAGGTCCATCGTGTCCCTCTCACCGATGAAATGCTGTTAATTCTGGAGCCGCTGCGCGCGTTGGCCTCTGACTATGTGTTCGAGGGGCAAAAGCGGCATCTGCCCTTGTCGAACATGTCCATGCTGATGCTACTGCGTCGGATGCGGCAGGACGGCGTTACTGTGCATGGCTTCCGCAGTTCGTTTCGGGATTGGGCCGCGGAGGCTGCAAACGCGCCGCGCGAACTGGCAGAGGCGGCTTTGGCTCATCAGATCGGGTCGGATGTGGAGCGGGCCTATGCACGGTCGGATTTGTTAGAGCGCCGGCGCGAACTTATGCACAGTTGGTCAAGCTACTTATTGTACAAGCGTGATGGCGCCGATGGCTAAAGTGGAGACAATATTGGCTTTAAGGTTCGTGTTGGCCGAGAAGGTTTACCCATTGCAACCCGAACTGGTTCGAAATGACACAAAGACTGCGCAACTAGTGCATCGCTACGTTCAAAAAGTTCAATCTGAAACCCATGAATGGTGGCGAAAAAAGGCCACGGAAAGATCCAGGTTAGAGGACGAACTTTTGGATTCCAGATTTGCTTTAGAACCTTTGTTCAACATTTCCGAGGATACTTTGAGAAAGTACATTGCGGAGCTTTGGAAAATTGGAGAGTTCACCGGCGACGTCTGCTTCCGCAGTGTCAAGAGCAAAGAGTAATTTTTTCCGTTTTGGAAGAATGGGATGACTACTGTTCTCAGCTTCTAATTTTTGTGAATATTGGGTGCCATCGCAACTGATCCAAGAGGATTTCAACGATGGCAAACGTCTTCAATGACGACCGGGTCTATTTCCCAGAAGACCCTGAAATGCAGTTGCTGGGAAACCGCGAAAAGCTGGCTCAATGGCGCCAGCGCATGTGTGGTCCGGCCTTCATCCGCATCGGTCGGCGCATCGCCTATCACGGCGCTGATCTGAATGCCTGGCTGGCGGCGCGGCGCACCGATCCCAACAACGACGCTGCATAATGAAAAACCCCAACTCCAAGCGCGGAGATGGGGCTTTTCCAGTGACATCAACTGCCACCCTAGCAAGTCCAGTTGATGCCACAGGATGCCCCACGCCGACAAGACAAAACGAGCGCCGGTACTACTGGTCGCCTTTGAGCCATTCGGTTGAACGGGTGATCGTACGGAAAGGACGGATCAAGCATGGCTGATATGTCCTTTCCAAAGTCGATCAGTACCAGTCACGACGGGGGGCCAGACATTGGCCCTCTTCTCCGAACCAATCATCGGGAAACCGCTGAGAACTACAGCGGTGAGCTCTTACGCTATGGGATCTACCGCATCGCCGTATGCCGGGACAGTATCCAATGGCTGTTTCAGCGCCAGAGACCCCAATTTCCAGCCGGGGGAGCGGCTTGGGACACGCTTGGGTACTGCGTGTCCAAATCAAGCCTAACCCGGCTTGTCCGGACGCATATAGGCTGTGATGTGCCTGAACTGGATGGTTTGCCTGAGCACTTCCAGCGTAGGTGTCGCGATGAGTAGACGCCGATCCCCCAAAGGCAAGCGGTCGGATGAGGGCCAATATGTTCCGCTGCCCTATGCGATGATCAAATCTCCGGCATGGCGGGCGTTGTCAGGACCTGCAGTGAAGCTTTGGTTGGAGCTTCACACACGCTACAACGGCGGCAACAACGGCAAGGTGTTTCTGTCGATGAACGAGGCGGCGGAAACTCTCGGATTGGGCAAGGCCACTATTCAGCGCGCCTGCAAGGATTTGCAAGACAAAGGTTTTCTTGTGCTGGAGCAGGAAGGCAACTGGTATCACCGTCGGGCCCACGAGTGGCGGTTGACCACCAAGGCGACGCAGGCCCGGTCTGGCAAGAAAGCTGCCACCAATGACTGGCGATTCTGGCAGCCCGAAAAAACAAAACGCGGTTCTGAGACGGACCCGTCAGCATCTTCTGTGGTTCCGTTTGAGAACCCAAAGACCTCCCATGGTTCCAAACCAGAACCGGTCAGGCCGATTTCTCGACGGTCCATCGGTTCTGAAACGGAACACTAATACTAACCACTCCCTGTTACGCGAGGCGGACATGAGCAAGTCACAGAAAAACAGTGGCAACGAACTTCGGACAAAGAACTCCGAGCTTAACGAAGCGGAGATCAACGCGGTTGCTGATTTGAGGGAACGGAAGAAATCACGCGTTCGCGCGCCGGATATCAAGTTGGACTTCAATGAAGACACACGCAGGCTCACGGTTGGGCACAAAGGAAAAGATCCAACCGCTGCCTGTGCTTTGGCAATGCATGAGCTCGGCACCGTTGATTATCGGTTCCTCGAAGGGGTCATGGACCAAGTCGCGACTCTTGGGCAGCAGGACAGCTCTGTCTCCGAGACGGCATCGAACTTCGTAATGTCGGTTGTTGCTGGGGTTAAGCCGCAGGACGAGATCGAAGCCATGCTTGCGATCCAAATGGGCGCTGTCCATCAGGCCACGATGATGATGGCACGTCGCCTGAACCACGTAAAAACTCTCCCGCAGCAAGATTCGGCAGAACGAGCGCTCAATAAGCTGGCGCGGACCTTCACTAGCCAGGTCGAAACCCTGAAACGGTATCGCTCCAAGGCGGATCAGACCGTCCGGGTCGAACGCGTTGAGGTTAAAGAAGGTGGGCAGGCAATCGTTGGTAACGTCCACTACGAGGGGCGGTCGGATGACAAAAAGTGACGACAACCTCATGGACCCTGCCAAAAGGCTGCGAGACGCGCCCAGATGCACAGCAACGGCAAAGTCTACTGGCATGCGCTGCCGCGCACCCGTTGTTCAAGGTTGGAGCGTGTGCCGAATGCATGGTGCCGGAGGTGGGCATGCTGCTGGGCCAAGCCATCCGTCCTGGAAGCACGGAGAAAGATCGCGGAGCGCTGTGCAGGCACGCAAAGCCGTCAATGACTTGATACGAAGGGAGAGAAACCTGCAGAAATTGCTCAATTTACTAAAGTTCTAGGGTCGCAGTGCCTCTCGACACAGAATTGCAGCTTTTCATCGCAAACTGGGCTTTCAAGCAAACTAAAGCTTTGAGAGCAAAGCAGCCATCAACGGGCATGCATCAACTATCGCATTGGTGTTTGTTGCTCATTCAGTCGGCGGTTTGCAAATTGGGAAAGAACCGCGCAGCGGCGACCAGCGGCATAGAACAGCTTGTTTTTCTCACGGGCAGATCTTCACACCGCAAGCCAAGCCACCCAGGTTTTCGGACGTTCCGAGTTCTAGCTTCCCACCGTAGGCGGCCAATAAATCAACGGAAATAGACAGGCCCAAACCAGTTCCTCTTACAGAAGTATCCAGCCGATTGCCGGAACGAAGGACCTCAAGCCTTTGGTCTTCTGGTACTCCGGGCCCGTTGTCTTCAACAAAAATTTCGATTCCATCAACAGAGCGCCTTGCGGTGATTTGGAGTGTTGTCCGGCTCCACTTGAGAGCGTTGTCGAGGAGGTTTCCAATCACTTCTTCGATGTCCTGGGGGTCCATTCGAACTTGAAGACCAGCCTCGCAATTCGAAACGAGCGTCTTCCCCTCGCGTTCGGCCATGACCGAGAACAGCCGGGACAGTCGTTCGACCGAATTCGTCAGGTCTGTCCTGGAATGTGTTAACTCTCCGGTGTTCGATGCACGCATGCGCGCGAGTGAACGGCTAAGCTGGGCGTCAATTCGAGTTAGCGCTTCTTCCGCAGGCTCCGTATGTGCTCCTGCGTCTGCCAGTTCCGCCAATTCGTTTCGTAAGATAGCCGTCGGCGTCTTGAGGGCATGCGCCAGATCCGCCGCTTGTCTTCGCGAACCAGAGACAATCTCGCGGTTTCGATGCAGCAGTTTGTTGAGATCTTCCACCAAGGGCGAAACCTCTTCCGGGTAGTCTTCGGGAGCCAGCTCATCGCCTCGATCCCAGCGATGGGCGACATCGGCGCGCAACTTCCGGAGCGGGCCAACAATGGCGGACATCAGCAAAAGAGAACTTGCCACTCCGATCAAACCAACCAATCCGAAAACCGGGAGCAGGTATCTTTGTGCAGCGCTGCGTTCGTTGATCAGTTCGCTCCTGCTTTCGGCGACAGTTACGCCCCACTCCGTTCCGTCTTCGAATGTGATCTTTTGATAAACGCTACGAATGGCTTCGCTATCTGGACCGGAAGTGTTCCAAATGATTGTTTCGTCATTTCCGCGCGGGGGCTCGGCGATCGTTTCATCGAAGAGTGAAGCAGACGTATAGATGGCGCCGGTACTGTCCGTTACTTGCCAATACCGCCCCGAATATGGCGTGCTATACGCAGGATCGAATACCAACTGTCGCAGGGTTTCAGGGTCATCCGTGGTGGCGCTGAGGCCAACAACAACCTGCGTGTGCCGGTCTTGTAGCGTTGCGTCGAACTGCTCCAGAACGCGCGTATTGATGTAGGAAAACACCATCAGCGTACCGACGCCTACGGACAACGCTCCCGAAGCGATACCTCCGAGTAAGGCCCGTTGGCGCAACGAGAGCATTAGGCGGAATCAATCATATAGCCGCGACCCCGGACGGTTGTAATCAAATCGGAGCCCAGCTTTTTGCGCAGGCGGGTCACAAATACTGCAATCGTGTTGGAATCTCTGTCGCCGTCATATTCGTAGATGTGTTCCGACAGCTCAGTACGCGACACCATGCGACCGATGTTGTGCGCCAGATAGGTCAGAACGGCGATCTCCTGCGCGGTCAAATCGACAGGAATGCCCCCAACGGCAACCCGCCCGTTCCGCGTATCCAAAGAGACATCTCCCATTTCTATCACGGGGTTCAATTGACCGCTCTGACGTCGCAAGATGGCCCGTACACGTGCCGCCAATTCGGGCATATGGAACGGCTTGGTCATATAGTCATCCGCGCCGGCATCCAAGCCGTCGACGCGTTCGCTCCAGCCATCTCTGGCCGTCAGGATCAAGACCGGTGTCTTGACGCCCGCGCTGCGCCATTCGCGCAGGACCGAAATGCCGTCACGCTCAGGCAAGCCGATGTCGAGGATGATCATGTCGTACGGTTCAGTCGACCCCAGATGCAGGGCATCTGTACCATTGTTGGCCACGTCGACCACGCGACCTTCCGCACCCAATAGCTTTTTGACTTGCTCACAAAGCTGAGGTTCGTCTTCGGCAAGGAGTATTCGCATATCCAGACACTACAGCTAAACCAGCGTGATCTTCACTTTATTTTTTGCCACCACCGTTGCCACCACCGTTGCCACCACCGTTGCCACCACCGTTGCCACCACCGTTGCCACCACCGTTGCC
>NZ_JBXWML010000024.1:0-11282 GCF_059609845.1 Ruegeria sp. YTSC002
AGCTGACATCAAGCGGGGCAACGCAATGCCGTTCTCGGGCATGCCCATCGGTACCATCGTCCACAACATCGAGATGCAGGCCGACGGTTAAGCGCGAAACCTTTGATCGCCGCAAAGACGGCTGGACGTCAGGTGCGGTTTTGGAACACGCAAGGGCTGATCTGCACCGGCGTATCCCCAGGTTTCATGCACCGGCCACGTCCCCTTTTCTGCTGCCCGTTGAACTGAGAATCGCCCGCAGGGCATTGCCTGCTCAGCCCAATGCAGTGCACGGGTAAAGGCGGAGAAGAAAAACCACCTGATCAACCTGTTCAAGTGTGCAATGCCAATCCGGACACCGTGCGTTTCAAGTGGTTTCGGCCCGTGTCATGCGCCAGCAGCTGCCGCAGGCGGCCATTGGGCCAGGTGGCCTCTGGCCGGCAAGCAGAGCGCACACGCATCTTGCGGGCTTGCCATGTTCGGTCGAGCCACGAGCTTTGAGATGGCGCCATAGGTCCCCCTTGACATCCAGCAGGGGGCATAGGCCCGATATTAGCGTCATACAATAGGGGTTGCGTTCTTCGGCAGCGAGGGGCGCTCAGGCGATCTATGGGCGTTCTGCGGGCTTCTCTCGGAAACAGAAAAGGCGCCGTTTGGCGCCTTTGTATCTTGCTGCGGATCGTCCGCGATTATGAGCAGTAAACGTGCTTATGCGCGATATCTGCGATGTCGCAGCGGCGGATGCCAATATCGTCCAACTCACGGTTGCTCAGGCGCTGCAACTCGGAATAGGTGCGCTGATACTCAGCGGCACGGGCGCGCGCCGTTTTGATCCGTTCGATCATGTCCTTGATCCGGGTGCCGAAGTTGAAGCCGGTATGTGTCAGTGTAGCGGTTGTCATTTCTGTGTTCCTTTCTCAAATCAGGGCGAATTCCCTGACGTTTCCTTGTGTGTTCCTTGTTTGGACAAGGCTGAGATAGGTGTGTTTGATACCGCTAACAACGGAACTTTTGGTCTAGCCGATATGCATCTATTGAATGGCTGTACATTTCGCTGACCCATTGCAGTCAAGTGTTGCTTTCACGTCTTACGCGCATTTTTTTTGCGTGCCGTCATTGCCCGGCCGTCACGAATGCTCAGCCCCATCAGTATCAGATTGGTTGCGCCTGCAATCAGTTCGATGACCTGCACAGCATAGAAACTGGCGTCAAAGGATCCCGCGTTTGCTTTTACGCTGAGGTAGATGGCGGCGGGAACGAGGATAAGAAGCCCGTTCATCGCTATGATTGGCATCCGCTTCTTCTTTGCAATCGCCGGGGCATCTTTGCGGCGACGTCCAAGAGACATGCCGGACGCGCCGACAATCACCATCGCCGGCACCAGAACAAAGAGACCACTGACGATCATGGATTTTACTGCGGTGACGGTCGCATGGGTCGCAAACAACTCGCTGTACAAGGTGGATGTCCAGAACACGAGGATTGTAAGAAATCCGATGAGTCCGGCGATGGGGTGTATGGCTCTTACCATGGGGCTGCTCCGGTTTTAGTTTCAGGCGACGCAGTGGTTTTCGACTGCGAGTTTTCTAAGAAGATGTGGCCGGGCCACTGCGCTTTCCGGGTAGTCGGCAATCCGACGTTGGAACTCAGGATGGGTGAACGCGTCGCGAAAGCTTTTGACGTCCTGCCAGATCGCGTAGTTCACAAAGGTTGAACTGCCCGCGATGCCCTGATGGAGCTGGGTGGAGATGTATCCTGGCTGGGCTTTCATGAAATCTGCATCATGTGACCATGCCTCAAGCAGTGCTTTTTCGTCTTCCGCGTCCACCGTGAACAGGTTGATCAGAACCACCGGCCCTTCCTCGTTCTGCATTTGGTCCGCCAGTGAGACGGTCTTGTCCAACTCTTCGATACGAGCCATTTCGCTTCCCTTCGATTCTATAACATAGCAAGCTATATAAAATTGCATAGCGTGCTATTCAAGTGTAAATCTGAGACATGGACTTTGAAAAAGAGAACTCGGCCGGATACCTGGTCAATCACATGGCGCGATTGTTTGCGAAAAAATTGCAGCAGCGCATTGCGCCGTTAGGTATCGTTGTCGGGCAATTCCCGATCTTGCTGGAGCTTTGGGTCAAAGACGGAGTGACGCAAAAAGATCTTCTTGGAAAAATCGATGTCGAACAGGCGACCCTAGCCAACACGCTCAATCGTATGGAGCGCGACGGATTGATCAAAAGAACAAAGAATCCCTCTGATGCCAGAGCTCAATTGATCTGGCTGACCCGGAAGGCAGCCGCGCTTCGTGACAGCGCCTACGAGGCCGCTATGAGCGTGAATGCTGATGCCCTACAGGTATTGAACGAAGCTGAGCGCGCGCAATTCATGAATGCCATGAGATTGATAATCAAAAACATGCGTTCGGTTTGAGTGAACCCAAAGCAGCCTGACCCTGATCAAAACGATAGGTCAGATGCAGTTAACCACAAGAAAAAACGCCCCCGCATTGATCGGAGGCGTTTCATGTTCTTCGAAGGTATTGCGCTTAGCCGCGCTCTTCGACGATCTCTACCAGATGCGGGATCTTGTTGATCATACCGCGGACCGAAGGGGTATCTTCCAGTTCGCGGGTTTTGTGCATCTTGTTCAGGCCCAGGCCGATCAGGGTTGCGCGCTGTTCGGCGGGGCGGCGGATCGGGGAACCGATCTGCTTGACGACGATGGTTTTTGCCATGGGTCGCTCTCCTTACGCTTCTGCTTCAGCAGCCGGTGCTTCGTCCCGCTTGGGCAGGATGTCGGCAACTTTTTTACCACGACGTGCGGCAACCGAACGCGGGCTCTGCTCTTTTTGCAGGCCGTTGATGGTGGCGCGGATCATGTTGTACGGGTTCTGCGAGCCCAGCGACTTGGACACAACGTCCTTGACGCCCAGCATTTCGAACACGGCACGCATCGGACCACCGGCGATGATACCGGTACCTTCAGGTGCGGTGCGCATAACCACTTTACCGGCGCCGTGACGGCCTTCGATATCGTGGTGCAGGGTCCGACCTTCGCGCAGTTGCACGCGGATCATCTGACGCTTGGCTTGTTCGGTCGCCTTGCGGATGGCTTCAGGTACTTCTTTCGCTTTACCTTTGCCAAAGCCCACGCGGCCTTTCTGATCGCCGACAACCACCAGAGCGGCGAAGCCAAAGCGCTTACCACCTTTTACGGTTTTCGACACACGGTTGATCGCAACCAGGCGATCTGCGAATTCCGGAGTTTCGTCGCGGTCACGACCACGTCCCCGGCGGTTATCACGTTCTGCCATTTGGCATCCCTTTTCTCATATGGCGCTCTCGGCACCGTTACTTCAATCCAAGTGAGCCCCGACTGTTGCCGAGGCCCCCGGATCATCGGGGCGGATCGAAACCCGCCCGCAATCTTTGGCATTGCGCATCTTGACCCGAAAACCGGTTCCCACTTTTCGGGATGCGCTTGGTCTTAGATCTTCAGACCACCTTCACGCGCAGCGTCGGCCAGTGCCTTCACCTTGCCGTGGAACAGGAAGCCACCACGATCGAAATAGGCCTCTTCGACGCCTGCCTTCTTGGCACGCTCTGCGATGGCCGCGCCGACTTTGGTCGCCGCATCGATGTTGTTTTTGCCAACAACGCCCAGATCCTTTTCCAGGGTCGAGGCCGAGGCCAGGGTCACGCCACGCACGTCGTCGATCAGCTGAACAGAAATGTTCTTGTTCGACCGGTGCACGGACAGACGCGGACGACCCGCGTTGACCTTGCGAAGTTTGTTCCGAACGCGCAGGCGGCGCTTCAGAAACAGGGTTCTTTTGCTGTTTGCCATTGTGTTCGTCCTTACTTCTTCTTGCCTTCCTTGCGGAAGATGAACTCGCCCTTGTAGCGGATGCCTTTGCCTTTGTAAGGCTCGGGGCGGCGCCACTCGCGGATTTTGGCCGCGGTTTCGCCCACCAGCTGCTGGTCGATACCTTCCACAACGATCTCGGTCTGCTTCGGCGCGGTGATGGTGACACCTTCCGGAGCAGTGAAATCAACATCGTGGCTGTAGCCCAGGTTCAGCTTCAGGGTGTTGCCCTGCATCTGAGCCCGGTAACCAACACCCTGGATCTCCAGCTCTTTTTTGAAGCCGGTCGTCACACCGGTTACCAGGTTGGCAACCATGGTGCGGCTCATGCCCCACTGCTGGCGAGCACGTTTGGACATGCCGCGGGGGTCGATCTTGACCACGTTGTCTTCAACCGACAGCGTTACGTCGTCGGTGGCGGTAAAGCTGCGGGTGCCTTTCGGACCTTTCACTTCGATGGTCTGACCCGACACAGTGGCGGAAACGCCGCTGGGCAGCTCGACCGGCTTTTTACCAATACGAGACATTGCAGACCTCCCTCTAGAAGACGGTGCAGAGCACTTCGCCGCCAACATTGTTGGAGCGAGCATTTGCGTCCGACATCACACCTTTCGGAGTGCTGACAATCGACACACCCAGACCCTGACGGACCTGCGGGATGTCATTGACGCCCATGTATACGCGACGGCCGGGCTTCGAGACCCGCTTCAGTTCACGAATAACAGGGGTGCCTTCGTAGTATTTCAGGCTGATTTC
Organism: Ruegeria sp. YTSC002; assembly: GCF_059609845.1. Lineage (NCBI taxonomy): Bacteria > Pseudomonadati > Pseudomonadota > Alphaproteobacteria > Rhodobacterales > Roseobacteraceae > Ruegeria > Ruegeria sp. YTSC002. The sequence goes on from NZ_JBXWML010000024.1 coordinate 4,600, forward strand.
GATGGCCGGATGACCGTTTTCACCGGTCGTCTTTTCATAGCCACGGATGTAGCCTTCGTCCGCCAGCACGTCCAGAACCCAGCCGCGCAGCTTGGAAGCCGGGGTGGAAACGGTGGACTTGCCGCGCATTTGCGCGTTGCGGATACGGGTGAGCATATCGCCGATAGGATCATTCATATCTATGTCTCCCTTACCAGCTCGATTTCACCATGCCGGGGATCTGACCAGCAGAACCCAGCTCGCGCAGCGCGATACGGCTGACCTTCAGCTTACGGTAGTAAGCGTGGGGACGACCGGTCAGCTGACAACGGTTGTGCAGACGGGTAGCCGAGCTGTTGCGCGGCAGTTTCGCCAGTTTCAGACGCGCCTTGAAGCGCTCTTCCATCGGCTTGCTCTCGTCATTCGCGATTTCTTTCAGCTCGGCACGCTTCGCGGCATATTTGGCCACCAGGCGTTCGCGCTTCTTTTCGCGTTCGATCATTGCTTTTTTAGCCATGTCTCAATCCTCCCGGCGCTTATGCGTTGAACGGCATGTTGAAAGCTTTCAACAGTGCCTTTGCTTCAGCGTCGGTTTTCGCTGTGGTGGCAATTACGATATCCATGCCCCAGACTTCGTCGACCTTGTCGAAATCGATTTCCGGGAACACGATGTGCTCTTTCATGCCCATGGCAAAGTTGCCCTGACCATCGAAAGCAGGCTTTACACCGCGGAAGTCACGAACGCGTGGCAGCGCGATGGTGATCAGACGATCCAGGAATTCGTACATCCGGTCACCGCGCAGGGTCACTTTCGCGCCCAGCGGCATGTCTTCACGGACGCGGAAGCCCGCGATCGACTTCTTCGCCTTGGTTGCAACGGCCTTTTGACCGGCAATCGCAGTCAGATCCTCGACAGCAGCTTTCGCTTTCTTCGAGTCTTTGACAGCCTCGGCACCACAACCGATGTTCAGAACGATCTTGTCCAGCTTGGGCAGCTGCATGTCGTTCTTGTAACCGAACTCTTCTTTCAGAGCGGCACGGATGGTTTCAACGTACTGAGTTTTCAGACGCGGGGTGTAGGTTGCGTTATCAAGCATCGATCACGTCCCCTGTGGTCTTGGCGAAGCGGACCTTCTTGTCACCTTCCATGCGGAAGCCGACGCGGGTCGCTTTGCCGTTCTTGTCCAGCAGTGCCAGGTTCGACAGGTCGATCGGGTTTGCCTGAGGCAGACGACCACCTTGCGAGTTCTGCGACTGGCGGGTGTGACGGATGGCGATGTTGATGCCATCGACAACAGCTTTGCCGGCTTTGGGGTCAACCGAGGAAATGGTGCCCTCTTTGCCCTTGTCCTTGCCGGCCAGCACGACGACCTTGTCGCCTTTGCGGAGTTTAGCAGCCATGATTACAGCACCTCCGGAGCCAGCGAGATGATTTTCATGAAGTTCTTGCCGCGCAGTTCGCGAACAACGGGGCCAAAGATACGGGTACCGATCGGCTCGTTGTTGTTGTTCAGGATGACGGCGGCGTTGCGATCGAAGCGGATCGCGGTGCCGTCTTCACGACGGACTTCCTTGGCGGTGCGTACGACGACGGCCTTGCGGACGTCCCCTTTCTTTACGCGGCCGCGTGGGATGGCTTCCTTCACCGAGACGACAATGATGTCGCCGACGGAGGCGTATTTACGCTTGGAACCACCCAGGACCTTGATGCACTGAACTCGGCGAGCGCCGGAGTTGTCAGCGACATCCAGATTGGTCTGCATCTGGATCATGTGGTTTCTCCCGACCTGTGGGGGCTGGTCTTGTTAATTCCCCCAGGGTTTCGACAAATGGAAAGGCCTGGGGGCTTACGCCTCCAGAACCTCCCAACGTTTCGTCTTCGATTTCGGCGCGCATTCGATGATGCGTACGGTGTCGCCGACCTTGAAGGCGTTCTTTTCGTCATGAGCCCGGTATTTCTTGGACTTACGAACGGTTTTGTGCAGCAGCGGGTGCTTGAAACGGCGTTCAACCGAAACAGTCACGGTCTGCTCGTTGGCGTCGCTGGTTACTACTCCGGACAGGATACGCTTGGGCATAGGATTACTCCTCCGATGCCGCGGCAGCGGCCTTTTCGTTCAGAATGGTTTTGACGCGGGCAGCATTGCGGCGGGCCGCTTTGATACCAGCCGTATTTTCCAGCTGACCGGTTGCCTGTTGAAAGCGCAGGTTAAAGCTTTCTTTCTTCAGGTTGGCCAGTTCCTCGCGGAGCTGGTCCGGGGTCTTGTCACGCAGTTCTTGGGCGTTCATCGCCTTTTTCCTTTGCTCAAAACACCAGAAGGCCCCGTACACGGGTCACCTTTGACCTGGTGGATGAATGATAGACATACGAATCCCCCGACTCAGCCGGGGGAACGCAAGATGCCGCTCTATAGGGGGTTCAGCAGTGGGTGGCAAGAGGAAGTTTGGCGGGTGTGTGAGCGTGGGCATTCGCCCACTACTTTCTGTGACCCACTTTAGCCATAACCCGAGTAATGATTCCTTCAAAATGCCAGGCATCTGGAAGGCGTGGAAACCACAATCTAGTGTCCGCACCCATCAACATCAAAGCAGAACGTGACCCACGGATTCTGTCGATGTCACTCAAACGCGCCTCGCCGATTACACTACCCGCATCCAACACGAGAACTCTTTGCGTAGTGATGACGTAATAGGTTCTTCGAAAAGCGAAATGAATAACAAGCCATGGAAACATCATTGGTGTCGGCGCGAAAATCAAAATCAAAATCGCATCCGTAAGCGTTGGTAGAACGCATGCTTTGACCGCGTAGACGGCTTGCTCATCCTGATTCAACAAAATCGGTGACACCAAACTTGCGTGCAATACGCCACCTGTCCTCAAATACTAAATACTTATAGCTCCTTCCCTTTTTTACGCTTTATCGATGAAGTCGCAAGCTGGTATTCCATTCAGCTACCTAGTCAATTGGCAACAAGTGTCTGCAACCGCTGTTTTAGAGTGGAGTAGCGGCGTAGTTGAGTACGGCCCGATTTCCCCACAAACACAAAACGCGGCCTCGTTTGCACGAGACCGCGTCTTCAACTGTCTAAGTCTGTGTGACTTACGCCAGAGCGATGTTCACAGCCGACTCACGACCGTCACGGCCGGGTTCGATGTCGAATGTTACTTTCTGGTCGTCAGCCAGGCCGGTCAGCCCCGAGCGCTCGACAGCAGAGATGTGTACAAACACGTCTTTGCCACCGGTCTCCGGTGCGATGAAGCCAAAACCTTTAGTTGTGTTGAACCATTTTACGGTGCCATTGGCCATATCCGTAGTCTCCTAAAAAATTGCTGTCCGCGGAATTGCGACAGCGCGGCGTAGTCGGTCTGGATCGAGAGACTGAACGCCGAATAACGGGAGACAGTGGTCGAAATAGAAAAACGTCTGCGTGGTCCACATGGGCCATGTCGGCGCATATTGCAAGGTCTATCGGTAACTTCTTGCGAATCGTGACCTGAATGGGCACCGTCCGTTCGTCTCGCAATCGCTTCACTGGGGTGACCCGTGTGTCATGAACCGGGGCTCACTCCCACTTGTAGTTGAAGCTGACACTGATCCGCTCGTCCTCGGCCATGTTCATCGGCACCTCGTGGCGCAACCAGCTTTCCCACAGCAGGACGTCGCCCACCTGCGGCTTCATATAGATGAACGGCTGCAAATCGCGCCGCCCACCTTTCAGACGCGTTGGCGCGGCCATCATGCGGCCTGAGCGGGGGTCTTCCAGTTTCAGCGCACTGGCCCCTTCGGGCATCGCCACATAGGTCGTGCCCGATATCACGCTGTGCGGGTGCAGGTGGCTGGAATGCATGCCACCCTCGGGCAGGATGTTGATCCAAAGGTCTTCTAGCTTCAACTCGCCTTCGCCCAGATCGAACTCCAGATCCCTGGCAAAAGCGGCAACGTGCTGATCCAGTACCTTCACCAGATCGGCAAAGATAGGGAACCGCCAAGGCAGATCGGTTAGTGAGGCATAGCTGGTATAGCCGGGATAGCCGTTTTCCTCACACCATTGCTGCCCGGCCTCGTCATCTTCGGCGATGACAAAACACGAGTTTTCCAACTCTTCCGCATCGATCTCGGGACCGAACTCGGACAAAGCTGCGCGATAGAGACGGGTAACAAAGAGTGATTCAATCTGTGCCATAGCGCCCTCTTAACGCAGCCTCGTCACGATTGCGATGGGTCTTTTGCGAGGCTCTGCCTCGCGCTCCGGGATATTTTTTGCCAGATGAAGCAGGGGGGGTCCGAATTTCATCTGGCTATAAATATCCCGGGGGAGTCGCGGCTTGCCGCGGCGGGGGCAGCGCCCCCGAATGAAAACCCCCGCCGGTTTCCCGACGGGGGTCAGTTTTGTCACGAACGGGGAAATTCCCGGATCGCTTACCAGTCTTCGCGAACTACGACGCGGGTCTTGATCGGCAGCTTCATCGCGGCCAGGCGCAGGGCCTCACGGGCGATGTCGTCATTGACGCCGTCGATCTCGAACATCACGCGACCGGGCTTGACCTTGCAAACCCAGCGGTCCACCGAACCCTTACCTTTACCCATACGAACTTCGATCGGCTTTGCAGTGACCGGAGTGTCGGGGAAGATACGGATCCAGACACGACCCTGACGTTTCATGTGACGGGTCATGGCACGACGTGCAGCTTCGATCTGACGTGCGGTGACGCGCTCGGGTTGCAGGGCTTTCAGACCGTAGGTGCCAAAGTTCAGATCAGAGCCGCCCTTGGCTTCGCCCTTGATCCGGCCTTTGTGCATCTTGCGGAATTTAGTACGCTTTGGTTGAAGCATATCTTTCCCTCCTTAGCGACGACCGCCACCAGCACCACGAGGTGCAGGGCCGTCCTGGAGTTCCTGTGCTTTACGGTCACGTGCCTGCGGATCGTGCTCCATGATCTCACCTTTGAAGATCCAGACCTTGATCCCGATGATCCCGTAAGGAGTCATCGCTTCGGCATGTGCGTAATCGATGTCGGCACGCAGGGTATGCAGAGGCACGCGGCCTTCGCGATACCATTCGGTCCGTGCGATTTCGGCGCCGCCCAGACGACCAGCGACGTTCACCCGGATACCCAGGGCGCCCATGCGCATGGCGTTCTGAACCGAGCGCTTCATTGCGCGACGGAACGAAACACGACGTTCCAGCTGCTGAGCGATCGACTCGGCAACCAGCTGCGCGTCAAGCTCGGGCTTGCGCACTTCGACGATGTTCAGGTGCAGTTCGCTGTCGGTCATACCAGCAAGCTTTTTGCGCAGAACTTCGATGTCTGCACCTTTCTTGCCGATGATGACACCCGGACGTGCGGTGTGGATCGTGACGCGGCACTTCTTGTGCGGACGTTCGATGATCACACGTGCAACACCGGCCTGCTTGCACTCTTTCTGAATGAACTCACGGATCTTGATGTCTTCCAGCAGAAGATCACCGTAATCCTTGGTGTCAGCGTACCAGCGGCTGTCCCAGGTGCGGTTGACCTGAAGGCGCATGCCGATCGGATTGACTTTATGTCCCATTAGGCTTGCTCCTCAACTTGACGCACCTTGATGGTGATCTCCGAGAACGGCTTCATGATCTTGCCGAAACGGCCACGGGCACGCGGACGACCGCGCTTCATGACCAGGTTTTTACCAACCCATGCTTCGGCGACGATCAGCTCATCGACGTCCAGGTTGTGGTTGTTTTCGGCATTCGCGATTGCGGATTGCAGGCACTTCTTGACGTCCTGCGCGACACGCTTGTTCGAGAAAGTCAGGTCGGTCAGAGCCTTTTCAACTTTCTTGCCGCGGATCATTTGCGCAACCAGGTTCAGTTTCTGCGGGCTGGTGCGAAGCATGCGGGTTTTCGCCATTGCTTCGTTTTCAGCCACGCGGCGGGGGTTCTTTTCCTTGCCCATGACTTACTTCCGCTTCGCTTTTTTGTCTGCGGCGTGACCATAATAGGTCCGGGTCGGCGAGTACTCACCGAACTTCTGACCGATCATGTCTTCCGTGACGTTTACCGGGATATGCTTCTGGCCATTGTACACACCAAAGGTCAGACCCACGAACTGGGGCAGAATGGTGGAACGACGCGACCAGATCTTGATGACTTCGTTGCGGCCCGATTCGCGCGCTGCTTCGGCTTTTTTAAGCACGTAAGCATCGACGAAAGGACCCTTCCAAACAGAGCGAGACATGGATTAACGTCCCTTCTTCTTGGCGTGCCGCGAGCGGATGATCAGCTTCTGGGACGCTTTGTTCTTGTTGCGGGTACGCTTACCCTTGGTGTCCTTACCCCAAGGCGTAACCGGCGTACGGCCACCCGAGGTACGACCTTCACCACCACCGTGCGGGTGATCGATCGGGTTCATTGCAACACCACGAACCGACGGGCGCACGCCCTTGTGGCGCATACGACCGGCTTTACCGAGGTTCTGGTTGCTGTTGTCGGGGTTGGACACGGCACCGACGGTGGCCATGCATTCCTGACGGACCATGCGCAGCTCGCCCGAGCTCAGACGGATCTGAGCGTAGCCGCCATCGCGACCAACGAACTGAGCGTAAGTACCGGCCGCACGTGCGATCTGACCGCCTTTGCCAGGCTTCATCTCGATGTTGTGGACGATGGTACCGATGGGCATGCCCGAGAACGGCATTGCGTTGCCCGGCTTGATGTCAGCC
>NZ_JBXWML010000025.1:0-9415 GCF_059609845.1 Ruegeria sp. YTSC002
ATTGAGAGCACAAACCACAATTGATTTTGCAGGACAATTTCAAGCAAGATTCTGATTAATTAGGGTACAGTGACACCCTGCGTGCGAAGATCTGGGATACCGACAGTCGTACGGTCAAAAACAAGCCCGTTTACATCGCTTTCGGAGTTAGTCGTGACGGCGTGAGCGAGGTTCTGAATCTGTAGATCGCCGGAAACGAGGTGGCCAAATTCTGCCTCTCGGTGATGAACGAACTGAAGTGTTCTGAAGGTGTAGACGCCCCCGCTGGCCTCGATGTGCCATTGTGGGTTTGCAAACAACCTGAATGGAGGCGTCTATGGAAGAGATTAGCATGATTGGTCTGGATTTGGCGAAGAATGTGTTCCAGGTGCACGGAGCGGATGGAACAGGTCACCCTGTTGTTCGTAAGAAACTGCGCAGAGGCCAGGTCCTCGAGTCCTTTGCCAAACTGCCGCGTTGCGTGGTTGCAATGGAGGCTTGTGCCAGTGCGCATTACTGGGGGCGAGAGATCGGTCGTTTGGGTCACGAAGTCAGGTTGATCCATCCGGCCTACGTGAAACCATTCGTCAAACGTCAGAAGAACGATATGGCCGATGCAGAAGCGATCTGTGAAGCTGCAAGCCGACCAACGATGCGCTTTGTTGCCGTGAAGAGCGAAGAGACCCAGGCGTCCGCGACGGTTCTTCGGGCTCGCGAGCTGTTGGTCCGGCAGCGCACGCAATTGATCAATGCTGTGCGAGGTCACCTTGGAGAGCTCGGTCAGGTGGCCCCGCAAGGCGCGGTCAATATTCGCAAGCTGGTTGCGTTGGTGGACGCTGGCGATAGCGCAATCCCGAATGTGGCCCGGGAGTGCCTTGAAAGGCTGATCAGCATGCTGGGCCAGCTAGACGGTCAGATCAAAGCACTGGATGCCGAGATTGCCCGCCGCGCGCGGTCAAACGAGATGGCACGCCGCTTGATGACGGTGCCTGGAATTGGCCCGCTCATCGCAACTGCGCTGGTTGCCCTGGCCCCGCCGCCGGAACCATTCCGCCGTGGTCGGGATTTCGCCGCCTGGCTCGGGCTGGTTCCAAGACAGCATTCGACAGGGGGAAAACAGCGCCTCGGGGCGACAACAAAAATGGGAGAACGTTCGCTCAGGCGATTGCTGATCATCAGTGCCAACAGCGTGGTTCTGTGGCAACCACGCGATAGAACTGGAAAAGATCCCTGGCTTGCCCGCATGATCGAATGCAAACTACCGTTGCTGGTTCGGGTCGCACTGGCAAACAAGATAGCGCGAATTGTTTGGGCCTTGATGAGCGCAGGAGAAGTCTGCCAAGCTCCAGCTGCCAACGCGTAAAGCGTCAGCCGCTGTGAGACGGCAGAAACGGAAGAGGGCAATGGACAGCATGGCATAAGGATCGTGAGACCGGATCGGGAAAACCAGAACGCAACAGAGTGCTTTGAGCACGTGGTTCTGAATTGGACCGGACCCGCTAACACCTACGGGCCAGCGGCATGTGCAACGGCCGCGCAACTGTGCGCCTTTGAATGAAACCATAGATCAACCTTCAACAGGCCAATGCCGCTCGTGACACAAGCGCTAACGTCACAAAGGTCAATGGCGAAAAGTTTGCGACAGATCCAACCAAATTCCTTCAAAAACGCACCGCCCCCAGTTCAGTTTCAATTACCGGGAGCGATATCCGATCATGCGAATTCACATGATCAAAGGCCGGGACTTACGTTTTTTGCGATTGCCTGAAGAGCATTTACCATTTTCAGTTCTGTTTCTGGTTCTTCATTGTAATGAGGATAGGCAGAATTCATTGCGATCACCACGCCTCGGCCGGGGTTGATATACAGAAATTGCCCGTAGATCCCAATTGCGCTGAAGTCGCCGCCGTCGCGGTCTTCTGGAATCCACCATTGGTTCTTGTACCCCAGAATGAAGTCTGACTTATCATGGTCGCCTGGCTTCGACTGCGGTGTGTTTGTCGTGGTTGACTGCGCCAACCACTCTTCGGATACCACCCGTTCGCCTGTCATCGACGTACCGCCATTGAGCACCATTTGCCCGACACGCGCGAGATCCTGCAACCGCAAACTGGCACCACCGAAGGCAAGCGGTTCCCCCTCCTGATCAACCAGCATCTTTGCGTCAGCCCGAGCGCCGATTTTCCTCCAGAGCTTGTCGTGGAAATAGTCAGCATAGTCCTGTCCGGTAGCGCGACGCAGAACCCAGGCCAACACCTGCGTTTCAATGCTGGCATATTGGTTGAAACTACCTGGTTCGCGCTCACGGACTATGGTTGTGGAAAATTCATCCAATGATCCGCGCAGTGTCGCCACCACGGTTTGTACGATATCCGAGTTCAGATCATCATAGTCCTCAACATAGCGTATACCCGACGTCATATCGAGCACCTGCTGCACCGTAACACCATCATATCCAGATCCTATTAACTCCGGAATAAACTCGGTCACCTGTGCATTCAGGTCCGGCAAATCGCCTTCGCCATGCGCAACACCGATCAAAAGCGAGGTCAGGGACTTTGTCACCGAGAACTCAATATGGCGGGTTTCAGCCGAGTTTCCCCGCGCATAGGCCTCGTGAACCACCTTGCCATCATGCAACACAATCATCCCGGTCCAGTGAAATTCATCGAACAGCTCTGCGGTGTTCAGGTTTTGCCCGTTATAGCTGTATGTAATGGGAAAAATGTTGGGCTGTTCGTCAACTTCGAACTCAGCGACCGGGCCGGAACGCTCGATGGTGATCGAGGGATATTTTTCATAAAGTGTCCGGAAGTTTTCGTCGATATTCTCGGGTTCAAATACAGCCGAATACGCCATCAGGGCGCGCACGTCCTGAATTTTGTCCCAAAACACAACGCCTCCAATCAGGGCGAGCGTCAGAGCGGCGACCACCCCGCGTTTTATCCATTTCATAGTGTATTCCTTTACTGGTTTTTGGGTTCCGAAACTTTCAGCATCTCTCTCGCAATGTTTCGGATTGCATTCGTGTCCGTTGGGACAAATTGGATTTCAGAGAAAAAGGTCGCCCCAAATCCCATGGCAATGATCCCATAGGCCCGATGAAAACGATCATCATTGTCTGCGCCGATCCCTTCGGTTGCCATGCGATCCGTCAACTCGTCGCAAAGCCGTTGATACAGTCCCCTTAACCGTGCTTGAATACGCTGGTCCGCCTCCGCGTAAGGCCAAAGCTCATCGACCATCTTGCTGAGATGTTCGTCGCCAAGAAGGCCATCCAGAACGAGATCCAAAACATCTTCGACGCAGATGTCTCGGCCCTCAATTGCTATCAATGCGTCCAATTTCGCCTCCCCACGCTCAATCAAGCGGTCAAAAAGCAAAAGAAGAAGATCGTTTTTGTTGCCCGCAAAGTAGCGAATTAGGGAGCGGGGTAGCTCCGCTTCGTCAGCTACTTTGGCCAGCGTCAGTTGCGCCAACCCTTCTTGGGCTCCGATGCGTTCAAGTGCATCCAAAATTTGCGCGATACGTTCTTTTTCGTTCGTGGGACGTACCAAGGTGCCACCTACTTGGATTGAAAAATTCACCGTCTACCGAAGGCTTGCCTCAATCTTGTCATTTTGACAAGATTGGAACGAAAAGACCTCACGTCACGAGCATTAACTTGTCCGACTGAACCACTACCGACTGGCGTCGGTAGGATCGGCGATGTGGTTTTCGAGGTATTGCAGAACGATGTCTTCGGTGATGGCTCCGTTGGTGGTTGAGAAGTATCCCCTGCCCCAGAACCTGCGGCCCCAGTAGCGCCTGCGCAGCGCGGGGAATTCCCTTTGCACCTTGTGGGACGAACGACCCTTCATCCTGCGCACGAGGTCGGAGATGGCGATTTTCGGCGGCACCGACACGAACATGTGGACATGGTCGGATGACAGCACACCGCGCAGGATATCGACCTCGTTCTCGCGACAGACCTGACGAATGATCTCACGCACCCGCAGACGCACCCCTCCGGTCAGCACCTTGTAGCGATATTTCGTCGACCAGACGATGTGATATCGATGATAGAAAACGCAGTGCTTGCCGGTGTCATACTGCATGGCCTTACCCTCTGGAAAATGAGCCTCCCGACCAGCTCCGGCTCATTTTCCAGAGGGTAAGGCCATAACACGATTCTTCGCCCTGAAGCAGACCCGACTGGAAGTCGGAGGGTTTTCTCCAATGCGTGGAAACTAAAAAAGTAGATATTTGGAGGGCGATCCGAAAAGCAGATATTGAGCTTTCACCCGCCAAGGGCAGCTAAGTTGCGCAAAGGTGAACTAGGTGTTCGGTCCCGGCATCCGGTGGATCGGATTTATGATGAATCGATCTGGTTCTGAAGTTCAAATTTTGCAGATGTGGTCGTAGGGCGTGAGACCAGAGAGCGTCTTGAGGCGGCAAGCGAAGTTGTAGGCGTCCATGAATTCCAAGAGATGGCTGCGCAACTGATCGTGGCTGTCGTAGTGATACCACTTTTCGGTCGCGTCTTTAATCGTGCGGTTCATGCGCTTGACCAGGCCGTTGGTCCACGGGTGATTGGGTTTTGTCAATCGGCGTTCGATGCCGTTAACCTCTCAGATCATGTCGAAGCGCATCGGTCGAGAATAGATCGTGTCTCGGTTTTTTGCGGCTGATCTGGGAACTGGATACCGTTGTTCGTGAGGATGGTGTGAATACGATAAGGCACGGTCTCCAACAGGTGTTCGAGGAATTCCCAGGCTGTCTTCGGTTCGCTTTCTCGACCGAATGCGCCACGGCGAACTTACTGGTCCGGTCAATGGCCACAATGAAAAATAGCTTGCCCTCCGACGTCCTTAGCTCGGCGATATCGAATTGGAAGTGACCGATGGGGTAGCGCTTGAAGCGCTGCCTCTTCGGCTTGTCACCGTCCATTTCAGGCGGACGTGAGACGCCGTGACGCTGGAGACACCTGTGGAGCGACGAGCGCGTAGGTGCGGGATTGTCGGCTGCAAGGCATACAGGCAATCATCGAAAGGAAGCAGCGTATGCCGTCGAAAGGCAACGACAACCGCTTCTTCCTCTTTGCTAAGAACAGTTGAGCGCGGCTCCTTTGGGCCGGTCTTCCTGTCTTCAACGGTTTGCCGTTTGCGCCACTTCGCAACCGCCTTGGTATTGATCCCAGCGTGTGTTCGTAGCAAACTGCCCGCCGAAACGTGCCATCCAATCCAGCACCGTTTCGTGGGAAACCTGGATGCCGCGCGATGCAAGCAGAACCTCCACGCCCCTGAAGCTGAGGGCAAATCGATGATACGTCTAAACCTCATAGCCGATCACAGAAAGAAGAAAACGAACGCCCCAGAGCCGGGGCGGGTCAGATGAATTCAGCATGATTCTTTGCTACCCCGGAAGTTTGCAGTCACCAACCTGACAAAACCACCTAGACAAATTTGGGGTAGGCTTTGTTTCGACGCAATAGATCCGGTGGGTTACCAGATTGGCGGTCCAGTGACCCTGCGGATGGCAATACACCCCAAAAACCCCGGTTGTTGGATTCCTCTACTTGCTCGTCCGGGTTGGAATTTTCATTGTCACGATCTCTTCCGACATGGTGGGATGCACCGCCACGGTCCGGTCGAAATCTTCCTTAGTTGCACCCATCTTGATCGCGATTCCAACAAGCTGAATCATCTCGCTGGCGCCGGGGGCCACAACGTGACAGCCCAGCACCTTACGGGTCTTCTGGCTGACCACGAGTTTCATCAGTACGCGTTCGCTGCGGCCCGCAAAGGACTGCTGCATCGGCTTGAACGAAGTGGCATAGACCTCGGTCGCTTCCTTCGCCGCAGCCTCTTCTTCGCTAAGGCCAACGGTTCCCATCTCAGGCTGAGTAAAGATCGCGGTGGGGATCAGCTCGTGATCGGGTTTGGTCGGGTTGCCCTTGAAGACGGTCTCGACAAAGGCCATACCTTCGCGGATGGCAACTGGTGTAAGGTTCGCGCGGTCAGTCACGTCGCCTATCGCATAGACCGACGGCACCGCGGTCTGGCTGTATTCATCAACAACGACTTCGCCCTTGCGGCCGATTTCCACGCCGATTTCTTCCAGCCCCATATTCTCGGTATTGGGCGCACGACCGGTCGCGAACATTACATGGTCGAAGACTCGTTCGCCTCCAGTGGTCGCCTTGACCCAAACCTTGTCACCTTCCTGGCGCATCTCGAGAACGTTGGTGCCGAGGTGCAGGTGAACCCCCTTCTGGCACATCTCCTCCGAAACTAGGGCGCGCGCTTCTTCGTCAAAGCCCCGCAGGATTTGGGCGCCGCGGTAGTACTGTGTCACATTCACACCCATACCGTTCAGGATGCCCGCAAATTCCGAGGCAATATATCCGCCACCGACGATCAAGATGGATTCAGGTAGTTTGTCGAGGTGAAAGATGTCGTTTGACGTAATGCCAAACTCATCACCGGGGATACCCGGCTTTACTGGGCGACCGCCCATGGCCAGCAGGATGTGCTTGGCCGTTTTGCGCGTCCCGTCGGCCAGTTCGACCGTATGGGCATCCGCCAGCATTGCGCGCTGGTCAAAAGTTTCGACGCTGTTATTTTTTAGAATGCTGCGATAGACCTTTTCCAGGCGGTCCAGCTCAGCGTAAAGTTTCGTGCGAAACACATCCCAGTCAAAAGCACCAAGTTGGATGTCCCAGCCATGCGCCAGCGCATCCTCGACCATGCCGGAATACTCGCTGGCAAAAACCATCAGCTTCTTCGGAACACAACCGCGGATCACACAGGTGCCGCCGTAACGGTCCTCTTCCGCCAACGCCACCTTGGCTCCTTCTTGCGCCGCAACGCGTGCAGCCCTGACGCCGCCGGAACCACCACCAATGACGAAAAGATCAAAATCAAAGCTCATCTTGCACCTTTGTAGTTTGTAATCGAACTCTCTTTCCTCGATGCTGACCGGTCGTAACCCTTCCGCAGTCAAGGCATACAAGAACCAGGTCGCGAGCGGGCCAATTTCAAAGACAACTCTTTAGGGATCAGATATTTACTTGCGACTTGTACTTACCTTGGTAGAAAGGTGCGGTTGAGGGAGGTAAGGCACTTCTCTGGTCACAAGAAGTTTTGCGATGCGCCCCTCACAACTTCTATTTCTAGATGACCACCGCTATCCTTGGCTCCCGCCATCGGCTGGAATCTCCAGAGAATCATAGATTTCAGCCCATATTTCTCGCGTTCTATGTAAGTGTTTATCCATAAGGTCACCGGAAACTTGTTTATCACGAGCTGTGACTGCTGCCAGTATCGATAGATGTTCTTCATGCGAGATGCGTGACATTTTAGGGTCTGCAAAGTATCGGCACCTACGCATTCTTGAAAACTCGTAGAACCAATTCACCACGCGCACCAGCATCGTGTTTCGCGTGCTGGCGACAATGGCTTTGTGGAACCTTTCATCTTCTTCTACGATTGACTCTCCTCGCTTCAATCGATTTTCAGATTCATCAAGCGCCTGTTTGATTTGCGCGATGTCCTCCTCGTCGTGCCTCACAGCCGCGTAGCCAACTGCACCAACTTCAAGGATGCACCTGAGTTCAATGGCACCCTCTATCTGCTCTAGAGTCGGAAAAATCCCGGCATTTACTTCTACGACCAGCGCATCGATACTTGTGTCCATATTCTGGTCGCGCAAATAGATGCCCGAATGCCTGCGTCTTTCGACGACACGCAGTGCTTCCAGAGCCGTAATGGCTTCGCGCACGGCGGCGCGTGAAGTGGAGAATCGTTCCGCAAGATTTCGCTCCGAAAACAACCTCTCACCACTTTGAAAACGCCGATTGTGGATTAGCTTCAGAATATCCCCTTGGAGCTTTGCTTGATTCGAAGACACGCCACACCTTTGAGTCACGAAGTCAGGCCTTGGGAAATCCGTGCTAAGCAACCGATTTCTCGACCGTGAAACCTTATTGGTAATACCATTATTGCCATTCCAATTTGGATATGTCAAATTGAAGCCCAACCAGGGCGAAGACTGGGCCACCACTTGCGTGTCACATATATTCCGACTTTAATCGGTTAATAAATGGAAGGGCTAAGTGTATGGCTAGGCTTCTTGAGGGTCTTGAAGTCCTCGATTTATCTCGAATACATGCCGACCCTTGGTCGACGCAGATCCTGTCGGATTTAGGTGTGGAGGTCTGGAAGATCAAACGCCCCGGCAGTGGCGACGACAAGCGCCATTGGGACCCTCCGTATCTGAAAGACGTTGATGGAAACGATACTGAAGATTCTGCTATTTCCAAGCGGCTAATCGCGGAAAACGCTCGATCTGCTTCAACATCAAATCGTCAGAGGGGCAAGATATTGTACGCATGCTCGCCCAAAAGGAGGGCGACTTCGTTGAGAGTTACAAGTTTGATGATTTGGACAAGTGCGGTCTTGGATAACAGTACATCAAGGCAATCCGGCCAAGCATCGTTTATTGCTCGACTACCAGGTACGGCCACACCGAGCGTTACAAAGAGCGGGCCGATTATGACATGGCTGTTCAGGCGATCAACAACCTGATGAGATTCACCGGAGGACACTACGATCTGCCGGGTGGAGGACCCCAGAAAGTTGGTGTTCCTATCGCCGATCTCATGACAAGAACGCTGTCATCTGCGGCCACCATCGCGGCCTACCACCACGCCAAGGCGCCCCAATGACAAACCTATCTCGAATTAACAAAGAGAAGACTTGATGTTCAGCGCCGCCACAAGCGTCATGCGGAAGCGCCGGTGCTTTCTGGCGCAACGAAATCGCCACATGCCGTCTTCCGGTAAATTTATGCATCAAGGCGGGAAGAATGGTCGCAAACGAACCCCGTCCCTGCGCTTCAGGTATGACGTTCAAGAAGTGCTATGGGCGCCGTTCTATGCTACACAAGACCCGTTCTCACGTAATGTGATCCGGCGTAGATGGTTGCAATAAGGTCGCAAGTAATCTGATTTCAATCGCAAGTAATGTGAGTTTGCACGCTTCGATTGTTGCAGATAAATCGAGCGAAAAGTCACGATGATTGCAATCCGAGCCACGGATAATTCAATTCGGCACCATCTAGGGCCTTAGAATAGCCCTGCCCAGGAATTTGCCATCCTTCAGGTCCATCAATGCTGAGTTTGCCTCATGGAGCGCATATTCTGTAACCGGCACAGGTGCAATCCCTTTGGTTTGCGCCAATGCGATTAGCTCTTTCAACTCGGGGAAGTCCCCGGTCCAGCTTCCCTGAATGTTCAGTGGACGCATGGGAACGAAGGGGAGAGGCACCCGCAGTTCACCACCGTAACAGCCAGATCGAAGCGGGTTTTCATCGTATCGACGCCGGCTTATTCAGCCGCAGATGCTTCCTCTGGTGTAAATGGTATTGTCTCGACCAAAGCACGCTTGCCCTTCTG
>NZ_JBXWML010000026.1:0-8689 GCF_059609845.1 Ruegeria sp. YTSC002
ACGCCCCGGATTGGGTCTTCGACCGATCCGAGTTGTGGAACCGGGTCGAGGAAGCCGAGACCCGGAAGAACAGCCAGGTCGCCCGCGAGATCCGTGTAGCACTCCCTGCCGAGCTGTCCCACGCGCAGCGTGTCGCCCTGGTCCGCGACTTCGCCCAAGCGCAGTTCGTGGACCGGGGCATGGTGGCCGATATCGCCCTGCACGCGCCAGGGCGCGAGGGCGACGAGCGCAATCATCACGCCCACATTCTGCTGACCACCCGCGAGATCGACGCGGAGGGCTTCACCACCAAGAACCGCGACTGGAATGCTGTCGAGGTTCTGGAAGGCTGGCGCGAGGCGTGGGCGCGGGACAGCAACGCCGCCCTTGAGCGGGCCGGCATTGAGGACCGCGTGGACCACCGGACCCTCGTGGCGCAGCGCGACGAGGCGCTTGAGCTGGCATCGGCGGCGCGAGATCGCGGCGACGATGGCGCGGAGCTGGTGCAGACGGTGCGGGCCATCGAGCTGGACCGGCCGCCCCTGCCCCAGCTCTCGCTGGGGGCGTGGCAGCTCAAGGAGCGCGGCATCGAGGTCGGCCGCGTCGGGGCCTGGCACGAGGCCAAGGCCCGTGCGGCCGAGGTGATGGAGCTGGCGCGGGATCTGGCAGGCCAGGTCCGCGACTGGCTTGATCGCGCAGCGGAGCGGGTGCTGGACCGGCTAGGGTCCGGGCAGGCCGAGCTGGCGCTTGCCGGGGGCCGGGATGGCCGGGACCAGGAACCTGATCTTGCCGAACGATTGCGGGAGGCTTGGGAGGCACGGCAGGGCAGACCAGAGGTGCAGGAGGCTGACGCGCCAGACCGGGAACGGGAAACGCCGCAGGACTTGGCGGCGCGGCTGCGCGAGGCGGCGACCGGGATCGACCCCGACACCCTCGCAGACCGTGCCGCCGCATTGCGCGAGGGCCGCGAAGCCGAGGAACGGCAGGTCGAGCTGGACGCTGCGCGGGAGCAGGAGTTGGAACGTCAGCGGGAGATCGAGCGCGAGGCGGACAGCATCGCCGAGCGAGATCGCGGGCTGGGCCACGGGCTATAGAAGGGCTCGTGGTCCAGCCCGTAGCGGTCGTTCGGGCAGCGCGCGGCGAAGGTTATCGAAGAGCCCTTTGCGGAAGCGCCAATTTCTCGTAGCACTTGCACGCAGCGGAACGGTCGACGCGATGCCGCGGAACGTTGTGCGGTGCCACAGTTGGGATCTCGGACACTCATGCTTGGCGCAGCGCAATCCAGAAAGGGAGAAATCGGATTGCGGAACATTGCCGCCGTTCGCTGCCCTACACCCTGAATAGGCGTTTCGCGCGAGGAACGACAGCGGGCTCGAGCATTGTGTTCGATTGCCCGGACGTATTGTAGGAGAATGAAAAACAGCTCAGGCACGCAACGCACCGCGCTACAATCCTGCGCGGTGTTGTCACGGGCCTAACGACGAAGCTTAAAGTTAAGTGGCCGCCCCGCAGGGCGGCCACTACGCCACTAGCGTTCGACCGAGATCGTCTCGCGTGAGACAGCAGCTGTCTCTACTTCGGCGCGCGTGAAAGGTTGCACGCGACAGTCGAAGTTCTCGTAGAGATCGAGTTGGTCCATGTAGTGCGGCGACTTTTCACCCGCGGCACTGACGAACCCGCTTTGGCCCGGGGGCGTCACGGCGCAGAATTCGACGCTATCCCCGCGAAACGTGACGCGGTTGTTTTCCGTGCCCCGGTTCATGGCCGTGCCGATTGCCAGTGTCTCGCCCGTGCCGGCCTGCGGGATGCCCATGTAGTTGTCGGTCCCGAAGACGTGCTGGCTGATCTCGATGCGCCAGTCGCTCGGGGTGTCGCTGCCAAACAGTTTGGAGAGCTGTGCGGCAGCCTTGTCGAGCGCGGCAAGAATGATTTCGTCACGGCCAGCCGCATCAGCCCCGTTGAAGAAGTCAAAGGTCTGCGGCACGCCCGAACCTTCGCCCAATAGAGCGTTGTGCAACGCCTGCGCCGTGCGCGAAACACGGTGATACTGGATGACCGACGGAATCGCCTCGCCATCGTCAAGCAACACATCCGCGACCATCACATCCAGCCATGTCTGGAACAGACCAACCGCTGCCGTCGTGGCCCGGCCATCTTCGCTGCGCATCTGCTGACCATCCCAGTCGCGCAGTATCGCAACCAGTTCGCCGCGCGGACTTTGCGGGTCTACCTCGTCGGCGGCGTCAATGATGAAAGGCAGGAAGTAGCGGGCGTTGATGTCAAGGAAACTGATTTCGCGGTTGATCTGCCAGACCTCCTCGGGTGTCAGTTTTTCCTTGGCATCAAGACGGGCGAAGATCTCGACCACGCGATCGGCGGTGCCCCATGGCGTGGCTTCGTAGTTTGCGGTGCCGCCCTGCGCAGAACGGTTGTTCCAGTTGGCGATCCAGCCTTGCGGCGGATTGTAGGTCATTGGCGTTTCGGCGAAGGGACGCGTGCCCAGCCATTCGTCGCGGCCCGGTTCGGCGGGCAGACGTTCGTCATGCCCCTCGGCGCGTTGCGGCACGAAACCGGGCGAAACATAACCCATGTTGCCGTCGCGGTCGGCATAATACCAGTTGATCGTCGTGCCGACCTTTTCCGCCTGGTCCAGCCATTCCTCGTAGTTCTGCGCCTTGGTGGAGTTGGCCCATGCCATCAAGGTCTGGATTTCGCTGCCAGCCCAAGCGCGTTTGAACCCGTAGGCGGTGTTGCTGGCCTCGTCGAAATGGCTGACCGTGCCGTATTCGCTTTCCCAGACGGTCATTTCTTTGTCGGGCTGACCCTTTACGCGGATGGTTTCGACGCGGGCCGTCATGTCTACCCAGTCATCGCCCATGCGGTATTGGTGCGGATTTTCCGGGTTCAGCGTTAGCCGATAGTAATCGTTGACATCGCGTGGCCCGGCGGTCGCGCCCCAGGCGATGGTTCCGTTCGTTCCAAACAGCACGTTGGGCACGGCGAAGGGCGTGTTGCCGGTCAGGTCAAACCCTGCGCCGTGCAGGCCAATGCTGAAGACATAGGACGGGTTGAAGTTACCAAATTGCGGTCCGTTGATCAGGATGGTGCTGCCATCCGTGGTCTTAGCCGGACCGACGATCCAGAGGTTGCTGGCGCGCGGGCGGGTGTCGTCACTGATGATGTTCTGCTCGCCCAGAAGGCTTGCAAAGCGGCTGCCATCGGGCGTGCCAAGCGATGCCTCGCGTCGATATTGTTCGCCCGCGGGAACGGTGGTCGGCGATTGCGGGTCTTCGTTCCAGAAAAGCTGGTCGAAGATTTCGCGACCCTTTTCGTCACCGAGTTCAGCCTGAAGTGCCGCAAGCGCCTGTGCGTTGGCCAGTTCCGAACTGTGGCCCGAGAACCGTCCGGCCATAGTGCCGACATAGATCATAGCAACGTCAAGCTCGGTCCAGTGCGCAGGCTCGAAGCCGAAATCGGAAAACTGCTTAGGAAGGTGGGTGTCCGGCTCCGCCAGGGCCTTATCCACCCAAAGGTTGAACCCGGCGGCATAGCCGCGCAGGATGTCGCGCTCATTCGCGTCCAGTGCCTCGATCTGGCGAAGGATTTCCTGCTGGTCGGCTAGTCCGCGCATCTTAATGTCGAAAGGCAGATTGTCGGCGCCGAGAACCTCCGCGGTTTCACCGCGGACGGCGCGGCGGGCCATTTCCATCTGGAACAGGCGATCTTGCGCGACGGCATAGCCGAAACCGGCATAGAGACCGAAAGTATCGTCCGCGTAGACATGGGGCACCCCCCAATTGTCACGCATGATTTCGAACTGCGTATCCGCGACTGCCGGAAAGGCAAGACATACTGCGAGGCTGGCCGAACACAGCGTTCGACCCAGCCCAAAACGGGGCTTGAACATGGGGATCCTCCAGACCAGGCGCCTCTCGCGCCTTGAGGGAAAGCTATAATTAACCGTTCGGACGGTCAATTAATTTTATTGCAAACAGGCCGCTGAAAAACCCTGCTGTGAGGAACGGTTTCCCTCTACGCGGATGCTGGGTGTGACTGGATCATGGGCAGGCAGTCCGAGTAGCCTGCTTTCCGGCTCAGCGGCCAGCTTAACTGGGCTCTTTGGGCGCGGCGCACATAGGCCCCGACGCTGCCCTTGCCAAGCCCGAGCGACACGGCGATATCCCGCTCGCTCAATCCCTGGCCAAACTTCAATCGCAAAACATCTCGTATGCGGCGCATGTTCAATCGTCCCGTCGGCATTCTGCCCCCCTTCATTCCTGAAGGGGCATCTATCCTCAGTTTGCCGACCAGACCTGCCCGCGATCCCGCGAAATCACTGCCCACCTTCGCGTGAAATCACTGCCCGGGATCGCGCGAAACACGCACAGAATGCCGTGGGAGAGACCGCCGACCTAATCACCTTGCAACGCGATCATGGGGTCTGGGAAGATGGACATGGAACAAGGGCGCACAGAAAAGTGGTCAACAACTCGGCTCGATTAAGAGCTCGATCGACGCTCAATCGTAAGCCTGCGGCGAGGCGCAGCGAATGGTGGGTTTAGACTCCCGGGTTTGGTGCTGCCTTGAACGACCGCTATCGTGATCTGCGCTGCGGCGCAGAACCTCGCTTGCTGCGGCTGCGCAGTAATTCCTTCGTCATACTGCAATTGCACCAGCTAATCGCCGAATGGCCGGAAAGTCCGCACACTGTGAGTTCACGCGCAGCGCAGCGAAGGTCCGTTGATGTGAATCTCGGCAAGTCGTTTGGAGAATGCGCCAAGTGGGCGTAACATGCGTAACTGTAAGCCTCACAGGTAGATGAGGCGAATTGCAACCCTGTGAGAGCGAGCAGTTACACCCATGAGTTACACCCTAGGAGAAGCTGCGAAAGCGGCAGATTTCAGCAAGCCAACTCTTTCCAGAGCCATAAAAAAAGGGAAGCTTAGCGCGAAACGTCTTGATGATGGCTCCTACAGCATCGACGCGGCAGAGCTGGAACGGTGGAAGGATGCTAACGGGCACAGGAACGGTGCTGTGAAGCGAATTGCAACCCCTACCGAAACACCTGAAACACCCCGTGAAACCAGTGCGTTGCAGGCCGAAGTTGAGAAGCTTCGCGCCCAGGTCCAATCTGACCAGCGCGAACGCGGTTTTCTGGAACAACGCATCGAGGATCTGAAAGAGCGGGCCGAACGGGCGGAACGCAAGGAAGACCAGCTCCACGCGCTCCTGGTCGATCTGCGGCCGCAGACGGCAGCCGAGCCGCGCAAGGGCTTCTGGGGGCGGTTGTTTGGATAGCCGCTAGCGCAGGCTGTCCTGTTTTGCACAATAGGCGACAAAGGCCGCTCCTGCGTTCTTCGGCGGATTGCCTTTGGCCGTTTCCGCCTGCGCGAAAGAAAGCCAATCGGCCCGCAGCGCGTAGTAGTCTCGGCCCTTTTCCCGTGCCATGGCGCGGGCTTTCTCTTCGGCCCAGTCGGGCAGGGCAATGGCTGGGGTGATCTGCGCCTTGGACTGGCGGGGCCGGACGATCACGAGGTCCGCATCGTCCAGCTCGAAGCGGTAGAACGGCGTCACGTCCGCCTTGATGATCTCGCGCAGATTATGCCGGAATCGTTTGACGGGGGCGTTGCTGCCCGTCTTGTTCTGGAGCGTCGTCAGTCCGATCTGCCATTTCGGCTTGCTGCCGCAATGTTTCCGCGCAATCTCGTAGAGGCGGCGTTCCAGCGGGCGACGCAGCCGGAAGTAGTCGTTCGAGATCGTGACAACCTGGTCGGACTCGATAGCCCGCATGAGCCAGCGCGACAGCTTCACCTCGCAATAGTCCAAGCGGAACCGTTCGTCGTCTGTGCGCACAAAACCGCCCTCGTCGATGAGCGAGAAAATCCGCGTCTCGATCTTGCCACCGGACCTGATGTTGGTGACGAACTGCGCACCCTGGAGGCGGGCGAAAGCGTCTTCGAGGCGCTTGTAATGGTTGCCACCGATCGGGCGGTTGGTGGCAACCGACAGCTCGCGGGCTGAAAAGCGCACGGTATCCCCAATCGCCTCGCCCCGGTTCTTGCGGTGCATGAGCTGGCTGATCGTGAAGATCAGGATGTCCTTGTCGAAGATGGTGGGCAGGCCGAGGCCGGATGGTCGGATTTTCAGAATGTTGTCGCCGCTGCGATATTCGAGGTGCCGCATGTCCGGTTTCGTTGCCAGTGAGAACAGCGGATGCTCCATCGAGGCCATGTCGTCCTTCGGCACCGCATCCGCGATATCGAGGACGAAGAAATCAAGGTTTGGGTGGCGATCTGGCAGCAAACTCATCAGCGAATCTTTGACCTATCAGGAGCTTTCTCGTTTGACCTATCAGGAACCAAATTTCGAGGAAAGCCCGTTTGACCCTTTCGGAACCAAAGTTTGACCCTTTCGGAACCAAAGTTTGACCCTTTCGGAACCCGGAAGCGATTTTATTTCAAGCAGAGCAAGAGGTTGCTGAATCCGTAACTTACTCCGTAGGTAACACTATTAACACTAGGGCAGAACGCTGACCGGATGGGTGGGTAGCAGGAAGAGGAAGCTAGTCATGAAGGGTTCAGATTGACATTCTAGCTTGTTGTAGTTACGTTGCTACATAAAGTGCTTAGAAGGATGTGAGCGATGGGAATGACAACGATCAACAGCCGGACGTTCAATCAGGATGCCAGTGGTGCAAAGCGGGCTGCGCAAGACGGACCTGTGTTCATCACAGACCGGGGCAAACCCGCTCATGTCTTGCTCAGCATTGAAGCCTACAGGCGGCTTACAGGACGCCAGGAAAATATTCTTGATTTGCTTGCCGATCCAGAAGCGGCAGACGTAGCTTTTGAACCGGATCGCTTGGGTCGCCTCACACGTCCCGCTGATTTGTCCTGATGTTCATCCTCGATACGAATGTGGTGTCCGAGCTGCGCAAGGCAAAAGCAGGGAAGGCGGATGCCAATGTCGTTGCCTGGGCCGAGGATCAAGACCCGTCAGCCCTCTTTCTGTCCGCCATCACCCTCTTGGAACTTGAGATGGGCGTCAGGCAGATGGAAAGGCGTGACAGCACGCAGGGCGCCGTCTTGAGGGCTTGGATGGCTGATCGGGTGCTTCCAGTGTTCGAGGGGCGTATCTTGCCCGTGGACGGGCCTGTCGCGCTCTGCTGTGCCGCTTTGCATGTTCCAGACCCTCGCAGTGACCGGGACGCCCTGATCGCTGCGACAGGGATCACCCACGCCATGCCAATCGTTACGCGCAATGTTGCGGATTTTGAACCGACAGGCGTGCAGATCATCAACCCATGGGAGCCGATGCCATGACACCCAGCAACCCGACAGCGACCGTTCTCAGAACAGAACGAGCCATCATCGAAGGCATCCAGCGCGGGCTTGTGGATGTTAAAGCTGGCCGGACGGTGAGCCATGAGGATGCAATGGCATCCGTGCGAAAGATCATCGACGCTGCGGTGGAGCATGGCCGGACTGATTTTCACTGATCCGGCCTGTTGATCCAGATCGCGCAGTAGCTGGACCCGTTGTCCTGTTCGACCACCTGTCCGCCTGCGGTGCCGCAATAGATGCTTGGAAACTGCCCAAACTCACGGGCATCGCCCCGCCCCGTGATCCAGAACGCCGCCAGAGCGCCAAGGAGCGCCCCTGCGGCCCCTACAGAGGCCAACCACACCCAGAACCCGCCAAACCACCGCCACGCCTCTCTGCGGGCCTCTCCGGCGGCTCTGCGAAAGGCATCGCGCTCCTTGGCCAGTTCCCCAGCCACCTCCGTCAGGACGCCCTGTGCGGCGCTGGCAGCCGCTGCGGTGGCATTGCGGACAACCTGGTCCCGGTCATTCCGCAGGGTGTTCTGGAGGCTTGCCGGGGCATTTTCTGCCGCGCGTTCCATCTTGCCAACCGCCTGGGTCAGGGTTTTGTTCAGGGCTTCAGCTTCCTGCTTGTCGAGGCTGGTGCGGGCAAGATGCTCGATGCTTCGGCGCAGGGCTGTCAGCTCCTGCGAGAGGATGTCGAACGCGTCTCCGGGGTTCCCGCTCATGTCTGATCCGCCTTCGCCGCCACCTGATCCAGTTCCGCCAGCAGCCCGACCAGCTCTTTCTGATCGACTTCGCGGGTGGCGTTCTTGCGCAGGGTTGCCGCCATCCATCGTGCAATCTTCGGGTCTTTCAGGGCTTCGGTTGTCACGATGGCCCCGACGATGATTTTCCGGCGGGTCTCGCTGGCTTTCTGACGAGTCTTGAGGCGAGCGAGTTTGGCCTGTGTTTCCGCTATCTGCTGATCTACTGTTCGCGCCATTTCGGTCTCCACGCTCATCGCCCTATGTTGATTTGTGCCGTGGGTTGAGGCAGGGTGCAAGACACGAAGTGCCCACTTATACAAACGCTGCGCATTTGTGTGGGCAAAGGGGCAACTGCATTCCCCTTTGAACCCCAAGCCGAGTGCGATCCAGAATGGCAATCTATCATCTCAGAGCTTCGATGATTTCCCGCAGTCAGGGCCGCAGCGCCACGGCGGCAATTGCCTATCGCGTGGCGGAGCGTATCGAAGACCGTCGCACCGGGCTTGTCTTCGATTACACGGCACGGGGCGGTGTCGATCATACCGAAACCCTTGCGCCTGACCACGCCCCGGATTGGGTCTTCGACCGATCCGAGTTGTGGAACCGGGTCGAGGAAGCCGAGACCCGGAAGAACAGCCAG
>NZ_JBXWML010000027.1:2500-6167 GCF_059609845.1 Ruegeria sp. YTSC002
GCAGTTTGGGTCTAGCCGGCCTGGAATGCGTATCCCGATCGAAACGAACAGAGTTGTCCAAGTCTAATATACTAACCCGAGCGACCTGCGTTGATCAGCTGCACGGCTGAGAGACCATATGGGGTTGCTCAATTGTCCTCGTCCAAGTGGCGGGGGCGGGAAATGTATGTTTTTGGTTCAGAAGAATGACTGCCTTTAGTTACCAGCTGGGCGGTCTCGATCGATCCGACCCCCGAACTGTGAAGGCCGAAGGCCGAAAGAGTTCATGTCCTCAAGTAGCCGAATAGGCGGTAGGACAAAAAGGTCGTGTCTTTCTCTTTCTGGATCAAATCAAGCGCGAGAAGGGCGTTTGGTGAATGCCTTGGCAGCAAGAGGCGATGAAAGACGTGATACTCTGCGATAAGCCATGGGGAGCTGAGAATAAGCTTTGATCCATGGATCTCTGAATGGGGCAACCCACCTGAATGTTTGTTATTGTTAGCTGTGCTAATCAATAATGGGCATAACCAGGTATTTATGACCTGAATACATAGGGTTATAAAGGCAAACCCGGGGAACTGAAACATCTAAGTACCCGGAGGAAAGGAAATCAATTGATACTCCCCTAGTAGCGGCGAGCGAACGGGGACCAGCCGAGCCGGATGAGTGACTAGAACACGTTGGGAAGCGTGGCCATAGCGGGTGACAGCCCCGTATAGGAAGCTTTGACGGACGTATTAAGTAGGGCGGAACACGTGAAATTCTGTCTGAAGATCGGAGGACCACCTTCGAAGGCTAAGTACTCCTTGCTGACCGATAGTGAACCAGTACCGTGAGGGAAAGGTGAAAAGCACCCCGACGAGGGGAGTGAAACAGTACCTGAAACCGAACGCCTACAATCAGTCGGAGGCTCCTTGCGAGCTGACGGCGTACCTTTTGTATAATGGGTCATCGACTTGGTCTCACGAGCAAGCTTAAGCCGTTAGGTGTAGGCGTAGCGAAAGCGAGTCTTAATAGGGCGTATGAGTTCGTGGGATCAGACCCGAAACCGAGTGATCTAGGCATGGCCAGGTTGAAGGTAAGGTAACACTTACTGGAGGACCGAACCCACATCCGTTGAAAAGGATCGGGATGAGCTGTGCCTAGGGGTGAAAGGCCAATCAAACTCGGAGATAGCTGGTTCTCTGCGAAATCTATTTAGGTAGAGCGTCATCCGAATACCCCGGGGGGTAGAGCACTGGATGGGTAATGGGGCCCCACAGGCTTACTGATCCTAACCAAACTCCGAATACCCGGGAGTACTAGATGGCAGACACACTGCGGATGCTAACGTCCGTAGTGGAGAGGGAAACAACCCTGACCTACAGCTAAGGCCCCCAATTCATGGCTAAGTGGGAAAGCAGGTGGGACGACCAAAACAACCAGGAGGTTGGCTTAGAAGCAGCCATCCTTTAAAGATAGCGTAACAGCTCACTGGTCTAAACAAGTTGTCCTGCGGCGAAGATGTAACGGGGCTCAAGCCATGAGCCGAAGCTTAGGATGCCGTAAGGCATGGTAGCAGAGCGTAGTGTGACATAGTCTCATTCCTCCTTCACGTCTTCGGGCGTATTGGAGGAGAGAGGCTTTCGATGAAGCCGGCGCGTGAGCGATCCGGTGGAGAGATCACTAGTGAGAATGATGACATGAGTAGCGACAAAGAGTGTGAGAGACACTCTCGCCGAAAGTCCAAGGGTTCCTGCTTAAAGCTAATCTGAGCAGGGTAAGCCGGCCCCTAAGCCGAGGCCGAAAGGCGTAGGCGATGGGAACTAGGTTAATATTCCTAGGCCAGGAGGATGTGACGGATCACAGGTGTAGTTCAATCTTATCGGATTGATTGGGCTGCTGAGTGGTTCCTGGAAATAGCCCTCCATCAGACCGTACCCTAAACCGACACAGGTGGACTGGTAGAGCATACCAAGGCGCTTGAGAGAACGATGTTGAAGGAACTCGGCAAAATACCTCCGTAAGTTCGCGAGAAGGAGGCCCGGTTCCTAGGCAACTAGGGGCTGGGGGCACAAACCAGGGGGTGGCGACTGTTTATTAAAAACACAGGGCTCTGCGAAGTCGCAAGACGACGTATAGGGTCTGACGCCTGCCCGGTGCCTGAAGGTTAAAAGGAGAGGTGAGAGCCTTGAATTGAAGCCCAGGTAAACGGCGGCCGTAACTATAACGGTCCTAAGGTAGCGAAATTCCTTGTCGGGTAAGTTCCGACCTGCACGAATGGCGTAACGACTTCCCCGCTGTCTCCAACATCGACTCAGCGAAATTGAATTGCCTGTCAAGATGCAGGCTTCCCGCGGTTAGACGGAAAGACCCCGTGCACCTTTACTACAGCTTCGCACTGGCATCAGGATTGTGATGTGCAGGATAGGTGGTAGGCTTTGAAGCAGGAACGCCAGTTCTTGTGGAGCCTCCCTTGAGATACCACCCTTCGCACTCTTGATGTCTAACCGCGGTCCGTTATCCGGATCCGGGACCCTGCGTGGCGGGTAGTTTGACTGGGGCGGTCGCCTCCTAAAGCGTAACGGAGGCGCGCGAAGGTTGGCTCAGAGCGGTCGGAAATCGCTCGTTGAGTGCAATGGCAGAAGCCAGCCTGACTGCGAGACTGACAAGTCGAGCAGAGTCGAAAGACGGCCATAGTGATCCGGTGGTCCCGAGTGGAAGGGCCATCGCTCAACGGATAAAAGGTACGCCGGGGATAACAGGCTGATACTGCCCAAGAGTCCATATCGACGGCAGTGTTTGGCACCTCGATGTCGGCTCATCTCATCCTGGGGCTGGAGCAGGTCCCAAGGGTACGGCTGTTCGCCGTTTAAAGAGGTACGTGAGCTGGGTTTAGAACGTCGTGAGACAGTTCGGTCCCTATCTGCCGTGGGTGTAGGAGACTTGAGAGGAGTTGCCCCTAGTACGAGAGGACCGGGGTGAACGATCCACTGGTGGACCAGTTGTCGTGCCAACGGCAGTGCTGGGTAGCTATGATCGGACAGGATAACCGCTGAAGGCATCTAAGCGGGAAGCCCCCCTCAAAACAAGGTCTCCCTGAGGGCCGTGGAAGACCACCACGTCAATAGGCCGGAGATGTAAGCGCAGCAATGCGTTCAGTTGACCGGTACTAATCGCCCGATAGGCTTGATTTGATCCAGTAACAGAAAGACAAATCAAAAACATACACACCTTGGACCAAGGATGGCTGTGTCGCGCCAAGCGACACTGTTGATTGACATAATAACCGTGCGGGAACGCGCATTCGCAAGCGAATACGCTGCCTCCCGCGCGTCGCCTTTTTGCAAAGCAAAAAGAGCGACGGGGGCTTTTCCTCGGTTTGGTGGTCATAGCGCAAGTGAAACACCCGGTCCCATCCCGAACCCGGAAGTTAAGCACTGCCGCGCCAATGGTACTTGGGCTCAAGCCCCGGGAGAGTAGGTCACCGCCAAACCTAGAAAAAGCCCACAATCAAACTTCTCTCTTACGATATCGAACTCATTCGACCCCGGCCTCAAGTAGCGTAAGCAACAGGCCGAAAAACGGTCTCAAGTAGCCGAATAGGCGGTAGACCACAAAAGTGTCGCGGGATGGAGCAGCCCGGTAGCTCGTCAGGCTCATAACCTGAAGGTCGTAGGTTCAAATCCTACTCCCGCAACCAAAAATA
>NZ_JBXWML010000028.1:0-4447 GCF_059609845.1 Ruegeria sp. YTSC002
TATTCCGCGGCGTCTTGGTATGCGTCCATTGGGGGGCATGTGCAGACGAGGTTTCGGTCGCCATATGCGTTGTCGACGCGGTTGACGGGTGACCAGTATTTGTCGACGCCCATGGAGCCCGGCGGGAAGCAGGCCTGTTCGCGGGTGTAGGGGCGGTCCCAGTCGCCGACCAGATCGCGCACCGTGTGTGGGGCGTTTTTCAGCGGGTTGTTGTCCGCATCGATCTTGCCGTCGATGATGTCCTGCGCTTCCGCCCGAATCGACAGCATGGCGTCGCAGAAACGGTCCAGTTCGGCCATGGGTTCCGATTCCGTGGGTTCCACCATCAGGGTGCCGGCCACCGGCCAGCTCATCGTCGGCGCGTGGAAGCCTGAATCGACCAGGCGCTTGGCGATGTCATCCACGGTGACATGCGCCTCGGCGTCCAGCGGACGGGTGTCGAGGATGCATTCATGCGCCACCCGGCCCGTTTCCGAGGTATAAAGGATCGGATAGGCATCCTTGAGCCGCGCCGCGATGTAGTTGGCGTTCAGGATCGCCACTTTTGTGGCCTGCGTCAGCCCCGCGCCACCCATCAGCAGCACATAGGCCCAGGACACGGGCAGGATCGAGGGCGAGCCGAAGGGCGCCGCCGAGACCGGGCCCACGGCGGTGCCGTATTCCGGGTGGCCGGGCAGGTGCTCGGTCAGATGCGCCTTGACGCCGATCGGGCCCATGCCGGGGCCGCCGCCGCCATGCGGGATGCAGAAGGTCTTGTGCAGGTTCAGGTGGCTGACATCTCCGCCGATGTCACCGGGGCGCGACAGGCCGACCATGGCGTTCATGTTGGCGCCGTCGATATAGACCTGACCGCCGTGGTCATGAGTGATCTGGCAGACCTCCTGCACGGTGGTCTCGAACACGCCATGGGTGGACGGATAGGTGATCATGCAGGCGGCCAGATGATCGGAGTGCTTTTCCGCCTTGGCGCGGAAGTCGGCGACGTCGATATTGCCCTTGTCATCCGCCTGCACCGGCACGACCTGCCAGCCCACCATCTGGGCCGAGGCCGGGTTGGTCCCGTGCGCCGAGGTCGGGATCAGGCAGACATTGCGCTGACCCTGCCCACGGGCGAAGTGATAGTTGCGGATGGTCAAGAGGCCCGCATATTCCCCCTGCGCGCCCGAGTTGGGCTGCTGGGAGATCGCGTCATAGCCGGTGATCTGGCACAGCTTGTCGTTCAGATCGGCGATCATCTCGTGATAGCCCTGCGCCTGATCTTCCGGGCAGAACGGGTGCAGGTTGCTGAACTCGGGCCAGGTGACCGGGATCATCTCGATCGTGGCGTTCAGCTTCATGGTGCAGGACCCCAGCGGGATCATCGCCCGGTCCAGCGCCAGGTCGCGGTCGGCCAGACGGCGCATATAGCGGGTGATCTCGGCCTCGGCCCGGTTCTTGTGGAAGATCGGGTGGGTCAGATATTCGCTTTCGCGCAGCGCATAATCGGGCAGGCGGTATTGCTTGTTCGAGCTGTCATCCTTGCGGTCGATGCCGAAGGCGCCCCAGACGGCCTCGATGGTCTCGGGGCGGGTCTGCTCGTCCAGGCTGATGCCCACTTTCGTGTCACCGACCTTGCGCAGGTTGACGCCGCGCGCCACGGCGGCCTCCATCACCGTCTTCTGCAGGTGGCCGACCTCGACCGTGATGGTGTCGAAGAACACCTCGGGTTCGACCGAGAAGCCCGCCTCTTCCAGGCCGGCGGCCAGGCGCGAGGTCTTGCGGTGCACCGATTGCGCGATGGCCTTGATGCCGTCGGGGCCGTGATAGACCGCATACATCGAGGCAATCACCGCCAGCAGCGCCTGCGCGGTGCAGACGTTCGAGTTCGCCTTCTCGCGGCGGATATGCTGCTCGCGGGTCTGCAACGACAGGCGGTAGGCCTTGTTGCCGCGGCTGTCGATGGACACACCGATGATCCGGCCCGGCATCGACCGCTTCAGCTTGTCGGTGGTCGCCATATAGGCAGCATGGGGCCCGCCATAGCCCATCGGCACGCCAAAGCGCTGGGTCGAGCCGATGGCTATATCCGCGCCCATCTCGCCCGGTGACTTCAGCAGCGCCAGCGACAGGATGTCGGCGGCGACGATGGCGATGGCTTTGTGTTCGTGCAGCGCCGCGATTTCGGCGGTGAAGTCGCGCACATGGCCATAGGTGCCCGGATACTGGAAGATCGCGCCGAATACCGCGCCCGCGTCCAGCTGATCCGGGTCGGCGACCTGCACGTCGATGCCCAGAGGCTCGGCGCGCGTCTTGATCACCGCGATGGTCTGCGGGTGGCAGTTGCGGTCCACGAAGAAGGCCGCGTTGTTGGCCTTGGACCGGCCGCCGCGCTTGGCCATCGCCATCGCCTCGGCCGCCGCGGTCGCCTCGTCCAGCAGGGACGCGTTGGCCACGTCCAGCCCGGTCAGGTCGCTGACCATGGTCTGGAAGTTCAAGAGCGCCTCGAGCCGGCCCTGGCTGATCTCGGGCTGATAGGGCGTGTAGGCGGTGTACCAGGCCGGGTTTTCCAGGATGTTGCGCAGGATCGGCGCAGGCGTGGTGGTGCCGTAATAGCCCTGACCGATCAGCGAGGTCAGAACCTTGTTCTTGCCCGCCACCTGTTTCATATGGAACAGGGCATCGCGTTCCGTCATCGCCGGACCCCAGTCCAGCGGCTGTTTCTGCCGGATCGCCGGGGGGACGGTGGCGTCGATCAGCTCGTCCAGCGTCTTGAAGCCGATCACCTTGAGCATGTCGCGCATCTCGGTGGGCGACGGGCCAATGTGGCGGCGGTTGGCGAAGTCATAGGCTTCGTAGTCGGTCAGTTTGAAGGCCATTGCAGCGCTCCTCACGGATAGGTCAGGGCCGGCGGAGACTACGGGAGCCTCCGGCGGGAGTATTTGGAAAAAGATGAAGCGGTGGAGCCCCAAAGGCGGGGCTTCGGGTTTGGGTTAGCCGATGAAGGCTTTGTATCCGGCCTCGTCCATCAGGTCCTCAAGCTGCGATGCGTCCGCAATCTTGACCTTGTAGATCCAAGCTTCGCCTTCGGGGTCTTCGTTCAGCGCGCCGGGGTTGTCGGCCAGCGCCTCGTTCACTTCGACGATCTCGCCATCGACCGGAGCATAAAGCTCGGACGCGGCCTTGACGGATTCGATCACGCCGATCTCGCCGTCTTTCTCGAACTCGTCGCCCACTTCCTGCTGCTCGACGAAGACCACTTCACCCAGCTGTTCAGCCGCGTGCTTGGTGATGCCCAGCGTGGCGGTATCGCCCTCGACGGTCAGCCATTCATGCTCTTCGGAATAATAGGTTGCCATGTCTCTCTCTCCTGACTTCAACGCTTGTAATTCTGTTTGACGAAGGGCAGCGCCACGATCTGCGCCGGTTGTGCCTTGCCCCGGATGATCAGGTTCACCTTCTCGCCCGGCGCGCCATGGCCTGCGGACACATAGCCCATCGCGATCGGGCCTCCGACCGTGGGGCCAAAGCTGCCCGAGGTGATCTGGCCGATCCTGTTGCCCTCAAGGCATTGCACTTCCACGCCCTGACGCGCCGGCGCGCGGCCGTCGGGCTTGATGCCCACCAGCTTGCGCGATGCGCCTTCGGCCAGTTCGCGCTGGATACGCTCCGCACCCGGGAAACCACCTTCTTCCTTGCGCCGCTTCTGCATCGCCCAGGCCAACGAGGCCTCAATCGGCGAGGTGCTCTGGTCGATGTCATTGCCATACAGGCACAGCCCCGCCTCGAGCCGCAGGCTGTCGCGTGCGCCCAGACCCGCCGCTTCGCAATCCTCATGCGCCAGGAAAGCCTGTGTGATCTCGATCGCCTTTTCCTCGGGGATCGAGATCTCGTACCCGTCCTCGCCGGTATAGCCCAGCCGCGAGATGCGGCATTCGACGCCCATGATATCGGCCAGGGTGGTTTCCATGAACTTCAACTCGCGGGCCGCGGGGCAGAGCGCGCCCACCACATCCTCGGCCTTGGGACCCTGCACAGCAACCAGCGCGCGGTCGAAGATCTCGGTCACATCGACACCTTCGAGATTGTCACGCATATGCGGAATGTCCTGATGGCGCAGCGCCGCGTTCACCACCACAAAATAGTGATCCCCCGCATTCGACACGATCAGATCGTCCATGATCCCGCCTTCGGCATTGGTAAAGAACCCGTAGCGCGCCTTACCCTCCTTCAGCGTCGCATAGGCCTGCGGGCACAAAGCTTCCAGCTTCTCACCCACATTCTCGCCGCGCAGAATAACCTGACCCATGTGAGACACATCAAACAACGCCGCCTTCTCTCGGCACTGCTTATGCTCGCCCATGATCCCCAAAGGATACTGAACAGGCATCTCCCACCCAGCAAAATCAACCATCTTGCCGCCAAGTGCGACGTGAAGGTCATACAAGGGCGTGCGCTTCGGTGTGGTCAT
>NZ_JBXWML010000029.1:0-4303 GCF_059609845.1 Ruegeria sp. YTSC002
CTTCAACACCATGTTTTATATAGGAAATATAATGGTCAGGACAGCGAAATCAGCGCCTTACTTGGGAAATGTGGGTTTATACCTGCAAACGGCGAGCCATAAACCTCTTTGAGAGTTTTGCGACCTTTACGTATCTTGGCGCGCAGCGCACGCAAGGCTGGGTTTTCCAGTTCCCACGATCCGGCACCCAAGGCTGTTTGTGGATATGGGCCGGCAGCAGCTTCCCAAGTGGCCAAGAAGTTGTTTTCCGGCAGGGCATCCACCTTCCAAAAGCGCAGCTCATGCCCTTTGGGCGCGGCCCCGCGTTTCATGGTCAGGATCGCCGGATAGGTGGTTACGCCCTCGAAGACTTGCAGGTCGCCAAAATCGACCACGCTTTCGATGGTCGCCTCTTTCAGAAGGTATTCGCGCAGGGGCTTGCCCGAGCCGGTCTTGAAGAAAGTGTTCGAGGAAATGTAGCCCAAGCGCCCACCCGGTTTCAGCAAGCGCAGGCCGCGTTCGTAGAAATAGCAGTAGAGATCAGCCCGGTCGGACACGACCTCATAGCGCTTTTCCAGATAGGGTTTCAGCAGCTTCAGGAATTCCATCCGCACATAAGGCGGGTTGCCCAGGACCACGTCAAAGCCGCCTTCGGCAAAGACGCCGGGGAAGGCGGTTTCCCAGGTGAAGGCGTGGTCGAGATAGGCGAAGTTGCTGTCCTCGATCAGGCTGTCACCGACGCGGATGCTGCCCGACAGGCTGTCGAGAACCTTGCCGCGCCGGGCGGTCTTGATCCAGAGCGACAGCTTGGTGATCTCGATGCTTTCCTCGTTCACGTCCACGCCGAAGAGGTTGTCGGTCAGAATTTCGCTGTCGGGGACATAGTCGAGCAGATCGCCAAAATGCTCGGCCTTAGGCAGCAGGTCTTTGATCTTGTCGTTTACGCGGGTCAGTTCGGCCTTCATGAAGTCGAAGGCCATGATCAGGAACACACCGGAGCCACAGGCGGGATCGACAATGCGCAAAGATTTCAGGCGATCGCGATAGGCTTGCCAAGCTTCCAGCTCGGCCGACTTTTTCCGCCAGGGGATGTTTTCGTAGTCGGTGACATCCGCGCCCTTCTTGGCGTGAGCGCGCAAGGTGTCCTCAAAAATTTCCCGCAGATGCGTTCCCAGGGTTTCGGCCACGATGAAGCGCGCGATGTAGTCGGGGGTATAGACCACCCCGTCACGCTTGCGCCGCCCGCTTGTGCCGGTGGTTTTCTCGGGCTCTTCCTCTTCACCGCGGGCGATCGCTTGCAGGCGTTCCACGTCCGCGATGGACTGTTCAAAGATGTGGCCGAGGACCGTGACCGAGACCTCGGAGGCGAAGTCATACCCGCCCAGAGTCTTGAACCCCTCGCAGATGTCATCGGGTATGATCAGCCCGTTGATCACCGCGTCTTCGCGGAACAGCCCCCCGTTGTAGCGCGGGATTTTCAGCTCGTTGTTACCCTCGTCGATGGCGCGGAACAGACCCTTGAAATTGTCCCAGACGGGGCGAGGGTTGTAAGGGTCGCGCGCGACGAAGGCGTTTTCCAGTGTGTTGTCTGGTAGCAGGCCGGTGTCTTCAGCAAAGGCAATGAACAACACCCGATCGAGGATCTTCTGCGCGAGGGCAATCGCATCAAGGGGCGCGATCGCGGCATCGGCCTTCTGGACGGCACTCAGGAGCTTGAGGCGCAGGTCCTTGTAGTCCTGATACAGGCTGTCGGTAATGTCCTTGTCTTCGCGGCGGCTTTCTTTCAACAGATCAGCCGTGCGACCAGACAGCAGGTTTTCCGCCGACAAGAGCAGTGTGAAGCGCGCGTATTCTTCCGGGTCTGTCAGCTGGTCGAGGCGGAATTCCTCATAGGCCGAGGTGCCTTCTCCGAAGCCGTAGAAGCGGAGCTCGATCATGTTCGAGACCAGCACCCATTTCACGCCACGGGCGTTCATGGCGTATTCCCACGCCTGTTGAACGGGGCTCTTGTTCCGGCCCGGCATGATTGCATCGAGGTCGCGGGTATCTGCGCCCTTCAGCTCGAATGGTGCCACGATGTCAGGCGTCTTGCCGCCAAAGCGGCCAAGCGCCAGATCGACGCTGCCGCGCAGAATATTTTGTTCGGTTGAGACGTTGTAATCCGCGCCACCGGCTGGGCCATGGTAGCCGAGAACACCTTCAACGATCTTGGAGGCGAACTGCCCATGGAGGGCGGTTTCCTTCAGGCGTTCAATCCGGCCCGAGCTGATCAACTCTGCCCAGGCTTCCAGCGCAGCCAGATGCTCTGACGGGACCGGATCGGCTTTGATGTGGCGCTTCAGGGTCTTACGGTTGAACAAATTCATGAATTAACGGTCTTTCTTGATGCCGCCCCATGGCAGCGAAACATAGAGATCGCGCATAAGCGCAAAGCGCTCTTCAAAGGGCGGAAGGTCACCAATTTCGAGGGCGAGCGTTTCCCAATCGGCCTGGGCGCGTTGCTTGATTTCCGGGTCATCCATGGAGTCCGGTTTGACCTCGATCCCACGGCTGCGGCACTTTTCGATAAATGTGGTCAGGATGGCTGTTTTGTCAGCATCCCCGAAATCATGCTCATCTATCAGAAAGGCGATGTCGTAGACGTCCTGTCGCCTGTTGCGCTTGTGCTTGCGGGTGATTTGTTGAAGCAGAGCGCGGAATTTTTCGGCAATGAGCTCATGAATTGTGAACGCGCGTACCGCCACACCGGCCCCGTGCAGGTTCAGCTCCTGGAAGGCATAGACCTGATCACGGAAGCTGATCTCGACATCAAGAACCCGGCTTGCCTTGCCGTCAGCGAGCCGAGCGGCTTCAGCCGTCCCGCGTGTGGCAGACCCTACTTTGACTTTCAGCGCAGGGAATTCATGATCCTCAAAGTTCTCGGCACGCGGCATCTTCTTAACCGATTGCACTCGGCAGATAAGATCGAGATAGCCGAGCTTGATCGCAGTGCTAGGCAATATCTCATTCAGTTCGGCGGTGATCTTTTCCGTCAGGTCAGCGGGCTCTGCCATCGAGGTGAAGTCCACATCCCCGGTGACCCGATTGCTTTTGAACGCTAGGGCCATGACCGCCCCACCTTTCAAAACGAGCGTTTTTGATAATGAAGGGGCCAAACCAATTGCCCCCAGGACAATCTCTGTAACCTGGCGATCTCGATAGAGCGTTGGGTTGGCGCGCGCGGTTTCGACCCATGCACGAACATCGACATCGACGATGTCGAATGTTCTATCTTGCGCGTGGGGGTCATTGTCAGACATTGATTGAAATCATCCAGCGTTCTGAGAATTCAGGGGCATATTCGGCGTCAGGATCGAGTTTGCGTGATCCGCCCCGTTGAGCAAACTGCTCCCATTTGTGCAGCGCCGGATCATCTATGTCCATGACTTCAGACAGAATATAGCCTGCGCGAACTTTTGCGATCTTACTGTCGAGGAGATCAATTGCGGCAATAATTTCGGGCACCCACTGATCCGCCTCATTTTCCCAGACATCGAGAACATGGCGCATGCCCCCACAAAGCTGCGGTTCAGAAAGCATATCAGCAAAGGTTTGGCCAATCGAGGTGATCCGCGTTTCCTCACCACTCACAGGTGCAGGTGTCCAAGGGTGGCTTGATACATGCACCACCATCGGGCGGCGACGGATCGTATCCTTGAAGCCGGACCTGTTGAGAACGGGCGCTTCAATCTGGTCGAGATCGGGCAGGTCTTCACGAAGACGCTCCTTTCGGAGTGCTTTCCACAGGGGTCTTTTGGGGGTTGTCAGATGTAGCGCCTGTGGGCTGCGATCCGTAAGCCCATAGCGCTGCATGGCAGATAGATGCGAGACGTAGGCGAAAGGATCAGCGATGCAGGCGACCTCTTCCGCCGATCCTGCTCTCGTTGATTGCGTTACACGCCACACACCCGAGCGGAAGTCGGAGTCCATGACAAGCACCTTCCGTGCCTCAAGGCGTCGTAGCGCATTTTTGGCGCGTGTCTGATCCCAGCCGTGCGGTAAGCGCTTCAACGGCTCGCCGTTCAGCGCCTTTTTGTGAAACAGATGGTAGCCCAGAACGAAGAATTTGTAGAAGGTTACGACTGGCAAGTCCTTGTCATTTATAGCCTTTTCGAGGCCTTCGGTAAAATTCATCTGCCATCCTTACCCTTATGTCCTTAGGACATAAGGGTAAGGATGGCGTTATGTCAAGAGAGGTTCCCAAAGCAGGGGTCTGCTCCGGTAGGGGGCAGGATAGTACGTTAAGCGAACTGAGCCTTGGTACAACGAGCGGCGAAATCACCCA
>NZ_JBXWML010000030.1:0-3663 GCF_059609845.1 Ruegeria sp. YTSC002
TGTCACTGTACCCTAATTAATCAGAATTTGCGGATTCACGGCGTTCCGGGGCGTTTTTGTACCCTTAATTGCAATATATCCACAGGTTCCGTGGCTTATGACTTGACCCCACTTGAGCGCTTCCAGATTGCATCGGCGCGCATCAGAAGCGCTTGACGATTTGCGTCTGCCCCGAGCTCTGAGATGGCCTGACGAGCGGCCTGCAAAGCGCTCTCCGACACTCTTGGGCGGCACAATCCATGTGCTTCATGCCCGATTGGATGCACTGTTTCAACCAATCTAGGAAGCGGTCGACCGAGGTCCTGCGACAATCCACGGATCCGCTCGATCATCTCACGATGTTCAGGAAATACGCGGCTCAACTCCCGGGCCGCCCGGTCGTTTCCTCGCAGTATGATGGCGGCACCCAACAAGGGACGGGTCGTGCCGATACCGACCGCCGCAAGCGCCATTAGCCTTTCGCGCTTGTTCCCGGAGGTGAGCGACCAAAGACGCCCGATCTTCAGCACCGATATGACTTGCAGGGTCAGACTGATCCGGTTCAACCGCGCAAGATCGGTCGCGGCGGCAGCCGTCTTCAGAACTTCCGCGCCGCGCAAAGCTCGGGCATGAAGTCTGCCTGATACATCATTGGCTGGATACTTGGCTGCCAGGGCCAGGCCGCAGATTTCGCAGGTCATCGACCATGCCAAGCGCCAATGGCGAAGCACCAGATCGGGTGATTTCGCAACACACCCCGGGCAATATTGGAAGTCATGCCGGGACACGTATTGCACGTCATGATGCATTGAATCCGGAAGAGCCATGCTGACGATTTCATCCCGGGACCGCTGAACCGCCCTGCATAGCATGGCCCAGTTCGCCGTTCGCAGGTCGCTTGCACATTCCGGCACCCTGCCCTGCCCCAAACCCAGATAGCCACAAAGCTCTTCAACCGAACAATGATTGGCCTTCGCCACGCGGCCCATCCAGCTCGACAGAAGCTCATCAAGCATAGGTGGCGGTCGAAACGGTAGCGGTCTGAGGGTCACCCGAATGTAGCGGCGGGCTGTCGAGGGATGTTCCAGGCATGCTTCGTCCAAACCGGTTGCCAGGCATGGACCGCTTCGTCCGTGATCCGCTCTTCTCCGGTCTCGATTGCATCGATAGCCAGGGATTTGATCATGATGAACACGCGCGAGGTGACGCCACCGGTCACTTTCAGGATCGTCCGAAGCGACGCCACCGTAAGGCCTGAGCGTTGCTCAAGCGCCATCGCCGCGATCAACGTCTGGATCAGGCGAGAGAACTCCACATCGTCTTCCCAGAGCGGCAGGTAGTGTTCGTCCAAACGTCGGGCCAATTGATCGTCTCCTCGAACCGCTTCCAGAGCTTCGTTCACACCGAAGACGACGAGCGAGGCGCAGAGATCGTTGGCGAGGAACCGGAGCATGTTCAGGAAACGGCGTTGCTCACGGTAGCTGCCAGCAAGCAGGTTATGCACTTCGTCGATCATCAGCATCCTAAGGTCCATGTCCCGAAGATGACTGAGCGCGCGCACCTCAAGCTCGGACACGGTATGCCGACCCCACATAGGCGCCCCGATCGTCGCCAGGATGTGCTGATAGAACCGCCGTTCGTCCGGGGCCGGCGGGGCCTGAACCAGCAGGATGGGTGTTTTCGTGATGCCCAGTTCAGCGTTGTACTGCGTTGGATATTTGCTCGCCATCCGCTTGGCGATCATCGTCTTTCCTATGCCGGAACTTCCATAAACCATCAGCCCTGGCATCCGGCTTTGCTGTGGCATTTCCATCAGGGATGTCAATCGGTTGAGAACGATGGTGGCACGGTCAAACGCGACCCAATGGTCGCCGCGGATACGGTCAATTCTTTCTTCTGGGGTCATTAAACTCATCAATCTCATAGGTAGGCAGATCAGGGTTGCCTGTATCAATCGCGAACATTTCGCGCGACGGATCACGGCGCGGTTGGTGCCGGGGTAGCCGCGCATCTCTTTCGTTCTCTAGCCGGGCAATCCGCGTTTTTTGGCGCGCCGCCTCAGCCAGCTGCCGTTGCGCGTCAATCAATTGGAATAGGACCCGCTCGTTGATCCGGCCACCATGCTTTTCCTGCCAATCTTTCCGGGCTCGCCGACTTTCCCAAAGCGATATCCGCGGGTGGCTGAGATCCCGGTAGCGCGCCGGGATCACGCGGCCATCACCGGTGATGACCCACACCTGCGATAAGTCTCGCGGATCGTATTTCACCTGTACCTTGCCCTGCCCTCGTCCGACCAACGAGGCAAAGACATCACTCCAGTAATGGACCCCAAAGAGCGTGATCCCGGTGCGCCCAAGCTGGCGACATTCGAAAGGCAAGAAGCTTGTCCTAAAGGCATCGACATCGACAACCTGCCGTCCCGCAGTATCCCCGCCCATGTCCGCCCATGCCGCGAGCGGGGTTCGTCCGAGAGCTTCGTGAACCGTATTGTGGTATCGGCAGATTTCCAGATGAAGCCAATCCTCGAACTCGGTTAGTGTCAGGGCCGCATGCTTCTCGCTGTCATAGTCGCCCTTCTCAACGATTGAGGATTGCGTCGTCCCGGGCAGCACATGAACGGCCCCCATAGTTGTTCCGATCAGCCGTTCGACATGGCCGCCGTAGTGTTTGCCGCCAAGCGGACGATACTCGACAGCGATGCCCCAATCTTCGCAGGCCATTCTGAAGGCGTCGCTGTGGAACTCCCGCGCATTGTCGACGTAGATCGCCTTCGGAATGCCGGCCGTCGGCCAAACCAGCTCTTCCTTTGTTCCAGGGACGTGCACCGATTTCCGGCGCACGCAGTGATCGAGACATAGGGCGATCGACAAGATAGATGGCTCGTCGAAAGTGACATAGACCCCGAGAACGATCCGGGTCGCGACATCAATCGCAACCGTCAGATAGGGGCGCGCAAGTGGCCGTCGATTGACGTGATCGACCAACGTGATGTCTGAAGTTGTATGATCAATCTGAACGACTTCTAGCGGGGCTGAAACTTCAAGGCGGCCCGGACGCGCAGCAAAGACCTTGTCAGCCTCCTCTGCCCCGCGCCGTTTCCGGAAGACCTCTCGCTGATCCATAGCATCTAGACGGGCTTTGACCGTTCTACGGGTCGGGGGCTGAAACCCCTTCGCCACGCACTCGGCACGAATCTCGCGCCAGATGCGAAGAAAGCTCGAGCGCTCGCGGTTCAGATAGTATTTTCGCAGGCTCTCATAGATGATGATTTCGACGCCTTCGGCAATCCGTTTCGACCCTGGTTTCGGCCCGCGACGGTCCAACTCCAACGCCGTGGCACGTGCATCGTTCTCTCTCAGACGCCGGTAAAGCGACCAAGTGTGGCTTTTCGCCAAGCCCAGTTCCCAAGCGGCATCTCCGATCGCCGCGCTGATCGGCTCACCTCTCTTCTCAAGCTCCAGGATCGGCCGAAGAACCGCTGCACGGTGTTTCGCAAGACGCTCATCTACCACGCAAATCCCCCGCCCCAATAGGCCGAAACTTATCCACAGTATCGACAGTACGGCAATTAAGGGTACAGTATGGTAATTAGCGGTACAATATGAAAATTGAGAGCACAAACCACAATTGATTTTGCAGGACAATTTCAAGCAAGATTCTGATTAATTAGGGTACAGTGACACC
>NZ_JBXWML010000031.1:0-3377 GCF_059609845.1 Ruegeria sp. YTSC002
CAGCCGACCCGGATAGCGAAAGACACAAAGTTGCAACGCAAACCCAAAACGGTTGTGTGCCCGGCGGCGGGATCGAATGTGTTCGATGTCATCATCGGCCAGCGTGTAGTGCCGCAGCAAGGTCTCTTCATTGGTTGGAAGATCAAACAGCGCCGCCCGCTGTCGGTCGCTCAAAATCTGGCGTCTTGGCAATTCTAATTCCTGATTGAAGGGTAGTGGGCTTGTCCGTAAGAGGATCGGTCAGCGGACGATTTCCCGCCACGACGCCCCTTCAACAAAACTGGCTCAAAGAAAGTCTCATATAGATGGTACGATCAAAATTGCAATGAAGGGACCTTATTCGTACAGTTTGGCCATGAACACCACTCTTATCGGATATGCCCGCTGCTCCACCGACAGCCAGGACCTCACTGCGCAGAAACAAGCGCTGGAAAATCTCGGCGTGGCCCCGGATCGCATTTACACAGATCATGGCTTGACCGGCACCAATCGCGCCCGCCCCGGTCTGGATCAGGCCATTGCCGCTGTGCGGGAAGGCGACACGTTTGTCGTGCCCAAGCTCGACCGGCTGGCCCGCTCCGTGCCAGATGCCCGCGCCATAGCAGACCAGCTCCAGAAGAAAGGGGTAAAGCTTGCCCTCGGCTCATCCGTCTATGACCCGACCGACCCAATGGGAAAGATGTTTTTCAACATCCTCGCCACCTTTGCCGAATTCGAGGCCGATCTGATCAGCATTCGAACCCGAGAAGGCATGGCCATCGCACGCGCCAAAGGTAAACTGCGCGGCAAACAACCCAAGCTATCTGAGAAGCAGCAGCGCGAACTTTGCCGCATGCATGCCACCGGTGAGTACTCCATCAGCGATCTTGCCGAGGTGTTCTCCGTGTCGCGGCCAACGGTGTATCGGACCCTGAAACGGCATCAAACCTGACCTTCACTGCACTGCGTTTGAACCGGTACGATGTAGGGCAAGCCTCGCATTCGTTGAATCTCCACGAATGACTTCGTTTATGGGGGAACTGGTGAGCTAAAGCGCAATTTCACGCGAGAAGAAGAGAGTCAGGGACAATTGAACGGCACAAATGTGCTGGCCATGCCTTCGTTCATCGTCATAATCGTCAGTAGATTGGCCAGCTTAAGCTCATCTTTGGACCGCGGACAGATATTCCCTGGCTCAATGCACCCAGCGTCAATGAATTGTTGGTTTTGTTCCAATAGTTCCGCTCGTATGCCAGAGGTTCCAAGGATACCCAGAGCGTCATTAACGGCGCTTTGGTAAAGCTGGCATTTCTGAACACTCCAACTATCAGCATCACCGATTTGAGCCACCACAAGCCCGGGCAAAGACGCCACCAGCGCGCTTAGAAACGTATGAATGAGCCAACTGTTTTTCATAGTGCAATACCGTTTATCGGGCAGGGACCGCAGATGAGCGGCCCCTGATGTATGCTTTTATCGGGCGTTTATCTCGGCAATCATAGCCTGACCAATCTCTGAAACCACCTGATTGCGTAGCGCGAAATCCGCATCGCTTTCGGTGAGATAGATCGCTGCAAAGTAGTTAACATCCGCCTCTGGTTCGATGAATGCAATGATCGCGCGGGAGCCATTGCCCCCCGCCCCGGTTTTGTCGCCAATCACCCAGCCTTCGGGCAGATGCGCCCGGATCAGCGCATCGGCCACCTGATCGTCAATCATCCACTGGCGCAGCTGTGCCGCAGTCGCGGGTTCCAAAACATCGCCCAGCAGTAACGTTTCCAACGTGTTCAGGATCGCCGAAGGTGTAGACGTATCCCGTGGGTCTCCGGGTGCCGCTTCGTTCAAAGCCGTTTCCCAGCGATCCAGACGTGTGGTCTGATCCCCGATGTCGCGCAGAAAGTTGGTCAGCCCCTCAGGACCACCAACAGTATCGAGCAAGAGATTGCCCGCCGTGTTGTCGCTGAGAGTCACGGTTGCCTCGCAGAGTTCACCGACTGTGAGGCCATTATCCAGATGTTGCTCTGTCACAGGGGAATAGGCAACCAGATCGCCTTCGGCATAGGTTACGCGCCGGTCTAGGTCTTCTTGCCCAGCATCCACACGCGACAGAACCGCACCGCACAGGAGGGATTTGAACGTACTCGACATCGGAAATCTTTCCTCTGCACGCATCGAAATTTCCCAATCTGAGGAGGTGTCACGCAGCACAACCCCGATGCGCGCATTCAATCGCTCCTCCCAGTCGGCGACTGTATTTTGCAGGTCTTGCGCCCACAGGGGGGCCGCATTTCCCGTGATCAAAGCCGCGCTCAGGACTGCCAGAATATATGTCTTCATAGGTCTTGCCTTCTTCTTTCTTGAGGACGCACAATCTCGTCCTTTCAGACACGCTGAAAAGGCAAACCACGAGGGTTTCTGAGATGATTCGTCGGTCGATAACTACGGAACCGCCATTGATGCAGTTCATGAGGGAGGTGCTAGAGCCTTTCCATTCGGTGCGCAAACGACTAAATCTCGAATATCGCATGAGAAAAAGTAATGCCTATGGATCGCCCAAACATCCCCCTCAACGCGCTGCGCAGCTTTGAGGCCGCTGCCCGTCAGGGTAGTTTCACCAATGCCGCCGTAGAACTCTGCGTGACTCAGGCGGCTGTCAGCCATCAAATATTGCGCCTGGAAGACCAGCTTGGTGCGAAGTTGTTTCACCGGACGTC
Organism: Ruegeria sp. YTSC002; assembly: GCF_059609845.1. Taxonomy (NCBI): domain Bacteria; kingdom Pseudomonadati; phylum Pseudomonadota; class Alphaproteobacteria; order Rhodobacterales; family Roseobacteraceae; genus Ruegeria; species Ruegeria sp. YTSC002. The sequence goes on from NZ_JBXWML010000031.1 coordinate 2,694, forward strand.
CAAGGGGTTGCTGCTTACTCCGGAAGGCGAGGCGTTGCTACCGGTCCTGACCGCAAGCCTTGATCGCATCAGCGGCGTTTTGGATCGGTTCACGGACGGACGCTATCATGAAACACTGAATGTGGGTGTTGTGACGACATTTGCTGTCGGGTGGCTCACAGAGTACTTGAAGGAATTTGAAACATCCCATCCCGGCATCAGCGTTCGTTTCTTCACCAATAACAATCGGGTCGACATTGCCCGAGAGGGCCTTGATCTGGCGATCCGTTTCGGTGCTGGACGCTGGCCTGGACTGACCGCACAGCCTTTGATGGAAACACCGCTGACACCGATGTGCGCACCCTCTGTGGCGCTAGCACTCAAAGACCCCGAAGCCTTGCTAAACCACAAGCTGCTGCGTTCTTATCGCGCAGATGAATGGCCCATCTGGTTTAGAGAAGCGGGTATGGGGGCACCCCATCTGGAAGGCCCAATTTACGATTCTTCTGTCGCCATGGCGGAATTGGCGGCAAGGGGCGTAGGCGTGGCGCTGCTTCCCTATGCCATGTTTCAGGCTCTGGTATCTGAGGGGCGACTGGTGCGCCCGTTCGATACGGAAGTCACGACCGGACGGTATTGGATCACGCGGCTCTCCAACAAAGAGCCAACCACTGCCGTCGCGGCGTTTGAAGCCTGGATTTGCAA
>NZ_JBXWML010000032.1:0-2351 GCF_059609845.1 Ruegeria sp. YTSC002
GTCGACAACGCATATGGCGACCGAAACCTCGTCTGCACATGCCCCCCAATGGACGCATACCAAGACGCCGCGGAATAGGGAACCGGGCATAGCAATCCGCCTTTTGCCCTGGCGGATTGAAATCCAAGAAAGAGGGCAGCGTCCTGCGAGGCGCTGCCTCTCGTCAATTCGATGGAGGAACAATGAAACACTATGTCCTCGCAAATGATCGCCCCAACCTGGCAACGACCGGGCCGGAGGTTCCCGAAAGACTAAAACACATCGATGTTATCCTCAGCGACACGCGGGCGCTGGCATCGGCTGAAATCGTCGTCGAGTTCTATCAAGCTCTGAACAGCCTGGTCGAAAACTGCTCTTACGTCGTCAATCTCCGGGTGTCCGGAAATGACTCGGTCGGCGGGCCTCTTTATTGGACAGGTCGGACGGCGATATTTTGGGGCGACCTGGAGAACAACTGGGACGTCTCCGGTCCGCGCAGAAGCTGGATTTCGCAAGTTCTCAACCTGTCTTCAAGGACCGTTCTGGTCGGCGGAGCTGTCCTGCTGCTGGTGCAACTGGGCAGAGCGGGCCGAAACATCGTTGCGGTTCATCCCAACTTTGCTGCGGCCGCGCTGGAAAGCGGATTGGAAAGCTGCGGTGCGGCAACCCATCTGGCCGCCGACGGGCACCCCCACAGCGCAACCAGCAGACTGAGCGCGTTGCGGCTGTTGTCCGAATTCGTGTCCATGGATCACGGAGAGCATATAGCGGACGCACTGCGCAGCTATATTGGTCTGACCGAACCCACGCAAAAACACGAAAGCAGGTTGGCTGCCCGGTTGGTGCACAGGGCAAAGGGTGATCTTTTGGTGGTGCGTACTTTGGATGCGATGCAGGAAAACATCGAAGATCCTCTGACGATTTCCGATCTTTCCCGTTTGCTCAAAACCTCGACGCGGCAGCTGCAACGACGGTTCCTGAGCAAAACCGGTGCAAAGCTTCTTTCCACGTACAAGGAGCTTCGTCTGGAACGGGCGCAGAACCTGTTGCAGTTCACGAACATGTCGCAGATCGAAATCTCGGCAGCCACTGGTTTTTCATCGACCGTCGCTTTGAAACGTGCGTTTCAACGCTGCTACAAAACCAGCCCGGATGATGTGCGCGACCGTCGGTTCATGGGGTCGATGGCGCCGGAAGGATCCTAGCACTTCTTCGACGTGCGCAACGGGCGATACTATCGCGTGGGCAGTTTGCCCACGCAGCTTTGGTTTGGTTCACGCCGCAGCAATCTGGCTTGCCTTTTCCACCAGCACTTCGGCCTGACGGATCGAGGCGTAATCTATCAGCCGGCCGTCCAGCGAAACAGCGCCTTTTCCATCGGCTTCGGCCTCGGCCATGGCGACGAGAATGCGCTGAGCCTTGTTGACCTCGGCGTCCGACGGCGACATCACCTCGTTGGCAAGTGCGATCTGGCTTGGATGAATGGCCCATTTGCCCTCGCAACCCAGAACGGCGGCGCGTTTTGCGGCAGCCTTGTAACCGTCCGGGTCCTGAAAATCGCCAAAAGGTCCGTCAATCGGGCGCAGTCCGTTGGCGCGCGCCGCAACCACCATGCGGGCCAGTGCATAATGCCACATATCACCCCAATGGGTCTGGCGCCCACCGTCCGAATCCGTATCCGTCAAAACAGAGTAGTCCGGGTTCACACCGCCGATGATCGTGGTGCGCGCACGGGTCGAGGCCGCATAGTCGGCCACGCCGAAGTGCAGGCTTTCATTGCGCTTGGATGCTGCCGCAATCTCACTGACATTCTGCATGCCAAGCGCGGTTTCGATGATGTGCTCGAACCCGATCCGTTTTTTGTAACCCTTGGCGTCTTCGATCTGGGTCACCAGCATATCGACGGCATAGACATCAGCAGCCGTCCCGACCTTGGGGACCATGATCAGGTCCAGCCGTTCACCAGCCTGCTCGACCACATCGACGACGTCGCGGTACATGTAATGCGTGTCCAGACCGTTGATCCGAACCGACATGGTCTTGTTGCCCCAGTCGATGTCGTTCAGCGCCTGAATGATGTTCCTGCGGGCTTGTTCTTTTTCATCCGGCGCAACAGCGTCTTCCAGATCAAGGAAAATAACGTCCACATCGGATTTAGCTGCCTTTTCGAACATTCCGGGTTGGCTGCCGGGTACGGCCAATTCACTGCGGTTCAGACGGGCTGGGGCTTGGTCAATGGAATGAAAACTCATGGGTTCGGGTCCTTCGTCTTACAGGTTCGGATAGATCGGGAAGCGTGCGCAGAGGTCTGCGACTTCGGCCTTGACCTTGGCTTCGACGGCGCCGTTGCCGTCTTCGCCATTGGCAGCCAG
>NZ_JBXWML010000033.1:0-1777 GCF_059609845.1 Ruegeria sp. YTSC002
CCTGAGCTTTCATGTCGTCGGCCGAGATTCCGGCGACGGCGACGGGTTTTTTCATTGCGTCGCGGCGGAAAGGTTCGCCGAGTTCCTGGTTGATCAGGGCCTCGATCAGCGTGGTGATGCCGTTCTTCTGGTCCTCGATCGCCTGGTTCAGCGCCGCGGTCAGCTCGTCCTGGGTGCGGGCCACGACGCCCTTCAGGCCACAGGCCTGCGCAATACCGGCGTAAGACACTTTGGTGTCCAGCTCGGTGCCCACGAAGTTGTCGTCGAACCACAGGGTCGAGTTGCGCTTTTCCGCGCCCCACTGATAGTTGCGGAAGACGATCTGGGTCACGGCGGGCCATTCCTCACGCCCGATCGCGGTCAGTTCGTTCACCGCGATGCCGAAGGCGCCGTCACCGGCAAAGCCCACGACCGGAACGTCCGGGCAGCCGATCTTGGCACCGACGATGGCCGGCAGGCCATAGCCACAGGGCCCGAACAGGCCCGGCGCCAGGTATTTGCGGCCCGCCTCGAAGGACGGATAGGCGTTGCCGATGGCGCAGTTGTTGCCGATGTCCGAACTGATGATCGCCTCTTTCGGCAGCGCCGCCTGAATGGCGCGCCAGGCCATGCGGGGGCTCATCCAGTCGGGCTTGGCCGCGCGGGCGCGCTGGTTCCAGGTGGTGCCGGGATCATCATCCTCGTGGTCCATGCTGCTCAGCTGCTGGGCCCAGCGGGACTTCTTCTCGGCGATCTTCGCCTTGCGTTCTTCGCGGCCCTCGTCGCCCGCGGTGTCGCTCAGCTGGTTCAGGATGCCAGTCGCCACCTTGGCCGCGTCACCCACGATGCCCACGCTGACCTTCTTGGTCAGGCCGATCCGGTCGGGGTTGATGTCGACCTGGATGATCTTGGCGTTGGCCGGCCAGTATTCCATGCCATAGCCGGGCAGGGTCGAGAACGGGTTCAGGCGGGTGCCGAGGCACAGCACCACGTCGGCCTCGCTGATCAGCTCCATCCCGGCTTTCGAACCGTTGTAGCCCAGCGGACCGGCAAACAGAGGGTGGCTGCCGGGGAAGGCGTCGTTGTGCTGATAGCCGACGCAGACCGGCGCATCCAGACGCTCGGCCAGTGCTTTCGAGGCCTCGATCCCGCCTTTGGACAGAACCACGCCGGCACCGTTCAGGATCACCGGGTTCTTGGCGTTCGACAGCAGTTCAGCCGCCTGCGCCACGGCGGTTTCGCCGCCCGCGGGGCGTTCGAAATCGACGATGGCGGGCAGATCAACATCGATCACCTGGGTCCAGAAATCACGCGGGATGTTGATCTGGGCCGGGGCGCTGGCGCGCTTGGCTTTCATGATCACGCGGTTCAGAACCTCGATGACGCGGGTCGGATCGCGGACCTCTTCCTGATAGGCGACCATGTCTTCGAACAGCTTCATCTGCTCGACTTCCTGGAAACCGCCCTGACCGATGGTCTTGTTCGCCGCCTGCGGGGTGACCAGCAGCAGCGGCGTGTGGTTCCAGTAGGCCGTCTTCACCGCCGTCACGAAGTTGGTGATGCCCGGGCCGTTCTGCGCGATCATCATCGACATCTTGCCGGTGGCGCGGGTATAGCCGTCGGCCATCATGCCGGCCGAGCCTTCATGCGCACAGTCCCAGAACATGATCCCGGCCTTCGGGAACAAGTCCGAGATCGGCATCATCGCAGATCCAATGATCCCGAACGCATGCTCGATCCCGTGCATCTGCAAAACCTTAACAAACGCCTCTTCCGTCGTCATCTTCATGTGGGTGCT
>NZ_JBXWML010000034.1:0-1662 GCF_059609845.1 Ruegeria sp. YTSC002
CCCAAGTGGCGTGTCGTTTGAGGTGAAGATCGCCTGTATCCGAGCGCTAGACAAGGATTTTCTGCCGCAAGCGGCACCTGCGGTCGCGCAGACTGCTGGATCTGGACGGATCAGACCGCGAAGCCGCTGTTTCCTTGCCCAGGGGCGGCGTTTTTCAGCGCAGCGGACAGATCTGTCCAGCCGCTTTCGTTCAGTTTGAGCGTGGATCGCGATCATGCGCATAGCGGTGGCGCTCGCAATCGGCGGATAGCGGCGAGGATGGCGCGTACCATCGTGCCGGTGACAGCGACCTCGGCCAGCTGGAAGGTGATGGTGCGGGCGTGACGGACCACACGTGCCCCGATCTTGATCAGCTTCAGTTGCAGGCTGGTCAACGACCAGTCGGCCATGGCCTCGGGCAGCTCGATGCAGCGCAAGAAGGTGGCCAGGTTGTACGCCAGGGCGTGCAGTTGCAGCCGCACCTCATTGTCGCGGAACTTCCGGCACGACAGCCGCGTCCAGCGAAAGGCGTATTTGCCCTCTTTGATGTGCTGCTCGGCGGTGCCGCGCTGGTTGTAGAACCGCACCACCCAGTCCGGCTCCATCGGCAGGTTGGTGACGATGAAGCCGACACGCGGGAACAGTTCGCCCGGATGCCATTCGATCTTGGCGATCACCCGGCGTTCCTTGTCCCAGGACGCCGCCTGATACTCGAATTCCTCGAAGAACCGCTTGACCTTGGTCAGTGACGGCCGCCCGACAGGGCGCGTTAGCCGATGCGCGATCTTGTCCTTGAGGACCGCGTTTGCGGGCAGCCGGATGGCGTAGAAGAACCGCGCTTCTTCCAATCGCTCATAGATCGCCGGGATCGCGTAGGCAGCATCGGCCCGGAAGAACCTGCCACCAAGGTCGCGCTCCGCGTAGCGCGCAATGACGGGGTCGAGAACATCACGCCAGCCATCGGCGCTGTGGACGTTGCCATGGCGCAGGGCGCAGCGTTCCAGCATCCCGAACTGGTTGAACAGAAAGTTGGGGTGATAGCAGCTACAGTCGAAATGGCCATTCCAGGCGGACCCTTCCTGGTCGCCATGGGTCGGGCTGACCGAGCTGTCCATGTCCAGAACGATGTACTTCAGCCCGTTACGGTCATGGAACCGGTCGATCCATTGCCCGTTCAGGTCGGCCAGCGCGGCACGGTTCCCGGCCAGAGCCAGCGTCTCGGTCTCGAACCGTCCCATCTGCGATGCCGAGGCCGCTTGTGCATCGACCGCTCTGCCGCCGACAACTTGGCGCATGACCGGATCGCAGGCGAGACGGTTGGCGTCGTTGACATCCTCGTATCCGGCCAGCCGCCCAAAGACTGATTGCCGGAACAGGCCGTCGAGCCGATGGACCGTGTTCTTGCCAGAGCGAGTATCGCGCAGCGCCGCTGACGCCAAATCGGACAACCCGAGCGCGTCATCAAGCTCGCGCATCACCAGAAGGCCGCCGTCGGAACTGAGCTGCGTGCCGCGAAATTCCAGCCGCACGCGAGGGTCGAAATCCACCCGATCTGCCCGTTGCAAGCCCGCACCCTCTGGGTGATCCATGAAACGCGCCCCTCGCAGCCTTCAACACCATGTTTTATATAGGAAATATAATGGTCAGGACAGCGAAATCAGCGCCTTACTTGGGAAATGTGGG
>NZ_JBXWML010000035.1:0-1446 GCF_059609845.1 Ruegeria sp. YTSC002
ACGGCGCCGCCGAACTTACTTTAAGCCGCCAACTCTTCGCGCACACGCGTGAGCTGCAGCGCAGCGTCGGCAGCCTCACGACCCTTTACCACAAAGTGCTGCCGGTAAATCCGGGAGTGATGCTCGGTTTCCTGATACTGATGCGGGGTAAGGGACACCGACAAAACAGGCACACCGCTTTCAAGACCCGCCTGCATCAGGCCGTTCACCACCGCCTGGGCAACAAAGTCGTGCCGATAAATGCCGCCGTCCACAACAAATGCCGCAGCGACTACTTCCTCATATCGCCCCGACTTCGCTAGGTCGCGCAACCGCAGGGTAATCTCATCGTGTCGGGAAAAGCAATAACGCACATGAGATGGTGTCATCCTACCTCCCAAGCCGGAACAAACTCCTCAATGTGCGAGTCCGCAATGCGCTGCTCACCGGGAAATCTTCTACTCTTGAGAGAGAACCACAGATCAAAATCGAAGGTTGGAGCAAGCACTACAACAAAAAACTGCCTCACAACGCTCTAAGGTACCTTCCACCGGTACCCGAAGCCATCGTCCAAATAAACCAAAGGCCAGACAGACATTAACAATCATATCGGTCGAATCAAATCAGACTGCCCAATCGTGGCTTTCAGAATGTACCATACCGCAAGAGGTTGTCTAACGCTTCACGCTTTTCATGCTCATCCAAATCCCCGCTACATCGATTGGAGAAATTCTCTTCTATCTGTCGAGGAGTTCGCTTCGCGAATTTGTCAATCAGTAAGGCAAGAAGAAGACCTGGTTTGAAAACAACTATGTGAAGGCATTTCTTCATGAACAGAACTTTCGATGGTCCCGGCTTTCGTTCCTTTTGCTCCACTAATACCATGTAATACCAGATTAGCATACCAGAAATTTTGGTAGCGGGGTGATTGTAAGCCGTGAAGCGGTCCGGTTTTGGGTCGATCGGCTTGACCGACATATTGCGGACAGCATCAGGACAGTCCGGCCTGTGCCTAGCGACAAATGGCATCTCGATGAAATCGTTATTCAATCCTGGCTTCCGGTAGTCTTTCAAAAAGGTCGAGTAACACGGCGTCGGCCTCTTCGGGGGGGCAGAGACGTTCAAAACGGTCGAGTTTGCCCGCATCGCGAATTACGTGGACGGTATCAGCGAGATCCAGAACGAACGCACCGCGTGTGCATTGTTCAAAGCGGTCAAAACTTAGCCCTGTAAAGACAGCGATCATTGCTGTGGCTTTTCGGACCGATTTTGGATAATATGCTTTGGTATGTCCAATTTGGGCGACCAATTGTGATTCGCTTTATGTCCACCACTCCCTTTGCCCCACTGAAGAACCGGCAGTTCAGAAACCTGTGGTGCGCCAATTTGGTGTCACTGTACCCTAATTAATCAGAATTTGCGGATTCACGGCGTTCCGGGGCGTTTTTGTACCCTTAATTGCAATAT